>CAUVOB010000016.1:0-4358 GCA_963553465.1 uncultured Candidatus Saccharibacteria bacterium | reverse complement strand
CCGGCACCGTGCTTTTCGGCGGCAGCCAAATAGCCCACATATCCGCATGCACATTTGGCGCACCGCAAACCACCTGCACCAGACCGTTCTCATCACGCGGCACATCCGCTACCACGCCGCCATCATCAATCTTGGTCACGCTCAGTCGATCAGCATTAGGGTGCTTAGCGCATTCGACCACCCGGACGATTCGCGCGCTGCCATATCTGGCCTTGAGGTCAATCACTGCTTCGACACCGCCAAGCTGCTGATTGACCCGCGCCACCAACTCATCCACTGGTGGTAATTCAAAATTAATCAATTGTTTGATAATGTTTAGGCTGACTTTCATATATATCAGTATACCATTCTAATCAACCGCGTAGTCAAATATTACCCTTGAGCAGCAATGATCTGCGCCTGGATCCGGTCTAGTTCGGCCTCATCCATCTTTGGCCCCTCGGTCGTCGTCAGCCAACCACGATAGCTCTCGTGAAACTCTGCGTTCTCTGCCCAGACATCAGTCCGCCCTGCCAAGTCACCGTGCAGCGGATACAGCTTAGCATGCACATGCGCCACGCCCGTCCCCTCGAATACCAGCGCTACCCGCGGTGTATCAAACGCGCGCTCCAGCAGCCGCGCCACCTGGCGCACTGCTCGCATAAACTCGAGATACAGCGTCTCGTCAATCGCAAAAATATAATCGCCCGGGTTGCGCTTTGGAATGACCACTGTCACCCCCGGGGTATTTGGAAACGGCGTGAGAAACGCCAAAAACTGCTCGTCCTCCCAAACCTTCCATGATTTTACAGTGCCTGATACAATGTCGTCGAAAATTGTATGGTTCATAATTCTACTCCTTTTAAGATAATTATACCAAATAATTTTAAGCTCAAGCAAAATACAACATAAGACTACGTCCCGCGTTATGTTCACAACTTTCTACTAAGTTTAGTACTATGGTTAAACTATTACTGCAGAGGTAATTTACTGTTTTATGCCATAATTTTGACAAAATCCATTGACGTTTTGTTCTATTATTGATATATATATCAGCCTTTGCACCCGCAGGGGCCGGCGTTTCACCCAGACGTTGGGTTTGAGACGCTCCACTTTGCGGAGAATAGCTTTTCTCTGCTCGACTCCAAGAGGAGTTATTATGGGAACCAACAGCCAGTACGAGGGTGGTATGGGCCGCATCGGTGGAGAGGTCATGTACTGGGACAAGAACGATGACGGTACTACCAACATCTTCCCCGGTGGCATGCCCGGCGCACGGCCGCACGACCACATCGTCGTGAATGAGGACGGTGGGGTCGAGTACATGCGCGTGAACGGTGAGGTCATCAACGACTACCGTGATTACCACGGCTGATTCCTACCAAGCGGTTTGTGGCTTCCGTACAAAAAGCCACTTTTCCTTTATAATATGTCATTGATTATGGATAATCATCATACTATTATTGAGAAATTTACCGGCAAGCTTCATGAGTGCGCCTCACGTGGTCATTTTGAATTTACTAATCTGCCTATGGGGTCATACGATTTCTTTTACATCGTGACTGAAGATAGATGCTTTGCTGGTGAAGTATGTCTTTTTAAGACGCGGTCTGTATTGTACGACCCAATGAGCCGCTCAAGTGAAGCTTCTCCGATAGTTGGCGCAGAA
Organism: uncultured Candidatus Saccharibacteria bacterium; assembly: GCA_963553465.1. Classification (GTDB taxonomy): domain Bacteria; phylum Patescibacteriota; class Saccharimonadia; order Saccharimonadales; family Saccharimonadaceae; genus Nanosynbacter. Next base: position 2,710 of record CAUVOB010000016.1, on the reverse strand, counting down.
GATGGATCAGGTAAAATTATAGACTCTTGCTTCTCATTGTATAGTCAACCAAATAATTTTATATTCTTCGACGGAGACTTCAACTATTGCTTATATAAGCTAACACCGTAAGCTTAATGCTTTCCAATCCCCAGACTTTCCGGTTGAGGTTTTATCAGATGATGAGACTAGTGCTCTAGTGATGATTAGTGACATTGAAACCAAACTCGGCCTTGAGTCGGCAGAAATAGTTACACGGCCTTATCGAGATATCTGTATGGGATAATCAAACTACGTTTTTATCAGATCTACACCTAGTCCCACCACCTAACCGCAGCAGTACATTATACAAAAATATGATAACTCCCCAAAAAATCACGCTCAGATAATTTCCCCAATTAAAGTCATTCCAAGGATTACGAGTCGGGCTGTCTGTTGGGTCGTACGCCACAAATCCCACTACGGCCATCACGAGAATGATCAGGAGACCGGAGATAATAATTTCACGCACGTAACTGGAGCGCTGAAATATTGACAGCCTCAGGTTATATCGAGACCCCGACGGCAACAACACCAATAACACAATAACGATATATGATGGGATGGTTATTATGCCCTCAAATACATCCCACGGGTTAACTTTCATAATGTCAGGCTTCACCATCTTCACAATCTCTTGCATGCCGAATGACACCCCAAAAAATAACGCCAGTATGATCAGCACTAGCCCAATAGAGCTCCATCGCCTAGTCCACATTGTTCGCTCCCGTTATGACATTGGCGGCCGCTTTATATACCTCGTGAATTTTACCAAACACCTGCTTGTCATACTCTTCTCGATCTTCGATGCTGCTGTCTGGCAGTTCGATAGTATTCTTGAACTGCGGCTGCATGATATTAACCGATGTTACCTCCATACCTTCTTCAATTTCAACGTCGTAGACCTGCTTTTCGACGCCCGGAAATTCCTTCACATAGTGATCAATGTACGCGCCAGGAGACAGGAACTTACCCCTACTCGGCCGAAAATCAATGACGATAGTACCAAGTGTATCAGTACGATTATCGATCGAGGGTGCAGAGAATAAACTTTTCGCTAGTTGGCTAATTTTATTATTGTGCTCTATGGCTTCACGAGGAACAAATATTTTCGCGGATTTTATACGATGCGCCCGCCTGATTAACTCGATGGCATCGGGATGGCAAACCACCGTCCCGATAAATGCTGCCTTTTCAGAAAGTGAGAGCTTTGTGATGCGATTATTTATGTAGGCTAAAATCTTTACATTTGTGGCAACATTTCGGTTGTATTCTAACGCCATAACTCCCTTGTCAGCATAGTACAGGAAATGTACCACCTGTACCGGCAGCTGCCCATCAGGCAATGGATAGCGTTTGACGAGATCATCATCGTCCCTACCTATGGTAATTACATTTGACCCATACACGGCGATGATGCCCGCGTAACATTTGGATAGTTCGCTGGTTTTATGTAACTTATCAAACTGCAAAAGCCGCATGAACGACTCATCATCATTTGGATTGTACTGCCAATTCCTATCGTCTTCTTCGAGATTCATCAAATCACGGAGAACATCCTCAAATGGGTAGCTGCCGTATCCCTCATCGTCACGATTGGTGATGTTGTAGAGAAAGACGTTGCGTTTAATCATCACATATCTCCGAATGGACTAATGACTTAATTAAAACTGCTCCAAAAAGTCTAATCGTCCACTCTCAAAATGCCGCACATCCTCAATGCCGTATTTCATCATCACCAGCCGGTCGATGCCGCAGCCAAAGGCAAAACCGGTGTACTTATTCGGGTTGATGTCAGCAGCTTTCAGCACGTTCGGGTGGATCATGCCGCAGCCCAAGAGTTCGATCCAGCCCTCGCCTGAACAAACTTTACAATCCGGATTTTTGCCTTCACAGAATGGACAGCTCAGCGCAAATTCAAAGCTCGGTTCAGTGAACGGGAAATAAAACGGATTGACGCGCACATCCAATTTCTTGCCATAATATTCCTGCAAAAACTCTTGCAGCGTGGCGATGAGATTGCCGACGTTGACGCCCTTGGCGACATACACGCCCTCGACTTGATAGAACGTGTGCTCGTGCCGCGCGTCCAGGTCTTCGTTGCGAAACACCCGGTCGGGCACGATAGCAGCGATCGCCTCGCCTTTTTCCAAATTACCATGATATTTTTTCAGAACGCGGTTTTGCATGGTCGAGGTGTGCGCCGGGGCAATCAAGCGGTCACCACTAGCATCAGCTTCCTCGGTCATGAACGTATCGTAATCATCGCGCGCCGGGTGACCCTTTGGAAAGTTCAGACTCTCAAACATATGAAATTGATCATCAATTTCACGCGACTCTTCCGTCACAAAACCCATGCGATTGAAAATGTCAGAAATACGCTCAATCTCGGCGCTCAGCGGGTGAATCGTACCGCGCTCACTCGGCAGTAATTCAGGCCGGGGAGCATTGACGTCCATCGGCGCCGTCACGTCAATTGGCGGCAGGTCAACTTTTGATAATTCAGCTTCACGAGCCGTAACCAACCGTTCCAATTCCTGCTTCAATTCATTAACCTTTTTACCAAACGCTCCGCGTTCTTCGGCTGGCAATGTCGCGATAACGCCATATAGTTCCCGCAGCTCCGCGCTTCGCAAGACACTGCGCGGTTCAGCCGCCTCGGCTACGCGTGATAATAATAGTGCTCGAACTT
>CAUVOB010000015.1:0-4410 GCA_963553465.1 uncultured Candidatus Saccharibacteria bacterium | reverse complement strand
CGCCGCACCAAATTGGCGGTCGCATCGGCACTGCCGGGTGTTGACCCAGTCGGTACCTTCGTCGGTGGCCACGGAACGCGTGTTCAGGCGGTGATGAACGAAATTGGCGAGCAGGAAAAAATTGACATCATTCCGTTTGAGGAAGACGCGGCTGGCTTCATCGCCAATGCTATGAGCCCAGCGGAAGTATTGAGTGTAACGGTCAATGAAGACGAAAAGCGAGCAACCGTCTACGTCAGCGATGATCAGCAGTCAGTGGCCATCGGCCGGGCTGGGCAGAATGTTCGTTTGGCAAGTCGGCTGACTGGCTATGAGCTAGACATCGAGGCAAAGGCGGCTGCTAAACCTGAAACAAAACCTCGCAAAAACATTGAGGATAGCTTGATGAGCGCGGTTGAGGAGGTGGCAGAATAGGCTGCTTTCTGACAATCGCCAAAAACGAAAGGAGGGCGATATGCCGGAAGATTTTTCTGAACTGGAATCTCGGCTGACTGATACCGCCAAGGCCAGTTTAGAGCGCGCCGGGCTATTGGCGCATAATAGCGGTAGTCCGTATGTCGGCACTGAGCATGTGCTGCTCGGGGTATTGGCGCAAAACTCATCGCTAGGCGCGAAAATTTTGGCGGAGAATGGCGTGACCTTGGATCGGGCGGAATTGGCGCTGGGCTTAACCGCGCAGTCGTTCGTGGTGGTGGTTGTTCACAAAGGGATGAACGCCGAGGTGCTGGAGATGATACGGACCGCCTGGCAGCTGGCGACGGAGTTTGGGCAGGAGCGCATCGGTACCGAGCACATCGTCTATAGCATGCTGTTACAGCACAAGGCTCGAGCAACGAAGCTACTCAGTGATATGAATGTGGATCTGGAGGAGCTGCGTGGTACATTGGAGGACGTGTTTGATCGGCAGCAGCTGGAAGCCATACAGGACGAGTCGAAGGAGAGTGCGGCACCGCATGCTCGTCGGTCGGCTGATCTCAAGATTCTCGACCAGTACGGAGTTGACATGACCGAGCGAGCGCGGAGCGGACTGCTCGATCCAGTGGTCGGTCGGGAAGCCGAGACGGAGCGGCTGATCACGGTGCTGGGGCGGCGCGGTAAAAACAACCCAGCGCTGATCGGTGAGCCGGGCGTCGGTAAAACCGCGGTGGTCGAGGGCTTGGCACAGCGGATTGCGGCAGGGACGGTGCCGGAGTTTCTGGTCGGTAAGCGGCTGATTCAGCTTGACCTGACGGCTATGGTTGCCGGTACAAAGTTTCGTGGCCAGTTTGAGGAGCGCTTACAAAAAGTCGTGGCCGCAGCGCGTAATCACCAGGAGATCATGTTGTTCATTGATGAGCTGCATTTGCTAGTCGGGGCTGGCTCGGCCGAGGGGTCGATGGACGCGGCGAACGTCCTAAAGCCGGCGTTGGCGCGTGGCGAAGTGCGAGTGATCGGGGCGACGACGTTTGACGAATACCGCAAGCACATCGAAAAAGACGCAGCTCTCAGCCGGCGGTTTCAGGCGGTGACGGTAGCGGAGCCGGGTGAGCAGGCAGCGGTGGCCATGGTGCGGGCGCTAGCCGGCCGGTTGGCGACACATCATCGACTGCAGATTTCTGATGAGATGATCGAGTTGAGCGTGGCCCTCAGTCAGCGCTACGTGACAGAGCGTCATTTACCGGATAAGGCGATTGACGTACTTGATGAGGCGGCGGCGCTGGTTAGTACACGGCGGCCGGCTAAACTAACCAAGCAGCAGCAATTAGCGCGGCGGATCAAACAATTGACCGGCAAGCTCGATGCGGCGGTCGAGGCTGAGCAATATCAACGCGCGGCTGAACTAAAGGTTCGCATCAAACAACTGGAGCAGCAGGCCAAGCAGCTACCGGCTGACGATCCAGCATTACCGGGACTGACCGAGGATGACGTGCGGCGAGCGGTGGCGGCGATGGCTGGCGTGCCAGCGGAAAAAGTGACGGTGAATGAGCGTAAAGATCTGGTGGCGCTGGAGCAGCGGCTGGGCCGGTCGGTGCTTGGTCAAGAGAAGGCCGTGGCGACCTTGGCGCGAACCATTCGCCGGGCGCGAGCTGGGCTGAGTCGGCGGTCGGGGCCGCTTGGGTCGTTCATTTTCCTCGGGCCGACTGGTGTGGGCAAGACGGAGCTGGCTCGCGTACTGGCACGGGAAGTGTTTGGCGGCGACAATAGTTTGATCAAGATCGACATGAGTGAGTTTTCGGAGCGGCATACGGCCAGTCAGCTGATTGGCGCGCCGGCTGGTTATGTCGGCTATGATGAGGGTGGCAAATTGACCGACAAGGTTCGCCGGCAGCCGTACAGCGTGGTGTTGTTTGACGAGATCGAAAAGGCGCATCCAGATGTACTGAACTTGTTGCTGCAGATTTTAGAAGACGGCAAGCTCAGCGATTCGCGCGGTCGGTCAGTGAGCTTTCGACAGACCATTGTGATCTTGACCAGCAATGTCGGCGCTGAGGCGATGGTGCGCGACAGTGAGCTAGGCTTTGGCCGGCATGGCGATGATAGTTCGCGGGCGGATGATATCAATGAGCGCAATGCCCGAGCGGCGCGGCGCGAGCTGGAGGAGCTACTGCGGCCGGAGCTAATCGGGCGGTTTGATGCGGTGGTGAATTTCAAGAGCTTGACTCGGCAGGTGGTGGGTAAGATTTTTGATAATCTCGTGAGCGAGCTTAAAGAGGCAGTGCAAGCGCAGCAGATGACGCTGGTCATCACGCCGAGCGCTAAACGTTGTATCATAGACAACGGATTTGATGAGCAGCGTGGCGCGCGGGTACTTCGGCAGACGATTCAGACGATGTTGGCTGATCCACTCAGCGACGTTTTGTTATCTGATCAGGCCCGTCCCGGTGTGGCCTTGGTAGCAACCACGAAAAATCGTGAGGTGGTGATCAATGTTCAGGCTGCGTAATTTCCTCGGTGTCGTGGTGTTTGTGGGGCTGGTGGCCGGTGGTAGCTGGCTGGTGCTCAATCGCCAGCTGGTGCTGGATCACATTCGAGTCTGGCAGTATCAACCGAGCCAGGACATAGCAACATTGGCGCAACGGGCAACGATGACTGATAAGGCCAAATTTAGCTTTTATCTCGCACAGCCGCGACTAGAAAACGCTACGCAGTTTAATCACGATTGTCGTCGTGTCGAACAGGCCAGCCCGATCGTCGGCTGTTATTCTCACGCCAAAGAGACCATCCACATTTACAACGTGCAGAACGCGGAGCTAGACGGCATCAAAGAGGTAACGGCGGCTCACGAAATGCTGCACGTAGCGTGGTCGCGCTATTCGGCGGAGCAGCGTCGGCGGCTGGGCGAGCTACTGGAGGCGGCTTATACCAAGGTCAAGACCAAAAAACTGGAGGAGCGGATGGCGTATTATGAACGGGCACAGCCGGGTACGCGCGCCAATGAGCTGCATTCGATTTTGGGCACGGAATTTGCCGATCTCGGGTCGGAGCTGGAGGCGCATTATGCCGAGTACTTTAGCAATCGAGCGGCGCTACTAAAATTGCATGCCCAGTATAATCAAAAGTTCACCAGCGCCGAGGCCGAGGCTGACGCGCTGGCGGCTAGTCTCGATAAGCGGAAGCGCGAAATTGAGCAGCTAACGACGTCGTACAGTGCACGCGTTAGTGCCTATAACCAAGATGTAGCGGTATTCAATCAGCGGGCGACGACGGGCGGTTTTCAGACGCAAGCTGAGTTTCAGGCTGAGCGAACCCGGCTGAGCCAGCGCGGTCTGGCGCTTCGTCGTGAACAGCAGACCATCCAGGGCAAGGTCGATGCCTATAACACTGATGTTGAAAAATTAAATGCGTTGGGGCGCAAGATTGATCAGCTCAATCAAAGCCTCGACAGTCAAAAGGCGGTCAAATGATGGCGCGAGCAAAATCACAATTTATCTGTCAACAGTGCGGTGCCAGCTATCCAAAGTGGGTCGGCAAGTGCGAAAATTGCGGCGAGTGGAATTCGTTGGTTGAGCAACTGCCAGTTGAGACGGGTGCCTCGGCGGTAGCTCGCAGCAGCGGTAAAGGTAAGGCGCTGACTGCGCTCAAGCTCAGCGAAACGGCCACCGAAACCAAACAGACGCGGCTGGCAACCGGCATCGCCGACCTTGACGCAGTGCTCGGTGGTGGCTTTTTGCCAGGCGGCGTGGTGCTGGTGGCAGGGCAGCCGGGGATTGGTAAAAGTACCCTGCTGGCGCAAGTCGCGGCATTCATCGCTCGGCAGCAACCAGTGCTGTATGTCAGCGGCGAGGAGTCGGTATCGCAGGTCAAATTGCGGGCTGAGCGGCTGGGCGCGGTCGACTCAGAGAACTTGCAGCTGGCTTCCAGTAATAGCGCCGAAGACATCGCCGCCTCCATTCAGACTGGCCAGTACAATCTGGTGATCGTCGATTCCAT
>CAUVOB010000014.1:0-4483 GCA_963553465.1 uncultured Candidatus Saccharibacteria bacterium | reverse complement strand
CCGTTACCAACGAAAAGATGACCATCATCGTTAGCGGTATCAATAAACAGCAAGTTGGCCAAGTCGCTGCGGAAATTCGCGGGCTGAAGAAGCCTGAGCCATACAAGGGCAAGGGTATCAAGTATGCTGACGAGCAAATTTTGCGCAAAGCAGGAAAGACAGGTAAGTAATCATGGCTGAAAACAAGAAATTACTCAACCAAGCTCTTCGCAGAAACCGCGTTCGCGCGAAAGTTTCAGGCACTGCAGAGCGCCCACGCCTAACCGTCACCATCAGCAACATGCACGTCAGTGCTCAGCTGATCGACGACGTCGCTGGCAAGACATTGGCTGCCGCAACCACCGTTGGCACCAAAGCAAAAGGTACGATGAGCGAAAAATGTGCTGCCATCGGTACCGAAATTGCCAAGAAAGCAAAGAAAAGTAAAATTAGCGCAGTGGTCTTTGACCGCAATGGCCGCCAGTACGCTGGTCGCTTGAAAGCATTGGCTGATGCTGCGCGCCAAGAAGGATTGGAGTTCTAGTATGGCAGAACAAGCTGCAAATACTACCCCACGCGCAGAAGGCCGCCGGCCTCGCAGTCCGCGTGGTGGTCGCCGCGATGACCGGCGAAATGTGCGTGATGACGCACCAAAAGAGTTTGAAGAATTGGTAATCAACATTGACCGCGTGTCCCGCGTGGTCAAAGGTGGCCGCCGCTTCCGCTTTAAGGCGTTGGTGGTTGTCGGCAACCGCAAAGACAAGGTTGGTGTTGGTGTGGCTAAGGGTGCCGACGTGCAAGCTGCTGTCGCTAAGGCAACCTCAGTTGCTAAGAAGCATTTGATCACTTTGCCACTGAGCGGCGAGACGATTCCGCATGATAGCGAAGTTAAATTCTCGGGCGCCCGCGTGCTGATCAAGCCAGCTGCTCCTGGTACTGGTATCATCGCTGGTGGTGTTGTTCGACAGATCATCGGTGTAACTGGTGTTCGCAACCTACTCACCAAGTCGCTCGGTTCAACCAACAAGGTGAACATCGCTTACGCAACTATTGAAGCATTGAAATCACTGGTTCCACGCGAGGAGTGGCTCAATGCTCAGCCAGTCAAAAAAACTGCTAAAAAGGAGGCTAAGTAATGAAATACAACGATCTCCAAGTTTCAGCAAACAAGAATAAAAAGCGCGTTGGTCGCGGTATCGCCGCTGGCCAGGGCAAAACCGCTGGTCGTGGTACCAAGGGTCAGAACGCCCGCACTGGTAAAAAGCTTCGCGTCATGTTCCAGGGTGGTCAGCGCCCACTGGCTCAGGCTGTGCCAAAAGCTCGCGGCTTTAAGAGTTTGCGCACACCAGCTCAGGTCGTCTACTTGGATCACTTGAACGTCTTTGATGGCAAAACCGTTGACAACGCCCTGCTGTTTACCGAAGGCTACATCGCCACGCCGTTTCACACGGTCAAGGTGATCGCCCGCGGTGAATTGAAAGCTAAGGTTGACTTGAAAGTACAAGCTGCCTCAAAATCAGTCGTTACAGCGATTGAAAAAGCCGGCGGCTCATTTGAGAAAGTCGCTGTATCCTTACGCCAAAGCATGAAAGAAGCCGAAGAAAAATAATCTTCCTTTGGTGACTATAAAATCCCCTTCGTAAAAGAAGGGGATTTTCTTTTATCTTGGTGAGTCGGATTACTTTTCGCTACATTTCTGCGGTGCAACGAGATAAATCGTTACACGCCTGTTGGCCGTATCATCGCTAGTATCATGGGTAGCGACTATTGGCTCAGAAACAGCAATCTTACGCTCTGGAATTCCATTAGATACCAAATCGTGCTTAATCTTATCGGCACGCTCCAAAGCCAGCTTTGAGCCCTCACCCGTCTCATTAGGGACCAGTTCAATCGAAAATTGCTTGTCAGTATTAAATTTGTAAAGCACCCCTAGCTTAGCCATCTCAACGTTGGAAGTCCCACGTTGGTATTGGGTTGAATCTGGCTTGAAGAGAATGCTACGAAAGTTAAATTTGCCGTTCTCTAACACAAAATAGCCATCCTTTACGTGTGTATAGCCAGATCTTCGAAAATCTGTAGACGTTAGGCATTTTGTGGCCTTCGTAGCTGAGCCTTGTTGATTGTCTTCATCCTCCTCCTCATTGTCATTATTCTTCCTATCAGGCTTGGTCGCTCGCTGACGTGAAGTTGTTGTATCAGCTGAAGAAGCGGAGTTATTCGACACAATAATAATTGTTATAATAATCCCGACTATCACCAACACGCCGACAATCGCCAGCGTAATCCACAGCCATAGCTTACTTTTCTTTGGTGGATACTGTGGCGGTAATTCTGGGCTTAGCTGCGGCATTGGCGATGGAGTTACTGGAGTTTCGGGCTGCTGTTGCATATGACACCTCAATCTTGCGTTATGTTATTATTTCAATTATAGCGCATGTGCTTTATGTTATGTTTTTAGTATGGAAATATTGGCCGCGGTCATGTATAATTAACAGAGTTAAGAATTGTTAGTGACTATGAGGGGCTAAAACATGAATTGGAGAATAATTTTCCGGTCGCTGAAAAATAAAGATATGCAGAAACGCCTGGCCATTGTGGTGGGGATTATTGTGGTGTATCGAATGCTGGCGCATATTCCGGTGCCGCTAGCGAATCCGACACAGATGAAGACGGCACTGGCAGCAGCGCTGGGGCAAACCGACCTCGGTGGGTTCTTGAACTTGCTTTCGGGTGGCGCGCTGGCGAGCTTTTCACTCGTGCTCGTTGGGCTCAGTCCATTCATTACCGCTAGTATCATCACTCAGCTCCTCACCAAGGCCATCCCGAAGCTCGAAGAGCTACACAAGGACGGCGAATCAGGTAGGCGCAAGATCCAGCAGTGGACGCGGCGGCTGACCATCCCACTGGCTATCGTCCAGTCGATCGCCTTTATCTTCCTCTTGCGCCAGACGGTGCTAGCTGGTGGTACGACCACGCTGAGCGACCCGACGATGCTCGAGTGGACAGTTGGCGTGACGGCGATGACGGCTGGTTCGGTACTGCTCATGTGGCTGGGTGAATTGATCACCGAGCAGGGTATCGGTAATGGTATTTCGATCTTGATTTTCGCTGGTATCATCAGCCAGATTCCGCAGATGCTTGGTTCGCTCATTTCGTCGCTCGGCAACACTTCGGCTGGTGGCCTGAATGTCTTTAACTGGTTTACCTTGCCAGTGAATCCAACCGTCTTTTGGCTGGTGGTGATCATGGCTATCGCTTCACTCATCGTTCTCTACTTCCTGGTGAAAATTAATGAAGCCCAGCGCGTCATCACCATCAATTACGCCAAGCGTATCCACGGCAACTCCAGCTACGGCGGCATCAAGAGCATCCTGCCGGTCAAGCTAATCGCTGCTGGCGTCATTCCGGTCATCTTTGCCGTTGCTTTCCTCAGCTTGCCGCAATTCATCGGCCAAGTCATGAAAGCCTCGGGTAACCCAAATCTACAGAACACCGCCAACACCCTGATCACGTGGTTCCAAGCGCCCAACCCGGGCTCCTTTACCGGCAGCACCTGGGAGGCATTCATTTACCCGACACTGTATTTCCTCCTGGTTATTGCCTTTACCTACTTCTACACCGGGATCGTCTTTAACGCCAACGAAATCGCTGAGAACTTGCAAAAGCAGGGCGGCTTTATCGAGGGTGTTCGGCCCGGTGAACAAACCGAAAAGTATCTGATGCGCACCGTCAATCGCTTGATTTTGTTCGGCTCAATCGTTCTTGGTATCATTGCTATCTTGCCGTTTGTCGCTGAATATTTGATGTATCACCTGGCGGCAATCCGCGGCTCGCGTCTGTCGATCGGTGGTACCGGGCTGCTCATCGTGGTCTCGGTCGGCCTCGAGTCACTGCGCCAGCTCAACTCGCGCGCTCTGATGGTTACCTATGACGACTTTGACCCAGACGAACTGACCAAGAAAAAGTCGAAAAAACGACGCTCGTCCCTCTTGTAATCGCCGAGACGATACGGTATAATTGACAACTGTAACTTATGGCGAGTCAAAAGGAAGTCATCAAGATGATTGGTAAGGTGGTGGAAGCACTGCCTAATACCCAATTTCGGGTGGAACTGGAGAATGGCCATAGTATCATCGCGCACATTTCGGGACGGATGCGCAAGAATTACATCCGCCTGGTGCCTGGTGATAGGGTGGAAGTCGAGATGACTCCTTACGATCTCACAAAGGGTCGCATCGTCTTTCGCCTCAAGGAGGAGCGACCAGCGCACGTGGCGAGAAACACGCGGCGCTCGTCATAATACTAACGATAATCTCGGGTTTACTCGGGAAGGGAGATTTCAGAGCACTTTATGAAAGTTCGTGCAAGTGTCAAGAAGATCGACAAAGATCCCAAGAAAGGTGACAAGCTAGTGCGCCGCAAAGGCCGCCTGTATGTCATCAACAAAAGAAAACCTAAGAACAAGCAAAGGCAGGGTTAAGCATGGCTCGAATTGCTGGGGTAG
>CAUVOB010000013.1:0-9869 GCA_963553465.1 uncultured Candidatus Saccharibacteria bacterium | reverse complement strand
GCGGGAATTATGGGCGGCACCGACACTGAGGTTTCGGATGGCACGAAAAACATCGTTTTAGAGTGCGCCAATTTTGATATGTATGCGCTGCGCCGCACGGCCATGCGCCACGGCATTTTTACCGATGCGTTGACGCGGTTTAATAAGGGTCAGTCACCGGCACAAACCGACCCGGTACTCAAGCGACTCATGGGTATGACTGGCGGTGAACAAGCTAGTCCCGTGCTGTTTAAGAATCATCAGTCTCTGCGGTCTGTGTTGGCTGATGGTATGCATTGGTGCGGTGGCCTGTTGGTGTCGAGTGGATTTGTTGAAGAGCGGATCGGCGTAAATTTTACCGATGGTGAAATGAACACGCTGCTAGGAAACGTTGAGTTTTTCGTTGATGAAGGGCGCGAGTATGGTGAGGACGGCATGATGGTCTACAGCCCGTTTTGGCGCACCGATATTGAGCTGCCTGAGGATATCGTCGAAGAAGTTGGCCGGCTGTATGGCTTTGATAAATTACCGCGTCATTTGCCGCGTCGGAGTATTAAACCCGCACCGAAAAACCTGCGTCGTGAACTAAAGAACGCCGTTCGCCAAAGTCTATCGCGCGCTGGCGCCAACGAAGTGTTGACCTACAGTTTCGTTCATGAACGCATCCTGAAAAACGCCGAGCAGGATATCACTCAGGCATACAAATTATCAAACGCCCTCAGTCCTGATTTACAATATTACCGCTTGACGGTGCTGCCGAGTTTGCTCGACAAGGTTCACGCCAACATCAAGGCTGGGCATGATGAATTTGCCTTGTTTGAGATGGGCAAGGGCCACAGCAAAATGCATGGCCTAGGCGAAGACGGCTTGCCAGCAGCCAGCCAGTTCACCGACATCGTCTATGCTGCCAAAAAGCCAGGAGTGGGTGCGCCATTTTATAAAATTCGTCGCTTGGTTGAGCAGTTAGCACATGACCTTGGTGCCGAGCTGGTATTCAAGCCAATTGAAGAGGAGATTAATTTCCCAGTTACGGCACCGTTTGACCAATCACGCAGCGCACTGGTCGAGACGACTGACGGGCAGTTTATCGGCATGGTCGGTGAACTGAAGCAGTCGGTCATCAAGAATTTCAAATTACCGGCGTACGTGGCAGCGGTGAGCTTGGACACGGCTGGCTTGGAGGCTATCTACGCTAGGCAGGGCAGTCATTACCAACCACTCAGCCGTTATCCATCAACGACGCGCGATATCTCGCTCAAAGTGCCATCCGCTGTCAGGTATCAGCAGCTACTACAGACCTTGGATGAGGCCATACAGACCACTGATATGAGTGTGCAGATCGAGCCACTCACTATTTATCAGTCTGAGGATGATGTGGCGCAGAAAACGATAACCTGGCGGCTGACGTTTACCTCGCACGAGCGAACATTGGCGGATAATGATATCGCGCCGGTGATGCAGCAAATTGAGCGCGCAGCCAAAGATGCGTGGGGCGCTGAAATAGTCTGATGAAGCCGCTGATTCACATGCTCCGGTATGCACGCGGCATGGGCAGATACTACATCGGGGTTAGTGTCAGCTCAGTGATCGTGGCGCTGACCGGCATCGCGGTGCCGTTCGTGATTTCGCGGGCGACCAGCTTAATGGTTAAAGTGGTTGAGGGCGGCAAGGTGGGAATTGAGCAGGCGATTTTCTTGGCGCTGGTGTTGCTGGCGCTTGACGTGACGAATACGATGGTGCGAAACCTTGGCGGTTACTGGGGCGACGTGATGGCCACGCGGCTCAAACAGCAGCTGTCAACGCGGTACTATCATCACTTACTTAGTTTGCCGCAAAGTTATTTTGATGGCGAGCTGACTGGGACGATTATCAATCGCCTCAACCGCGCGATTACCGAAACGACGAATTTCCTGAACATGTTTGCCAATAACTTTTTCCAGATGCTGCTCACGACAGGTATCACCATCGGCATCGTTCTGGTATACAGCCTGGAGTTGGCGGTAATGGTGGTCATTATGTATCCGCTATTTATGTGGCTGACGGCGCTGACCAGCAAGAAGTGGCAGACCTTTCAGAACCGTAAAAATCACGAGACAGATATGGCCAGCGGCCGGTTCGCCGAGGTCATTGCCCAGATCAAAGTTGTCAAAAGCTATGTCCGCGAGTCGCTCGAATATCGTCACTTTGCCAAGCGTTACCGCAAAACAATTGCCATTACGCGCAAGCAATCACGCTACTGGCACAGCATGGACATCGTGCGCGGCGTGGTGTTGTCGGTCATTTTCTTTATGATTTTTGCCTACATTTTTGTGCAGACGACCGAACGGCGCTTTTCGATCGGCGATATGGTGCTATTGATCACGCTGATTAATAATTTGCGGATGCCGCTGTTTAACATGAGTTTCATTGTTGATAATTTCCAGAAGGCTTTGGCTGGGAGTCGGGATTTTGTTGGTGTGATGACGCTACGCCCAGCAATTGAAGATCTGCCTCACGCGCCGGAACTAGTTGTGAGTCGCGGAGCAGTTGAGTTTCGCAATGTCTCGTTTCGCTACGCCTCTGCCATGCAAAAACCAGTGTTGAGTGATATCTCATTTACGCTTCATCCCGGTGAGCACGTTGCTCTCGTCAGTGAGTCGGGTGGCGGCAAGACCACTTTAACGAACTTGCTGATGCGTTTGTACCAGCCAGATAGTGGCGAGATTACCATTGACGATGTGGCCATTGACGCGGTGCAGCAAAAGAGTTTGCGTCGTCATATCGCCACGGTGTTTCAGGAACCAGCGCTCTTTTCCGGCACAATTCGTGAAAATATCGCCTATGGCGCCGACGAGCCGACGGATGAGCAGGTAATCGCCGCTGCCAAGGCCGCCAATGCGCACGACTTTATCAGCGAGCTTGATAAAGGGTATGACACGCAAATTGGTGAACGTGGCCTCAAGCTATCTGGCGGTCAAAAGCAGCGCATCGCTATCGCGCGGGCAGTGCTCAAGGATGCGCCGATTCTCATCCTCGACGAGGCAACGAGCAATCTCGACAGCAAGAGCGAGCATCTAGTGCAACAGGCGCTGGAGCGGTTGATGAAGGGGCGGACGACGCTGATTATCGCTCACCGGCTAAGTACTATTGCCACAGTAGATCGAATTGTGACGCTAAAAGATGGCCGGGTCGACGAGATCGGTACGCCGAAACAGCTGGCAAAATCGGGCGGTATTTATGCTAGTTTGCTCAAGCTACAACGGACAGCCGGCGTGGGGATTGATGATGAGCTGGCACGTTATGACATTGCGGCCGAGAGGAAACATTGATATAATTTCAAGGTAAGATAAAGGAGGATTATGGCGACGAGGGGACAGCGACTCGGTATATGGATCATCACGGGGACATTAGCGATTGGGACAATTGGCGGGTTCATTGCCATGATGGTGCAGCCAGGCAATGACGCCAAAGACCAGGCCGAGCTGAAGCAGGCGCAAGAAGACTATAAAAAAGCAACCACGGAGTGGCAAAAGAAAGTTGACGCTCAGACGGCGGAATTAAACAAAAAATATTACGCTAAATTTGCTGAGTTTAGCTCGCGAGTTGGTGCGTTTGAGGCGGGCGATGTCAAAGAGCTGGGCAAAGAAGACTTGGTGGAGGGCGGCGGCGCAGAAGTTAAGGGTGATACCAAATTTGCGGCTTATTACATTGGCTGGAATGCCAAGGGCGAGATTTTTGATCAGTCAATCAACAGCGGTAAATTGAAAGCACCGTTTACGGTAAACGGCCCGACGAATACGTCGGTGATTCAGGGCTGGAAAGAGGGGCTGATTGGTATGAAGGTTGGCGGTGTGCGCGAACTGACGATTCCAGCTGACAAAGCCTATGGCGATAAAGGCCAGGGCGATAAAATTCCTGCCAATGCACCACTTAAATTTGTGGTAATGGCTATCGAGAAACCGGCGGAGATTCCACGGCCGGAGATGCCAGAAGTTATCAAGCGATATTATAGGTCAAGGGGGTTGAATGTCTAAAGAGATTATCATTGTCGGTGCCGGTCCAAGCGCACTCACTGCAGCAATTTACCTATCGCGCGAAGACGTGCCGACAACACTATACGAACGCGGCGTGGTTGGCGGTATGGCGGCCATCACCGATCAAATTGACAATTACCCAGGCTTTGCTGAGGGTGTGACCGGCATGAAATTGGCGTCAGAATTGCAGCAGCAGGCTGAGCGATTTGGTGCGGAGATCGAGTACGGCGACGTGACAGAGCTGAAGCAGGTTGACGGCGAATTGGAATTGACAGTTGATGGTCAGCCGATGCGCGCCAAAGCGGTGCTGCTGGCTACTGGCTCAAATCACCGCAAGCTGGGCGTGCCAGGCGAAGACGAATTGTATGGCCGCGGCGTGCATTATTGCGCGACATGCGACGGCGCGTTTTACCGCGGTAAGCGCTTGATCGTCGTTGGCGGCGGCAACTCGGCGGTGCAGGAAGCGATCTTTCTAACTCGTTACGCCAGCCACGTTGACCTATTGGTGCGCAGCGAATTACGCGCCAGCGACGTCCTGCAAAAAGAGCTGCAAAAGTATGTCGATGCAGGCAACATAACCGTCCACATTGGTGCGACCACTGATGAAATTATCGTCAAAGACGACAAATTCTACGGCGTCAAATCAACCCAGAACGGCGAGCAGAAGGAGTTTACTGCAGATGGATTGTTTGTCTTCATCGGCCTCATCCCGAACACGCAGTTTTTGAAGGAGTCAGATGTTGAACTGGACCTCGGCGGACACATCGTCACCGACGGGCATTTGCACACCAATATCCCTGGCGTCTTTGCCTCGGGCGACGTCCGTTCGGGCGCAACCATGCAAATCGCTTCGGCGGTCGGTGAGGGCGCAGTGGCGGCGCTGCAAATTCGTGAATATTTACAAGAAAAAGCCAGAGAGGAGTAGTATATGGCAGATTTTAACCAAGTATTAACCCCGGGAAGCTATCAGGACGGCGAAATCACCGTTGTCGTGGAGATTCCGGCTGGGTCAAATCATAAAATTGAATGGGATCGAAACGTTGGCGTCATGCGGCTAGATCGGGTTGATCCAGCAATTTTTGCTAAGCCGACTAACTATGGTTTCATTCCACAAACGCTGGATGAGGACGGCG
Organism: uncultured Candidatus Saccharibacteria bacterium; assembly: GCA_963553465.1. Classification (GTDB taxonomy): domain Bacteria; phylum Patescibacteriota; class Saccharimonadia; order Saccharimonadales; family Saccharimonadaceae; genus Nanosynbacter. The sequence continues at coordinate 4,744 of CAUVOB010000013.1, read as the reverse complement.
ACGAGCTGGATGTGCTGTTGGTGACGGATACGCCGCTAACGACCGGGCTGGTGGTCGAGGCGCGAATCCTCGGCGTGATGAAGTTTGTCGATGACGATGAAGTCGATGATAAAATTATCGCGGTGCCAAGCGACGATCGCCACAATGGTAACGCCATTCAGTCGCTAGAGGACTTGCCAGCGCAGCTGATTAAGCAAATTGAATTCCATTTTAATCACTATAAGGATCTGAAAAAGCCAGGCTCGACCATTGTTAAAGAATTTGCTGGCGTTGATGCTGCTAAGCAGGTTATAGCGGCGGCGATTGAGCGCTGGAACGAGCAGGCGTAATACTACTATCTTGCAAAGCAAAGCGGCATCGTGTTTCACCAAGAATCTGGTATGTGTGTTTGTTGCAGAGTGACTGTCAGCCATCTCCTCCAAGTCGAATGCATCCGGCAACGCTGTCCGCAGAACCATCGACTTGTCAGAGAGGCTGACGGTTTCGCGAATGTCACCGCCAGTACCAGTATAGGGGTATCATGTCCGTCACAGTTTCTGGGTTGGGTATAGGTTACATTGCACCGTAAAGCCGCCAACTGCTATCTATGTCGAAACAACGACGAAACGCCGTCGGTTAACCCGGTCAGATGTGCTAGCACGCCGCCGCTTTTTGACAGTTGCATACGCAGTTTGGTTTTGGCGTGCGGCGTGATGACCATGTCGCGCCAGGCTGGTTTGGGCTTGGCGGATTTGCTGGTCAAGACTTCGACGACGTCGCCGTGTTGTAATTCATAGGTAAATGGTTTCATGACGCCATTGACCTTAAATCCGCTGGCGTGTGCTGCGATGTCGGAGTGAATGCGATAGGCGTAATCCAGAGGGAAGGCGCCGCGCGGCAAGTCATAAATATCGCCTTTGGGTGAATAGACGAAGATTCGATCCTCGAACAACTTCATGCGGAATTTTTCTGAGTCAAATGATTTACCTTCGCGTGCCCGGGCCGCCGTTTCCTGCAGGTCGCGAATCCATGCCAAATCCGTCGGCAGCGCAGCTATTCGCCCCTGTCGGTAGGCGTCAGACATCTTTTGTTCGTTATAATGAAAGCTGGCCGCCAAACCGCGCTCGGCGTATTCGTGCATGTCTTGGGTGCGGATCTGGAATTCGACAATTTGACCGGTTGGCGTCTGCACTGTCGTGTGCAAACTTTGGTAGCCGTTCGGTTTAGGGTTGGCAACATAATCTTTGATGCGCTCGTAAAACGGCTGGTACATCTCGTGCAATACACCCAGCACCAGATAGCCAGTCGCTAAATCATCAACGATGATGCGCAGGGCGATCAGGTCGTAAATCTTATCAATATCGCCAACACGGTCGAGCTTCTTGAACAAGCTATACACGCTTTTGACCCGGCCATCCATCTCAAATTGTAGACCCTCGCTCTGGAGGCGCGCTGTAACGTCGCGGCGGACTTTGGCGAGCTTACGCTGGCTTTTCTTGAGGCGGCTATCCATCAGGCTCTTAGTGCGTTGAAAATCCTTGGGCATCAAAAACCGAAAACTGAGCTCTTCCAACTGTACGCGGACGCGCCCCATATTCAGCCGATCCGCCAGCGGCGCAAACACCTCAATCGTCTCGCGGGCGATTTTCTTCTGCTTGTCGCGCGGCATGTGTTGGAGTGTGCGCATATTATGTAGTCGATCCGCCAGCTTGATAATAATCACTCGGATATCCTCGCCGACTGCAATCATCAGCTTGGCGAGGTTGTCTTTGGTGTGCGGTAGGTAACTATCGAGGCTGCGCATGCCAGCGCGCGCCTGCGACACCTTGGTCACGCCATCAACCAAAAAGGCAATGTCGCGCCCAAATAAACTCTCCAGCTCATCCAACGTCGCATCGGTATCCTCGACCGTATCATGCAGCACACCAGCGATTACCGTGTCGATATCCATGCCCCATTCCACCAAAATCCCAGCCACTGCCAGCGGGTGCGTGATGTACGGTTCGCCGCTTTTGCGTTTTTGCCCAGCGTGTTTTTTGGTAGCGTAGTCAATGGCGCTATCTAACACCAGCACCGGCACTTCATCGTACTGCGGCGTTGCTAGGTGTAGTAGTTCCTCGCACGTCATAGTTTCATTATACAACTTTGTAGTATAATTAGTAAAAAGCTAATGCTACTCGGGAGGGATACTTGTATGGCGATAACGAAAATAGCAATTAATGGTTTCGGACGGATCGGGCGCAGCGCCTTTAAGATTGCCTGGGAGCGCAGTGACGTGGAGATCGTAGCGATCAATGACTTGACGGATACCAAGACGCTGGCGTACCTATTAAAACACGATAGCAATTACGGGGAATACGGCCGCCAAGTTGATTTTACAGAAAACGAACTGGTCGTTGATGGAAAAAGTGTCAAAGTGCTGGCGGAAAAGGATCCAGCAAACTTGCCGTGGGGCGAGATGAATATTGACGTGGTAATTGAATCGACAGGATTGTTTACCGATAAAGACGGCGCGGGCAAGCACTTGACTGCTGGCGCTAAACGTGTGGTTATCAGCGGGCCGACCAAGTCCGACGGCGTCGATACAATTGTCCTGGGCACCAATGACAGCAAGATCAAGGACGCGACGCCGATAGTTTCTAATGCCAGCTGTACGACCAATAGCTTGGGCGCGGTGATGGCGATTTTGGATGCGGAGTTTGGCGTCGAGAAATCGATGCTGACAACGGTGCATAGCTACACTGCCAGCCAAAGATTGCAAGACGCGCCGGCCAAGGACCTTCGCGAGGGTCGCAACGCGGCCGAGAATATCGTGCCGACAACGACGGGTGCGGCCATCGCCGTGACCAAAACCCTGCCGCAGCTAATCGGCAAGTTCGACGGCCTCAGTGTACGCGTACCGACGCCGGTGGTATCTCTCAGTGACGTGACGGCCTTGCTGCGGCGCGACGTGACAGTCGAGCAGGTGAATGAGGTGTTCAAGAAAGCTGCCGCTGATAGTTTCTATCAAGGGATCTTGGGTGTCAGTGAAGAGCCGCTGGTCAGTCGCGACTTTATCGGTAATTCACATTCCGGCATCGTTGACCTGCCACTGACCAAGGTCGTTGGTGGCAATATGGTGAAAATCATGGTCTGGTACGATAACGAATGGGGGTATTCTAATCGCCTGGTCGAGCTGGTAGCGGACGTCGGCCACTACCTCCAGCAGCCAGCGATGTCATAAGTTCTATGACATAAGTTCAGTGATGTGAGTGGGGCGGGAGACGTAGCAACGTCAATCCCGCCCCGCACCTCAGCAGTGTTCTCCTTTCCGTCGTCGGGGGAGGTGGATGTAGTCATCCACCAACAGTGCGACAGCCACCACCCAGAGGGTTGCGGTGGTCGCGACGCCGACGTAGCCTACCCATTCAGGCAGGGCGGCAATCGGCTTGTACAGCCACAGCAAGGATGAGTCCTTGCTGAGATACTGTATAGTACCTTTCGCTATCCAAAACAGTGAAGTTGTTCCGAAAATAGCGAACATAAGCCCGCTCACGGCCGTGAAGCCATCATCCCTGGAGGTCGCGGTGATTACGATCCCGAGAACAATGGTCACGCCGATAACAATAGTCAGCCCTGTCAACATGATGAGGAGTCCTTTCCACTTTTTGAGGTGCGGCCGTTCCGCGCCTCAAGCCACCGTAGGTATCCGACCCAGGGCAGCGAAGCGCAGTTGACAAAACTTACGGTAAATTGTCAAAAGGCTGATATATATATATCACTATTAGTAGAAAATGTCAATGCTTTTTGTCAAAGGATGCATAGATAGCCATGCGCCGCTACCGCTCCTAGAGCCGTATACCCGTTCGCAGGCTGATATGGGTGAATGAGATGGCTGAACTTGACGCTGCCCGCCTGGATATGCTACACTACCAACATATCCGGCCAATCAGGTCGGAGTTTTTCGTCTCTTGGGCGTTTGCAATGAAACGTAGTATAATAATATAGCGTAAAGGAGCTACTATGGAAGATTTGAATATCAAGCAGTTGACGTTGGCGGTGCGGACGATTGCCGAGGAAAAGAACCTGCCGGAAGAAACCGTTCTAGAGGTAATCGAGCAGGCTATCGCCGCAGCGTGGCGGCGTGACAACGGCACGCGTGAGCAGTTGGTGCGCGCTAGTCTGAACATCAACAGCGGCACGGCTGTGGTGTCAGTCGTCAAAACCGTGGTTGAAGAAGTCGAAAATGACGTCAACCAAATGAGCCTGGACGAAGCTAAAACAGTTGACCCGGCGGCTGAGCTGGGCAGCGAAGTGACAGTCGAGACCCACAACGTGACGACGTTTGGCCGGGTGGCAGCTCAGACCGCCAAGCAGGTGATCTTGCAGCGGCTGCGCGAAGCGGAGCGCGAAGTGGTGCTGGCAGAATTTGAAGATAAGATTGGTACGGTGGTGACCGGTACGATTCAGCGGGTTGAGCCGCGCGTGGTGCGAATTGAGCTGGGTAAGGCCGTCGGTATCATGCCGCAGTCCGAGCAAATTCCTGGCGAGTACTACGGTGTTGGCCGCCGCGTCAAGGTGTTTATCAAGGACATCGAGCGCGAAGGTCGCGGTCCGCAGTTGATCTTGAGCCGCGGTAATGAAGAATTTGTGCGGTTCTTGTTCAGCCAGGAAGTGCCAGAGATGGAAACGGGCGCCGTGGAAATCAAAGCCATTGCCCGCGAGGCTGGTCGCCGCACCAAATTGGCGGTCGCATCGGCACTGCCGGGTGTTGACCCAGTCGGTA
>CAUVOB010000012.1:0-21643 GCA_963553465.1 uncultured Candidatus Saccharibacteria bacterium | reverse complement strand
TTGATTATAAGTCGGCTGAGCGCTACGGCAAGTTCAAGGCGCGCAATATTCGGCTCTCGATGAAGGACGCGGCCAGTCGTAGTCAGCACGTGCTGGTGCGAGTTGAGGATGCGGCAGTTGGTGTAGGCGAGCGGATATTGTTTGAGGGCGTGGATATTGATTTGCGTGAGGGTGAAGCGGTGGAGCTGCGCGGTCGTAATGGCGCTGGCAAGACGACGCTGATTCGGATGTTGTTGGGGCAGCGGCGAGGTTCGGATTCTAGTCTCTCCGATAAGTCGATGGTTCTGCGGACGGCGTTGCCGGATGTATTCGACTTAGAGGAGATGACTGGAAGCCGAACCGCAGCAACCGCCCCTATCCTCTACTCCGGCAACCTCTTCCTCGACCCGCAGGTACGGGTGGGCGTGTACGAGCAAGAAATTGATGAGCGGTATTTGGCGGATCCGTTGGAGGTGGCGATTGAGAAATTATATCTTAGCCGCGACCTGCCGATTTCTGAGACCAAGATTCGCCAATTACTAGCCGATTATCTGTTCACTGAAGCGGATCGGATGACGCCACTGGCGCGCCTGTCGGGTGGCCAGAAAGCTCGCTTTCAGATCATTGCTATGCTGGCGAATGACCCGCAGCTGCTGATTTTAGATGAGCCGACCAACCACCTTGACCTGCCGAGCATTGAGGAGTTAGAGACGGCACTGGCGAAATATTCTGGCGCTATCCTGTACGTCAGCCACGACAATTATTTCCGTCAAGCAATTGGCGGTGAGGTGGTGCAAATCGGCGCAGCATAAAGGGTGTACTAATGAAAAACCTGCTGCCAGTAAGTTCCTAGGCAGCAGGTTTTTTGGCGTCAATCAGTGATATTTACTCGCTTATCAAACCATTCTTCTTCAGCGCATCCTGAAGCTTCGGCCGGTCGAATCCCAGGATGACCTCGCCGCAAACATCAGTCACTGGTACGCCCTGGAAATTGCCGCCGTTCTTGCTGAGCAATTCTTCTTTGGCACTTGGATCAGCCTCGATGTCCTTGGCGACAAAATCAATGCCGAGTTTTTTCAACCACTCCATCTCGGTGTGGCAGAATGCGCACCAGCTGGTGCTGTAGACGGTGACTTTAGCGTCTTGGTGATTGGCCGTGTTATCTTCGCTCATAACTTCCCTCCTTATGGCTTTTCTCTATTGTAGCATAAGCATCGGTGCCTCGGCAATGCTACTCTAGTCTCGGGACGCCCGACTCGTTAAGTGCCAGCCGTCACACCCTCGACAATAGTACACGTCTAACTCCAGCTTTGGTGACACCAGCTCCTGCGTATCGGCAGCTCGCCTGGCGATTTGCTCGGTGGCGAAGCGGCGCTTGCGCCGGCAGGCGTCGTGATCGGCAGTTGTCAGCGTCGGCTTGACGAACGTTCGGGCTGATTTTGGTTGGTTTTTCGGGTAATTTCGCCGTGGCATCTTGTCAAGAGTATAGCATGTTGCTATAGTGACAGAGTAATGGCTGAGAGACCAGATATTGAGAATGGCGTAACGACAGCGACGGAAGTGGCGGCGGCTCGGGTTATTCTCGGGACGATCGGCGACACAACGTGGCGGATGTTTGTGCCGAGCATTGGCTGTACGCTGTTGGGTGTGTGGCTGGATAGCGTGTTTGGCTTGAAGCCGTGGCTGATGTTTGCTGGTGTGGTGCTTGGCTTTTTGGGCGCGTACTTGCTGGTAAATAAGCAGCTGGGGCGTGTGAAACGAAAAAAGGAGCGTAAAAACATATGATGCAATTATTTGCCAGTGCCGGTCCGCACATTTCAGTCAAGGCTGATGAAGTAGCGAATGTTATGGGCGTGTCGATCACCAATTCGCACATGCTCGGTGCGCTGGGGCTGATCGTTTTGGTGTGGCTGATGTTTCGGACGCGGGCGGCGGTGCTGGGCAAGAAAAAGCATAATTTTGCAACGAAGTTGGTTCACTGGACATTTGATGGGCTATATAACACGGTTCGCCAAGTTATCCCGGACGAGACGTGGGCGCGCCGAGTGGCGCCGCTGTGCATCACTATATTCTTTTTCGTGGTGGCGCAATATTGGCTGGGGCTGCTACCGATTGTCGGGCCGATCACCGTGGGTAGTCATGGTACGCCGCTGTTTCGCGGTGGTGTGGCCGACCTGAATATGACGTTTGGCCTGGCTATCGTGACAATTGTTGCAGCGCAGGTGTACGCCTTTAAATATCTTGGTTTTAAGGGTAATATGGGCCGCTATTTTGTCAATCCACTGCGCGATCCGATCATGGCGTTTGTCGGCATTCTGGAGCTGGTGGCGGAGTTCTCGCGCCTGCTGGGGCTGAGCTTCCGTTTGTTTGGCAACGTGTTGGCGGGCGAGGTGCTGCTGATCATGATCGCCTTTTTGACGCAATATATCTCGCCGGCGGCCCTCCAGCCATTCTATCTGTTCGAGCTGTTCATCGGCGGTATTCAGGCGTACATTTTCTTTATGCTGTCAACGGTATTTATTTCGCTGGGGCTGGCTCACCACGACACGCACGAGCCGACTGATCATGCTCATTCACCTGCTGATACGACGAAACTCGCGGCGGCGAATGATTAGAAAAGTAAAGTATTAAATAAAGGAGAAATTATATGAAAGAATTAGCATTTGCACTCACCTACGCCATCCCGGCTGCGCTGGCAGCGATCGGCGCTGGTATCGTCGGCGCGGCAGCGATGAACGCGGCTGGCCGCAACCCAGAGAAAATTAACGATCTACGCACCATGATGATCCTCGGTATTTCGTTCATCGACGCCCTGGCGATTATCGGTTTCGTGGCGGCTATCGTCGGCAAAGTTATGTAATTTGAGAGGTAAATTGTGGAGACTATATTGACACAATTTGCGAGTGCCGAAGCGCACGCGGCCGAAAAGGCTGACCTGTTCAGTTCGCTGGGCATTGACTGGAAGCTGCTGATTTTACAAACGGTGGCGTTTCTAATCTTGCTAGTGATTCTACGCAAGTGGGTATATCCACCGCTGGCAGCGATGCTCGACAAGCGCGAAAAAGACATGCGCACAGCCGAAAAGGCAGCGCAGTCGGCGCGTGATAACGCTGATAAGGCTGAAAAAATGACCAACGAGTTGATGCGAAAAGCTCGGGCGGAGGCCAGTGATATCGTGGCGGCAGCGCGCGAGGAAGCGGCCTCGGTCGTCGAGCAAGCTGCGGCTAAGGCGACTGCCAAGTCTGAGACCATCGTTAGCGCGGCGCAGGCGGAAATTGCTAAGGAAGTTGAGCAGGCCAAGAAAACATTGCACAATGAAACGCTGGAATTAGTGGCCGAGGCGACTGGCAAGGTTTTGCACGAGAAAGTTGATACTAAGACAGACGCCAAGCTGATCGCGACTGCGGTCAAGGAGGTTGCCTAGTCATGGCGCGGACGCTTCGGCGAAAGTTGGCACGACACGCGGCCGAGCGGTTGCTCAAGGGCGACGCAGCAGTGATTGATGAATTAGCGGCGCTGATCATAGCCGAGCGGCGCGAGCGAGAGGTTGATCTGTTGGTGCAGGATATTGAGGCGAAATTGGCTGAGCTCGGGATGATTGTGGCGACGGTGGAAAGCGCAACACCGCTGGACGCGGCGACAAAGGATGCGATTAAACGACTACTATCATCTAACTCGGGCATGGAGTCGCTGACATCTGTGGAGGGTCGCTCTGCAGCCCGAGCGTCCAGAAAGGACGCCCGGAGCGAAGCCCGCGCACCCGAAACAGATGCCAGTGACCGCGCTACTCAGCATGTCGAACATCTTGATGCGGAGGTTCCGAGCGACCGCATCGCTCAGGTGCGCCTGCGCGAAATCATCCGTTCCGAGTTGATCGGCGGGGTGAAGATTACCACGCCGACCCAAGTGATGGACGCGACAATTGCCAAGAAACTAAACGACTTGCGGGCGAAGAAAATCTAGGAGGAAAAATGAGCAAGATTGATGTGACAGAACTAGCCAAAAGCCTGCGGGAAAAAATCGCGCAGCTGGAGGCGACGGAAGGACTAGAGGACGCTGGTGTGGTCATCCGCGTTGGTGACGGCGTGGCGTGGGTGCACGGCCTCAGTAAAGCTGGCTACAGCGAAGTGCTAGAAATTGAGACTGATGGCGGCACGGTGGAAGCCTTTGCGCTGAACTTGATGGAAGATGAAATCGGTGCGGTGATCCTCGGCGGTGAAGAAAAAGTCAAGGCTGGCGCCAGCGTTCGCCGCAAGGGTGCGGTGCTGGACGTGCCAGTTGGCGAGGAGCTGCTCGGCCGGGTGGTTGACCCGCTAGGTCGGCCGCTAGATGGCGGACCAGCTATCAAGACGAAGCAGCGCGGGTTGATTGAACGGCCAGCCATCGGCGTGATGGGCCGTAAGTCGGTGCACGAGCCGCTGATGACCGGTATCATGTCAATTGACGCCATGTTCCCAATCGGTCGCGGGCAGCGCGAGCTGATCATCGGCGACCGCCAGACTGGAAAGACGGCGATCGCTATTGACACCATGATCAACCAGGCGCGGCAAAAGACTGGCGTGGTGAACGTCTACGTGGCGATTGGACAGAAATTATCAAAGATTGCGCGGTTGGTTGACCGCCTGAAAGAAGAAGGCGTGATGGAACAAACCATCGTGGTGGCGACCAGTCCGTCGGACGCGGCTTCCCTGCTCTACCTGGCGCCATATGCTGGTACGGCCATGGGTGAGTATTTCCGTGACAACGGCGGCCACGCGCTGATGATTTATGACGATTTGACCAAGCACGCGGTGGCGTACCGCCAGATGTCATTGCTGCTGCGCCGTCCACCGGGACGCGAGGCGTATCCTGGTGACGTCTTCTACCTGCACTCTCGCCTGCTGGAGCGTTCAGCCAAGTTGTCGGACGAATTGGGCGCTGGTTCACTGACCGCCCTGCCGATCATCGAGACGCAGGCTGGCGACATCTCGGCTTACATTCCGACCAACGTGATTTCCATCACCGACGGTCAGATTTTCCTGGAGACTGATCTGTTCTATCAAGGTATTCGCCCAGCCATCTCTGCTGGTCTATCGGTCTCCCGTGTTGGTGGCGCCGCTCAGACCAAGGCGGTTAAATCGGTTGGTGGTAACCTGAAGCTCGGCCTTTCACAGTTCCGTGAATTGGCTAGTTTCGCGCAATTTGGCTCGGATCTGGATGACGCGACCAAGGCGCAAATTGACCGCGGTCAGCGCCTGACTGAACTTTTGAAGCAGCCGCAGTACCAGCCGATGAGCGTGTGGGAGCAATTTGTCAGTATCCATGCGGTGACCAGCGGCGCCTTTGACAATGTGCCAGTCGCTAAGATCAAGGAAGCACAAGCTGCCCTGCTGACACAACTTTGGAAGAATAACAAAGACGCCATGCGTGAACTTAATAAGGGCGATAAGCCAGCTGACGAGCAACTGAAGCTGATTGATGACGTAACGCAGGCAGCGGCGAAAGGATTTGAGGAGTAATCCATGCCGAGTACTCGTGCGCTGAAAAATCGCATTCGCTCTGTGGATTCGACCAAGCAGATCACCAAGGCGATGCAATTGGTGGCGGCCAGCAAAATGCGCCGCGCCCAAGAGGCGGACAAGGCCTCGGCTCCCTACACCATGGCGGCCGAGGAGCTGCTGAGCTACCTAGCCAGCCAAGGTGCGACTGACAATCACCCGCTGTTTAAGCGCCGCAAAATTACCAAGCGCTTGATCATCGTCATTGCCAGTGACAAAGGTTTGGCTGGAGCGTATAACACAAACGTGCTGAAGAAGTATCTGGAGCTACTGAAGCGTGATGATGAGCGCGGCATTGAGAATCTGACCTTGACAATTGGGCGTCGGGCTTCACAGTTTGCCTCGCGCTTGAAGGATACGAAGATTATCGGTAACTATGACGATTTACCGGATCAGCCGTCAGGGCTCACTTTTCACACCATTTTAAACACCGCGACTAGCATGTTTGAGAATGGCGAAGTTGACGCAGTAACGTTGGTATACACGCGATTTGTCAATAGCATGGTGCAGACGGCGGAATTATCGCGCTTGTTGCCAGCTGGCACGAAGACGCTGATTGATCCGAGTGAAGTTTCTAACACGGTTTCCGATGCCAAGTACGAGCCGAGCATTCCGGAAGTGCTGGACGCCGTAGCGAATCGTTTGACGGGCGCGCGATTATTGCAAGCGTTGCTGGACGCTCGCGCTTCGGAACATTCTATGCGGATGATGGCTATGAAGAACGCGACGGATAATGCTTCTGACCTGGTGGATGACTTGACGCTGGCGATGAACAAAGCCCGCCAGGGCGCGATCACCCAGGAATTGGCAGAAATTTCTGGCGGTGTGGAGGCGATGGAACAATGAGCGTGTACTTTGCTTGCTACGATGAACATCAGCTCTCAGGAAAAGTATCCTTGCGCACTGAAGCTATCCAGCGAACTAAACGGGGTATTTTGGATAAAAATTTAACAATTGATAGAATCATTACTTCACCGCTTCTTGTTGCAAGGGCTGCCGCTAAGGAAATAGCTCAAACGGCTGGATCCGATGATGTACAAATTAGTTTTGATGAGCGATGGCTGGATTTTGATATCGACGCACTAATGTACTGGTTGAGAAATGGGTGGCACGGTAAATCTCCGAGACCAGAGCGTGAGCCCAGGCCGCTAGATAAGATATTAACAACTATCGCATCTGCTTATGAGGATGTAGTTCGTTTTCCCGGAGTTACTCTCATCATTAGCAATAGTGAGGTGTATAAATTTTTGCAAGCACATATACAGAGATTATCTATTGATGAAGTGGCATCGCTAAAAGGTATTAAGAATGGCGAGATAATCGAGATAGTAAAAGGAGGAATTGATGAGTAAAACACTAGGAAAAATTATTCAAATCGTTGGCGTGGTGGTCGATGTGGAATTTCCACGTGACGTTAAGCTGCCGGCAATTTATGACGCGCTCCATGTCAAGAACGGCAAAGAGACGCTGGTGCTGGAAGTAGCGCAGCACCTCGATGAGCACACGGTGCGAACGATTGCGCTGTCGTCGACTGACGGCTTGGCTCGCGGTGCGGAAGTGGTGGCGACTGGCGCGCCGATTTCTGTGCCGGTGGGCACTGAAACTCAGGGGCGCATGTTTAACGTGGTTGGTGAAGCGATTGACGAAAAGCCACAGCCAAAGGGCAAAACCGCACCAATTCACCGCCCTGCTCCGGATCTGAGTGAGCAATCGAACAAGACAGAGATTTTGGAAACTGGTATCAAGGTCGTCGACCTCATCGCGCCGCTGGCCAAAGGTGGTAAAGCTGGTCTGTTCGCCGGCGCTGGTGTCGGTAAAACCGTCCTGATCACCGAGCTGATTAACAACATCGCCAAATTCCACTCTGGTAACTCGGTCTTTGCTGGTGTTGGTGAGCGTACTCGCGAAGGAAATGACTTGTACTACGAAATGGAAGAAGCCGGCGTGCTGGACAAGACTTCGCTGGTGTTTGGTCAGATGAACGAGCCACCTGGAGCACGTCTGCGTGTGGCATTGTCGGGTCTGGCAATGGCTGAAGCCTTTCGTGATGAAGGCAAGGACGTGCTGCTGTTTATCGACAATATTTACCGCTACACCCAGGCTGGTGCTGAGGTGTCGGCACTGCTCGGTCGTTTGCCAAGCGCTGTGGGTTATCAGCCAAACTTGCAGCAAGAAATGGGTGCTCTGCAGGAGCGTATTACTTCGACGAAAAAGGGTTCGATCACCTCTGTTCAGGCGGTCTATGTGCCAGCTGACGACTTGACCGACCCAGCGCCGGCAACCACCTTCGCCCACCTGGACGCGACCATCGTGATGAACCGTGCTTTGACGGAAATTGGTATCTACCCGGCTGTCGATGTGCTGGATTCTAGCTCTAATTCGTTGGATCCAGAAATCGTTGGTGAGGAACACTACCGCGTGGCGCGCGAAGTTCAGCGAGTGTTGCAGCAGTACAAAGAACTGCAGGATATCATCGCTATCCTTGGTATGGAAGAATTGTCGGATGACCAGAAGCAAATCGTTGCTCGGGCGCGTCGCATCCAGCGTTTCCTAGCCCAGCCATTCCACGTGGCTGAGAAGTTTACTGGCAATCCAGGCGTGTACGTCAAGTTGGAAGACACAATTCGCGACGCCGCTGACATCTTGGCTGGTAAATACGATGACAAGCCAGAAAGCTGGTTCTACATGGTGCAAGGCACACTGGCCGACCAAGTAGCTCGTGATGCTGAAAGCGCAAAGCAACCAGAAGCAAAGAAGGACTAGCCTGATGGATCTAAAGCTGGTAACGCTCGGTGGTGTCAAGCTGGATGAGATGGTCTACTCGGTAACTATTCCGACGATTGACGGTGAGATTTCGGTGCTGCCGAGCCACGAACCGCTGGTGACGGTGGCGAGGGACGGCGTGATCACCGTGCGCCGGCGTCAAGAAGACCCCGACAATCAATTGGAATATTTCGCAATCTCCGGCGGCGTGGTGAAAATCGATTATTCATCGGTGCAAATCCTGGTGGACGAGGCCGACCATGGCGACGACATCATCGAGGCGGAGACTCAGGCGGCCCTGGAGCGCGCCATCAAAGCCCGCGACGAGGCCGGCGACCAAGTCGAGCGCGAGAAAGCCAAACAGCTCATCGACCGGCATATGGTGCGGTTGAAGGTGGCGGACTTGCATCGGCGCAAGCGACGACGGTAGTAGATTGTTTACAGTGTCATTTTAGGCGCACGTTTGATTACGATGTGTCTTGCGGTCGGTTATGGGCGCTCAGTTTTATTGATCATCCAGTAATTGGCGGACTTCGTCGGTGCTGGTGGTGTGCATCAATTGCTCGCGCAGTTCCTTGGCGCCGTCGAAGTCGCGGATGTAGATTTTGAAGAAGCGTTTGAGGGTTTCGTAGGGGCGGCCGAGGGTTGATTGGTAGTGGTCGAAGAGGTTGAGGTGGTAATGTAATAAGGCGATTAGTTCAGATTTGTGATGGGCAGCTAACCTATCCTCCGCCTCGGAGTACTCTTTACGGGTGGCTTCACCAGCTCGTGGCGTTCGGCTGACGGGGCTTGACGCGCCCGTCACAGCCTCCTCGACTGAGGATAGGTTGGCTGCCCTCCTAAAGCAAAATGGATCGCTAAAAATCCCCCGCCCGATCATGATGCCGTTGACACCGGGGTGCTGGCGGGCGAGCTCCTCGCCGTGGGCGCGGTCGCGGATGTCGCCGTTGATGGTTAGCAGCGTTTGCGGGGCGATGTCGTTGCGTAAGGCGATGATGTCGTCGATGAGCTCGTAGTGCGCCGGGACTTTGCTCATTTCTTTTTTGGTGCGCAGATGAATGGTCAGATTAACAATATCTTGCTGCAAAATAGTCGTCAGCCATTCTCGCCATTCGTCAACATACGTGTAGCCCAGCCTGGTTTTGACGCTGACTGGCAGGCCGGCAGTTTTGGCGGCAGCGATGGCGGCAACCGCCACGTCGGGTCGGCGGATGAGCGCTGCGCCACCAGATTTGATGGCGGATCTGGCGGGACAGCCCATGTTGATGTCGATGCCGTCAAAGCCGAGCTTGGCGCAATGGCTGGCAAATTGTTCCATATCGCCTGGCTCACCGCCCCATATCTGGGCGACCAATGGATGCTCATCGTCGGTTTTGACCAGCCGCCCAGCGATGGCCTTGTCGCCAGCGTGTACCCAGCCGGTGGCATTGGCGAACTCGGTGAAAAACACGTCGGGCGCGCCCGCCTGCTTCACGACATGACGAAACACCACGTCGGTGACGGCTTCCATGGGTGCCAAGATGAAAAATGGCTGCGGCAGATTGTCCCAAAAGGTCATGTTCACGTCACCAGTCCTTTGCTAAACAATATACTCTCCGCGATAAATAGACGCAGCGCGGCCAGCTCGCCGCGAACCTGCGCTCGCTCCAGATAGGTATAGTACGCTCGCTTGCGCTCTTTGGCAACGAGGGGTGGCACCAGTCCTAATTGCAGGGCCTGAACGAAGAGCAAGAGTCGCCCGGTGCGACCGTTGCCATCGCTAAATGGATGGATTTTTTCAAATGTTGCATGAGTACGGGCTAGCCATTCAATTGGCTCTGTTTTGGGCAATCTGTTCATTTCGTCAATACATTCCGACATCGCTTCAGTGATGCGCAGATGGTTTACTGTTGTGACGCGACTACCCATGATGCGCACACCGTGCCGGCGGTAGAGTCCGGCGTCAGACACCAGCGTGTTCATCAGCCGGACGTGTGTTTGCGAGATCAGCTCTTCGCTCCACGTAAAATGTGTTCCTTTTTCGTGTAAGGCATCCAGCAGAAAATAGAGCGCAGTACGGTGGTTACGGGCCTCTATCTGTTCGCGTGCTGTCTTGTTGGCGAGGACACGATTATCATCGTTCAGCACCTCTGCGACGTCTGCTAGGGTCATTGTGCTACCCTCGATCGTGTTCGTGTGGTAGGTCAAGTGGAGCGTCAGGATGTCAAGTAGTTCCTGATTCGCGAGGAGTGTCCGGATCGTCATGCGGCTGGCATGGGCGGCACGTTCAGTAGCGAGGCGCTTCGCCTCGTCGATGGTGTCCTGCCCGATCATCTCTTGATGTAATAGCCGAATATTCGCCAGGTTTTTGGCACGCGGCGACATGTGTTGGTGTACCCAGGCGTTGAGTGTACGCACCGGCACATTTAGGCGACGCGCCAGTTGTTCTTGGGTGAGGCCTGTCCGCATCAGAATTTCTTGGAGTAATTGCGCAGCATTCATGTCGTGATATTACCAAAACATCATGATGTTTGTCAAATAGCACGATGTTTGCTAGGAGTCTGATGGTATGGTGGCGAGGGTTTTTGGACGTCCAAGTGGCTACCCCTGCCCGACAATCACCCCAAAAAGGTGAAATCCCCGCGTCATCGTTGACGCGGGGTGGTGGACTCAAGCGGTTCTGCTCGGAGCGGCCCGGGAGGGCTGCTAGCGACGAGTGAATCTCGCGAATCCTGGGCTTAGGGCCCCGCGACCAGATGAAGATGCCCGTCTTCCCGAGGAGGAGGCTGGTCGCGGGGCGGAGGTCTATACTCCCATAGTGACCTCCTTTCTCCCCCTTTCGGGGGTTTCTTTCATCCCGGGGCTCTCCCGGGAAGATTGAAGGGTGAAAACAATGCCGTTTTCGTGATAGACTTGGAGGTTACTGGTCTATCACACGTACTGCAGCTCAACACTGAACACAGCACGCACCCCCAGTGGATGTGGCGGGAGTCGAACCCGCGAGACTCGGTGGTTTCTAGGACCTCGCCTCCTCCAAGCACACCCGTGATTTATTCTCCGAAGCTTAACGGACTTCGACGGGGAATCACCCCCGGGGCTTTATCGCCCCGCCTGAGCAGCGACTAGTGCCCTAGTTTTTCCGCTCAGGGCAAGCTGCGACATGGTTTGTCATGCCGCACAAACCACACTTGGTAAATTTACCAAATGCTCCTTTATGTTTGTCTGGGCAACAGCCCAGACAACCTTCTCTTCTCGCCTTGCGGGCGTCAACCACTGGCACCGTAACTCCTGTCGGTGTCAGGAAGTTATGGTAAATGGACATCGCTTTCCACCAGACGCTACTCTGTGGATGCAGAGTAACAGGCGTCTGAGCGCATTCACCACAACAACTCTTCAATGAAGAGTCAAGTACGTTTATATCATACATAACTCAAAAAGTCAACAACCCCAGTAATCTATTTCAATACAGCATAAGGTTCTGGCGGGAGTAAATCTGGGGGGGGGAGGTTCGTGCCCTTATTTCCGCTATGTCCCGCGGAGGGATTACCGCCTCCCTGTCAACAAATCCTCCTCAAACTGCACCATCCCCTTATAATCCGCTGAATAGCCAGAGATATCTGGCAGTTCCAGCGTGGTGATTTTCCGCCAGACGACATTGATCAGTCGGGCGAATTCAGTCAGTTCTTCCTCAGAGAACGTGTCCTCCAGACTGAGGATGTCGCCGGTTTTCATGTCCGGCTCGACGAACTGTAGGCGGGCGCCGGTGAAGCTGAAATTGCCATAGTCGCGTGATGACGTGACCAAGAGTTGATAGAACATCAGCTGCTGGCGGTATTTGTGGAGCTTGATTTTTTCGTAATCAGATGTGCCCCTCCAGGAGTGCGATGGCTTGCCGGTCTTGTAATCGGTCACGAAGATAGTTTTATTATGCTTATCAATATCAGCGACGTCCAGCTTGCCGGTCAAGCGCGCGCCGCTAACGACGACGCCTTGATGAGCGAAGTCGAGTTCCGCGAGCTCGGTGTCATGAAACTCGGACGATTTGGCGTCCAGAAACGCCGTCAGCGCCGCTGTGCCCTTGTCTAGATATAGTTCAAAATCGTTGGGCGTCAGGTGCTGGGCCTCGAGTGATGTGTGGAAATGTTGGAGGATGCGCTCGGTAGGCGGTAGGCGGTGGTCAGTGCGTAGCAGGTTGTGCAGCTGCTGGAGGGCGGCGTGAATGGCGGTGCCGTAGCTGGCGGCGGGGCTTTTGGCGGACGGAAAGCGCAGCAGATTATTCAACAAAAAGTTCTGCGGGCCGCCGCGCGAGACGTCGAGGAAATTATTGAGATGCGTAATGGAAAGTTTGTAGGTTTCTAAGGTTGGCGCCAGTACATCCTTGAGCTCCGCACTCATCGGCGCGCTCAGCCGCGTGCTCCAGTCGGTTTGCGCCACGGTAATTTGCGCCGCGGGCGTGTCGGCGGCGGGGATGATGGTCGGCGTGTGGTCGGTCAGAAAGCTGGCGATCATGGTGTCGCTGCCGGTGTCGTTGGTTTGAGAATAGGTCATGGTCAAGGTGGTTTTGGCGCGGGTCATCGCCACGAAAAATAGCCGCAGCCGCTCGTCGTAACTGGCGCCGGCGGGCTGGAGCTGGAGGTTGGCGGGATAGCGAATCAGCCGCGAGCGCGAGCGGACTTTCTCGCCCCAGGCGCTGTCGATTGCCCCGATGACGAAGACGTGCGGGAACTCCAGGCCCTTGGATTTGTGGGCGGTCATCAGGTTGATGGCGCCGCCGAGGGCGCTGGCCTGGGGACGGATGTGCGTCAGGCGGGTTTTGGTCGAGCGGTGTAGGTCGATGAATTCTAAAAAGTCCGCCAGCGTCGGGGTTGCGTCGGTGATACGGTCGCGTAATTTTTGGCGCAGCGTGCGCAGGCTCTCGAGCGTGGTTAGGTAGGTGTCGGGGTGTTGGGCGAGGTTATCGGGCGAGAAGTAGTGGGCGGCGAGAGAGGTGGGCTCCTCCAACCCCAACAACTTGTCCAGCTGCTCCTCCAGCGGCAGATTTGGCACGTCCTTCGTCCGCTCCAGCAGCCACTCGCCAAACGGCTGAAAGGTGCTGTTCGCCAACATGCTCTCCAGCCACAGCTGCCGATTTTTATAGGCGTGGAGGCTTAATCGCCAGATGTCCAGCGCCGAAAAGCCGAATGCCGGATGGGCGATGACCTCTGGCAGCAGACTGTTGGCGGCGTCGAGGTGGTTTTGATGAATCGCCACTACGACCCGCGCTAGCTTGTCCAGCGCCTGAATGATGTCTTGCTCCAGGATGTCGTCGTGCCGCTCGTAATTAACCGTCAGGTTTTGGCGGTACAGATATGGCAGCAGCTCAATCAGCTCCTTGTGATGGCGGGCGATGATGGTGATGTGTTCTGGTTTTTCGCCGCGTTTGATCAGCTCGGCAATCTGCTGTGCCACCCCTGCCCGTTCCTCGCTTACTGAGGCAAATTCCTGGATTTCAACCCGCGCGCCGTTACCAGACGCGTGCGCGGTCAATTGCTTTGACAGTCCGTCAATGGTGTTCTCCAGGCGATCCGTCCCCTGGGTGATCACTCCGCGCGCCGCTGTCAGGATGTCGGCCGCTGAGCGGTAATTGTCCGTCAGCACGATGATTTTCGGGTCGTGATAGTGCTGGCGGAAGCGCTGGATATTGCCAACATCGGCGCCCTGAAAACTGAAAATCGCCTGATCGTCGTCGCCGACCGCCATGATGTTGGGATTGTCATCATCGCCAGTCAGGTCGAACAGCAGCCGCAGCTGCGCCAGGTTGGTGTCTTGAAATTCGTCGACCATGATGAATTGATATTGCTCCTGGAGGTTGGCGCGCAGTTCTGGGTGGGACTCGCAGGCTTGAATAACCGACAAAATCATGTCGTCGTAGTCAAACAGTGAGCGCTCGGCCAGCACGTTGCCATATGTTTCATAGATGTCAATGGCGGCGGATAATTTCTCGCTGGCGGCAAAATCCTTCAGGACGAACTCGCCGGCGGCGTTTTTTTCGCACCACTTGTTTTTCCAGGCGGTTAGTGGTTTGGTGGAGTTGGTGTCGATCGCCTCCTGGGCGGCGTGAGCGATACTGAGCGCCAGAACTTGGGTGTACGGGGTGATGGAAGACGGCAGCGCGGCGGATGGTGCGGCGTGACGCGGCGCTGAGCTGGCGGTATTTCCAGAGAGTTCTGTGATGCCTCCCTCGCCAACCCTCCCGGCGATCTTCTCCGCCAGCGGCGCAAATAATTCGATGGTTTTTTTAGAAATTTTGGTCGCAAATACCTGCCGAATGTCAGGGGCAATGTCGGCGATAACGCGCTGATTATCAGCCATCACCAGCCGCAGCTCCGCCGGGGTGAGGCCGCTCTGCTTGAACTCGGAAATAACTCGGATCAACTCGCTAGTGTAGACGAATTCGCCGTTGTTTTTAACGCTCAATGGATTACGCCAATCAAGCCCCTCGAGAATCCCCGTCACGATTTGGTGCTGCGTCAATTCATCCGCTGGCTGACTATCGGCGCCGTGAAAAAAATATTCCCGGTGCTGATTGATAATCTCCGTGCCGAAGCTGTGAAAGGTGTGGATGGCGATTTTATAGGCGTCCTCACCGATGATCTGGCGCAGGCGCTGGCGCATGTTGGCAGCGCCGCTCTCGGTAAAGGTGAGGCACAAAATACTGTCCGGCAGCGTGTCGGTCTGGCGCAAAATCTGGGCGGTGCGCATGCTCAGCAGCTCGGTCTTACCCGTGCCCGGCCCGGCGATCACCAGGAGCGAACCGTGAATATAATCGACCGCCTGGCGCTGATTGGCGTTCAGCTTGGCGTAGCGAGTTTGAAAATCCATGAGTCAATTGTAGCACGCTGGCGGAGGCGCTGGTAACAATGGTAAAATAGTAGATATGCACGATGAGCAAGCACTCGCGGCGCTGATTGATGATCAGTTTGGACTGACGGTCGAGATCCAGTCGGTCGTGCTGCCGATGAGTGATGTCAGCCGCACGGCGCAGGCGACGGTGGTGCTTGATAGGACGGGTGAATTGTTGGCTTACATCACAGCGCGGGCCATCATGACGCTGGGCGATGTCAAGCGGTTGGTGCGGCGAATGGGCGTGCGGCCGGAGCGATTCGTACCGCCAAAACACCAGCCAAATTACTTTGACGATGTGGCGACTGAGAAGTTTCAGGCGGTTTTTCCGGGGATGAATGTGACTTCGCCGGATGACTTGATATACTATCGAACGCTGGTGCCGTATAATCCAGCCCTGGTCGTCATATCAGAGGTCAAGCGTGGCGAAATATACCAATTTGACCCGGACGCGCGCGGCGGGTATCGTGTCGGCGCGCGATTGCAGTATAAAAGGAGCGAGGCAATATAATGCGAGATTATCTGGATATTATCAAGAGAAATTTACTGTCACCGATTGTGCTGGCGATTTTCCTGTTGGCTGGGGCGCTGATTTATGTGCGCGAGTACCGGGATGCTTGGTTTATCTCGGTGGTGATCGTGGTCAATTCGCTGATTGGCATTGTTCAGGAAATTCGTGCCAAGCGGGTGCTGCACCGGCTGGAGCTGATGAGTGCGCCCAGGGCGCGGGTGCTGCGTGATGGTCAGGCGGTGGAGGTGCCGTACGATTCGCTGGTGGTTGGCGACGAAATTATCCTCAGGGCTGGCGATGAGCTGCCGGCGGACGCGACGGTGATAGCGTCGAAGGGCTTGGAGTTGAATGAAAGCATGCTGACTGGCGAGTCGGCGGCGGTTGAGAAAGCAGTTGGCGACACGGTGCTGGCGGCAACTACAGTGTTGGCGGGCGAAGGCACGGCGCGGGTCACGGCGGTCGGCGACCAGACGAAGGCCGGCGCTATCAGCCAAGTCCTCAAGCGCTACAAGCCGGAATTGACACCGCTACAGGTGGCGATTTGGCGGGCGATCACTTTCTTGACATACGGCGCGATTGTGTTGGCGACATTGATTTTTATAGTGTATTATTTCTCGGGCGATGACGTGGTGATTATCTTAAAGACGATTACTTCGGCGGCGGTGACGGTGGTGCCGGAGGGATTGCTGCTGGCGAGTTCTCTGCTGCTGGCGTTTGGCTCGCTGCGGCTGGCGCAGGCCAAGGTGTTGCCGCAAAAATTGGCGGCAATTGAGGCGATGGCGCTGCTCAATCTGTTGGCGGTGGACAAGACTGGCACGTTGACCAGCGACGAGGTGACGCTGGAGCGGGTGGTGGCGTTCGATGAGATGGGTGTATCAACAAGTTCGGCGACAGCCACCTCAGAAAAGCTACACGCCGCGCGCCCAGTGGTCGCTCGGGTTCCGGATTTTTCTGAGTCAGCTGTTGCCTCTTTCGCTGCCCTCATTGCTCATGAAACCAGCGGCGGCAATATCACCGGGCAAGCGATCCTCACGGAAATCACGCCGCCGAAACACGCAGACATCGTCGAGGTAATGGCCTTTTCTTCGGCGCGCAAGATGGCGGGCGTTCGGGCGAAGGTCGACGGCATGGTGCGGACATTGATGATGGGGGCGCCGGAGTTTGTGGCCAAGTTAGCACCGGTTGACGCCATGTTGCAGCGCCAGCTGGACGAGTGGGCAGACAGCGGCCTCAGGGTGCTGATGCTGGCGGAATTTGATGATGAAACGACGAAATTAAAGGATTTGCCAGATAGTTCTGGGCGGGCGATTGGCGCGGTGATTTTACGTAATTCCCTGCGCGACGGCGTGATTGATACGGTCAAGTTCCTCCAGGAGCAAGGCGTGGTCATTCGGGTGATCTCTGGTGATAATCCGCGCACCGTGCAGCACATCGCGCGCGAAGCGGGTATTGATAATCCAGACAAGGCCATCCTCGGCTCGGCACTGGCGGGACTTAGCGACAAAGCCTTCAATAAGGCCGCTGATGAACACACAATTTTTGCTCGCGTGCTGCCAGAGCAAAAGGAGCGGCTGATCGCCCATTTCAAGCAGTCCGGCAAGTTCACCGGCATGGTCGGCGACGGCGTCAATGACGCGCTGGCATTGAAAAAATCCGATCTCGGCGTGGCGATGTACGCGGGTGCTCCGGCGTCGCGGCGGGTGGCGGATATAATTTTATTGAATAATTCATTCACCTCTCTGCCGATTGGTATGAAGCTAGGTAATCGAATTATGCAAGCAATTGAAGTCATCGCTACCCTGTTCTTTCACAAGATTATTTACGGCGTGGTGCTGCTGCTGAGTACCATGCTGGTCGGGCTGAATTATCCGTACGCGCCGCGGCACATCACCTTTCTCAATATTTTCCTGGTGACCATGCCGACGATCATGTGGACGCTGTTTCCGCCGCGTCCGCGCCACCGGGTCAATCCGGCGCATTTCTGGCGCGATACCCTGCAAGCGGTGGCGCCGATCGCGCTGCTGACGGGCCTGACGGTGGCGTTTACCTATTGGTCGGGTGTGACGCTGCATCCACATCAGGCGGCCGAGGCAGCGACGATGACGGTTCTGACGGCGACGTTCTTTGGGATTTATCTGGTGTTTTTGGTCGGGCCAATGCTCGGCGTAGTTCTGGATAAGCGAGCGCACCTGGCGCGGACGCTATATATGGCGGGTGTGTTGTTCGTCACTCTGGTGAGTTTTGGCATCGAGCCGCTCAGGCAGTTCTTTGACTTTACCATGCCAAATATTGCCCTGCTCTGGCCGGGCATCACCGTGGTCGTTCCCGTCGCCCTGGCTCAGTGGTGGCTGGCTCGCCGCGCTGGTCGGAAGTTTGCTGATAAGGTAGAAGCGGCTAATGAGCGGATGAAGACGAACCGCCCAGAATGAGCGGGCGAATAGGTCTCAATTCCTAATCTATCTCCAATGAAAATAGCCCACCGAATGAGCTCAAACCAGAACTGGATATATCTCAACCCAGGAGATGCGTAACGCATCTCAACCAGTTTGAGTTCAGTCGGCGAGCTATTTTCGGCGGGCTGTTAGCCCTCGTTCTCTTCCTCTTTTTCCTTGCTTCTGTACAGGGAAAAAGCAACCATTGTTGCTGCTCCGATAATGGCAGCCGCGACGATTGTCGCGGCCATCAATATTGTAAATGCAATATAGGAGATATCGTGGCACATCGTGTGCCTCCTTCCTTGAGAATAAAAGCTCAAAGCTAAAGGGCGACTTCCGCCCTTAGACTAAACTCTGAGCTGAAAGCTGATATATATATATCACTAATAGAACAAAATGTCAATGGATTTTGTCAAAAATGTGGTGTAATACTTTTTCTTACCCCTGTTGTGATTGTAAATAAATTTTGAGTAGCAATGATGGCTCGTATTCGCTAGCGGTGGTCGCTTTCCGCGCTATGTACGCGAAAATCACCGATCCAGCTTTTGCTTGGTCGCCGCCAGATAATACCGATAATAACTCTTTGGGTCTGGCACGAAAAAGCTGTTATCGATATCGTCGTTCAGACGAATTTCAATATGCTGGTTGTTGGCGTATGGCTTGATGAGGTAAGCGAACTCAAACTCATATTCACCAGAAATCTGCTTCAACTCCTCGCTCTGATAAAACGGATCAGGATAGTCTGTCATTACTAGCGCAAAATACTGCCCCTTATGAGTAAACAGATGAAACGCTGTATCAGGATAGAGTGGCACAAGTGACGCCAGCTGGCGAATATATGAAGCGCCATCGAGAATTGGGAATGCTTCATTGATTATTTTTGGAAATAGGATGTTTGAATAATTGTTCATATGGTAACCGTAATTATAGCAAGAAAGGTAGATAGATTCACAATCATGTCCATCAGGAGTGGCTAGCTCTACTCTGCTTCTCGTAAAGCCTTATCTGTCGCCGTCACCAATTCCCGCACAATCTCGTCATAATCCTCATACACACGAAACCCAGCCGCATATGGATGGCCCCCGCCGCCGAAGTAGCCAGCCACGGTGTCGGCTATCGGGAGGTTGCCGCGCAGGCGGGCGGTCAGTTTGCCGTCGGGGTAGGTTTTGATAACGCAGCTGAGCGCCACGCCTTCGACCAACCGCAGCTCGTCGCCGATCAGCGCACCGGGGTTGTAGGCGTCACTGTAGGCTTGGATCTCCTCAAATGGCACGTGCACTAGCGCCAATTGTCCGTCCAGTAAATATTCGATGCGCTCAATTAGCTTGCCTTTGTACGCCAAAATCTCTGGCGATTTTTTCATGAATTTGCGCCGCCGCTCCTCAATTTCGGCATTGGACGCGCCGAGTTTGGTCAACTCGCCCGCCACATGAAAGGTCGCCGCAGTGGTATTTGGCGTGGTGAGACCCAGGCTGTCAGACATGATGGCGATTAGCAAATTCTCCGCCGCTTGCTGGTTGATAGTCCAGCCAGCGTGCGTGAATAATTGATATAACAATTCCCCGGTAGCCACCACGGTATCACAGAGCATGGTATGCTCAAAACTCAGCGTTGACTCGGCGGTGTGGTGATCGACGACCAAGACTGGGTGTGTTTCCAAAAAATGCCGTACGCCTGGCGTTTCCAAGACCTTGCTGAGCAAAATGTCAGCGCTGGTATCAACGATGATAGCCAGGTCGGCGCGGGCTGGAAAATCGCCAACTACCCGGTCCCAGCCGCGAATATAGCGCAGATATTTAGGAACGTCGACCGGACAGTACAGCGTCACGGTTTTACCCAAATCACTCAGTACCTCCTCTAGCGCTAAGCTAGAGCCCAGGCTGTCGCCGTCGGGGTTTTCGGCCTGGATGATGACGATGTTATTGGCGGATTGGATAAGTTGCTCGGCGGTATCAAACATAGTCTTATTATAGCAGATGGGAGTTTCGGTGGGGTGACGAGCTATTCGTCACGCATATCTTTGATCGGGTTGCGGCGGGTGTTGCGGATGAGCGGTATCAGGCACGCCAGTACAGCAGCAGCGATGATACTAAGGGCGACCGCGCCGATGACCATCCAGTCAATCGTCCAGAAATGGAAGGTCGTCGCCAAATCTTTCGGCGTCATGGCGATGCGCAGCGTCGCGGTGATTTGACTAGCCAGCAAATTGTCGGCGATATATACGACGATTAGTCCGGCGGCGATGCTAAACAGCGCGGTAAGCAACGCCACGATCATGGTGTAGACGAAATAAATTTGGCTAATATCAAGCCGTGTTGCTCCGAGTGCCCGAAAGACTGCGGATTCTTTGCGGCTGTCGGCGATGGTGCGGGAGATGATAATCAGTAAGATAAAGGCGGCGATGATCGTCACGCCGATGAACGTCCATATGATGATTGGCTTGAGGCGTTCCATGGCGTCGTAATTGACGAGCGAGTTGCTGCCGGTGGGCGACGCGAATACTACGTAGTGCGGCAGGCAGATTGATTTATTAGATTTTTGGGTTTTGGAAGCTTCAGCGGGTTCGGGTTGGGCGGCTCCTTCGCCGCAAGAGGCGGCTGCCAGGTAGTTGCGGGCTTTGCCGGGGTCGCTGAATTCATAGATAGCCAGCGTTTCATCCCTGTTGGTGCCGCCCTGATCATTGTTGGCGGTTTGAATAGTTGATTCAAGTGCCGTTTGCGCCGCGGTGGTCATTGAGCCACGCGGCATGATCCAGGTGTGTGACAGGCGGGTGCTTAAAAACTGCTGCAAGAAGCTGCCGATGTCACTCTGGGTGGCTTTCATGTCGTCCGGCATTAGACCGACGACGCGGAAAGTAAATTTAGCTTGGGCGGGTTCGGACTGGGTTGAGCCGAAAGTCTGATCAAATTGGCGCTGGTTAGCTTCGGTGCGCTTGGCTTCGGCTGAACGATTATCTTTAATGACGGTTGGCGCAGCGCAGGAATCGGCAGGTGGCATGGCGTATTCGCGGTCTGGTTTGACATAATCGGCGGATGGTTTTTTAGCTTGATTGGCGGCAGCTTGGATTTGTTGTTTGGCGGTTTGCAGTAATTCTTGCGAAGCCGGGTTACGATAACAAGCGCTGAATGTCAGCTGTCTGGCTTTTTGGCGCAATTCTTTGAGCCGTGCTAGTTGCGTATCATTGCTGGCATTTTTATCCAGCGGCTTGAGGCCGAGCAGCGTTTCGGCGTCCTGATAGCGGATGATCAGCGGAATCTCGTTGGGTTTGGCGCTGGCGCCAGCCAGCAGATAGCCGCCCAGCAATGATTGGTCGATGGTGGTTATACTGCCGAATTGCTGTTTAAATTCTTCCAGCGGTGTCGGCTGGTTGTTTTGCTGGCGCTTGTTGTCAAACGATTCGAGTCCCCGCTCCATGTAATTCAGCATGCCATTGGCGGCGATTGATTGAATACTAAACTGTCGCACGGCACCGCGGGTGCGGGCAAATTGCCACTGCGCGTCTGCTGTGAGGCGCGGTAATTTGGCGGTCTCCTGGCGAATAAGCCGCTGGACGATGA
>CAUVOB010000011.1:0-29731 GCA_963553465.1 uncultured Candidatus Saccharibacteria bacterium | reverse complement strand
TTAGCGTTAAGCCGGGCGTTACTCTTACCCAAGGACTAACCCTTACTCCAACTACTCCTCGTGCAAACCAGAATGTCACCGGATCATTCAAAATCCGTAATTTTTCTGACCGCACATACACCACTAAAGATCAGTTATGCTACATAATTCGTGACACAAAACATAACGGCAACCACGACTTCGGGTGTCTAGACATTGGTACATTGCAACCAGGCGAAGAAAAGACGTTCTCTCGTGTTGGTCACTTCAATATGGCTGGTGATTACAGAGCTCACTTTGCCATATACAATGGCTCATACTGGCGTCCTTTCGACAGCTATCTACCAGAAACAGGGCGTGAGAACATCGAGTCAGCGTTTAGCGTTAAGCCGGGCGTATAGTTTTGAAGCTCTCTGACTAGCGGTTATTCTTCTTGATAACTCTTTGTATAGAGTAGAGGGGTCTATCCTGTACTTCAGTATAAATTCTACCGATATAGCTCCCCAAGACACCAAGCATAATCAACTGTATTCCGCCCACTAGGAATATGCTAATAACTATAAACGTCCATCCATCAACCACCTGATCTGGCATAAAAAACTTTACACCAAGGGCGTAGATAATTGCAATAAAGCTCATCGATGCCATAATAAAACCAAGTCTACTAATAAGCCTGAGGGGTACGGTTGAAAATCCAAGTATACCATCTGCTGCAAATTTTAACATCTTGCGTAGAGGGTAGCCAGTTTCACCTGCGTGCCGCTCATCTCGGTCGAATAATACCGCTTTCTGCTTGAAGCCTACATTACTAATCATGCCGCGTAAGAATCGATTATGTTCGTGGTATTTTTTTAGTTCATCAGCCACAACCCTGCTAATCAATCGAAAATCACCAGTATTAACCGGTATATCAATATCTGCTAAGGATCGAAGGGTGCGATAATACATATTTGCAGTGAATTTCTTAAAAAAGGTATCTTTTCGAGTACGGCGTTGGGCGTACACTACGTCATATCCATTCTCCCACTCCTTAATAAGCTCAAGGCTTATTTTTGGTGGATCTTGCAGGTCGCTGTCCATTATTATAATTGCATCTCCGGACGCATAATCTATCCCAGCCGTTACGGCAATTTGATGGCCGAAGTTTCGAGAAAAATCAACAACGATGACACGACTGTCCTTTTTGGCTATGTCTTGCAGTAAATCAATAGAAGTATCGCTACTGCCATCGTTAACAAAAATAAGCTCAAAAGTATACCTTTTTATGGGGCGTACTACCGAACTGATCATTTCGTATAGTAGCGGTATATTGTCACATTCATTGTAAATCGGAAATATGTATGAGATTTTCTTTTTCATAATAGCCTGGCTAGTAGTCTAGTAATTTTAGCATGTGATCAACGTCTTTTTCAAATGCGGGATATGTGTGCCCCTCCTTGAGGCGTACATATAATGCTTCCGCATTAGATTTAAATGGAGACTTATCTCCAACGAGAGAATCTATGGCGGATATAAATGCTAATTTGTTATCGGGGTGCTGTATAAGATAGGCGTCATCTTTGAGTAGATCAGGTATACCGCCTATTGCTGAGCTAATAATTGGTAATTTTGCTAACCCTATTTCAATAAGAATATTTGGTGTTCCATCAAATTTGCTTGTATAAAGAAAAGCATCATATTCATTAAGATTAACATCCTTAAATATATTACTGAATGAACCTCTGAATGTTATGTTGTCTGGTGCTTGTGCAAATGGACTAACTGGATAATGACCTTTGTCAATAAGTCCATAACAGTCAATAGCCACTGAACTATTGCTGTTGTGATAGTGCTTTGCAATAGCAATAGCCATTTCTACATTTTTTTCTTTACGAATATGTGATGCCCATAGTAGCCTAATGCCGTTACGGTTATTTTGAGCGGGGGTTGTGTTGCGAAGTTTTGGCACCGCAAAAGGCTGTTTGTGGACAAGTGTGCGTTTTGGATCAATTCCATATTCATTTGACCACATAGCTACAATGCTATGGTTATCTGTTGTGATAATATTTGTGTGTGGATAGCTTCTTGGTATACATTCGTGAACATAACCCTGTCGTTTACCGTACTCATCAACTATTTCGTTATATCCAGTTGTAACGATTTTAATACCGTGACTTCTGAGATACTGGTGCTGATTTTCTATAAACATAAAACCTATCAATGAACTTGCGACATGAACGACGGACGGCCGCACTTGTGCTATAAGCTTGGCGAGAATAGTTTGGCAGGTAGCTGAATAGCTATCAATATTCTTAATGATCTCGGCAATCGGTAAAAAATCGATGTCTTTGTGCAGCATGAGTTTATCACGGGAAAGAGAATCCCTAGCGGGTTCTGTCGAGATGACAAGGACTCGTTTGTTTTGGCGTAGTTTTGCTATTGTATTGGCATAATTCATAAAGAACTTATCAGCGCCACCAGCGATAAGCCAAGGCACTATAATGACATAGTCATACACATCGTGTTTAAGGTAATCTAATGATTGACGATAATATAGTGCCGGTGCGAATAGTGCCTCCGGATTTGGGGCGGATATAAAATTACCATGCCCCTTTAGTTTATTTTGATAGGCAAACACGCGAGGCTCTACGGTGTGTATACTGAGTATTTCGTTAATACAATCCTGAGGCAGCTCCAATAGGTGCCTCTTTCTTGACTTAAACTGTGACGAAAAGCTCCTGACTTGATTGAGGACACGGATGCTATAAATAGCAGCTTTTAGTGCCAGGGGATATGGTTCAAGAGCTGCCCTTATTCGATATTTACGACTATTCCTATCGGCGCGCCGAAATGGGTTAAAGGATGCTGGTATAGTGGCCCTTTTTAGTGACAACGGACTATGAGATTCTGAACTGAAAAAATGTGGAGCATCTCGACTCGCATAATAGTCGGACGGTTTGTCATATAGACGACAATAAACAGCCCCTTCATTAATCGCAACAGTATCCAGGTGGCAACAGGTAACTGACCATGAAAGTACCCTATAGTCTATGGTGCCTGTAGATACTATTGACTGATCTGTGAGCCATCGTGTGGGGAACATAATACCGTTACAGTAAAGAGGTGGCACTACTGATGAAAGGGCTAGCTCGTCATTACTAAGGATTGGTGTTGGTGCGATGATTGGGGCGTGAAAAGGTTCGCCAAAATAGTGCACAGCTGTTTTTGGTATAAGCACCGTATCAGTATTCAGCCTCTTTTGGTGTAATGCAGAAAAGTAGGATCGAGATACGAGATCACCCGGCAGAAGAATCATGCTGTAAGCACCATCAAGACTCTCCTTAATATCAAAAGAACTGGAATTAACGATACAGACATCATGTTTCTCGAGGAAATTTTTGTTTGCTCGGAGATAGCTACTCGATATTTTGGATGATTTTTGTACAACGAGAGACAGGGAGGTGGTCTTAGAAAGCGAAGCAGCCTCTATGGCCTGAACAACACTTAAAATAGTCTTGTGGGTGGATATGGTTTCGTCCGTTAGTAATACTGCGATAGATAATAGGTTGCCTTTACTCATGCTATCCACCATTATACAATAAACTAACGATAAACCATACCGGATTACAGAGGAATGCCCATGAGGTTTGGTACTCGCCGAGTGATATTTCCCGGGTTTGAAGGAGAGTTCAGGGTTGTCATAGTACCATCTTCGCCCCTCTCTATCACTGCGACATCGCCGCCACCACAGCCGAGGATTGCATCTGTTGCTCCTCGCTCAACCATTAATTCAGCTAATTGCCTAATTGATACACCAGCACTATCTTCTTGGCGTCCGTCAACGGCAATAGCTATGAGGCTACCGTCTTCTTTGCACCCCCAACCGATGAGGGGAACAAGCTGCTCTGGCATTTGACCTTCTATGGTTAATGCATACTTATCTTTCTCCGCCGTCATTGATAGATGATCAAAGACTGACTCGGAATCACTAGCAATCATTTCCATAAGTGATTCATAAGATTTTTTGTCCTCTGGATTTTCAGGTATTCCTGCCAAAAAAGTTGCAGTGCGCCCCAGGGCTAGGTTAACAAATGCCTCACGGTTCTTTTCATAGTTCGGTGAAAAACCACGAATATCACCAAAGAATTTACCGGGCACTTTGTTGCCATTAGCAAAATCAAATACAGCACGCATGTCTGCCATAACTCGTGGGTCGTCTCCGGAGGCGATCTCCTCCAAACTAATTGGCTGGCCCTTTGTTATAATGGCAAGACCATTCATACCAAACTTAACATCCTCAAGACTGTCTGCTGGCGTACCAGTCTCAAATTTAAAGGTTTGCATAGACCATTGACCAGACCCATCCATACACAACGTCGGGAAGTCACCGCTCAGAACCTCTTGATCATTTTTCACTAGTAGGGGCTGACTGTCAATAATCACAAAAGCCTTTTCCTGCCACCCATAGTGAGCTCCGGGCATCGCAATAACGTTACGTAGATTGCTGTTTTCGAGATATTGCTCCGGTGTTTCTCCTGCCGGCTTATTGCCATACAGCTCAGCAGTCTAGCCTTGATTTATTGATTTATTAGTGCTGACCCTGGCTCCGTGATGGTTCCATCGTGTGCAAAATGAGGATCAGTGGGGAAG
Source organism: uncultured Candidatus Saccharibacteria bacterium (assembly GCA_963553465.1). Lineage (GTDB taxonomy): Bacteria > Patescibacteriota > Saccharimonadia > Saccharimonadales > Saccharimonadaceae > Nanosynbacter. The sequence goes on along the minus strand of CAUVOB010000011.1, from coordinate 25,123 downwards.
GCGACACCCTCTGGGGTTGAGGCTTCAACAATAATTGCCCGTGAGGTGTTGCCCTCAATTTCAATTGTTTCTCGAGTAACACGCACATTTCCACTGTTTGTATACAGTTCGGAAGTAGGGGTTGTTTGTTGATCACTAAACATCATGTCCCCGTTCTATCATGGTGTAGTATATTTGTCAATGCTATCTGTCCTCTGTTCTAGTGATTGATTACCCCCTATTAGTTACAGTTTAGCTATAGTAATGGTGTATATGGGGTGGTATAATTGGTCTATGATCATCGTCATTATCGCAGGTGGATCGGGAACACGGTTATGGCCACTGTCCGTGGCGACGCGTCCCAAACAACTCTTAGCCCTTACATCAGGGCGCACCATGGTCCAACAAGCCTATGACCGAGCCAGAAAGCTCGGTGATACCATTTATGTGGTGACCGAGGCCAGCCACGCCGGGGCGCTTCGGGCGCAGCTGCCGGAGCTACCGGACGCGGCCTTTTTGATCGAGCCGGGACGGCGGGGGACGGCGCACTGTATCGTATTGGCCCTGGATTATATCAATCGCCACCATGACCGGACTGAGCCGATTGCCTTTATTCATTCTGATCATAATGTGCGTGACACCCAAGGGTTTGCCCACTCGTTTGATACAGCAGCGCGCGTTTCTCGCGAGCGTGGTTGTATTACGCTTATTGGCATTGAGCCGACCTTCCCGTCGACTGGCTTTGGTTATATTCAGCGCGACGGGGTGATTGATGCTCAAGCGGGCGTCTATAATGTCGAGTCCTTCAAGGAAAAGCCTGATTATGAGACGGCGAAGCAGTATGTCGAGTCGGGAAATTATTTGTGGAATTGTGGCTACTTTGTTGGCTCAGTTGACGTGTTCATGAATGAAATGCAGCGGAGCGCTCCGGGCTTGTGGTCAAATTACCAGACGTTAGCGTCAATTGCTGACTTTGGTAGCGAGGCTTACAACCACGCGTACCTGGCGCTAGATAATCAAGTCATCGACATCGCCCTGATCGAAAAAGCTCATCAGCTGGCTATGGTATCAGCCAGCTTTGACTGGATGGACATCGGTAATTTCAAGGATCTACACGACGCGGTGACCAAGGACGAGGCGGGTAATTACGCATATGGTGACAACATTCATACCATCGACGTCGCCAATACCTATATTCGCAATGAGCAGCCGGACAAGCCGGTGGCGGTGATCGGCCTTGATAATGTAGTGGTGGTCAACACGCCAGACGGTGTGTTAGTGGCGCGGCGAGATGTGGCCGCCAAGTGTGGTGACATCGCGAAGAAATTGCAAACATAACCCATCGTCTTAGCTACGCACCAAAATACCAAATGGTGTGTCTAATCTGAATGAGCTGGGATCATCCTCTATGAGTCAGTGTCTTTGCGGCTGCACTGCTCATACACCGCCAGCGTCTGCTCGGCCATTCGCTGCCACGAGAAGGTTTTGACGTGCTGTTTACCCTTCTTGATGAGGTCATGACGTCGCTTCTCGTCAGTCAGAAGTTCGTCAATTGCCCGCGCCATGTCCTCGACGCTATACGGATCAAAGTAGTGAGCTGCCTCGCCATGGGTTTCTGGTAGGCAAGTGGCGGTGCTCGAGGCGACCGGTGCGCCGTGCAGCATGGCTTCGAGGCCGGGTAGGCCAAAACCTTCGCTTAGCGACGGGAAGCAATACACAGCTGTATGCTCGTACATCCAGCGCAGTTGCTCGTCCGACACAAAACCAGTGAAAACGACATTTGTAATACTGCGTTCAGTAACATACGCCTCATGGCGAGCGTAGTTACCGTCCTTTTTGCCAGCCAGCGCCAGTATCAGCTCGGGGTGTTTTTGTTGCAATAATTCAAATGCGTCAATTAGCCGCCGCAGATTTTTATGCGGTGTCGGTCGGCCAACATACATGATGAACTTTTTTCCAACCAGCTCTTTGACCGGATCATTGCCCTTTGGTAGCTCATCGGCGGACTCAAGCGTCACGGTAATCTTGTCTGGACTAACTCCGGTAAAATCCACCAAGTCACGCTTGACAAAGTCAGAAATGGTGATGATATGAGCTGACTTCCGGGCAACTTTTTTGTTGACCCATTTATAAATTTGCTGCTTCACCCAAAAGACCACCGGGTTCTTGTCGGGGTTGTTGAACCGAACGGTGGTGAGGTCTTGCATGGTGGTGACGACTGGGCTGGCATGGTACCACACGGGCTGCTGAACCATTGCAAAATGCACGAGGTCTGGGCGTAGCTCCTCCAGCTGCTTCTTAAAACCTCGTTGCTCAGCAAATGAGAATTCAGCAAATGGACAGGCGACTTTCTGAAAGCGCGGGTTATCGGCCTGCCAGCCGTCCATATCTTTTGGCTTGAGCAAAATGATGTAGTCATTCTTGTTGTCGATTTTTTGTAAATAGTGAATCAGCCGTTCGACGTAACGGCCGGTGCTTGTCCGCAATGTACGAGCATCAATGGCGATGCGCATGAGCGCCCCTCCTTTCGTTGGTTATAATTTTCTTTATAGCGAGTGTAAAGGCATGTTCGGCAAATGGTTTAGCGGAAGCGGCGATGGCCCGCGGCGAGATCTGTTGACCAGGCAGTGTCTGGAGCGTTGCTACCAAGCTCTCAACTGTTTGTTCAGCGAAAAACCAACCGTTCTTACCGGGGCTGATATAATCCAGCGCGCCACCGGCCTGGTATGCTACCACCGGCAGTCCAGCAGCCAAGGCTTCAACTGGTGCTACACCAAAATCTTCGTGGGCGGTAAATAGGAATAGGTCGGCCTGCTGAATGGCGGCGGCTCGGGCCTCGTCACTGACGTAGCCAAGAAAGCGCGTCGAGTCACCCGCCAGCTTCTCCAACCGCTCACGGTCAGGCCCATCGCCCATAATGTCGAGCGGCCAACCAAGCTGTTGGCAGGCCTGAATTACCAAGTCCAGCCGCTTCATCGGCACTAGTCGCCCCCACACCACACAGCGCGGTCGGGCAGGTAGTGTGACGGAGCGCGGCCTAGTCTTTGCAAGCGCCATAAAGCTGGTTGTTTGCACCGGCGGAAAGACGACGATGCTGTCCCGGTCATAAAATTGCTTGATATCAGCTTGAATGGCGGTGGAATTAGCCAAGAAAACATCAACGTGCTGGGCTGCCTGATAGTCACGCCGCCTGAGAGGCCGGACTAGCAGGCGTAGGCCCAGTCGCGCCAGCCACCGTGGTCGAAAGCTCGGTCGACGCAGGTATTCCTGATAGTGTCGCCAATAAAAATGTGTTGGCGTATGACAATAACAGATATGTCGTTGATCGGGACGGGTGGTTCGGATAAACTTGGCCTCGCCGTTACCAGAGCTGGAAATGATAATATCAAATTGCCCTAAATCCAGCCGCGCGAACCACCGCTGCCTGAGCACCGGCAGTAGTCGCCTGAGCTGGGCAAATGGCCAATGCTGCAAATAACCAGTTACCACCTTGTTATCAAGTTTTTTTCGCCACTTTCGGGAGCAGTACGAGGTATAAATCGGGGCGTCAGGATAGAGCTGGTGTAGTGCCAGGACAACTTGCTCAGCGCCACCGCCATACAACCAGTCGTGAACGATCGCGATGGTCGGCTGGGTGCGCATCAAGACTCCTTCTTAAAGATGACCAGGCAGGTCTTGAGGAGGATGGTGATATCCAGCCACAAACTCCAGTTTTGCACATAATAGAGATCCAGCCGCCGCCGCTCTTCAAAGCCGATGCTGCGCCGCCCCGACACAACCGCCAGTCCAGTCAGGCCAGATTTGACCGTCAGTAGCGTGTGCTTTTTCTCGTAATTACTCAGCTCGTGCGGCACCAACGCCCGCGGCCCAACGAGGCTAATATCGCCCTTGATAACGTTAAATAACTGCGGCAGTTCGTCGAGGCTAAATCGGCGAATGAAACGACCGACTGGTGTGACGCGAAAGTCATGATCGAGCTTGTCGCCGTTCTGACGATATTCGTCGATCAGCTCCGGTTTGCCAATCATCGTGAACACTTCCTCGTCGGTCTTGCCGTCAAACTTGGCGTAGTGCGAGCGAAACTTATACACCTTGAACGGGCGATTAAACTGGGTCAAGCGTCGCCGCTGCTGTCCATGCATCAGTACGGGGCCGCGTGGGTCGCCGAGCTTAACGGCGATTGCCACCAGCAGCATAATCGGTGAGGTAACGATAATACCGATGGTCGCACCGATGAGATCCATCAACCGTTTGACCACGCGTCCGTAGCCGGTAGCTAGCGGCGTTGGGTGAATGTACGCTAGCGGCACGGAATTGATAATCTCGACCGTATGGCGTGCGGTCATCAGGCCGTCGAGGGCTGGCGCTTGATAAAAATCAAGATAGTGCTGCTCCGCCAAGTTATAGTGCGCTTCGCTGCGAGCAGTGTCGGTCTGAATAATGGCGTCAATTTTATCGCGAGTCAAGGCCGATGCCAATGTCGAACGCCGCAAACCCTTGAGTCGCGGCGGGATAAGCTCATCTTTGGACACAATAGCACTGAGATAAAAGCCGGTTGACGGATAGGCGCTGATAAACTCTGCCAGCGTTCGCGTCGATTCGGCATTGCCGACCAGCGCCACACGCTTGATGCCGATGTTTTTGCGCAGCAGATGCAGCCGCACGATATTGGCAGCGCTACGCAGGATGAGCAAGATGACAAAGCTGATGATCAGCGCATAAATCACCACCATCTTGGCCGGAAAGAGCGGTGTGTTGCTAAAGAAGCTAAAGGAAATCATCATCATGATGCCGCAAACCGCCGCCATACCAAGTCGCCAAAATTCACGCAGCGGATGAATATAGTGCTCACGGTCGTATAGCCCAAAAAACGAGAACAAGACAACCCACAGCGGCAGCATCAGCACAATCGACGTGATAAACTCCAGCGCCCCAATTTGCACATGGAAGGGTCGCGTGTCGAGTGATACGCGCATGATGTATGCCGCCGTGAACGCACCAACTAGCGCCAGTACGTCCAGCCCGATCAACACCAATTTGAAGTAAAAATCAGAGTTCTTCTTCATGACCTTTGGGGTGATTATACAAGAAAATACCAATCCATGCAAGGCAATGCACCGAGTTGATCAAGCTGCCAAAAAACCAAAAGTGGATGGCGATAGCCGTCGTTAACAGTAAGGCAAATTGCCCCCACGGTTTTAGTAGCCATCGGCCACTGCGCCATAGCGTGACGACGAGCAGCGCTAGTAGCGGTATCATGCCGACAACGCCGATATTACTCAGCAGCAACACGTAGAAAATATACACTGTATGGTCGGTCGACACCGGTTGATGCAGCTGATGTTGGATAAAACTGCCGAGATTGCCAAGGCCAGTCCCAAAGAGTATGGTGCGCGGACTTGACGCCCAGGCCCGGAGTGCCAGTTGAGCGGCATTGAGCCGATCATCAGCCGAGGCGGCGACGAAACCCGATGGCTGGAAATTGGCTGCTGGTGCGGGCGGGTTTGGCTGGGTGGTGGGCGGTGACGGTGATGATTGCGGTGCCGTGGTCTCGTTGGTTGGTGGTGCTTGCGGTGAGGGTGTGCCACCCGGCGTTGGGATGGTATTTTTTTGTGGTAATTTGATGCGGCCGAGCGACAACTGGTCAAGCATGCTCACTGCAGTATTATAGGCAATGTGCGGCGTGTTGTGATAGCGAACCACTGCTGATACCAGCAGTAGAGTGCATCCAATCACGAATCCGGCCGTGATGATGCCGAGTTGACGCCACGCATCGTGATGAGATGCCCGCGCCGCGTCAGTAGTATTATCCCTATTTTTCCTGCACCGCTGCCAGCAGCGGACAACGCCGTACACGATGCCTGCGCCAATTACCGCGATAAACGCACCGCGCGAGAATGTCAGACTGATCGCCACGCTGCTACCAAAAACACTCCAGCCTGCCAGTCGCCGTTCTCGCCAGCACAGTCCGACGAACAGGGCTGGTAATAAGCTGCTTGCTAAAAATTGCGGCTCAGCGGCAAATAGATTGATCCTGACAAAGCCAAACACGCCGGCGTGACAACCCGAGCAGAGCGTACCGAATGCCGTTGGTTCAATATGGGCGATGATGAGCTGCAGCACCGCTAACACACCGAACACAATGCCGCTCCACAAGCCAATTGTCATGAGGCGGCGCTGATCACTCGCCGATAATGCCCGGTACATCAGGGCAGCACATACTGCGGTTATCAGCAGCAATAAAAGCGATGCCGTATATAATGCGGTACGCGCTCGGACATAAGATAATAACAGCCCAACGATACTAGTGACAGCCAGCATGCTAATGCCGAGCCACCACCATCGCCCTCGAGGCCACAGTCGCTGGCGCACCATTATACCCAGGCCGCAGCCAACCACGCCGATCACCGCCACTTGATATAGTCCAATGCGAAACGACGGAAAATCGAGCATCGCTAGGCTGATACTCGGCTGCAGTGACAGTGCGCCGCCAAACAGCACGGCGGCCAGTAGCCACACATATATCGTCGATGATACTCGCTTCACCTCTTTAGTATAGCGCAAATAACTCGGGCAGGTTATACTAAAAGCATGCAGCCAACAAAAAAGCAAAAAATACTGCTGGATTTCATCGATGGATTTATCAAGGGCAATGGCTATAGCCCGACGCTGCGGGAAATTATGCGGGCGCTGGGGTATAAGTCGGTCTCAACGGTGGCTAAGCATGTCGATAACCTGGTGGCGGCCGGGATGTTAGATAAGCGCGACGGCGAGATACGGTCGCTGGCGCTGCCCCGGGCAGAAAAAGAGGCGTGGTGGCAAAATTTAGTGAAGGAGATTAAGCAGCGGGAAGCAGCGGATGACGAGAAATCGCGCTCGGAAGCAGAAATCTTGAAAAAAGCCCTGGAAATCGTTCGCCGGTAACTTTACAACCGATTGAAAACTCGCTATAATACGACACGTATTCCGGGGTAGCTCAGCGGTAGAGCGGTTGGCTGTTAACCAATAGGCCGCGGGTTCGAACCCCGCCCCCGGAGCCATGAAAAGACACTTCTACGGAGGTGTTTTTTCTTTGCCATCATATATGTAGATCATAAGGACTGTTCCTGTAAAAATCTCCTCCGATCGGCGGACTCCGAATGCTAAAAGTATTGTCCTATAGAGATACGGCATGCTATAATTTGAATGAATATAAAAAATATTCATTCAAATAAGATAAAATGGAAAGGAACTACTATGACAATTTTAGGAATTTGTCTCATCATTATCGGAATTATTACAGCTGGACTGGGTATTATAGAAACGCATACAATTAACCCAATGAATAGTGACTTTATGTCGTTTTTACTTAGTGGTATCATCCTAGCGACAATTGGCATTTGTGTTATATCAGAAATACCAGCTTACGGTAAGGTGACGGCAGTTTGGCTATCTGCGCTGGCAGCGGTTCTATATACGTGGGGGATGGATATGGATTTGCCGATCAAATTAATCAGTGCTGTTGTCGTGTTTGGACTAGCTGCCTGGATAACTACAAAACTGTTATAATGAAAGGTACATTATGAATAAACCATTGCTTATATCGCTCATTGTTGCTGGTGTTATTATCGTTAGCTATGTCGCTATTAAATTGTTGCCGGCAAGCTCTGATGCAAATAATCGTAGCAAGTTAGAGCGTACCTTTACTACTGAGGAGCAGCGGTTGATTGATACCAACAGAATATCATATGAAGAATTAGCCAAGTTTAACGGGCAGGGCGATAATAAACCATATGTGGCAGCGAGTGGTGTTGTTTATGATTTGTCGAGTATTCAATCATGGAAAAACGGTCAGCATCACGATGTTCGAGCAGGAGCTGACGCCACTGATAAATTTATGAAGTCGGGGCATGGTCGATCAATTTTGCAGAAACTACCAGTCATCGGAGGATTAAAGTAGTTATGGCGACTAGTAGTCGGGCTGGTTTACTCAAGGCGGCACGGTGTATATTTTTGCGTCACGGCTATAAAGCAACATCGATAGCTGATATTGCGAAACGAGCTGGCATAGCGGTCGGTAGCGTGTATGCACTGTATCCGTCGAAGCTGGAGCTGTTTCAAGCGGTATACGAAACAGAGAATACCAGTTCAAAGCAGAAAATTGTCGCGGTAATTGATTGGTCACATCCTAAGCCTGCTCTACAGCAATATATTCGGGCGAATATAGAAGCTATCCGGCATAATAAAATCCTTGCCGAATGGTATAGTCAAGTGCCAGGTGAAGTATTGCGTAGGACACATCTAGAAACTCAGTCGAAGCTATCCGGTTGTTTTCTAGGTGAATCTCTTGCTAAAAAAGTGTCGGAGTGGCGTGCCAGTGGTCAGTTGAGGCCGGTCGCTACCGATCAATTACTTAGTGAATTATTTACTGTATTGACCATCAAAGATACGTCGGGTAAAGTCAGCCCAGAAATGATGCAGTTTTTGATCGAGGCGGTGCTGGATAAGTTGTTCATAGACGCTTAAAGCAAAATTACAGACCCCTCGTCTATAGTTGCTTGCATGAATACGAAAGCAGCAACCATACCCCAACCACTGGCTCGGCCGCGGCACCTGGCCGCCACTCGGAGCCAACTGTCATTTCGAGCGATTGCCCGTCCGCTCATTGACATCGTCGTGCCGGTGTTGAATGAGGAAAAGATTCTTCAAAAAAGCATCACGACTCTTGATGAGTATATGGCGAAACATTTGCCGTATCGTTATCAAATCACTATTGCGGACAACGGCAGTCAGGACAAGACGCCAGAAATTGCCAAGAGCTTAGCGGAAAGGCACCAATCGGTGCGAGTGGTTAGCCTAGCGGAGCGTGGTCGGGGGCGAGCGCTCAAACAGGTTTGGCAGAATAGCCCAGCGGACATCTTGGCATATATGGACGTTGATCTGTCGACTAGCCTGGATGATTTCCTGCCAATGATTCAGCCGTTGGTCGCGGGCGAAGCTGGTGTGGCGATTGGCTCGCGATTGATGAAAGATTCCAATACTAGTCGTGGCATGAAGCGGGAGTTCATCTCGCGTTGTTATAACAACATTATCAAGTGGACGTCAGGCACCAAGTTTAGTGATGCGCAGTGCGGTTTCAAGGCGATTCGCCGGGATGTTGCCGCAAAATTCTTGCCGAAAATCAAAGACAATGAGTGGTTTTTTGACACTGAATTGTTGATCAAAACCGAGCGAGCCGGCGTGCCGATTCACGAGCAACCAGTGACCTGGATTGAAGATACGGATAGTCGCGTGAAAATTGTGAAAACGGCCGTCGATGATCTGAAGGGACTGTATCGTGTCAATAAGGAACTAGACAAACGGTCGTGGTTTGAGAGGTGGACGCTACCGGTGCTGTTGGCGCTGACTGGTGCATTGTATTTGTTTGGCGTGCTCCATAACGGCATGGCGAATAGTTACTATGCGGCGGCGGTGCAGGCGGCCAGTCAGGATTGGACGGCGTGGTTGTTTGGCGGTCTGGACGCGGCAAATTACGTGTCGGTTGATAAGCCACCATTAGCGACAATGCTGATGGGGCTAAGCGCTCGACTGTTTGGCTTTTCAAGCTTTTCAATGTTGCTGCCAAGCGTGCTAGCGGGAGTTGGTTCGGTGTGGCTGGTGTACGGGGCGGTAAAACGGCAGTTCGGTTTCACCAGTGCTGTGATTGCTGGAGCGACACTGATGCTAACGCCGGTGGCGGCACTGATGTTTGGCTTTAATAATCCTGATGCTATTTTGACACTGATGTTGACGGCTAGTGGCTACGCGTTTTTACGCTCGCTGGAGGGGAAACGACCACTGTTGTGGCTGGGTTTGGCGGGGTTATTCACGGGGCTAGCGTTTAACACCAAAATGCTCCAAGGGCTGATGGTATTACCAGCGATGGTAGTGGTCTATCTGGTGTTTGCCAAGCCGCCGATTGTGATGCGATTTTTACACGTGATGTTTGCGGGCGTCATCACCACGATGTCGACGCTGTGGTGGAGTGTGCTGGTCTGGCTGACGCCAGCTGGTAGCCGGCCGTGGGTGGGCAGCACCAGTGACAACAACATTTGGAGCTTGATTTTTGGCTATAACGGCTTTGGTCGACTGCTTGGCGGACGTGGTGGAGGTGGTGGCCCAGGTGGCGGTACGCCACCAAGTGGTGGAATAGGCGGTACGACAACACTTCAAACTGCTGGTAGCGCCACGCAGACTATGGCAGATGGCGCCGGTATGATGCCGGGTGGTATGGGCGGTGGTCCTGGTGGCGGACATGGGCCGGGTGGTACGGGTTTTGGTGGGCAGACGGGAATTTTCAGGATCTTTAACAACGATTTTGGGCCGAATATTGCTTGGTTGCTGGTCTTGGCGCTGGCGGGTGGTGGGCTGATGCTATGGATTTTACGCAAAACGCCACGGACGAATCGTGGGCGGGTGGCAGTGATTTTCTGGATGCTGTGGCTGCTGATTCACATCGTGATTTTCAGCATGACCAGCGGCGTGATTCACCCGTACTACGTAGTGGTGATGGCACCAGCGGTGGCGGCGCTCGTCGGTATCAGTCTGCCGTTTCTGTGGGGCGCTTATACCAGACGTAAACCATATGCGTGGCTACTGCCGGTGTTGGTTGGTGTGACGGCAGCGATTGCAGTGATGATCCTCGGTTACGCTGGGACGATGACGTGGCTGATGTGGATAGTGGGTTTGTTGGGTCTGACGGGAATGATTGGATTATTAATCAACCTTTATGCACCGCGGCGGTGGCTGCAAAACTCGGCAATCGTCGCTGCCCTAGCTGCCTGCACACTCGCTCCGACGGTGTATGCACTAGCGACAGTCAACGTCGCGCACACTGGCAGCATCCCGACGGCTGGGCCGAATTCCACAGCGATGCAGGGGAGTAATAATGAAACTTCGCAGGCCAATAGCCAGTTGGTGCAGTATCTCGTAGAGCATCAACATGGCGCAACATGGCTGGTGGCAGTAGCCAGCGCCAATGAATCAGCAGCGATTCAGCTGACCAGTGGTCAGCCGGTGATGGCGGTCGGTGGATTTAACGGTAGCGATACGCCACTGACGCTGGAGCAATTTAAGCAATTAGTGAAGGACGGCAAGGTTAGATATTACGCTATCAGCTCACATGGCCGTGGTGGCGGTGGGCCAGGCGGCGGTAATAATGAAATCACGACGTGGGTCAAGCAAACCGGTACGGTCGTTAATTATGGAGGTAGCGATGTAACACTGTACGAATTATCGAGAGAGTAACGTAATGAAAGGAGAAATTATGGCAATTTCACAAACTAAGCAAGCACAACTCACCACGCCAGAAGCGGTCTATGATCAGCCGCCCGCGCCACGTCCGAATGGCACGAATTCTGGTAAGAACGGTTTAAGCGCCGGGGCAATTACTGGCTTGGCGGTCGGCGGCGTAGTGGCCTGCGCACTCAGCTTCGTCGTCGGTATGCATGTCGGCGGTTCGCAAAATAACAACATAAACAATCAGGCTGGTGGCCCGCCAAGTATGAGTCGAACCCAGAATAGCCAGCCAGGCGGGCCGGGTAGTGGTCAGAACCAGACTGGTCAAAATTCACAAGCACCGGCGACGCAGAGTGGTAACGGCGCCGCACAAAACAACCAAACTGCTCTGTCGAGTCAAACCGAATCAGCACAGCCGCCAACCACCAACACCGCGCCGCAGTCCAATTAATCGGTGGTGAATAACTAAAAAGCAGCGCCTTCCTCCTCGGGCGCTGCTTTTTCGTGTGGCAATTTCCCCCACGCCAATAACCAACACTTATCCCAGCCCTTTACAGCGAAATTACAGGTTGTTTGGCTATCATATACTCATCATTAACGGAAAGGATGATCATGAACAAGGTGCAAGCAAACGAAATTAACTTAACTACTAACGAGGCGCTGGTACTCCAGCAAGTCTATGAAGATGGCGGCGACGATGCAGTCATGCTGGCAGCACAAATGGGCATGCCGCGTCGAACGGCGATGAATGTACTGGCGGACTTGCGGCATAAAGGTTTGATGGCGATCGACCAAGCTTATGGCGATGCTTGGGTGCGACTAACCACGCGTGGTAAACGACTGGTGCAGCGAATTTGGCCGGAGGCGCAGGTGATGACTGCCTAAGTATTACCTATCGGCAACCATGCAGTCATATTGACTACTTCAACCCCCGAAAAGTACTTGATTTGACGTTATCATGCATCGCGTTGTCTCTAAGGAGTTTCTTCATCATTTTCACATCGTCGGGCTGTCCTGCCACGAGATATTGAGCCTTGTTGCCATGTCTATCAATCGCCTGCTTGAAGCGTTCTTGGCTTTGAGAAAGGCTAGCACTGGTCTCATAAGTCATATTGGCTGTTTTGTTTGCTAGCTCTGAGAGTTCCTTGTCAAAGACCTTTACCCCCTTGTCTAGGTGATAGAGCATGATAGGGCGCTTACCGGCCCACTGCCTGACAATTGGTCGTATTGCTGAGATACCGACATCAGAGGCGAAGCAAACCAGCGGCTCGTTACCATCTGTAACTGACAAAGAAGATTCCAGCCAACTCATCTTGACCTGACTACCTGCTGGTAGGCTAGTCAAAGCTTTTTTATAAGGGCTACCGCTATTGTGGGTTAGGATAATAATTTCATTATCCTCAGGACTAGAGGCGATACTCAGCCAACGGCTTGTCTGTTCGCCCTTATGATCACTCTTTCCACCACCAGATGCCGTACTGGGTAGCGTGATCTTGGCATAAGAACCTGCCCTCCATGTCATAGTATCAGGCTTTGCTAGGTGAATGACATGAAGGTCTCCGCTAGGGTTTTCGATAGATTTGACCGATAACGTTTGGCCTCTCCCTAAGTAGGCGATGATACCCCAAGCGATAAGGCCTGTCGCTGCAAGAATAGATATAACGATGATTACCATTTTTTTGCTCCTTTTCATGATGTAAAAATACCTTTAACAAAGGTAGTGGCAAGTAGTTCTAGCGTCCTACCAATACCTGGAAAATCGCCTTCAGTGATATGTATATCCATGTAGTAAAACAAATTATAAACCTGTAAAATATCCTGAATTTTTTCCTCTGAATAGCCTTCTGCTACCATGCGATTAGTAAAGGTTTCGACCAAGAATTGATGGAAGGTATTCGTAGCTTTGCCTTTGCCCGAAGAATAGTAGCTGCGCAGTGTACGAGAGACGGCTGGATTATGCCATTCCGCCAGAATTTTATTGGACGAAACGAGGTTTCGTGATTGTTCAAAAATCTGTCTCACGAGTTCAACCAAATCCTGCTGCCAATCAATGTCGTCCATCATCGCTTGGCGAACGCGGTCATTCTCCTCAACGTACACATCTAGAAAGATAACCTCCTTATTATTGTAGTAGTTGTAAAAAGAACCGACTGCTACCCCAGCACGTTTAGCAATTTCTGAGATACCGGTCTCTTTATATCCCTTTTTTGAGAAGACATCATAGGCGGCTGTTTTTAATGCTTGTCTTTTATCCAATGCTGGTAACCTCCTTCATGTTAATAATATGAATGAATAATTTTTTATATTCATTCATATCGTATCGAATTATGATTATTGTGTCAATAGAAGAGTGGCTGTTGGTGGATTCGTGATGTCCAAGGACTGATGGCAATCAACCGGGTGTACGGTGACGCTTGGGTGCGACTAACCACGCGCGACGCTAGTGAAGCGAATTTGGCCGGAAGCGCAGGCGATAGTATACTAAAGAATATGAGATATATCCTGTTGCTCCGGGGCATCAATGTTGGCGGTAAAAATAAAGTCTCCATGAAAGACCTTACGGCAAGCCTCGAGGATTTGGGGTATCAGCATGTCGTCACGTATATCAATAGTGGTAATGTTATATTTGACACTGATGATGATCTGACGACAATCAAAAAGAATATTGCTGGCATGTTAGGGCGTTTTCCGTTTACCATCAAGCACGTCATTCTGACGAAAGAAGAGTATTTAGGTGAAGTGTCTGGTCTACCAGAGTGGTGGCACCAGCCTTTGGCGCGAAAAGACGTACTATTCTATACCGATGACGTCGATCCTGAGTATATCAAGGAGCGGATTGGTCAAATGCCACTTCATGATGAAATCATTCATTTTGGTAAAAAGGCGGTATTTTGGGGTAAATATAGCGAGCAAGAATTTTTGCGTACGTCATATCACAAGCTACTAATGAAAGAAAAGTTTTACCCGCTGGTCACCATACGGAATGGGCGGACATTTGACGCGTTAGGAAAGATGCTGGGGTAGCTAATGAGAATTTTACAGATTGAACAGCATGAATAAAAATAGCACAAAAGCAGTAATTTTTGATGGCGACGGTACGCTGTGGCGGCCTATTGGCGCGGATAAAAATTCCCGGCCAGATAGTATCTATAAAGGTAATCGGGTTGAGAAACATAGCCATAACAACTTAAGCTTAGTCGATGGCGTGTATGATTTTCTGGAAAATCTTCGGGCTTGCGGATATAAAATATTTATTGTTTCAGCCCACCCCGTCCCAGGACCAGAAGCACTTGAAGAGTTAAAAGCTAAAATTGTTAATCTTAATATCAAGAGGTTTGTTGATGGATTTTTCTGTTCGGACGGTAGCAATAGAAATGGCAAAACGTATGTGATACGAGATATCGTGCGAGATTTTAATCTTGATGCTAGAAATGTATATATGGTCGGCGACAGCTATTATTATGATTACGAAGCTGGCATTAACGCTGGGGTAAACAGTTTTTTCATAAAAAACGACTATTGCAAGCAGCCTGTACCACTACCAGATGATGTGCAGATTATTGATGTGATTACGGATTTGGCGGTGGAGTAGTATCGTCCCAAGCGATCTGGTACTAGCGAGATAGATTGACCGCTAATTGAGTCATTGGCACACCGCCTACTCCCCGATCAAGTCAATCTTTGCTATACTATTTCATATGATGAAATTATTTTCACAATATCACCATCATCTCCACGCATAAGCAGGAGGTATTTACTGTTGCGTTTTGCCTCCTGCGGGAGGTTTTTTGATTGATTAATTTTAGGAAAGGAAATATATGATACCAGATAAATTAAAGCCAGGCGATGAAGTCAGGGTAGTTGCGTCGGCGCGTTCAGCGAGCGATATTGACGAAAGAGTTTTAGATCGGGCGAAAGTAGTCCTAGAATCACTGGGACTAAAAGTTACGTTTAGCAAAAATGCTTTTTCTCGCAATCAGCGAGGTTGTCCGACGGATGATGAAAAGGTTGAAGATTTACACGAAGCGTTTATGGACGAAAACGTGAAGTGTATTCTGGCGGTGATTGGCGGATTTAATTCCAACCAGTTGCTTGGTAAAATTGACTGGCAAATCATCAAAGATAATCCCAAAGTTTTTGGCGGATTTTCCGATATCACTGTTCTCAATCACGTTATTTTAGCAAAAACTGGGCTGGTGACCTATGCGATGCCAAATTTCTATTGTTTTGGTTTGCCGCCAGAAGCCGATTATTCGTTGGAGTATTTTCGGCGGTGTTTGTTTGCAGATCAGCCGGCAGAATTTGTCGTTCAGCAATCAGAAACATTTTACGATTTTCCGTGGAATTATGACGAAACTTCGCCGCGCCAGGCTTTGAAAAATAATGGGCCGCGAGTCGTGCAGAGTGGGTCGGCTGAAGGAGTAATGATTGGCGGTAATCTTTGTAGCCTGAATTTGTTGAACGGTACGGAATATTTTCCGAAAATTGAAGGCGATATTATTTTGTGTATTGAGGACGATAGCTACGATTCAATTCCCGAAACGTTTGAGCGTCACGTGCAGGCATTGATGCAACAGTCTTTCTTTCGTCAAGTAAAAGCAATTTTGGTTGGGCGTTTTCAGGATGAGTCTCGAGCAACAGACGACACGATTAGCGACATCATTCTTTCAAAGAACATCGATCCAAAAATTCCAGTGATAGTCAATCTTGATTTTGGCCACACTGACCCGAAGTTTACGTATCCGGTTGGCGGCAAGTGCGAGGTTGTAGCGGGAGATGATACTAAAATTATCATTCGTTGTGACGACTAAGTAACCCTTGATTAGGGTGCTTTAAGCAAATTTTCAGATACCTGTGCTAAAGTTGAAAAAGAGGATAGTTAGCTGATGAGAATTTTACTAGTAGAAGATGACGTGTCCATCGCCCGGTCGCTGAAGGAAGGCTTGGAAGACGAAGCCTATGCGGTCGATGTGACACATGATGGCGATGAGGGGTATCGAACGGCGACGGCGGATGACTATGATGTGATTATTCTCGATGTGATGCTGCCGGAGATGAATGGTTATGAAGTGTGCCGGGCGCTACGTCAAGACGGTAATCAGACGCCGATTTTAATGTTGACAGCGCGTGATGCCGAGCAGGATATTGTCGAAGGTCTGGACGTGGGCGCTGATGATTATTTGGCGAAGCCGTTTAGCTTTGATGTGTTGTTGGCGCGTCTTCGTGCTTTGCTACGTCGTCCGAACGAGAAGCTGGAAGAAATCTTACGGGTTGGTGATTTGACGCTTGATCCGAGTTTGAAAAGAGTTATGCGGGCGAATCAGGAAATTAGTCTAACCGCTAAAGAATATGGTGTTTTGGAATATCTGATGCGTAACGCCGGCAAGGTTTTGTCCAAAGAGCAAATTATCTCGCACGTGTGGGATTTTGATGCCGATGTGTTGCCGAACAATGTTGAGCTATTCATCATGTTTTTACGGCGAAAAATCGACAAACCATTTGACTCAAAATTGATCCACACCGTCCCCAGCTTTGGCTATAAACTGGAGGACAAATCATGAAACAACAGCGTGTTAGGCGCTTGGCGCTGAGTTATTTGGCAGTGATTATGACGCTGTCACTAGCCTTTAGTGTGATTATTTATGCTATCACTTCTGCGCAATTAAATCGTCCATTGCCGCCGAGCGAACACGCTCAGCAACCGCCGGAACTTATCGAACGTCAGTTCAATCGCCGCCTGGAACGGCGCAATAGCGAGACACGCGGGTCGGTGATTATATCACTGGCGACACTGAACGGGGTGATGCTGCTGGTCGGCTATTGGCTGAGTTTGCTATTGGCACGACGGACGTTGGTGCCGATTGAGCGGGCGATGCGGGCACAGGTGCAATTTGTGTCGGATGCCAGTCATGAGCTACGGACGCCACTGACGGCGTTGATGACTACCAACGAGGTGGCGCTGCGCAAAAAAACGCTGGATGAGAAAAAGGCGAGAGCGGTATTTCAGCGCAATATTGACGAGGTTGAAAAACTGCGTGAGCTGACGGACAATTTGTTGCAACTTACCCAGGTCGATAATCAGCAGATTGAAAAACAGGCGGTCGATATGGCGAAACTTGTCCGCAACACGGTTGATCGCTATCAGCCGGTGGCTGACAAAAAACAAGTGGCACTGGATATGCAAGTGCCGTCAGTAACTCATATGGTAGCGGTCACGGCGGTTGCGCAAATTCTGGGTACGCTAGTTGATAACGCTATCAAATATTCGCCGTCGGGTAGTACGGTAGTGATTCGGCTGGATGGACAAACGCTATCAGTTATCGACCAAGGCATTGGCATCGCCAAACAAGACCAAGCGAAAATTTTTGACAGATTTTACCGTAGTGATGAAGCGCGCACTCGCGGGCACGGTTCGGGCTATGGACTCGGGCTGGCCATCGCTAGGGCGGTGGCTGATAAAAACGGTTATCAATTGAGTGTCAAAAGTGAACCAGGCCGGGGTTCTACCTTCAGCTTACATTTTTGATAAGTTGACCAGTTAATCGCTTACAATTAAATAAAGTTACGTTTTGATCTGGTGGTGTAAACGCCCACTATGCGATATACTGAAACCATAGCAAATGATGACTAAAAGGAGTCGTTATGAGTGATACTTCACCGCTGATATTACACGGACTTACCAAGCGCTTTGGCCGCAAACTGGCAGTCGACAATGTGTCACTGGAGCTACGCGAAGGCGAGGTGTTTGGTTTTCTTGGACCCAATGGCGCGGGTAAAAGCACGACGATTCGGTCGGTGATGGATTTCTTGAGGCCTACGGACGGCTGGGTAGAGTTGCTGGGCGGTCGGAATTCTAAGGAACGAACAGCGCTTCATGATCAGGTTGGGTATCTGGCGGGTGACATTGCGCTGTATGAAACTATGACTGGCCGGAAATTGCTGAAGTTTTTGGCGCGGACAGGTCGAAAGGTTGATTGGCGATATGTTGATGAGTTGGCTGAGCGTTTTGAGGCGGTGCTAGATCGACCGATTCGTCAACTTTCCAAGGGTAATCGCCAGAAAATTGGCCTGATTCAAGCTTTTATGCACCGCCCGAAATTGCTGATTTTGGACGAGCCGACCAGCGGGCTTGATCCACTGATGAAGCAGGTATTTTACGATTTGGTGCGCGAAGTTTCTGGGCAAGGCACCACGGTATTTGTCAGCAGTCACGACCTGGCCGAAGTGCAAAAAATTTGCCACCGCGCTGGCTTTATTCGTGATGGGAAATTGATTGCTATTGAACCTATCGCCACCATGAAACACCTGTCAACACACCGTTACATTGTGGCATTTGCTAAAAAACCGTCCCTGGCGGCAGCCAAAAAACTACCGTCCATCACCGACGTTCAACGTCGCGGCGACGAATACGAATTCACCGTCAAAGGCGACGCAGCGGAGTTTGTCTCGTTCGTTGCCGAACATAAACCAAAACTATTGCGTGAATCAGAGTTAGAGCTAGAAGAATTATTTATGCGGTATTATGAGGGCGAGGAGGCAAAGCGATGATGTGGCGGACGGTGCGGCAAAATTACAAACTGCCGCTGTTTTTGGGTATTGGAATTAGCGTTGTGGCGGTGTTGTTCTCAGCGCTGTTCAATAAATTTAGCGATCAACTAAGTCCGTTCATCGACATGATGCCAGCCGGCATGAAAGCGGTAGTTGGCGATTTGGCGATTGGCACCACGCCAGAAGGTTGGTTGAGTATTGAATTGTTTCCGCTGGTGGCGATGGTCGGGGTGGTGATTACGGCGATTATTTTGGGCGCTGGGGTAATTGGCCGGGAAGAAGATTCGGGAACGCTGGAGTTGTTGCTTGCTAGTCGGCGGACTCGTGTGATGATTGTGCTGCAAAAATATGTGGCGATGGCAGGATTGTTGGTGATTTCTCCAGTGATGCTGTGTATGACCATTGCACTCATCGGTCCGCTGTTTGATTTTCATCCAAACCTCACGCATGTTGCCGGGGCTTGTGTGAGTTTGTGGTTTTTGGGGCTTAGTTTTGGTAGTCTCACCTTTGTCACCCAGGCGGTGACGGGCCGGCGCGGGCTGGCTGTTGGCGTTGGCAGCCTGCTTTTTCTAGCAATGTACGCCCTGTCAATCACCGCCAAGTTGATCGAAAGCTGGAAAGATTACGATGTTTGGTCACTGATCCATTATTACAATATTCCGGGTACTTTGATGGACGGATTGGACTTAGGAAAATTGGTCGTTTTAGTTTGTGTGAGTTTGGTGGCACTCGGCGTGGCGGTGATCGGATTTTGTCGGCGAGACACGGGGGTGTAATACGGAGACTGTCGTTATAATCTATGATTTGTTGGAGCGTACATGACGAACTCTCATCCGCTGATAATTCTTCGTGGTAATTCTGGTTGCGGTAAAACCAGCACGGCGCGCTTGCTCCAGCGTCAACTAAGCTACGGCACGATGTTGGTGTCGCAGGATATGGTGCGGCGGGAAATGCTTCGTGTGAAAGATAGTGAAAGCAACCCGGCGATTCAGCTGATGTATGATCTATGTATGTACGGCAACAAAGTTGGTTATACGGTGATTTTGGAAGGTATTTTGAGTAATAAAAAATACGGCGCGATGCTACACCGGTTGCTGGATGATTTTCAGGGCGAAAAACTGATTTATTATTTTGACATATCGTTTGAGGAAACGGTGCGCCGCCACGCCACTAAACCAAACGCTTATGAATTTGGCGAATCGGAGATGCGCCAGTGGTGGAAAGATCAGGACGTTTCGGACGTGCCGGGCGAGCGGCGAATTGGCGAGAAGTTGGCTCAGGCAGAAATTGTTGATATGATTTACCGCGACATTTTGGCGTTACCAGAGGGAACAAATACTTCCGCCTCTCATATGTAAATAATACAATGTATTTTCGTTGACAAACGCTATATATCGCGTGTATATTCTATATTAAGCACTAGATATGGTGTTTTAGAAAATAAATAACGTTTTTTGCAACACGAGCCCCTCGGGGAGGTTGGGGCTGGTTTGTTGTTGCCAGAATAAGGAGGGGTATGTATAAATCAATCAAAAAACGCGACGGTCGCACAGTCAAATTTGACCGCAAAAAAATCGAGAAGGCCATTGAGAAGGCGGGCCTGGAGACCGGCGAGTTTGACGCCAAACAGGCCGTTAAATTGACTGACAAGGTGTTGGCGGTACTGGAAACTCGCAACCAAAAACGCTTGCCAGGTGTCGAAGACATCCAGGACGTCGTCGAGGATATTTTGATTGATTCCAAGTTTAAGAAAACCGCCAAGGCCTACATCATTTACCGCGACCAGCATAAAAAACTGCGTGAAATTACATCCAATGCGCACGTCGATTTGATTGATAAATACGTCAACAACTTGGATTGGAAAGTCAAAGAAAATTCCAACATGGGCTATAGTTTGCAGGGACTGAATAATTACGTTTCGGCGGAAATTACCAAGACCTACTGGCTGGATAAGATTTATTCGCCGAAAATCGGCCGGGCGCACAAAGAGGGTGATTTGCATATTCACGACCTGAACCTATTGAGTGTCTACTGCGTCGGTTGGGATCTGATGGATTTACTGCGCCAAGGTTTCACTGGCGTCAAAAACAAGGTTGCCTCCAAACCGGCTAAGCATTTCCGTTCAGCTCTTGGACAGGTGGTCAATTTCTTTTACACTTTGCAGGGCGAGGCGGCTGGTGCTCAGGCATTCTCTGACTTTGATACGCTCTTGGCGCCGTTCATTCGCGCTGATAAGCTGAGTTATGACGAGGTTAAGCAAGCGCTGCAAGAATTTGTCTTTAACGTCAATGTGCCAACGCGGGTTGGCTTCCAGACGCCGTTTACCAACATTACGCTCGATCTGGAATGCCCGAAGCACATGGCTGGCAACCCGGTGATCATCGGCGGCGAGATGCAGGATACTAACTACGGCGATTATCAGGAAGAGATGAATATGCTTAATAAGGCGCTGCTGGAGGTATTGTCTGAGGGCGACGCCAACGGCCGGGTCTTTACCTTCCCGATTCCGACAGTCAACATCACCAAAGATTTCAACTGGGATAATCCGGTCATTGAAAATCTTTGGGAAGCTAGCGCCAAATATGGTATTCCGTACTTCTCAAACTTCATCAATTCCGACATGGATCCAGAAGATGCGCGCTCGATGTGCTGTCGCCTGCGGATTGATAATCGCCAGCTGGAGTATCGCGGCGGCGGCTTGTTTGGCAGTAATCCGATGACTGGCTCGATCGGCGTAGTGACGATTAACTTACCGCGCTTGGCGCTGAAATCAAAGAACGAGAAAGAGTTTTTCAAAGGCCTGGGCGAATTGATGGACATGGCACGCGACAGTCTGGAGACCAAGCGTAAGGTGCTGGAGAAGCTGACCGATTCGGACATCAGCCTGTATCCGTACACCAAGTTTTACCTGCGCGATATCAAAAAGCGCTTCAATGAGTATTGGAAGAATCACTTCTCGACGATTGGCTTGATCGGTACGAATGAGGCAGCGCTGAATTTGCTGGGCGTCGACATTGGTACCGAAAAGGGCAAGGCTTTTGCTGAAAAGACACTTGATTTTATGCGCGATCGGCTGGTGGAATACCAGAAAGAAACGGGCAATAATTATAACCTGGAGGCGACGCCAGCCGAGGGCACGACCTACCGCTTGGCACAGATTGATAAGGCCAGCTTCCCCGACCGAGCGCACTTTGCCAATGGCTTGGGCGCGGCGGTTAAGCATCCGTTCTACACCAATTCCAGCCACTTGCCAGTCAACTACACTGACGACCTGTTTGAGCTGATGGATTTGCAGGATAATTTGCAGACTAAATACACGGGCGGCACGGTAATTCACTTCTTCCTGGGCGAGCGCATGGATGATCCGCAAACCTTGAAGAAACTGGTCAAGACAATTTGCGAAAACTACAAATTGCCGTACTTTACCTTTACGCCGAGCTTCTCGATTTGCGCCAATCACGGTTATATCGTCGGCGAGCACCCGGCTTGCCCGAATTGCGGCGAAAGCACTGAGGTGTACTCGCGGGTGGTTGGTTTCTTGCGCCCAGTTTCCCAGTGGAATAACGGTAAGCAGGCTGAATTTGACATGAGGGAGCATTATGACGATGCCGCCGAACATCAGCGAGCCAACGCCGTCGCTGTCCCAGCTTAAGGTATCGATCGGCGGGATTCAGAAGCTGTCGCTGGTGGACTATCCAGGGCACGTGGCGGCAGCGCTGTTTCTCTCGGGCTGTAATATGCGCTGCGGTTATTGCCATAATCCTGAACTGGTACTGCCCGAGCGGTTGGCGCCGAGCATTCCAGTTGAGGAGGCGATGATTTTTCTAAAATCACGTGTTGGCAAGTTAGACGGTGTGGTGATTTCTGGCGGCGAGCCGACGGTTAACGAAGACCTGCCCGTGCTTTGCCGGATGATTAAAAAACTGGGCTTTGACGTCAAACTGGACACCAACGGCACGCACCCGGATATGGTGCGCGGCATGGTCGAAGAAGGGACGATTGATTTCATCGCCATGGACGTCAAGGGCCCGCTAGAAAAATACGTGGAGATTGCAGCGCGGCCGATTGATCTAGCGGCCATCAAAGACAATGTGCGGCTGATGATTGACTCAGGGATTGGCCATGAGTTTCGGACGACGATCGTTCGCGAGCAGCTGGAGGTGGCGGATTTTGAAAAGATTGGCGAGTTGGTCAAAGGTGCCAAGCGATTCGCTTTGCAGCATTTTCGTACTGGCACGACGATTAGTCCGAAGTTTGCCAATTACCACACTTTCACTGACGAAGAATTCAGGGCCGCTCAAAACATAATGGAAAGGTACGTTGACGAATGCGTGATTCACTAACTGTTGAAATTGTGCGGGTGCGCCAGGAAAATCCTGAGGTGACAACGCTGTATTTCGTGCGGCCGTTTGATTTTATGGCGGGGCAATATATCACGGTGTTCATTGAGGGTAGTCAGGTGCGTGAAGGTAAGGCCTATAGTATTTCTTCGCGCCCAAGTGAGGAGCTGATGTCAATTACCGTCAAAAATGTGGGCGGTGAATTTTCGAGTTATTTATGTTCGCGCCACGTTGGCGATACGCTGCAGATTAGTCGGGCGTACGGCGATTTCAACCCGCAAACCGAGCGGCCATTGGTCGGCATCGCGGCGGGGTGCGGACTCAGTCCGATTTGGAGTATTTTGGCGGACGTCAAGCAGCCGACCTTTCTCTATTTGAGTCAGAAATCGCCAGAATATACGGTGTTCTCGGAGGAGTTAGCAGCGTCGAATATTACGGTCAAAAAGTTTAGTACTCGTCAGCAAGTTGAGGAAACAGACGGCTGGTACAACGGGCGGTTTGAGGTAACAAAGATTGCCAGCGAAGTGCCAAGTGATGCGCATTTTTTGGTCTGCGGCAGCTTGCCGTTTGTGCGCGATGTTTGGCAAAAGCTAACCGCCGCCGGTGTCGATGAATCACATATTTCAACGGAGACTTTTTTTGAACAATGATTGGGGCGACGACTACAGTAGAATCATCACCGGCAGGAATTGACGGTGATAATTTTGATGTATTTTCGTCGTTGAGGAGTGGTGCTGAGAGTGACAATTTTTCGTCTGGTGCTGGCGAAGCAGGTGGTGCTGATACAGACGAGGCGGCAAGCAGTCTTGATTTGGTGGCGGTGGCCAGCGGTGAGGCAGAACTCAACACTGTTACAAACAGCAAACCCGAATCAAAAGAAACATCAGCACCAGTCAATCCCGAGCAGTGTCAAAAGTATGGGACGATTGCTTGTATTGGCTGCGGTCTCAGACAATTTTGTGAAGAGCGTCAAGCCGCAATGATGGTAGACAATACTGAACTTCAGCCCGGGGAACAGCTAAGCACCCTAGAGCAATTACTCCGAGAAGACGACGCGCCGGGCGAGATTGTCTGGGCACGGCCCTTACCTGACGACTTTGATGGCAGGGAACTGCCAATTGCTGATAGTCCAAGAGTGATTGAAACTAGCGCCGACAAGACAGATGGGTCAACTGAGAAGATCACGCCGCAGGAACAAGAAAGTAAAGCTTCGACTAGCGAGCCGGTCGGAACTTCGGGCGAAGATATGGATACTGAAGCGGCAGAAGCGCCATTCTTTGGACTAAAAACAACTCCAGAAACTATCGCTGACGATACTAAAGATGTTGGAGAATCTCGGCCAGAAAGTGCTAGCAAAATTTCTGACGAAGGGTATTTTACCGGAGCGGCAGAGGCGAGTAATTCTTCAACAGATGCGAAGCCGCGCGTCATTGATGCCACTTCTGATGCAGATGATGATAACAAACAGCTGACGCTAGAACCCCTAGATACACCGGCGCAGGCGGGAGCTGCGCCAGTACCATTAGAGATAAATAAGGATGCTCAAACTGGTGATGAGAATCGCAATCCGCTGAAAAATGAAACAGCTTATCCTATGGTTAGCGAGGATAAGGCTATCGCTAATGTTGTAGAAAATACATATGATGGCGATGAAACTACTGGACCGTCAAGCGTAACAACTCCATCAATTGAACGTCAAAAAGAAAATGATTTGGTTATAGCAGGGTCAAAATCAGCCAATTCTGAGCCGAGCCGGGTAGCAGAAAATGATGAAAGTGCTACGCCAGTTTCCGAGCAGCAGCACTTGGCAGCGCAGTTTGAGGCGGTAAAGGCGGATGAATCTGCGACCACGGGGCCAATTGATAATTCTGGCACGAAAGCATCAACAGACGCTCAATCTAGCGAGATTAATATAGATGCGGCGCCGGATTATAATAATTTTGTTGAATCGACCGATGGCGTTGATGTCGAACAGTCTAAGCGCGTAACTCCAACCGCAA
>CAUVOB010000010.1:0-29909 GCA_963553465.1 uncultured Candidatus Saccharibacteria bacterium | reverse complement strand
GTATGTAAAACTTCTTCGTCATCCAGACACTTTTTCACGACTTTGTCGCGAACTAGTTTTTGTAAATAAAATCGAATCATGCTTATTTCTCCTTATCCTCTTATCATATTTAATAGTTCTTGCTCGTCAATAATTTTAGTGCCGTATTGTTTGGCTTTTTTCAATTTGCTAGCGCCGACTTTACCGCCCGCTACCAAATATGTTGTATCTTTTGCAACAGCGGTTTGGAAGGTGCCACCAAGATCACGGATTCTTTCAGCAGCAGCGTCACGCCCCATTGATTGCAAAGTGCCAGTGATGACAAAACTTTGACCAGCGAGTCGGTCGGATTTTTGGCTAAACTGCGGCGTCACGCCAAGGTCGGCAAATTTTTCAAGCAGCCCTACATTATCTTCATCAGCAAACCACGCCACGATCGACTCGGCGACAATTTCGCCCACGCCGTCTACTTCGCGTAGCTCATCGATAGTCGCTTGGCTGAGCTTTTCAATACTTTCAAAGTGTTTCGCGAGGTCGATTGCTGTCTGCGCGCCAACATGTCGGATGCCGAGGCCAAACAAAAATCGCTCCAAGGCTGGCCGTTTTTTGGCAGCAATGGCATCAATGAGCTTTTGCGCGGAAATCTCAGCGAAACGCTCCAACTGCAGCAAATCATCTTTCGTCAACCGGTAAATATCCGCCAAGTCATTAACCAGCCCAGCCTCGACCAGCGCCTCGACATTTTTCTCGCCCAGCGTATCAATATCCAGCGCGCCTTTGGAGGCAAAGTGCGCCAGAGACCGCTTCAAAATCAGCGGGCCGCTCAAACCTTTAACGCGGTAGACTGCCTCACCCTCTGGCCGCACAAACTCTAGCTCCGGATATTGGCGCGCCAGTTCTGCCGGGTAGTCAGTTGGTTTGGCGTCTGCCGGTCGCAATTCTTTTAGCACAGTTTGCACCTGTGGGATGATGTCGCCGGCCTTGAAAATCACCACCGTGTCACCGCGGCGCACATCCAGCCGGGCAATTTCGTCGGCGTTATGCAGACTAGCATGCTGCACCGTCGTACCGGCCACCACCACCGGGTCAAACACCGCTACTGGCGTGGCCGCACCGGTTCGACCGATGGAAATAACGATATCACGGACGATGGTCGTAGCTTCTTCGGCGGCAAATTTATAGGCCACTGCCGCTCGTGGTGTCTTGCCAACGATGCCCAGCTCGGCAAACTGTCGCCGGTCATTGAGCTTGATGACCGCTCCGTCAGTATTAAACTGCAGCGACTGACGCAGCTCATCAAGGTGATTGATATAGCTCATCACTTCGTCCAGGCCATAGACAATTTGTGTCTGCCGACTGGTGGTGATGCCCAACTCGTTCATCATCTGATAGCCAAAGGCAATTGTCGGCGTATCCTCGAGGTTATCGCGAATGATGTCATAACCAACGAAGTGCAATGGACGCTCTGCCACCAGTTTTGGGTCAAGCTGACGAATCGTCCCGGCTGCTAAATTACGCGGATTGGCAAATTCTGGCTGACCGGCCGCTCGCCGACGCTGATTTAAGGCTGCAAAGTCCTCTTTGTGCATCACGATTTCACCACGAATCTCCGTCCGACCACGCAAAAAATGAGCAAATCGCTGGTTGGCGCGCAGTGTCAGCGGCATATTCTGAATCGTCCGCACATTCATGGTCACATCTTCACCAACCAATCCGTCGCCGCGCGTCACGGCCCGCGTCAGCACACCGTCTTCATAAATCAGCGCACAGGCCAGGCCATCCATCTTGATATCACACAAAAATTCTTCAGTGATGTCCCGGCGCACTTTTTTCATGCGCTGTATCCACGCCGCAACTTCTTCTCGGTCAAACACGTCCTGCAGTGAAATCATCCGCGTTTGATGCTGGACCTTGGTAAATTTACCGAGCGCTTTTCCTGCCACCCGCTGGGTCGGGCTGTCTGGTGTGACGAGTTCAGGAAACTGCTCTTCTAGCTGCGACAATTCATGTTTCAGGCTATCAGCCGCCGCCTCACTCATGATCGATTCGTCAAGCACGTGATAATGATAGCGATAATCATTGATCAGATCTCGCAGTTTGACAATTCGTTGCTCGGCCGCCTGCCGGTCAAGCTGGCGCGCTGTCATCGGCGACGACCTTTCGGTAGAATAGATAGATGTAGCACGCCGAGGCAACAATCGAGAACGCCACCAACAGCAACGCCACGAGCGGCACCAGCGGCAGCCAGTTCAACGCCGGTATCACCGTTTTGAGTGCACCATCAATCGTAATGACCGGAATAAGCACCACCGCCCAAACCACGGCGAGCACCACCAGCAGCCACATCAATCGCAGCAAGATCCGTATCCGCCGTCCTAAGACAACGTCCGAAGCCAGTCGCGCTGCTTCTAGCGGATACATCCCCGGTAGGGTAATGATCACCATAGCGAACAGCGTACTCGTCAGCCAATATAGCGACAAAGTGACGATCAATATAGCTGCACCAGCCGCCAACATCAGCACCACGGTTTGCTGCAACATACCCGATGTGTCCGCTGCCCCGTAAATAATGACCGCTATCGCCGCTGGTAGCAATTGAACGAGCGCAATAAACACCAGGACCGACAGAGCAATGACCGGCGCACCTGCATTATAGAGGCCATCGCGAATCTTTGGACGTTTGCCAGCAGTCACGCCACGAACCAGCCAAATTGTCGTCAGCCATATATACAGCCCAATCAACGCGCCAATAACCTGCTGCGATGATGCTACGCCACCCGTCGAACCACCGAGCTGATTAGTAACCACGCCAGCAAAGAGCGTCAGTGTCGGCATGACGGCACCTAAGGCACCCTCCTGATTTACCTCATTAATCGTATCTTTCAGTTGCTGATACGTATCTTGCGACATTAGCCCCGATAGCAGCACACCCAGTACCGCATAGATCGCCGCCAGTCCGACGAAGATTCGCCAATGCTGTCGCATCAGTTGCCAGGCCTGGTTAGTTAGCATGAAATAGCCCGGTAGCTTAAGTGAGCGACGATAGTCGCGTCGCTTGGTCACTCGAAAACTACGATGCGGCCGACGGCGGAGAAAAGCCTGGCGGCGCTGCATCAGCCGCTGCCAGGCCCCACCAACCCCCTCCTTCAATGAAACGTTCTTCTTTGTCGCGGCGCGACTATCCGCTTTTGAAGTTGCTCGTTTACGCCGCGTGGTATGTTGTTTTTTAGTTGGCTTCGTCATGATTACATCTTCGTTGCATTACTTCGCAGACGTGCGATTCGATCTTCTAGCGGCGGATGGGTGCTAAATAACTTTGAGAAAAAGCCAGAGCGCAGCGGATTATTCATAAACAAGTTCGCCGTTGAGGTACTCTGCTTGCGCATTGGCCGACCATAACTTTGTAACTTCTCCAGTGCCATCGCCAGCCCCTCCGAGTCGCGAGTCAATAGCGCGCCCGAGGCGTCCGCGAGATACTCGCGCTGGCGGCTGACTGCCAGTTGCGTAATCGTTGCTAAAATCGGTGCCAAAATTACTACTATAATACCCACGACGTAGACAACCGGACTGGTATCCCCGTCATCATCATCGCCATAAATCATCATCCGGAGTGCGATATCAGCAAGCAACCCGATAGCACTCACCAACCCAAAGGCAATCATACTAACGCGAATATCGTAGTTGCGCACATGGCTCATCTCGTGCGCCATCACCGCCTCCAGCTCGCGCTTGTCCATAATTTCTAGCAGCCCAGTAGTCGTACCGACGATAGCGTGCTTTGGATCGCGGCCCGTCGCAAAGGCATTTGGTGCCGGGTCGTCAATGATATAGACTTTTGGCATCGGCATACCAGAAGCGATCGCGAGGTTTTCTACTACCCGCCACAGCTCCGGCGCATCCTTTTTTTCAATCTGCTGCGCACCGCTCATCGCCATGGCCAATTTACCAGCAATATAATATTGTAACCACGCATAAAGCAGTGCACAACCGACAATGATCAACGACAATGAATAGTTCCGTAGATACATACCGACCAGCACACCGATCACGCCGATAATCGCCACAAACACTGCCATGATCAGCACGGTGTTTCGCTTATTATGAGAAATTGCACTATACATGTAGTTATTATACCAAAAACCGCCCGCCGAAAATAGGCGAGCGGCTTAGTTCAGGCAAAGATTATCCTGCCTTAGAATTTCACCTCGACCGGATTTTCAATGCTTGCTCGATCAGCAACCTCAAAGAACTCCTTGGCCTGGAAGCCGAACATGCCGGCAACCATGTTAGCTGGGAACCTTTGAATCCTTGTGTTCAAATCGCGAACGCCGCCATTATAAAAGCGACGCGACGCCTGAATCTTGTCCTCCGTATCGACCAGTTCTTGCTGCAGTTGCATGAAGTTTTGGTTAGCCTTCAAGTCTGGATAAGCCTCGGCTACCGCGAACAGGCTCTTCAACGCACCTTCGAGCATGTTCTCTGCTTCGGCAGTATCCTTCACACCTTTAGCGTCCATAATGGCCGAACGAGCTTCAGTAACCTTTTCAAACACTTCTTTTTCGTGTGTCGCATAGCCCTTGACTGAGTTAACCAGGTTCGGGATCAAGTCAGTCCGGCGTTTGAGTTGGACAGTGATATCACTCCATGCTTCCTCGACGCGGTTACGCAGCGTCACCAGCCCGTTGTACGTAGCGACCAAAAAACCGACCAGCAGCACCAACAGTACGCCAACGACAATTAGTATAATCAACCATGCTTCCATATACGTTCTATTCTCCTTTTGTTAGTTGTGTTTTTATTATACCAACCAGGTGCCAAGCACGCAACAGGCTGGCTGGTTTTCAACACCCTAGCCCATCAAACTAACTGCTATCAACAACAAGCTCGCCACTCTAGGCAATAACCCCAAAAACTATACTGGTGCGCGAGGCGGGAATCGAACCCGCACGACTTTTGGTCAAGGGATTTTAAGTCCCTCGCGTCTACCAATTCCGCCACTCGCGCGTATTTACCATTATTCATGACGTCAAGCCCCCTGCAACATAATTTTAAATATTATGTAGCTAGCACCCGCGTCTACAACAATTATACTACATTTTCTGGATCATAAAAATGATCTAGCTGAGCATCTAGCAGCGCCCGCACCTCATCATAATATCGACCAACAACAGGATGTCTCTGGGCCTTTTCGCGATGCGGTATCATATGATACTGGTACGCTTCACGAGTTGTGCGACAATGATGAGCATACTCACCTCCATCAAGATAGTCATAGGCAACCGGCATAAATTTATCAAGCGCATAGACGAAACATGCTTCTTCGCTAGAAAAAGATTCGTATTCCTTAATCGTTTCAGCGATCCATGGCATATATGAGAAATCTGATTGAATACGCTCCAACGCTGCTGCCTCACGAATTTTTCGCTCAGATGAATTTGCCGCCTGGCTATCCATTGCCGATACATCACCCGAATAGACCTCTACAACATCATGAACAATGGCAAATTGGGCAACTTTACCAATATCTAATTTCGGATTAATCTGCGGAGCGAGCACACACGCTAACAATGCTAAAGCCCAGGAATGTTCCGCATCATTTTCCCTCAGTGGTGATCGTTTTGGCGGCACGATATCACGATGAATATAATACATCGGCACGATTAATGAACTAATCAGCTGGAGTATATGCTGAACATTTGGAGGTCGTTTCATAGATTTAGTATACTATAAGCCATGAAACAAATAGTACACATCCACGATGGCAATACATTTAATAATCGTACACGATTATTTTAAGGCGCTTTACCATTACATCTTAAATGCCGTTATCCAAAAACATATTCCAGCTATAAGTGAAATCGGAGTCATAACATATTTTTCTTTCTTACTTTTTGAAATCATGTTCATAATCGTATTCAAGGATAGGTAAGCGGCAAAGAAGAAACAAATATATTTAGTAACCTTAAAAGACAGCCACAAGGAAATAAAACCTCCGGCTTGCAAAATAATTATCATTGCAAAAATTTGGATAGCCACCGAAATGACTGCCGCAACCCTCAATTTCTTAGGTAAGATTTTATGTTGTCCACCCATGGTAAATTCACCCAAAGGCAAACCGCAAGCGACAAGAACTGTCATAGTTGCTATAATTCCAAACAATACTGCACCTAATATTGAAAACATAAATCAATATTCCCCCTTCGCAAAATACAAAAATTCAGTTGCAAATTCAACTTTATTTCACTCAATATTTTCACTTATATTATAGCTCTCCAAGAGAGCTTTTATCGACAATCCTGGAGGCACGTACGAGAGTCGAACTCGTCTAAAAGGTTTTGCAGACCTCTGCGTAACCGCTCCGCCAACGCGCCGCTCTGTTACATTTGGTGCGAGCGAGAAGACTTGAACTTCCACGAGCATAATGCTCACTAGCCCCTCAAGCTAGCGCGTCTACCAATTCCGCCACGCCCGCATGACCACTTACCATTATACCTGATTACGGTGTTTTGTAAACGGATTCGCGGCGAACTGTCCAGTAGATCACGTCGGCAAACCGATCGGTGGGATATACCAACCGCATTGACTTATCAAGCGCCGACACGGAAGGTAGGTGAATATAGTCCAGCTGTACTTGATACAATGCCAGAGCTGGTACATCGGACTGCCAATGTTTGACGAACGCCTGGTATTTGCTAACTCGCTGCTTAGCACTCCGTTTGGCACGACCAGCTGCGAGGGCATCATCAGCTACGGCGCTATTATAATTAGCAAAATTGAGGCCACCTTGATTGGCCTGTGACGAATGCCAGTAGGCAAAGACATCGGCATCACCACCCAGTACCAACTCATACAGTAGTACATCAAAGCCGCGCGGCCGCAGGACGGACTGCAAAACGTTCTGCGAGGCATCATTTGGATCAACCACTCGCAAGTCAACGGTGATATGCAGCGTTTCCTGCCAGACTTTTACGAGTTCACGCGCAATAGTTTCAAAATCAGAGCCTTTAAGCGTCACGAACGACAATTGCAAAACCTGCTCGCCCTTTTTACGCTGATTACCGACTACTTTCCATCCTTCTTCGTCCAGTAATTTTTTCGCTGCTTCTGTGTCATACGGCAAACGACCGGCCAGTTGCCCATCCACTTGGTCGTCAAAAATTGGGCCATGTAGTGGCTTCCTCGCAAAGGCAAACTTCTCACGCAGTGCTTGGGTATTAATCGACTGGACCAGCGCTTGTCGAACTTTGCGCGAACTTACCACTTCGCTCTGGGTGTTAAATAATGCGTAGACACCATCGTTAATAGCGTACGACCGCGAGGCATACATGTGACGAATTTGATCTGATTGGGTGGCATACGACAACTCTGGTGTCGCCATAATTTCACTCGTCTTGAGACCTTTGGTGATCTCATCCCGCGTCGGGTATACATACAGCTGAAAACGATCCAGCTTTGGCGCGCCATGATGATACTGCGAGTTAGCCACGAGATGAAGCACTTTTTTCGACCCATCAGCATTGGCATTCTGTAAAATCCGCATGGCAAACGGCCCAGAGGTTACGGGCGACTTACCATAACCATGCTCGCGGAGCTCAGCTGGATTAACTTCACTGAGACTGTGCTGAGGCAAAATCGGAAAGGTGAGCGCATGCATAAATGGTGCGTACGAGGCCGGTAAAGTAAATCGCACCGTCCGCTCGTCAATCTGCTTGACGTTGATCGACTGCCAGCCGGTAATCGCTGCTTGTGTCCGTGCATCCTTGAGTAGATTAACAGTAAACACCACGTCGCGAGCATCCAGTGGCGCTCCGTCTGACCACTTGAGATTACGGCGCAATTTGACTGTGTACTCAGTCTCGGCCTCATTAACTGTGACCGACTCAGCGAGGTCGCCCTTGATGTGTCCGGTCGTATCATAGTTATAGAGACTCGCAAACATCAGTCGGGCCGCTGACTTTTCGGCACTACTACGAGCAAAGATTGGATTAAGCGTCTCTAGCGGACCTAGTACGCCCTCTGAATATGAACCACCGCTAGTCGGCGCATTATTATTGGCATACAACTCGCGAAACGACAGCCACTGCACCATACTGACCGTAATTAACAAAATAACCAGAAAGATCCATCCCAAGACATGTCGCTTGACTCCAGCCAAATGTTCGAGGCGCAAGGAGATAAACGTATGCGCATGACGCAGGGTCGTCTTGGTTAGTTTCTGCGCCCGTCCATCGAGGTCTTTCGTTGTGAAGTCGAGCCGCAGAAATTTCTTCCAAGATGATTTTTTTGTATCCAAGGCGTGCCCCTAGCCTTTCAGACTCGGCAGTACCATACTTGCCAAGATTGACAGTACGAACACAACAGCAAACACAATCGTCACATCAAACAAGTTCTTATCAAAACCTCGCCGCGTGGTAAATAGCTCGCCCGACGAGCCAAAACCTGCGCCGAGGCTCGCGCCACGCTGCTGCAACAATATGGCAATGATCATCAAAATGGCTGATCCTAATGTGACATACGGCAAAATAGTATCAAGTGACATGCTTTCTCCTTATTCTGGCGCCGGCTTGATAACGAAGGCGCTACTTACTATATAGTTTACCAGACTGAGTATGATTCCGGCAAGAATTGACGAGCCAAAACTCATGGATAATCCCGGCGCCAGCGCCAATGATATATACACCATGATGCCATTAACCACCAGCGTAAACAAACCGAGCGTGAGCAAGATCGCCGGTAGCGACAAAATGACAACGATCGGTTTTAAGATAGAGTTGACGATCGAAAAGATGAGGCCAGCGAGGACAAACGTTGCCGTCGTCTCAACCACTGGCTCACTCGTCCCGAGAAGCCGCACCGCTACCCAGATACCAACAGAATTAAGTACCCACCTAACAAAAAATATTGCAAATTGTCGTCTCATGACTACATTTCATTATATCATAACGCTAACAGGCGCCGTCGACTACCTTGCGCTCAGTGCTCTTGATGTGCATCTGGAGTTGCTGGCGACTACTCGTCCCCTCAATGCAGATCGCGGCTGGCGTCGAACCAGACGGCGGGATTGTTCGTACAGTGATTACGATGTCTGGCGAGCCACTTTTGAACGACTGCGGCAATGTCGTTGGGTATGACCCTTTGAAGTTTTTCTCCTGCTCCGCCGCTGACAGCGCATTCTGTAGATCTGACGTTATGGCTTTACGTACCGTCTCTTTGCGCCACCCGTTATAGCTGACGAGACCGATGCCCGCCAAGATGCCGATAACCACAACGACAATTAGTACTTCTATGACGGTAAATCCATGCTTTCGTATCATACTTATGATGATAGCATAAGCTTAATCTTTTTCGCTAGCTCTTTACCTACAATTTTTTCGAGATCAGTCAGCGGAGCGTTCCGTATATGATTGATGCTGCCAAACTTTTTCAATAATTTGGCGCGGGTTTTTGGCCCAATGCCAGGAATTTCCTCCAGCTGGTTTTTCGTTTGCTGCTGACGTTTGAGCGCGGTGTGATAGCTCACGGCAAAGCGATGTGACTCGTCGCGGATGCGCTGGAACAGTTTGACGATGTCGGTTGTCGCAAGGGTATTCTCGTCCGCCGTCGGACGTTCGTTGCGAGTTTGCTCCATGCTAGCTCGTAAGTTTTTTGAGTGCGAACTGGCGTTACGCTGACTTGGGTGTAAATTCACCACATAGACATCACCGTCTTCATGAATAGCGATGCTCGCCGATTGCTGCGACCGCATTTGCTCAATGAACGCTATATCAATCTGTGAACCAATCTTATGTACTAGCAGCTCTTCCTCGCGCTTGGCAATGCTGATAATCGGCACGGTGACGCCACGCTCATCACGCGCTTTGATAGCCGCCGCCAGCTGACCTTTGCCGCCATCAATGAGCAGCAGATCAGGACGGCCCCAGCTTTTTAGATTACGCTCGCTCAGCCGGCGAAAAATCGTCTGATACATATTGCCAGTATCATCATTTTTCTCGCTGACTTTGAATTTGCGGTATTCCGCCCGGTCGCTCGCGCCATTGGTAAATACCACCATACTAGCGACGACTTGCTGCCCGCTCATGTGTGAAATATCATAACCCTCGATGCGTGCTGGGATATCTTTTAGGCCCAATAATTTCGCCAAATCAGCCAATGCCTTGTCCTTAGAAATATCCAAAAACTCTTTGTCGCCGAAACAAACTCGCCGCTGCAATTCCTGCATGGCGCGTAGTTTATTGCGAAGGTCGGCCGCCCGCTCAAAATCATGCAGCCCAGCTGCCGTTTTCATGTCGCGCTCCAGCTCGGCGGCGATGGCTTTACGATTACCCTTGATGTAACTGATGAGTTTGTGTAGATTAGCTTTGTAGGCAGCTGGCCCATCGCTTAGTCGCGGGCTGAGACCCAAATCTTCATCCAATTTCGACTGCCCTGGTCGCCGCTGCCTGGTTAAATACGGAAACACTCGCCGCAGATAGCGCAAGGCTTTTTTCAAGGCAAAGCCATTATAAAACGGGCCAACATATTCCGCGCCGTCATCCGCAGGATTGCGCGTAAAACTGACGGTCGGCCACTCACTTTTCATGTCGATGCGTACATACATCTGCGATTTATCATCACGCAGCAGCACGTTGTAGCGCGGCATGTAGCGTTTGACCATCTCGCTCTCCAAAAACAACGCGTCAACCTCGCTCTCGGTCTCAATCCAATCAGTATCAGCAATTTCCGCCACCAACGCCATGGTTTTATTGTCCCGCCCGCGCGAATCTTGAAAATACTGGCGCACGCGGTTACGTAACACCGCCGCCTTGCCCACATAAATAATCTCGCCGCTGGCTGACTTATGAAAATAGACGCCAGGAGTGCGCGGTAGGGTCTTGAGTTTTTGCTGCAACCGTTGATTCACAGCTACCATTATATCAAGTGATCACGTCTTGCCGACAAAACCACTGAGCACACCATCCAGCTCGCCCTGAGCAAGTCGTACCGCCCACTCTTGGCGCTCAAGGAATGACAATAATCCGGCCTTTAGCCCAAACCGGCCTAACTTTTGTCTAGCTTCGGCAACTTTTCTCGATTGTTCTCTAAATGTATAATACTGGTCGCGACAATCTTGCGGAATGTCTGAAATTTTGCGGTTTGGCATTATAACTTTTATTAGTTCCTCGACTTTTTCTGTGTCTTTTGGACGCCAGCCGGTAATTGAACGACATCCGTACGCTCCTAATTGAGCAATTGGATTAAGGATAGCGCATACTGTCTCGCCATCTCTCTTCACAAGCCACTGATCAAGACTAGCTGGGGGAATTTCCGTCTCAATACCGCCGAGGCGCCAGTATAAACGACCTTCATCATCAACATAACGATCGCCGACGAAATCAAATATACCACGACGATTTTTTTCGTATGGATTAAGTCCAAATGCCGAAACTACCAACTTATCACCGATAGCATCGGTAATTTCCTGCCGACAACTCTTCACAACAGTCTTATCTGTGCTTTGCACTAATGTATCAAGGTCTCGCACCGTACCGTTTTTACGTAGACGCGGTAAATCCACACCATTGGGCAGACAAACAACACGATTACCCCAATCAATTTCGGCAGCATTGGTAACTGCATGCAGACCTAGCCCGCCAACAACGTTATACGGAACTTCGCGATCTTTCATTCTGTCATGAATGCTGCGTTCTGCAAGCAGCGAGTACATATTTCCTGAAACTTCACTCATACTATAGTCCTTGTCCGCCTATTGTAAATCATTTGTCTTAGTTATATCAAGTAAATACCCTTCCAAAAACTGACTCCACTCCGGCACATTCTTTTCGCGGAAATAGGCATGAAGGAAATCAACCATAACGTGCTGACGCTTCCTCGCTTCTATTCGCCCCGGCTCCGTCAGCATCAAGCCTTTCAATTTCAGCAACTTCTCAAAAAAGTGATTAATAAAGCCGTCGGTATCATGCGTGTTGCCGTTAATGTCGTATTCTTCCGCCGCTAGATCAACATTTGGCCAAACCGCGGGGTCAAAAATCCGCCCACCGTGATGGCAGGCATACATCAATCCTCGCTCAATCCCAACCGCGCCGATAGCATCGCACATGTCAGCGTCAGACACTAGTTGCCCCGCCAGCCGCCGCGGCTGCTGGCCGTCCAGCCGTTTACTATAACCAATCGCCGCAATATTTTCTAATACCGCCTGACATAGGTCAGTATCCACTCCTGCATCCACCATACTATTGACCGCGTTCGTCAATTTCTCTGCCTGCGCTTTGCCAACTAATTTGTAATCGTCAATGTCATGCAACCAAGCCGTCAACAGCACTTCGTACAGATCTACCGGCTCATTACATTCGCTCGCAAAACGCTCCGCCAGAAAGGCCACCCGCTCAACGTGGTCATCAGCATGACCCGATGGGTCGCCGCCTAATATACCACGCACTTTATTTTTTATTGTCTCAAGTTGAGCTATCTGCCGTTCGTCCATAGGGTTATTGTATCACCCATGCAGGCCTCAACCCACTAAACTATTTTCATTTTACCCAAGAGGCGCTATAGTAGTGATGTGAAAACAGCTGTGAAAAGAAAAGTACCTGAATTTATCAAACGATCATTAGGACGCATACCACGACTGCCAGTGCCAGCACCCGTTTGGCAATTGGATAAAATCGACGAGAGCTTAACGCCAAATATGCGAGCACTGCGGATGACGATGGCAATTGCCGAGGAATTATTAGCAATGGGGGTGGCTGCTCGGGACGTGGTACATATGGCGCTAGGGATCACTGGCACATACTGCAGGCGACGAGTTCACATTGATATCAGCTCAACACTCATCACCATGTCCCAAGACCGCGGTACCGAACGCGAACCACTCACCTTGGTGCGGACGATCACATTGAAGTATGTCAATTACCAAACGATCCAAGCATTGCAAAACCTTGCGCTATTAATTCGTGACACTCATTTGCCATTAGCCGAGGCAGAGCAACGTGTCGAAGAAATCCTCGCTAACCCACGCGAGTACTCACGCTGGGTCACCTGTTTGGCGGGCGGTGGTGTATCGATGGGTGTGGTGATTTTATTTAACGGCTCGATCTTGATGAGCGGACTAGCGTTTGTGATGGGATTTGCAGCAACAGCAACGATGAGAATTCTAGATAAATGGGGTCTCGCAACATTTTACCTGCAAATCATTACCGCACTCCTAATCACCCTGGCAGCAGGCGCCGCTCAATGGCTAAATGGCTGGCTGGGCTGGCAAGTTGATACGACAATGCTGGTGATCAGCGGTATCGTGTTGCTGGTAGCAGGGCTGATGATCGTCGGTGCTTTTCAGGATGCGATTGATGAGTATTATGTAACAGCAAACGCCCGACTACTGCGGGTAACTATGGCGACGATGGGTATCGTTGTCGGCGTAATGACCGGGCTATACATTATTCAGCGATTTGGGATTAGCTTTCCGACCACACCAGATCGACTAGGACTAGCTGCCGATATACGAGCGCAATACTTAGGAGCATTGATCATTGCCGCTGCTTTTGCAGCAGGCAATCATGCGCGCCTATTCGGGATGCTGATCGCTGGTGGTATCGGCGTCTTGGGGTGGTGGATATCGAGTGCACTCGTTGGGCCACTCGGAGTCGTTATCGCAAGTGGCGTTGCTGCAACAGTCGTTGGACTGATGTCGGTGCTATTATCCCGACTATGGCGTTTTCCTTCGGTGGCTACCATCGCTGCCGGTATCGTACCACTGGTGCCGGGCTTATCGCTCTACAATGGCCTAATGGGCATAATAGAAAATCCACCAACCGACCCTGACTTCTTATTGTCGCTAGCAGTATTAGCGCGAGCAATTATGATTGGTGTGGCCATCGCGATCGGTGCATCACTTGGTAATATGATCGGTCGCCAGATGCGGCGCGGCTTAATCCGCTGGTACAGCAAATTGGTACGACAACGAGAAGGTAGTAATTAAGAAAATTATTTCAAGATCACACACTCGTCGCCCAGCACCTGGCGCAGCTGGCTCATGAGCTGGTCACCGGCCTCAACACGAAACGGCATGCGCATAGCGGATTTATTAGCCTCACCCAGCACCAACACCACATCAATCACACCAGCATATTCGGAGCAGAGTGACTTGAGCGCTACTAGCTTATCATGGTCACTCGGGTTTTTGATATGAAGAAATAGCTTTTCCGTCTCGGGCACGGCGTGCGTAGCTACTGGACGCGGCGGCGTATTTGTTGTGTCAGTCGATGTCGACCTCACGTTTGTTCCGCTCGCTGTTGATGCTCGGGTTGCGCCCGCTCGCTGAGTCGTTTGAGTTCGAAATGCCGTACGTCGCTCTTGCTTGACCTTGTTACTCATCTTTGGTGCTTCCATTTTACGACCAGTCGACTGATACTTTTGGAGGTCATCATCGGAAATCAGTTCAATTTCATCAGCAATCATTTTGCTTTCTGAGCCCAAATTACCATCCCGATCACGGGCTGAGTTTTTGCCGGTCACCCGAATGACGGCATCTTGGATAAGTTTGGCGCCGACTTGCTCATACAAATTTGGAAAGACGATAACCTCGCCCTCGCCAAATTTGTCTTCGATCCCGACGAACGCCATCTTGCTGCCTGACTTGGTAACGATGGTGCGCACCGTCGTGATGATACCACCAATTGTCATCAGGCGGCCATCGTATTCTGGCACCAGTTGCGTTAATGGCTGCGCCTGCTCACTGAGATATGTTTCATACGCATCGAGCGGGTGCGCCGAAATATACAGCCCCATCAGCTCGCGTTCCCACATCAGCCGCTCTTTGTTGGTGTGTTTGACGGGCGCTGGCTGTAGCTGCATCGTTGGCTGCACGCTGGCGGTATCATCACCCAGCATACCAAACAGGTCAGTCTGCCCCGACGCAGCCTCTTTCTGAGTTTTTTGAGCAAAGGCGACAATGGTATCAAGATTAAACAATAAATCAGACCGATCACCAAAGCCATCAAAGGCACCAGTTTTGATCAGCGACTCCCAAGCCTTGCGGTTAAACTTGCTGGTGGACACTCGCTTGGCAAAATCCTCAACCGATTTGAATGAACCATCAGCCTCGCGCGCCCGAATAATTTCTTCCACCACGCCGACGCCAACACCCTTGACTGCCGCCATACCAAAACGAATTTTCTTTTCATCAGGCACCACCGCGAACTCAACGAACGACTCATTGACATCCGGGTTGAGCACTTCGATACCCATGTGTTTACACTCAGTCATCTCGATAGCCAAGCGCTCGGTATCGTCCTGATCACTGGTCATCAGCGCTGCCATGAACGCGTCAGGATAATGCGCCTTGAGGTATGCTGTCCAGTAGGCAATCAAGCCATAACACGCCGCGTGCGACTTATTGAAACAGTAGTTAGCGAATTCTTCCAATGCATCCCAGAACTGCTCAGCAATTTCCTTGGTTGCGCCACCGACCTTGACTGCGCCCTCGACGAACTCAGGTTTAACCTTTTTCATCAGGTCGATTTTCTTTTTACCCACCGCCTTACGCAGGGTGTCAGCTTGGCCACCGGTAAAGCCGCACCATTCTTTGGAAATCTGCATAAATTGCTCTTGATAGACCAAGATGCCATAGGTGTTTTTCAATGAGTTTTCCATGCCGGGGTGCAAGTAGGTAATTTCTTCTTCGCCGTGCTTGCGTTTGATGAATGAGTCGATAAACTGCATCGGCCCCGGCCGGTACAGGGCTACCATGGCGATGATATCTTCAAAGACACTCGGTTTGAGCTCACGCAAATACCGCTTCATGCCAGCCGATTCCAACTGGAACACGCCGGTGGTGTCGCCACGCTGGAATAGCCTGTAGGTTGCTTCATCATCCAGCGGCAGGCGTGACAGATCGATATCCGTTTTATACACTTTACGAATAATGCGCAGGGCATTGTTAATGATGGACAAGTTAGACAAGCCCAAAAAGTCCATCTTAAGCAGCCCCAGTTCTTCCACCGGGCCCATTGGATACTGCGTTGCCACCACGCCCTTTTGAGCCATCTCCAGCGGCACATATTTCACCAAATCATCTGGCGCAATCACCACGCCGGCGGCATGCACACCATGCGAACGAATGGTTCCCTCCAGCTGCGAGGCAAAGTCATAGACGGTTTTGGCGGTTGGATTACTTTCGTATTCTTTCTTGAGATCAGGGTCTTCCTCGAGCGACTTTTTGATGGGTACATGACGACCCTGCACAGGTGGTGGAATGAGCTTGGCTAGCCGGTCAGATTCGCCGTACGGCACCTGCAATACCCGCGCCACATCACGCACTGACGCCCGCGCTGCCATGGTGCCAAAGGTACAAATGTTGGCTACCCGTTCTGAGCCATATTTCTTAGCACAATATTCAATCACTTCACCGCGGCGGGTGTCTTGAATGTCGATATCG
Source organism: uncultured Candidatus Saccharibacteria bacterium (assembly GCA_963553465.1). Taxonomy (GTDB): domain Bacteria; phylum Patescibacteriota; class Saccharimonadia; order Saccharimonadales; family Saccharimonadaceae; genus Nanosynbacter. The sequence continues at coordinate 13,498 of CAUVOB010000010.1, read as the reverse complement.
ATATCAGGCATGGAGATACGGTCGGGGTTGAGAAATCGCTCAAACAGCAAATCATAATGCAGCGGATCAAGATCAGTGATGTTCAGCGCATAGGCGATGATGGAACCAGCTGCTGAGCCACGCCCTGGCCCAAAGATAATCCCCTGAGATTTGCCCCAATTGATAAAATCCTGGACGATCAAAAAGTAGCCGTTATAGCCCATGTTGTCGAGCACGCCGAATTCCATATCTAGTCGCTCTAGCTGCGCCTCTGATAACTTGGCTCGCAGCTGATCATTCGGGAGTTTCTTCGCCTCCTCCAGCTTCATGCCAGCGTACCGTACTGCCATACCGCTGTACACCAGATGATCCAGATATTCCTTTTCGGACTCACCGTTTGGCGTTGGAAATTTCGGGATGAGAATATCGCCAAGTTTAATTTCTACGTCACACCGATCGGCGATGGCTTTGGTGTTGGCGATTGCCTGAGGATTGGTTGTTTGCCACCGCGAGATGATGTCTTCTGGCGTCGTCAAATGCAGCTCAAAATCCTTCAAGCTCATCCGCTTTTCATCACTCAAATATGCACCGGTACCAACGCACAGCAAAATCTCATGCGCTTCTTGGTCTTCATGATTGAGGTAATGACCGTCGCTGGTCACCACACAGGGAATGTCTAGTTCCTCGCTGATGCGCTCGATGTAATCATTGACCTTTTTCTGCTCTGGCCAGTGACTGCGCGCCTCAGGATGGCCGTGATCTTGCAGCTCCATGTAGTAGCGATCGCCAAAGACTGACTTATACCAGCCAGCGATTTCTTTGGCTTTGTCATAATCGTCATTACGCAAATTCTCACCCAGCTCACCACCGATACAACCGGACATACAAATGATACCTTCGTTGTATTGTTCCAGTAACTCATGGTCAATACGCGGTTTGTAGTAGACGCCCTCAAGGTTAGCAATAGTACTGAGCTGCATCAGGTTTTGATAGCCCTTGTGGTTCATAGCCAGCAGCGTCAGATGATAGCGCGCCTTGTCCTTGGCCGGGTCGCGGTCGTGACGAGTGCGGGCTGCTACGTAGGTTTCGATGCCAATAATTGGCTTTATACCGACATTCTTGGCCGCTTTATAAAACTCAATCGCGCCCGACATCGTGCCGTGGTCAGTAATGGCACAGGCCTCCATACCCAGCTCCTTCACCCGAGCCACCATGTCAGGAATTTTAGTCAATCCGTCAAGGAGCGAATGGTGAGTGTGGTTGTGTAGGTGCACGTAATCAGACGGCTGCAACGCGGCCGCGGTTTGAGTTGAAGCTGTCGTATGTTTAGTCACCATCATATACCGCGCCTCAAGGCGCCACCTCCTCTTTCTCCACCCAGTATAGCATGCTAGCGCCGCCGCTGCATGGTATCAATCAACTGATTGAGAAAATCCGCCAGTGCCGGAAAGATATCAGCAAACCGCCCCAGCAGCCAAGCTGACACCATGATCAGTACCGTCACGCCCACGAGGCTACCCATGCCAAAGAAAAAACCTCGCCAAAAGTTCATCCAATAAACCTGCCGACGCGATCGATGAAAGTCAAAAAACAAGTCTTCGATCATTGCCTGACGGGCACCGTTTTCATTATCGCGCTTAACCCGGTCAATAGCGCGGCGGGCTACCGAGGGACGCGGGTCGGCGACCTTCTTGTCCTCATGGCCACGTTCTCTTGACGATTTAGTTGGCGCCATTTTCCTCAAGCCGCTTGACTAGATATTCGCGAAGGCTCGCACCAAGCTTCGGGTCGCGCATACCAAAATCGATCACTGTCTTGAGATACTCTAGCTTATCGCCAGTGTCATAGTACGTGCCATTGGTAATTTCCACGCCATAAAAACTATGGCCGTCATCAATCATGCTCTGCATAATCGGCTGCACCGTAAATTCACCGTGACCATCAAACGCATGCTTGGCCTTATCGAGATAGCTAAAGAACTCGCCCGGCAGCAAATAGCTACTGACGCTCGCGAGATCGGACGGGGCATTGGCCTTACCTGGTTTTTCAACAATGTTTGTCATCTTGATCACGCCGTCAGCAACCTGCTCACCGTTAACCACACCGTAGCGATCAAATTCAGCGTCATCAACAATCTTCTTGCACGATAGCACCGCGCCGTCTAATTTTTGCGCCGCCGCGATCATTTGGCGAAACCGGCTGGGACTAGCAGCGATAAAGTCATCCGCAAACGTATAGATAACCGGCTCATCACCATTGATCAAATGTGCGGCGCAAGTCAATGGCGTGGCGTTACCGTACGGGCCTTTCTGGCGAATGTAAACAAAGTTTGCCATTTCCGACAAATTATTCACGATGTCAATCAGCGGCTGTTTCTTGGCGCCGCCCGCCCGCAAATTAATCAGCAGTTCCTCGTTCGGCCTGTCGAAATGATCCTCAATTGCTCGTTTGTTAGCACTGCCGATGATAATGATATCTTTGATACCGGCCTCGACCAATTCCTCGACGACGTATTGGATAATCGGCTTGTCGATCAGCGGCATCATTTCTTTTGGCATAGCCTTGGTTTGCGGCAAGAACCGCGTACCGAAGCCGGCGGCAGCGATGATAGCCTTGGTTGGTTTTTTCATGATAGTTCCTCCTGTCGTAGGTTATCTAAATAATCAAACAAAAGCGCGAATGGCCCTGTTACACATAAATCACCCGCCCGAGCGATGGCAAACAACTCTGTCGCTGAAACAAACCGTAGTTCAGCGCCCTGGCTACTTTCAGCTTCATCAAGGTGAATTGCATCCCCATTGTACATGCAGTCAGTCGCCAAGTACACTGCGATCTTGATATTAATGTACGGGCCCTCATAGCATTCACCAACATATTCAAAGCGCCCTGGCGTGCAGCCCGTCTCCTCCATTAATTCACGCCGCGCGACTGCCTCTACCTCCTCGCCCGGCTCGCCTTCGCCACCGGGGAAATCATAGAGCCATTTTTCCGGGCCAGCGCGAAACTGATAGGTCATAGCGATCTTGTTATCCGTCGTCACTGCCACCACTAATACTGACACTAACTCCTCAGAAAAGAAGGTCGTAAACTCATGCTGTTCACCATCCTCTGTTTGATACCGCTTGATGACGGCCGAGCGCTTGAACGCCTCGCCGACTGTCTGTGTGGTGGTTGGTTGAATACGCGTGAATGTTTTCATTGCAGTCGCTCTCGGATTAGCTTCTGGGCGAGGCTTGGGTTGGCCTGGCCCTTAGAGCGCTTCATGACTTGACCAACGAGGTAGCCGATAGCTTTGTCTTTGCCCGAGCGAATGTCAGCGATGGATGCCGCCGAGGCTGGGTCATGTAATACTTCGTCAACGATGACTGTGATGACCCTCTCGTCAGACACCTGCAGTAAATTCTTACTCTCGGCAATCTCGCGCGGCCCCTGTTTGAGATATTGTCGATCAAACAAACTAAGGAAAATCTCTTTGCCGCCAGTTGAACTCACCTCGTTATCCTCGACGAGTAGTGACAACTCTGTCAACCGACGCGGCCCAACATAACCCTCCCCGATGAGATCCATATCAATCAACCCCTCCGGCGTCGAAGCAAACCAGTTAAAGATCCGCTTGACCAGCCGCTGATATTTTATCTTGTCAACTCCCAACTCATCGAGAACAGCTTGCTCATTATGCACCGTCAGCGTCTTGATAGCATCAAGCAATATCGCGAGCGGCTGATGGCCGAGGATCGTCGTAATCACCGAATGATCCAGCCCCAGATCAGCCCACCGCTCTCGGCACTCGCCCGGCATCAGTGGCATATGTTCCTGCATACCGGCGATTTCCTCGTCAGTCAAAACAATCGGCGGGATGTCCGGATCGGGCATATAGCGATAATCCTGCGCGTCTTCTTTCGAACGCTGTGAAGTAGTAATTTGCCTGTCATCACTCCAGCCGCGGGTCTCCTGCACCACCGATTCACCACTTTCCAGCAGGTCAACTTGGCGCTTGAACTCGTATTCAGCGGCACGCTCGACGCTGCGGAATGAGTTGAGGTTTTTAACTTCTGCGCGCTTGCCGAGTTCGGTCGCGCCTTTCTTAGCCACCGAAATATTGACATCAAAACGCATGTTGCCATGATACAAATCACCGTGCGTCACGCCAGCGTAGACCATCAACTTATGAAGTTCCGAAGCGTACGCCTTAGCCTCTTCAGCAGAATGCATGTCCGGCTCAGAGACGATTTCAATCAGCGGTGTGCCAGCGCGGTTGAGATCAACCAACGAGTAGCCGTCGTGGTGCGTCAACTTGCCAGCATCTTCTTCCATGTGCGCATGATGAATCCGCACTCGTTTGAGCGAACCGTCTTCTAGCGGCGCATCGACATAGCCAGCCAAGATGATTGGCTGGTACATCTGCGAGGTCTGATAGCCCTTTGGCAGGTCAGGGTAAAAATAATGCTTGCGATCAAACCGGCTAACGCGAGCAATCGGCGCATTCAACGCCTTACCGGCGCGCACCGCCAGTTCGACAGCGTGCTTATTCAGCACCGGCAGCATTCCTGGCAGACCAAAGTCAATCTCGTGCGTTTTATTATTCGGCTCAGCATTACGCGCGTCATTATCAGCCGGGCTAAACAGCTTAGTTTTGGTCGCCAGCTGGACATGGCACTCGATGCCAATGGTCATTTCATATTCATCATATACACTCATCATAACGCTCCCAAATCTTTTAGTGCTTGTTCAAAAGCGGCCATTGCCCGCTTGAATGTCTGGGTGGTGATGGTGACTCGACTTTCGTGGGCAATTTGATTACGTAGTTTATGTGCCGACCAGACCGCGTCCTCATTCGTCCACAGACCACGCCGCGCCTTGAGTCGTTCACCCATCGTCGTGCCACTAACGCCATATTCGCGCATCGCCCGGTCGAGCAGCTTGTCAGCTTTGATAATCGCCATCTGCAGACTGTCGGGGTTATTTGTATCGGCCACACGCTGCACCGCCTGCCAGACTTTTCGGTATAGTTCCCGGTCGAGCTTCTCTGTTCGCTTCGACGTCAACTGAATGAATAGCATCAATAGGCCACCGATCACCAGCGCCGCCACCACTAGCGCGATCAACAATCCATCCATCAGATGACCTCCACTTCCGCCGCCAGTTTCAGCAGGCTTCCGTCCGAACGGTAATTACCAACTAGCTGCACGCCGATCGGTAATCCTTCATTGTTGCTTCCAGCTGGCACGGAAATTGCTGGCAGCCCAGCCAAGCTAGCTGGTACAGTCATGATATCAGATAGATACATCTTGATCGGATCGCTAGTGTTCTCGCCAAGTTTGAATGCTGGTGTCGGCGCCGTCGGCATTAACAGCGCGTCGTACTCAGTGAACAACTTTTTGAACTCGTTAATGAGCAGCGTACGCGCTTTTTGCGCCTGCATATAATAAGCGTCAAAAAAGCCGCTCGACAACACAAAGCTACCAATCATAATCCGCCGCTTATTCTCCGTCATAAAACCTTCATTACGGCTGCAGCCGTACAATTCCGCCAGCGTTTTTACCTCGGCTGCCCGGTGACCATAGCGCACGCCATCATAGCGCGCTAGATTTGACGACAACTCTGCCGGCACAATAATATAGTACATCGCCAGCGAATATTGCATCATGTCCAGATTTACCTCTTCAATTTCATAGCCCAATTGCTTTAGTTTTTCAGCATAATCAAGCGTTTTCTGGCGAACTGCCGCGTCCACATCGTCAGTCATACATTGTTTAACCAAACCAATTTTCTTCTTAGTAAAGCCTGGTTGGTTCTGCCAAAAGTCAGGCAGCGTGGTCATATCCTTGTCGTCACGACCCGCCATGATTTCCATCACCAGATTAGCGTCATCAGCGTTCGTCGCAAAGCAACCAATGGTATCCGTGCTCGAGGCCATAGCCACCACGCCGTAGCGGCTGACCGCGCCGTAGGTTGGCTTGACACCGACCACGCCGTTAAAGCTGGCGGGCTGGCGAATTGAACCGCCAGTATCTGTTCCCAGCGCAAACGGCACCACGTCAAGCGCCGTTGCTACCGCCGAGCCGCCCGATGAACCGCCGGCTACGCGAGTTTTATCCGCAGCGTTTTTGGTCGGACCAAAGGCTGAATTTTCCGTCGAACCGCCGTGAGCAAAGGCGTCCAAGTTCGCCTTGCCGATGCAAATTGCACCTTCGGCCTCCAATTTTTCAACTGCCGTCGCCTGCAATGGCGCGTTAAAATTCTCGAGCATTTTTGAGGCAGCAGTCGTCGGTGCGCCAAAGGCCAAGAAATTATCCTTCACTACAAATGGCACACCAGCTAGCCTGCCAGAAATTTCACCCCCATCAACCTTCGCGGCTCGCTCCAAAGCCCGCTCTTCTGTCAAACTGAGCAGTGCGTGATAATCTTCAATGTCGCGCACCCGCCGCAAAGCTTCCTTGACATTTTCGACTGCGCTTTTTCCGGCAAAATCACTAATCTGGCTCATCACAGCACCTGCGGCACTTTCACTTGATTATTCTGTTTTTCGGGTGCCAAGTTAAGCAGCGCTTCCCTGGAAACACCTGACTGGACCTCATCTTCGCGCCAGACATTCGCTAGCCCCGTTACTTGATAGGTCGGCTCTACGCCAGCTGTGTCAAGCTTACTCAGCTGCTCAATGTAGCTAATTATGTTTTCCAAATCCTGGCGCAGTCCATCAACTTCATCATCGGCTAATGCCAGACTACTCAAACTCGCCAGGTGCTGAATATCACTGGTAGAAATAGTTGTCATGCAGTCTATTATAGCACTGTCTCGAGGAAAACCTAATAACTCAGCAGCCGCGGCGAATGGAGCGTCACCATCTGTGGTAGGCCATACCTACTGATCCCAGAACCAAGCGATAACCCACCGCGGTTCCAGCCGATAGCTGCCGCCGTTGCTGCATCGGTTGCCGCATTTGGTGCGTCTGGTCGTTCAATATAACTAATCTTGTTGGCACCACGATCTGCCACATATACTCGACCATCCGGGCCACGTAAAACTTGTCCGCCGCCATCGCCACCAAAGCCAGGACCCATCCAGCTAGGTTGATTCGGCACTGACGAGTTTGGTAGAGAGTCGGCAACCGCACAGTCCCTGAAATGCTCACAGCTAGTGAAGCCGATGAATCGCTCGCTCGCTTTAATAGTGCTACTATTACGACTTGTTATATCATAGCGGAATAATTCACCAATATATAACTTCGAGACGTAGACGTGGTCACCATTTGGCGAGAAATCAGCAGCATATCCTAAGCTACTGTCAAGTGGGTTGTTGTTATGCACGCCAACTGACCAGTGAGCTATTGGTGTCATATTGGTATCAGCCCCAGATATATCAAATACGTGTAATACTCCAGCGTTACCATTACGATTTGGACAGGCACTACCACCCATAAACACTAACATTTTGGTAGCCTCGTTGTTAAAGTTAATTGAGCCGAATCCCGTTCGCGAAGGGCTTGATGGATTTGGCTGCACGATACACGGCTGAGCTGGACCAGACGGCACATTATACACTGCCGCATTTGGCGTTTGAATAGTTGCCCCGTTGTCAGCCGAGAAGATATTGAAAGCGTATATTTGATTTGGTGAACCCGGCCGATAAGTATACACCACTGCACCATTTCCCGCATTATTCGGTACGGCATTCATCGCTTCGCCAGAATAGTTACGCGAGAAGCTACCCGCCATACCGATAGACATGTTCTTTTTCGTCACTCGTCCGAGTGGATCGCCAGTAAAATCAACGACGTGGTAGTATAGCGTGCCGAACTTTGCCCGCTCACGACCATTTGCCGAGTTTGATACCACAAGATACTTAGACTCCTCTTTGTTGATTGGGAAGGCAACCACTGCCTGCGTACCAGTACGCGAACCGCATAATCCCTGTGGCGATTCACTATAGTACGCCGTTTGGCCATCGTCACATGTTGGATTACCGTCGGGAGCCGAGCTATCAACCTGCATAATATTCCGTGCCGAGTTCCAGATACGAAGTCCGTCAGAGTAGAATTTCAAATTACCATTACGATCGGAAATTGTCGTTAGACCCTCATGGGATGGGCCACTCGAGTGTGTTGGATAAGGATGTGGCGTCGGTTTATTTGACCCACCCACACCAAAATCAAGGCAGACTGACCCGCCGATACACCACCAGCGCTTACTGGCACGCGTCCCAGTAAAGTCGACTTCTGGAATAGCTTGCTGACGTGAATTATAAATATAGGTTTTATACGCACGACCGTCAGATTTTCGGATCAACTCAAGATAACCTTTGACATCAGCACGCCGGGGATTGGTTGTCGACGTATACTCACCGACAAAATATGAACGTAATTTGTCATTACGAAATACATCAATTGCTGTGCCATTGCCGCGACAGTCAGTGCCCGGGCGCACACCCGAAGCAATGGCACTATCATAACCACGGCTGATACATTCATTCATTCGTACTACGCCAGCCTCGGCCGCTTCACGTGCTAACTGATTATAGTACTGCTCTACCAAAGCATTAGCCGCTGCTGACGCCAGCTGGAGACCGGCTAGCAAGATCAGCAGCAGCATAATGCTCGCCACAAGGACGGTCGGCAACACAAACCCACCGTCCTTATCCCACCCAGATGTCTTATTAGTCACATCCGACTCCGTATTTATCGCACATCGTCGAACGGACATTGCGCTGTACATTGGTTTTAGTGTATGTGGACCCAGTATCGTGCACCTGAACGGCTACCGTGATAGCTCCAGCAATCAGCACTACCCCTGTTGCGCCCAACAGGATCAGAGACATCGTCTTAGATGTGTTGCGGCCAGAGATAATCCCCTTAAGCATCCACAGCGTCGCACCGATTACCCCTAGCCCTAGGAGATATGGTACAAACTCACCGAGATACAGCGCACCATACACTGTACCAGCGTCACCAGCGCCGACAAATAGTAGCGAGCTGATGAGGACTGTTACTAACTTTGCCGTCAGCACAATTGCTGGAATTACCAAAGCACCAAATGCACCATATGTTACTACTTTATACGCCATACTACTGGTGTAGCTGTCACGATCTGGAATAGCCCGTGAGACGCGACCAAATGTGATGAGCGCAACGATTGCAAACAGTGTTGCCAATACACCCGCCATCACTATACCCGTTCCCGGCGTTACCATGTTTATCGATAATATATCGGCCAGCCAACCGCCAATCGAAGTTATCGTCGTTGTCGTTGCACCATTAACCTTTGCCCAAGCAGTAAACAACGACCCCAGTACTTGTGCAAACAACACCGCCGATACGACCGTCGATACCATTGCTAGTAAATACTCAAATGTCAGCCATTTTGCCTTACCGCGACCCGGATCGGTAGCAGCCTGGGGATAGTACGCTGTCGGTTGTGGAGCATATTGTGGGACTGGTGGAGCGCCTGCGTCCTGTACCGGCTGCACCATCTCTGGTGTTGATGCTGTTTTCTTTTGTGTCATAATTATTACCTCCGCTTATGCTAACCTCATTCTACATGGTCTGGCGAATTTCTGCAATCAAATCACGCAGCTGGGCAGCTTTTTCAAATTCTAGATTGGCACTATACAGCTCCATTTGACCGGTCAACTCCTTGATCAGCGTTGGATATTCATCCTTTGGAATTTTCTTCAAATCAAGCTGTGGCTTTTTGTCCGATTCTTTTTGCGGGATGATGGAGCGCAGGCCATCGTCAATCTTCTTCTGGATGGTTTGCGGCGTGATGCCATGCTCTTCGTTATATTGCTGCTGTATAGTACGCCGACGATTCGTCTCGTCAATCGCTCGCCGCATGCTGTCAGTCACATTGTCGCCGTACATCAGTACCCGCCCGTCCACGTGCCGCGCCGCCCGGCCAATCGTCTGAATCAGCGCCTGTTCACTACGGAGGAACCCTTCTTTATCGGCGTCCATAATCGCCACCAGACTGACTTCTGGCAGATCCAGCCCCTCGCGCAGCAGATTAATACCAACCAAGACATCATACGTCCCCAACCGCAGATCTTTCAAGATATCGCCGCGCTCCAGCGTGTCAATTTCACTGTGTAGATACGCCGTTTTCACTCCATTGTCAGTCAAATAAGTGCTCAGATCCTCGGCCATACGCTTGGTCAAGGTGGTTACCAGTACGCGGTGTCCGCTAGCAACAGTCTGGCGAATCTCCTCCATCAAATCATCAACCTGTCCATCAGTCGGCCGCACCTCAATTGGCGGATCAAGCAACCCGGTCGGCCGAATCAACTGCTCAGCCGGCTTTGGCGAATGGGCAATCTCATAGTCGCCCGGCGTAGCCGACACATAAATCGCCTGGTGAATATGCTGATCAAATTCATCAAACCTCAGCGGACGGTTATCCAACGCACTCGGCAAACGAAAACCGTGCTCCACCAACACTTCCTTGCGAGCCCGGTCGCCGTTATACATACCGCGCACTTGCGGCAAGGTCATGTGCGACTCATCGACCAGCAGCAGCCAGTCATCGGGAAAATAATCAATCAAGGTCGCTGGCTGCTCGCCCGGCTCGCGGTCAGTCAGATAGCGCGAATAATTCTCAATGCCTTTAACAAAGCCAGTCTCTTTGAGCATTTCTAGGTCATATTTGGTGCGCTGAGCTAGGCGCTGCGCCTCGAGTAACTTATCGTGTGACTCAAGCCATTTGAGCCGCTCGTCAAACTCTTTTTCGATACCGATGATAGCCTTTTCAATTCGTTCGCGTGGCGTCGAATAGTGGCTGGATGGGAAAATCGTCAGACTAGCTGGCTGATCCAAAATCTCGCCAGTCAGCGGATCAATTCGCGTGAGTCTCTCAACCTCATCGCCAAAAAACTCCACTCGCACCGCCGTGTCCTGCCCAGCCGGGAAAATATCTACCACGTCGCCGCGCACCCTGAAAGTGCCGCGTGCAAAATCAATGTCATTACGTTTATACTGAATGTCAGTTAGTAAGCGAATAAACTTATCCTGGACTCGCCGCTCACCGACCGTCAATTGAATCGCCATGTCAGCATACGTCTCTGGCGAACCGATGCCGTAAATACAGCTGACGCTAGCCACAATGATCACATCGCGCCGCGTCAGCAGCGCCGAGGTGGCAGCATGCCGCAGTCGATCAATTTCATCATTAATTTTCGAATCTTTCTCAATATACGTATCGCTACTGGCGATGTAGGCCTCCGGCTGATAATAATCAAAATAGCTAACGAAATAATGCACCTCATTATCCGGAAAAAACTCCTTAAACTCAGAAAACAGCTGCGCCGCCAAAGTCTTATTGTGCGCCAGCACCAGCGTTGGCACATTGGCTCGAGCAATAATATTCGCCATAGTAAACGTCTTACCCGAACCGGTCACGCCCAGCAGTGTCTGCTCGCGCTCGCCCCGCTCCAAACCATTCACCAACTGAGCAATCGCCGTCGGCTGGTCGCCGGTCGGCTGATAGTTGGAGACGAGATTAAAGGCACTCATGTCGTTACTATTGTAGCATTATTGACAAATAACAACTTTTCATGATATAGTTAACCAGTTATTAGCGATAAAACAAAAAGGGCACTTCAATGACTCCACAACATACATGTATTCCGCGCGATGTGCAGCTACAGGCGGCGATGTTCCGCCTCGGCAAGATGGAAGATGAAATCCAGAGCGGCTACGAGATTCTCCGGAAATATCAGAAAACCGTAACTATCTTTGGTTCGGCGCGTACTGATCCGAATAGCGCCTATTACCATGCCGCGAAAGAAACGGCTGGACGGCTAGCCAAGCTCGGCTATGCCATCGTTTCCGGCGGCGGGCACGGCATTATGGGCGCTGCCAATGAAGGCGCCAACAAAGCCGTCCAGGAGGGTGCACGGGCTGCTGGCGGTGAGTCGATTGCCTTCAACATCCGACTGCCGCACGAACAGGAAGTCAATAAATATGCCACCGAGGTATTCGAGTTTCAGCACTTTGCGCCGCGCAAGATCGTCATGACCATGTTTGCCAATGCGTATATTTATTTCCCAGGCGGTTTCGGTACGTTGGACGAGCTGGCGGAGATATTGACATTGATCCAGACTGAAAAAGCCAACCGTGCGCCGGTAATCTTGTTCGACACAGCGTTTTGGAGCGATTTGGATGCCTTTTTCCGCAACCACATGCTGGCCGAGGGAGCTATCGTCGAAAAAGACCTGGATATTTATACTATCACCGATAGCGTTGACGAGATCATTGAGCTGGTACAAGCAAATAAGACCTATTGCTGATCACCTATCGTGTCAGTTCAGACTTTTTGGGATTTCTTCGGAGTATTTGCGTTTTGCTGGGACTTTTTATGAGGTTTTTTGCTAGCAGATTTTTTAGATTTTACGGGCACGGCAGCTGATTTGCGGCGTTTTGGTTTAGCGTTGGCTACCGGTAGCTGGAACGGCGACGCTGACTTGACTGGCTCGCTGACGGCCGAGGCAACATAGCAAATCCCGCCCTCGCAGACGACGCGCTCAACAGTCGGCGTGTACGTGCGCGGATGGGCTGAAAAACGACGGGTTATTTCATAGCCAAGCCCGTGCTTACCAGATTCGATACAATGCTGACCGTATGGTAATTGATGATGATAATTTTCAACGATATCCACCGGATGAAACGAGATAACCTGCCCGTCAAAATCCATCATCACCCAGTCGCTAGCTCTCGCCCAGGCTGTCTGATCAATCCGCGGCGCAGTAGCCATTAGCGCCTGATACACTTCTCTGCCCGTCGTGTCCGCCGGATCAAGCCCAAGTGCACGGATAATTGAATGAGCCCGAGCTAAAATCTCAGTAATCAACCTCACATCGCTATCATCGCCGGCCATTCGTCTAAGCTCGCTCACGGCAACTCGTGTCCGCACTGAATCACCCAGTAATTTTGTTAAGTTTCTTGACATTAAAACTCCTTTTCGCTTAGTGGCATGGCATGTAGTCGCGCACCTTGATATAAGATACCGGTTTTAGCACCAATATGATTGACGGCCGAGCTTGAATTTGCGCTGGCAAATACTACTGCGTCCTTCAGCTGGGCGCCATGAGCCCACTGACTCAAAAAGCCACTGGCAAATGCATCACCTGCACCAGTCCGATCAATTGCCGGCACATCCTCGTACATCGCCGCTCTGACAATCGTTACGCCATCAGATACCATCGAGCCATTCACACCGTCTGTCAGCAACACCACTGGCACGAGATCTTTCGCTCGCCGCACCAGCTGTTCCAGATCATCACCCGGCACTAACTGTTGCATCTCTTCTTTATTCAGCGCCAATACCTCCACATCATCCAGCAGTCCCATTAACTTCTCGCGCTGTGCTAGCTCTCGCTTGCCTGGATTAAAGCAAATTTTCATACCAGCTGCTCGCGCCTCACGAAATACCTTATCCAAGACCGTCATCTGACCTGCTAGCGTCGACACATATAGCCAATCAGCCTCAATATCCGCCACGGTAAAATCAGCCGCGTGATAATGCGTTGATGC
>CAUVOB010000009.1:0-30795 GCA_963553465.1 uncultured Candidatus Saccharibacteria bacterium | reverse complement strand
ACGTTGTCGCGGGTGGTGCCGGCTTCGCGGGCGACGATGGCGGTGCGGGCGCGCGTCAAGCGGTTGAACAGCGAACTTTTGCCAACGTTAGCTTGGCCGATGATGGCGACGGTAGGTAATTTACTAGGCATAATTATGCTTATTATACCAGAGGCTTGGGGTTTTGGCGAAAGGCAATGAAAATAGCCCACCGAACGAGCTCAAGCTGCATGCGAGTTTTCAACCCGAGAGACAACATCATATTGTCTCAATCAGATTGAGCGCATACGGCGAGCTATTTTCGGTGGGCTGTTAGCCCTGCTTCTCCTTTTTCTTCTTGATCACCTCCTCAGTAACTCTGATCATGTGTGTGGCGCTGATGAGGTTTATCATTGCTCCCCCTACGAGGATAGCGATGGAACTCCACGACCCCCCGGCCGTACTGATCAGGATTCCCACTGTCAAGGTGTAGATCGCAACGGAAACATTGAACACAAACACCGCAAGACAAATAACAATCATTTCGCACCTCTCTTTTAACGAAAAGCTCAAAGCTAAAGGGCGACTTTCGCCCTTAGACTAAACTTTGAGCAAAAGCTGATATATATATCACTAATAGAATAAAATGTCAATGAGATTTAAGCAAAAATGTGGTATTATATGCGTTTTTGGTGCCTGAGGAGGCCTAGGTAGTCAGTGGCCCTTCGGTAAATTCCCCGCGTTTGATGTCACCGAGGGTGTAATTCCCAAAGTCTGTGCGGTGAAGTTTGGTGACAGTGTAGCCGAGAGCGGCAAAGGTGCGGCGGATTTGGCGGTTGCGACCTTCGCTCATCTGGACGATCCAGCGGTGGTCGTCGCCGTCGTGCTGGCGTTCCAGTGTCAAGCGGCTGGGTCCGTCAGGTAGCTGCACGCCAAAGTCATTGACCATTTGCCGGTGGAGCGGCTGGAGCGGTTGGTCGAGCGTCACGAGATAGCGCTTGATTTTATAAAACGATGGGTGTGTCATCTGGTGGGCAAAATCGCCGTCGTTGGTGAGGAGGATGAGTCCAGAACTGTCTTTGTCGAGGCGACCGACGGGCTTGAGGTGATGGAGGCTGACCGGTAATAATTCATAAATGGTCGGTACACCACCTTGAGAGGCTCGCGAACAGAGGTAGCCGATGGGTTTATGGAGGAGGATGAGCTGGTGGGTTTGGGCGGTGAGTCGTTTGTTGTCGTGGCGAATAATGTCGGTTGCGGTAATGCGTTGACCCAGCTTGGCGGGCTGGTCGTTCACCGTAACATTGCCCTGCTCTATCAGCTCGTCAGCCTGGCGGCGCGACACACCGAGTGCCAGCGCCACGAATTTGTTGAGGCGCTGGGCAGATGAATCGGTAGAATCGGATGCTTGCGTTGGTGTCGTCATACTAGGAGGCTACCGGTGGTTGCGGCGGAAAGGCGTTGGTTGGTGGCTGGGGTGTGGTTGGCTGTGCTGGCTCTGTCACGGGGGACGGTCCTCCTTCAGGGGTCGAGGTCTGCTCTGGTTCAGGCGTTGGAGCTGGGTCGGTCGGCATCGGCGCCGGGGTGGGCAGGACGAATGGTGTATCGTCAGCTTGTGGTTGTGATGATGCCGCGTTGGCGAGCTCGGCATTGATCGCGGTACCAGCATCAAGCGATTGGTCATCAGCTGGCGTCGGTAGCGGCTCGAGTGCATCAAGCGTCAGGTCGCCGTGCGGCTCGGCCATGGCATCAGGCGTTGGCAGTGTGAAGTCGTCTGAATCTGGCGTTGGCTGCGGCGAGGCCTGCATAGACTCGAGTTGGTCGCTGAGCTCCTGCTCCATCATCTTGGACATGTCGGGCTGTGGTTCTTGGCTCAGCGGCTGGATCACCCGCTCACCACCGTGGCTGGTCGGCTGCGGCGATGGTGATGAGACTGGCGCTGTTGGCTGTGGCAAGGTGTCGGCTGGGGTGGTCGGTGCTGCTTCAGGAGATGGGGTCAGCGCTGGCTCAGAGACCGGAGGTTGCTCTACCTCGGGTGCTGGAGTTGGCGCTGGGTCGGCTGGTGTCACTGGTTCTGTGGTGGCCGGCTCGGCCGTTTGCTCAGGCGGTGCGGACGGAGCTGTCGGCGCCAGCGCGGCGCTCGGCAAAACGAACGGCGCCGGGTCAGTTGCTGGAGGGGTTGAATTGTCTGGGCTAGCTTGAGTAGGTGCGATGGCTGAATCATCGTGGGCCGTTGGAGTTATCGGTGCGGTCGGTGCCGGGGTGACAACGTGGGTTGCGATTGCTATCTCTGTCGGTGATGGCAAGGTGGCTGCCGGAGCGTCTTGCTGGGTGGTTGGCGCCGCTAACGGTGCGCCAGCTGCCACGGGTTCTGCGGCCGGAGCTGATTCGACTGGTGCGGCTGCTGGCGCATCACCCAGTACTTCGTGGACAGTGCGCACCACGTCTTCGATGCCAACTTGCGACTTAACGAGGTAGCGATCAGCACCGAGAGCTTCGCCGCGTTGCCGTTGGTCTTCGGATGACAATGCGGTCATCATGATGACTTTCACGTCGCGTGTCTCGGTGGTCGAGCGCAAGATGTCCAGCATGTCAAAGCCAGAAATCTTGGGCATCATCACGTCGCTGACGATCAAGGCCGGGCGTTCTTTGATAGCCATAGCCAAGGCCTCTTCACCGTCGCCCGCCGAAACGATGTCGTAGCCCTCAGCTAGTAACCTGACGCCGTAAATCTCGCGCAGGCTTTTGTCGTCTTCTACTAGTAAAATCTTTGTCATAACTACCCCTACTATACCGAAGTTTGCGCCAAAATACTATAGTGGTTATGGTTTTTGTTGGGCAGCATCTGGTTCTGGGGCGGCGAGCGGTGCTGACGGCGTAGGTGTAGTGGTTGGCTCAGGCGGTGTGGGCGTGGCAAGAGGCTCGGGGGCTGGGCCGGGCGGCGCGGATGGCATGGCGGGCGTGGGAGTGGTTGGTTCAGGTGGTGGCGTGAACATCAGCGGCAGCGGGCTAAAGTTGGGCGGCGGCATCGGCGGTGTGGCCGGCTTAGTTAGGACGGTATCGGCGGCGTCCGGTTGGGTAGCGTTGATCGGAACGGTTGGCTGGACGGCGACAGCGGTTGGCGGTTCGGCGGTCAGTGGTGGGGCGGCAGGCGCGGGAGTGGTTGGTAATTGGCGCATGGCCTCGTCGGTTCGGGTGCGAGGAATCTCGAGAAAGAAAGTGCTGCCCTTACGGTATTCGCTGATGACGAATAGGCGGCCGGACATCGCCTCGGTCAAGCGGCGGCTGAGATACAGGCCGAGGCCGGTGCCACCGATCTCGCGGGTGTCGGAATTGTCGACGCGGTAGAACTTTTGAAAGAGGTGCGGTACATCTTCGGCGGGGATGCCGATACCGCTGTCCTGGACGCTGATGGTGATCGTTTTGTCATCGCCAGTGATGTCCACGACTACTTCCCCGTCGGGTGTGTACTTGATAGCGTTTTCGATCAAGTTAGAAACAACTTCGCGGAGGTGATCGGCATCGACGTTGGCGTAGTATGCTGGCTGGACAGTGGCGGCGGCGTCTGGACGGAAGGTGCAGACGAGGCCCTTTTCGGCGGCGCGTGGCGCCAGGCCCTCAAAAATCTCGCCGACGAAGGTGGTGATATTGATAATCTGTGGCTCGTTCTTGAGGCGGCCGTCTTCGGCGCGGCTGATATCAAGCAGGTCTTGAAATAACCGACCCAGGTGCTGGGCTGAGGCGTGGGCCTTGGTGATGAAATCGCGCGCCTTGTCGTCGATGTGGGCGGTGGCTGGATTGAGCGCCAGGCCGAGGTAACCCTCGATGGAAGCCACGGGAGTGCGCATCTCGTGGCTGGCGGTAGAGATGAATTCGGCTTGCTGGCGCTCCTCGGCTTTTTCTTTGGTGATGTCGCGAAAGACGACGATGATGCCTTCGTTGTCTTTACCGACCGGTGAGGCGACGATGGAGACGAGGATTTGCTTGTCCGAGGCGGTGCGGAGGAGTAATTTGTCGGAGTGTGCCGGCCGATTATTGATCAGTGATTGCATGACCGGGTTTTCGGTAACGGTGACGTCTTTGCCGTCAGCGGTGACTAGTTGAATGACGCTTTGCCATTTGAGGCCGAGGGCGTCGCCTTGGTTCCAGCCGATGATCCGCTGGGCCGAGGGGTTGATTAGCTCGATATTGCCCTCGCGCGAGATGGCCAGCACACCGTCGTCGATAGTATTGATGACAATGTCAGAGGTGCCCTCGGCAGTGGATAGCTTGGTGCGGAGTTCAGAGATGTCGCCGAGCTTGCTGACGCGCGGCTGATGGCGCCAGATAATAAAGCCAAGAGCTAAGGGTGCCAGGCCAAAAAATAGCGCGCCAATCGTGGCGATGAGGCTGGCGTGCTGGGTGATGGCGGCAGTGGTGATGGCGGTGACGACGAGGAGGCTGGTGCCGAGGACGACGGGCCAGCCAAAGAAGCCGGCGAATACCGCAGCGCTGAGCCAAGCGGCGGCGAATGGCGAGGCCAGAAAGCCGCTGGTGGCAACCAGCGAGCCGACGGCGAGGATGATCAGGCCGTAGACAGCAATGGATGCGGCGGTGATGGCTCGGCGCGGTAGCCACAGACAGAGGATGAGGGCGGCGAGGCTGACGAGGGCGCTGATGGCGGCGGCGAGGTCGGTGATGGCTTCGCCGATGGGTAGCCGGTAGCCGGTCGGGATAAAGCGCGCCCAGGAGTAGAGGAGGACGATGACCAGCCCGACGAATAGGGCTGCCTCGCATAGTCGCCGCAGCCAAAATCGCGACAATTCACCGACCTGCGAAATATCCCCCGCCCACTTCATGCTTGTATTATAGACCGAGATGAGCAAAAATGATACCCACATTGAGCCACGTCACGGCAGGTCAAGCATGGTACGTATTCAGCTGCCCCGAGGGGCGCACTTAGCCCTTCCCCAAAATCGCCTCGAGCATCTTCATTCGCGAGGCCATGATGGCGGGGATGGCACCGCTGATGATGGCAACCACTAGCACAACCTCAGCACGGAATAGCAATTCCCACCACGATATGTTGAGTGTCACGTCAGCAATTGGCAGACTGAACGGATGTGCCACTACATACGGCACCAGCCCACCGAGGAAAATTGCCAAGCCGACCGCTATACCGCACACCGCATAAAATAGCGCTAGTAGGACGTAGCTAAAGACGATCACTCGCGGCTTGACGCCAATCGCCCGCTGAATGCCGATTTGCCGCCGCTTGTTGATGATGTCAACATAAATCACGATGAAGATCGTCACCGCCGCAATGATAATGCCGACTATCAGCATAATGGCGTTGAGCGACTGAAAGCTGCCGGTAATCGTATCCATAACCGTCGCTCCGTCGCGCCAATCGTGAACGCGCAGGCCCGGATAGTTCAGGTCAGTAAGCGTTCGTTGCACCGATGCCTCCTTGCTGCGGCTGGTGCGCACGACGATCATGCTGGCATCGTTTTCGCCAGCTGTCAAATAGCTCGGTATGCCGCTGGTGAGCTTGCGCCATAAACCGCGCGAGATGTACGCCTGAATATCTGCATTATAGAACTTCGTCGAGGTAATACCGCCGACCTTAACGTTGACCTTTTTACCGTTAACATTTATCGTTACCCGATCGCCAACTTTGACCCCTTCAAGAGAACCTCTCTCGAGCAGCCGGCTACCCAGCACGATCTCGTCGTCGCTCGCCGCCAAAAACGTTCCGTCCGACACGCGGTTAGCGACCTCCAGGGTTTGGCGAAAGGCTTGCGGATTAACGACATTGATTCGAGCTTGTACCTGCTTGTCATCGTTATATCCTAATATTGCCGGTACAGCCAGGATTTTGTCAGCCGACGTGACGCCGTCGATGCGTTTGATCTCGGCCAGCTTGTTATCGACATTGGTGATGTACTCGCCGGGCTTTTTGACATCAATATAGGCCTCGCCGACCATCAGGTTCTTGATCTGCGATTCAATCGCCGACGTGACGCCAGCTAGCAGCGACGATATGAAGGCTAGATTAATGAACGCCACCGCCACTAGCAGCGTCGTCAGGCCCAGCGTCCACTTGCGGCCGCGCACGATGTACTGCCGCATCAATCGCCAACCCAGCAAGAACTCGCGCCACAGATTGTTCTTGGGCTGCGGCGTTTGCGTTTCCTGCGTTTTGCGGGACTGGCTCATAGTAGCCTCCCGGCTGCGGGTTGACGCTCGCCTTTTAATTTGCCGTTTTCAAACACGATTTGCCGCTTGGCATAGGCTAGTTCATCAGCTTCATGCGAGATCATCACCAAGGTTATGCCGCTGGCGTTAATTTCCTTCAACGTTTCCATGACATTTGTTGAGGCGACCGTATCTAGGTTAGCCGTCGGCTCGTCGGCAAAAATAATGTGCGGCTCATTGACCAGAGCCCGGGCAATCGCCACGCGCTGCTGTTCGCCGCCAGATAATTGCGATGGCAGATGGCGCGCTCTGTCCTTCAAACCAACACGATCCAGTTCTTGCAGAGCTTTTTGCTTAGCAATCTTCGCCGAGCACCACATCAGCCGCGGCAACATGACGTTTTCTAGGGCGGTGAGTTCACGAATCAGGGCGTACTCTTGAAAAATATAGCCAACTTGGCGCAGGCGTAGTTCAATTCGCTGTTTTTCTGGTAGCTGAGTGATCTCTATCGCTGGTGTCTCGTCACCCCTACTATCAAACCAGATTGTGCCGCTATCAGGGCGATCCAACATCGCCACCTGATGCATAAAGGTCGATTTGCCCGAACCGTTGCGCCCTGTGATCATTAGAAAATCGCCGTGACGAATCGAAAAACTGACGTCCTTGAGCGCACGCGTGGCGCTATCACCCGAGCCGTACGTCTTGCTGAGATGCTCAATGGTAAGAATTTCGCGGGCCATAGTATCAGTATAGCGCGCGGTGGGGCGCCGCTTCAAGCCGAGATCCCGAAAAACCTACCGTAGTTTTGTTATCATTTCTACTTCGCGGGCCGTAAGACCATATTTTTCATAGAACGTTATGGCGCGCTGGTTGCTGCTCAGCACTTTTAGCCGCAAGGTATCGCAATTTTTACTCTGGAAATAGCGCTTCATTTCATCCAGTAAGGCTCGTCCGATACCGCTGCGGCGCTGCTCTGGCTCGACATAAAGCAGTCCGATCCAGCCGTCTTTTCGCGGCCGCATGCACTGCATCGAAAGCGGCGTCCTGACCAGGTTGATGATCAATAATCACACCTTGAATAAAGCCGACCACCTGGCCGTTCTCCTCGGCAACATATATCGCGCCGTCCATATCCTCGCTATCGTCGATCATCCGCTGCATGTAGCCGTGCGCGTCTCGCGGGCTAGCGAACGGCAGTGATTCCGCCGTATCGTCAACCTGCGCAAAATGTGCGTGCAGTTTAATCGCCAGCTTATCGATCGTAACGCGGTCTTTGGGATGGAAGGGGCGGATTGTCATAATTATGTTCTGTATAAGATAGTCTGCCGTAAAGTTACTATTTTAGTTATAACACAAAATAGCCATAGATTCCGCGGTTGGTCGGCAGGTCTTTAGTGCTTAGGAGCAGAAAAGTATATTATGTAAATAAGGTGGGAATGGAGACTTTTAGCGCTTTGGCTATCCTGTCAATATTATCGACTGAAATATTTTGTTCGCCACGTTCTATTGCCCCTATATACGTTCGATGAAGCCCGGCTTTATCTGCTAGTTGCTCCTGCGAAAAACCGCTCTTCTTGCGAAGCTCACGAACACGTTTTCCGAATAATCGTCTGACCCTAGGGACCGCCATTTGCTACTAAGCATATGTTAGTAAAAATAATAGTTCCACACACAATAACTAGCAGATTTATATTTTTACAGATGAAATGATGACAATAAATAGCATTTATGTTATATTCCTACGTAGGGGTCGTAGGCTGTTCTTTGCGCACGCAGAGTGTCTACTGGCTCCGTTCTTTCACATCGTTGTACTATCCAAAGTAAGGAGGTATTTGTAAATGCTCAAGAGGCCGCTTCTCGCGGTTCCGGGTATCCCGAAAGATGATGGCATTAAGTTCATTATGTCCGACCGAGAGATCTTCTTGGGATCTGAAATAGCACCGATTGCTTGGAGTATTCTGGAATTGTGCAATGGAATGAACCCCATTCATGCAATTGCCGAACAGCTCTCAAGCATTGATGAAAATTTCACGATAGGATTCTTGAATGACTTGAATTCGCTCGGTATTGTCATTGATAGTTGTGAGGTATACAAACACTTTCACGCAATCAGTGCAAACCCCATGACCTATCCTTCTGATATTACGGATAAAGAAGTTATGAGTCATGTCAAGTCTCCGCGTATGAAAATCAAGGAGGGTGTCGAATTCTCATTCACCGCTGAAGATAACCTCTCTAAGCTTACGGAGCTTCAGAGGCTTCGCTCTAGCTGTAGAAACTTCACCGGCGAGCCTCTATCTATTGAAGAGGTTGGCGTCTTGCTGAATGTTGGCTACTCTTTTGAGAGGCATGCAGTCCCTTCCGCGGGCAATCTTTATCCGATGAAGATATTTGTCATTGCCCTAGAAGATCAGAAGGATTTTCCGGCTGGATATTATGAGTACGATAGTGAATGTGATCGTCTTATACTATTTAACGGAACTCCTGATTTTCAGCGGATTTCTCATGCATTTAATGCCGTAGGGTTGCCCTTTGGCGCGAGCGTGATGCTTGTGATTGCTGCCGATGCAAATCGCCAGCCGTACAAGTACTCAAACTTGGGGTATCGCTTTATGGCTATTGAAGCGGGTGAAATTGCTCAGAATATTGCCCTTGGGGCGATAGAATCTGGCATGGATACCTGTCTTCTCGGGGGCATGAGAGAAAAAGAAGTCTCTGATGAGCTGCAACTTGAGGGCTGTCTCTTATTCCTTGCAATTGCGCTTGGTAAATCTGCTGGTGCAGAAGTAAGAACAGAACGATCTTTGCTCTCTCGGCTAGAGGATGAAGTTGTCGGAGATGTAAAGCCAGTTCGTCGCGTCTGGCTTACCGACAACACACTATCCAATGACTACGGCAAGTCATATTTCCAGTTTTTGTCCGTTGCACAGAATGGTCAAATCGCAAGTGGGATATCGACATCGTGGTCTGATGCGAGGCTTAAGGCCATAGCCGAAGGTTATGAGAGACAGCGTTCAACAGACGTATTCTACGATGTCTATTCATCGGCTCAAAACCTTCCAGGTCCGTGGCTTGATCCTCGAGTTGCTGCGCCTCTCACTGATGCGCAGTATATCCGGCTTCCGCATTTGCAAAAGTTCAATGAGGATCTGGAAATTGAGTGGATCAGAGGAGTAAATCACAAAGGAGAGGCGGTATTCGTACCGATCGACTTGGTGTTTTATTCCATGGAAAACCTTGGTAGAAAGTTGGTAGTGGATACCTGCTCTTCGGGGTTCGCCGCCTATACTAATTTCGAAGAGGCTGTTAATCGAGGTCTCCTAGAGCTCATTGAGCGTGACGGTTTGATGCGAAGCTGGTACGAAAAGCGCAGTCCGCATAAGTTGGATCCTGCGGTTTTGCCAACTCATTTGCGAAACAGAATGGAATACTGGAAAGACCGAGGGTACAACATAGTTGTACTTGATCTGAGCCAGAAAGGGGTTATTATCATTGAGGTGGTAATAATTTCTGATTCGTACCCCTGTTTCGTAAGTGGCGCATCCAGCTCGCTTGATACGTTTGAGGAAGCCACTATCAAGGCTTTTCAGGAGGCTGAGTCTCGTTTGATCTATGGGTTAAACGCTCAGAAGCCACGAAGACTGATTCCACGTCATGTTCATAGTGTTCTTGATCATGAGATGCTTTACGCTCAATCAAAGCAATACCATGAGTATGTGAGGTTTCTGTTCGGAGGTAAAACTTTGGACAGAGTTCCTGTACCAACAGCATCAATTGATACCTTGAAAAAGGAGCTGGAGATTGTTGCGGTGGATGTCTCTGAGAAACACTCGATACTGAAAGTAGCTAAGGTGTTGAGTTGCAAGCTGATACCAATTAGCTTTGGATTTGGCACTGGACACTATTCTCATCATTCTCTGACTGGGGTGGCACGAGGCGACAGTCTTATGCCACACTACTTTGCTTGAGTCCATTTTACACTGATATGCGATTGTGTTTTGATGGATTCGCGAATCCAAACAGAAAGGAGGTGATTTACATGTACACCGAAACTCTCTCGACCATTACAGTGGCTGTGTCTCCACTGTCGCGAATCATGGCCAGTGGTGGCGGAAGTCACTGTGGCGGCGGTTCCGGCGGTGGAAACTGTGGTAACGGTGGTGGTAGCGGTTGTGCTGGCGGTAGCTGTGGCTCCGGGTGCGGAGGCGGCAGCAGCTGTGGCAGTGGCTGCGGCAAGTGATGCCGATACTACAACGAAGATAAGACGTAGCTAAAACTACGCCCCCGTCCCCGTCGTTACGCATATCACGATGGGGACTTTTCAATATCCGGAGTGAAATCTCTATAGCTAGCAAAAGTTGCTTGTGCAATCGTTTGATTGGTTTTTAGTAAATATTGTTTCACGAAGTAATAACCTAGTTTATAGCCTGTCCAGCGTGGTAAATTATCATTGCCAGTATAAAATATTGTATTATAGTCATAAGCCGTGTTGTTAAAGTTGTTTTTTAGTGTCGCTACCATAGCGTTAACTTCTTTTTGTTTGGTATTTTGTATTTTACGCAGGAAGAACTGTTTATTGTACTGCTTAAACCTATTCATCGCTTCCTCTTCAAGTACAACCGCCAATCCCTCCAATATCATACCATCAAACATTGTCTCGGCATATTCTGGAACTTTCTCCCAGCGCAAAGAATGTGCCAACTCGTGGCATATTGTCTCAAAAACAAAATCTTCGTTAATTTGGTGCTGATGTTTATTAACAGACAGCATAATGAGACGCGAGTTATGTGTTCTACCTGCAATTCCGTCCTCGGTGATGGTTGGTAATAAGAAAGACGGAGTAATCACGACCATATCGACGTTATAATTGAATTGTTGAAACATTTCTGAGATAAATACCTCGGCTTTTTTAGTTGCCTGGCGAAATATGAAACAGTCGGTGTCGTTAAAAATATGATTAGCATTGGCGATGTGAAGATAAATTTTGCCCATGGGCATATTATAGAAAAAAAGTGTGAATATGACCAGTTTCAGAGATTTGAGGCGTAGTATGGTGAAACAGTCCTACAACATGTTTCTTTCATTGCCGCGGAAATAGAACGTTGCCAGCGGGATTTTTGATGAGGAGTGTGGGGGTCTTTGTAGCTCAGACTCCACAAAATAGCTCGCCACCAGAGGTAAGCGAGCTATTTCAAATCCGAACGGAATATACATCCCTGTATGGTGACCCTACCGGGAATCGAACCCGGGTTGCTGGGATGAGAACCCAGTGTCCTAACCGCTAGACGATAGGGCCGCGTCAAAGCTACCGGGCCATTATAGCATGGTTAGCTGGGGGCGTCTAGCCCATCTTGTTGACGACGTCGATCAGCTTGCGGGGCGTGATGTCGGCCTTGATGAGGTAGCCGTCGACGCGGTTCATGATGGCGGACTTTGCGGCGTCGTCTTGCTCAAAGTTAGTCATGATGAGGATTTTACTATTGGGGATCAGGTCAGTATCATCAGAGCGCAGCGCGTCCAAAATTTGGTCGCCGCGCTGTTCGGGCAGCATCAGATCAAGGATAATCAAGTCAAACGGCTGACTCCGGGCCATGACTAGCCCATCATTACCATCAACCACCCAGGTCACGTCGTAGCCGGCTTTTTGCAGGCTGCGCACATACATCTCGCCGATAAAGCGGTCGTCCTCGACGCACAAGATTGTTTTGATTGCCATACTTCCCTCCTCTTATCCTCGATACATAGCGTGATTTTTTATCCAGCCACCGCCCTGGCGGATCAGATTGCGATTGAGCTGTCCGTCCTCGAGCAGCTTGTCCTTGACAGCGGCGTAGAGCGGCACGGTAAATGAAAAGACTGAACCCTCGTTTTCTTTGGAGCGCGCGGTGATGTGACCGCCGTGACTCTCGATAAAGGCCTTGCAGATATAGAGGCCGATGCCGGTGCCCGAGACAGTTTCGCGGCTGCGGTGCGAGCGGTAGAATTTGTGAAATAGATTTTTGACGACGCTCGGCGGCATACCAACGCCGTTGTCGGTGACGGAGACTTCGATAACATCGCCTTTTTGTTCGGCGCTGACCGAGACGGTGCCGCCCTCAAAGCTGTACTTGATGGCGTTGTCGATGAGGTTGGAGATGACTTCGCTGATGCTGGAGCGGTCAGCAGCGACGGTCGGCAGATCAGAGGGGATACTGATGTTGAGCAAGCGGTGCTGCGTCGATGCGCGCAGCTGCATGTCGTCGGCGATCGAACCATAGATGTCGGTGAATGAGTCCTCGGCGAGGTGGATGCTGAGGTGGTGGCGGTCGAACTTGGCGACGTTGAGAATGTTATTGATATAACCAGACAGGCGGTTGGCAGAGACCGTCAGTCGCGCTAGTAGTTGCGGCTCGTCACCTTTGAGTCGGCCGGCTAGCTCGTCGGCGAGGACATCGAGATAACCGCGGATGATGGTGATCGGGCCGCGGAGTTCGTGGGCAGCGAAGGAGATGAAGTTGAGGTCTTCCTCCTCGGGTAGGTATTGGGCCGAGCGGTCGATGAGGACGATGACGGTCTCGCCGGGTGCGTCTTTTTGGTAGGAGGCGATGATGTCAAAGAAGCGAGTTTTTTTGAAGGCGCCGTTGGTAGTGGCAACGCGGCGCCAGGTACGCTCGGCGGAGACTTGGCGGGCGTCAGCGTCATCGAGCCAGGCGTCGAGCGACTGCTCGTTGAGAAAATCCAGCGCCAGATACGGCTGGCCGTCGGCGTCAGTGGCGATCGGGGCGGCCTTGTTAGCGGAGACGATGCGCTTGGTGGGATCGAGGACGACGATGCCACAGCTGGTGTGATTGAGTGCTTGGGTCAGTAGCGCGTCGGGGCTTGGCGGTGGTGCGGGCTGGGTCGGCTCGTCGTAGATGAGTTCAAGGACGGTCTTGAAGCCGGTTTTGGTGTGTTGCTCGGCGTTCGGATTTGGTAGCGGCGTGGTGGTGCGCTCGCCGCGTTTATGGATCAAGGCGGTCAAGATATCATCAAGCGGCCGACCGGCGATGATGATCAACATGGTCGAAAGAAGGCTGCCGACAATGAAAATCGTACCGGTGATTAGCCAGAACGTCGGGTGACTCCACGAGGTGACGCCGGTGACACTGAGAATCACACCGCCGATGAGCGCTACGGCTGCCTGCCCGGCCAGTGCACAAGCGAACAGCATGCGTCGGTGGTATCGTCGAAAGCTACAAATTGACGTATCGCCAGCTGCTACTGCCACGTGACGGATCCCCGCCCGGGCGTAAAGACGCCGATCCATGTTTGGCCGCGACCCAGGGTAATGTCTTTGTCGTTTTCATCAAGCAGTTTGAGCGGTGCGGTGAGGCCGTCTTTCTTCCAGGTGGCAGCGGTGGCCATGCCGTTTTGGAAGATGGTCGCCTTGCCCGAGCCGACGGTGACGGTGTCCTCGTAGCCATCTGGCCCGACGCGCCGCTCGAGCGGTGCTTCGAGGGCAACGACGACGCGCGGAGCGATCTGGCCGCCTTCCCGATCGGCGTGCGGTGCGCCAGCTAGCGAGCGTTTGTAGGTGTTGGTCGCCTTGTCGTAAGCATAAGTGGTGTTGTAAGTGCCGCTGCTAAAATTGAGCTGGATAGTGGTGGCATTTGGTGTCTCGGCTGGCTTGCCATCGCCACGCTTGAAGCCGGTGAATGATGATTCTTTGAAGCCTTTGGCGGCGTTGAGGGCGTCAAGTTTCTCCCCAGAGGTATACATGTTGTGTGGGGCGCGGCGGTCGCCAACCCGCCAATAACTGCCGCCGTTAAAGAACTGGTCGATGTCGCGGTAGCTGCCGCTGCGGACGGTATCGAGGGCGTTCGGGCTGCCGCCAACGTGGGCGATGGAGGCTTGGTACTGCGCGCCCCAGCTGAGGTAATAGAGACGGAGGCTACGGACTGGGCCGATGAGGGCTGGTTTGGCGCCTTGATAAACGGCGAGGAAGCGCGTGATGCCACCCTCGGCGACGGCCTCGTAGACGATGCCGGCTCCCGAGAGGCCGGACTGCGGGCGAGCGTCGGGGCTGTTCTCGATCATGACGGCGGTGACGGGCTGCTTGGTGGCTGCTTCATCAGCGACTTCAAGGCCGGTGAGCGGTGAGTAGAATTTGGTTGGCTTTTTCTTGGCAGTGAAGAACGGTAGGCCGCCGTCGTGCTGGACAGAATTGATAGCGACGATGAAAATGCCAGCGATAACCAGCGAGACGGTGATGAGGACAATCGCCCATAAGTGCTTTTTGCACCACTGGGCAAACGAGCGTTTTTTGGCCGGGGCGTCTGGTGACGTCTGCTCAAGTTTAGCTGATTTTACCGTCGGTTTTTGGGCCGCGGTGGCTGGGCGAGGATTCTTGATGTGCATGGGTTTAGTATAGCATAAGCGACATACACGGTAAACGGAGCAGTGTGCTGGCTAGTTGGTGTCTATGGGCGTAGCATTACGGTACACTCACGCCCGTCGAGAACGCGGTAATTCCCCGCTCAAGCCGTGCCAGCGTGCGCTCGCGGCCAATCAGTGCTAGCGTGTCATTGAGCTGCGGGCTAAACGGCGCCCAGGTGATGGCGATGCGGATGAGACTAAAGAGAATGCCGGGCTTTTGGCCGGTGATTTCCAGCAGTTCGTTTAGCCGAGTTTGAATTGTGTCTGGTGTCCAATCGGTGAGCGTGGCGAGCTCGCGCTGAGCAGTTTCTAGTAATTCATGCCGCTCATGCTCAGATAATTTCTTGAGCTGTTTATTGCTGTCGATGAGCTCCATGTTAATCTCAGGCTCCGCGAAAAAGTAGCCAAATCCGCCAAGATCACGCAGGGTCTTTAATCGGTCTTGTGCTAGCGCCAAGACGCGTCGGCGGTACTCCTCATCCGCCCCGGCGGCACTGTCCGGCCAAAAATCATTAACCCGCTCGGCTAAATCATCCAGCGCGAGCGAGCGAATAAACTGCCCATTCGTCCACAGCAGCCGCTTTTCGTCAAAGCGAGCGCCCGAGCGCTGCACGCGGCTGAGATTGAACTTAGCGATCAACTCATCCATGGTAAAGGTCTCTTGCTCGGTGCCGTCGTTCCAGCCCATGGTGGCGATGAAGCTGTCCAGCGCCTCTGGCAGATAGCCATCACGGATATAATCGAGCACGTCTTTGGCGCCGTCGCGCTTGCCTAATTTCTTGTTACCCTGCTCGTTCATGATGTGTGGTAGATGCGCGAATATAGGCCGCGGCAAGCCCAGTGCTTCGTAGAGCGCCAGATAATTTGGCA
Organism: uncultured Candidatus Saccharibacteria bacterium; assembly: GCA_963553465.1. Classification (GTDB taxonomy): domain Bacteria; phylum Patescibacteriota; class Saccharimonadia; order Saccharimonadales; family Saccharimonadaceae; genus Nanosynbacter. The sequence continues at coordinate 15,396 of CAUVOB010000009.1, read as the reverse complement.
TGCTGGAGATGAACTCCTGGCCGCGAATGACGTGAGTGATGTTCATCTCGGCGTCGTCGATGATGTGGGCAAAATTGTAGGTCGGGTAGCCGTCAGACTTGATGAGGATGAAGTCGTCAACGACCTCGGGGCTGGTGGTGACGTCACCCATGACCTCGTCGTGGTAGGTGTAGCTTTTGGGCTCAGCCTTGAAACGCAGCGGCGTCGTGCCGTCCCACTCCGGTGGATTGTCGGGGCGATGGTCGCGGTAGCGAAAGGCGCGCTTCTCGGCCTGGGCGGCGTCGCGAAACGCTTGGATCTCTTCGGGCGTGTAGGGATCAGCGTAGGCGCGGCCGGCGTCAATTAATTTTTGTGCCCACTGGCGGTAATGCTCGAGCCGCTGGCTTTGGACGTACGGTCCGTGTGGCCCACCAATGTCTGGCCCTTCGTCGTAGTCGAGGTGCAGTGCCTTGAGGCTGGCGATGAGGTGTTCGCGGCTGCCGGCAACTTCGCGGACCTTGTCAGTGTCTTCGAGGCGCAGGATGAATTGCCCATCAGCCTGCCGGGCGACGAGAAAAGCAAATAATGCCGTGCGAATGCCGCCAACGTGTAAAAACCCTGTTGGCGAGGGTGCGAAACGAGTGCGTGTAGTCATGGGCTGATTATAGCACGAGGCCGCAGCGCTGGTAAACGTGAGTGCCCCCGTGGTGCTACGGGGGTGATTATAAGCTAGTGGCGATTTTGGTGACCTGCTCGTTTGACAACGCCCCGCCGAGAGTGATCTGATAGAGGACGCCGCCATTAACCCAGCTAGCAGTTCGGTCAGTGCTATAAATAGTCAGGCCATCCGCGGTGGTGGTCTGGACATCGCCGCCGTCGGCTGTCAGGGTTTCCTTGAGTGCGGCGGAATTGAGCGAGCTTTTTTGCTGAGTGATGGTGTAGGATTGGCCGCCGTCAGCGTAGGCGAATTTCATGCGGACTTCCCCGCTCTTGAAGGTAATTGGGCCGCTGAGGGCATAGCCACTTGGGCGGTAGCCTGGATATTTGGCGTTGATACCAGATTGGATGGCGGCGATGCGGGTGGAGATGTTAGGCATACCGAGGTAGGTAAAATAGCCACCGATCAGCATGATAGCCAAGCCGACGGAGGCGACTTGCAGCCAGCGACCGATGCGGCTCTTTGGTTTTTTAGCGCGGCGCGGCGCTTTTTGCGGCGTAGCTGCACGCTGCAGGGCTTCGGTGATGGCTTCATTTTTGAGAACGGCAGCTGGCTTGGGCGCGAGGGTGGCAGTGTGTTGTTTGGCCGGCAGGTGGTTTGGCCTGATGATGCGCGTCGAGTGATGATGCGGTGTGGCTGGACTGCGGCGGGCTGTAGTTCGGGTTGTCTGATGAGGCTGTTGGGTAGCACGAGCCTGGGCGCGCACGACGGTCGGGTGTGGTTCGGCTGGACGGTCGCGTTTGGTTGGTTGTGGCGGGACGCTTGGCGTGCTCGGCGCAAATTTATTGACATGAACACTTATCGGGACGGAGGTGTCGCGTGTAATGTCGGGGCGACTGGCCAGGCGACGCTTGGCATGTGATGGCGCGGCAACGTGACGGCGACTGAGCGTCGTTGATTTTTGGCCGGCAGTTTTGTGGACGGTTTTATGGATAGTTTGTTTGTTCATGAACCCCTCGTATTCCTAATGCTTATTGTTTATTGTACAAAGAGGACATGCTTTTTGCAAGGGGCGAAATGTGGTATAATCTCTCATTATGTATCGAAAACAAAAGCGTGGTCTAGAACTTGCTCGCAGGACACTGATTTATACCATTATGGTGCTGACGGTGTGTATATTGGCATTCATTTTGATTTTTCATACGCTTGGCTATCAGCTGGATCTCAAGACGCAGACGGTTGAGCAGCGGGCGCTGGTGCAGTATGATTCGCGGCCGCAAGGCGCACGGGTGTCCGTCGATGGCATGGAGCTTGGCAAGACACATATCAAGGGCATGCTTCCTGAGGGGCAGCATCAATTTTCCATGCGCCTGGATGGCTATGATGAGTGGCGTAAAGTTGTCGAGGTCAAGGCCGGGACACTGACCTGGCTATCGTACGCGCGGCTGGTGCCGAGTGACCGGGTGGTGAGTTCGGTCAAGGAATTTTCGTCGCTCGCCTCAGTACGATTTTCGCCAAATTGGCGGTTCATGCTGGGTGTGATGCAAGCGACCGATGCACCAAAGATCGTCTGGGGTGATTTGCGTGATTCAGATAAGCCAAAGTTTAACGAGGTAACGCTGGATACATCGGTGGTGGCGGGTTATAGCGGCCAGTCAACGGCGCACGCGTTTAAGATTGTTGAGTGGGATTCCGGTAATCGCTACGCCATTCTCAAACACACCTACGTGGTCGAAGGCCAAGGCGAGAAGGTCCAGTGGCTGAAAGTCGACCGCGAGAATAAGACAGTGGTTGATATCGCGAAAGTGATCGGGCTGGAGCTAAAAGACGTGCGCTTCCTCGGTGAGAGCGGCAACGAACTGTATGTACTACAATCGAGCGGTGAACTGCGGCGAGCGGACTTAAACGCGGCGACGATTTCTGCGCCGCTGATCAGTCATGTGCAATCGTTCTCGGTGTATGGTACGGATTATATCACCTACGTCGGGACGAATGGCACGAGCAAGCTGCAGCTGGCGGGCATTTGGCGCAAGGACTGGACTGAGCCAGTGGTCGTGCGGCGACAGACTGAGGCGGAGGCCTCGACGCCGTTGATGATTAAGTTTTCGCGCTATGATAATAAAGACGTGCTGGTGGTCGGCGTTGGCTCGGCGGTGACGCTGCACATGGGCGCGGCGCTGGACGGGTCGAGTTCGTCGGCGTCAAAGCTACTGAGCCGCGTCAAGTCGATCGCTGCCGGTAAACCACTGACCGAGCTGGATCTGAGCGGTACCGGGCGGTTCGTCTTGATGCGAACGACGGCTGGCTTTATGAGTTATGATATTGAGCGGCAATCGGTGTCGCACGATACGGCGCTGCCGACGGGGACGACGCTTGATTGGCTGGATGATTATCACGTGTGGAGCGTCGAGGGTGGCAAGCTGGTGATGCGCGAATTCGACGGCGCTAATCAGTCGACAATGCTGGAGGCCAGCGAAGGGTTTGATGCGTCACTGTCGCACGACGGCGACTGGTTGTATGCTTTCCGTCGAGCCGATAACGGCACGGTGACGATGTCGCGGCTGCGAATGACGATCAAGCGCTAAGTGCTAATTTGAATCTTATTGTGCTTTATTCTTTGGCGCCGAATAATCGCTCAAGCAGTGTTGGCGATGGCTTACCCGGGATAGCGGCGGATCGAGTGGTGACTGGCTCGGTTGATTTGGCAGCGCCAGATGGGTCGGGGCTGATTTGCTCGGCAAAGACCAGCAGGCGTTTTTCGGCGGTGCCAAGCGGTACACAGCTGATCAAAGTGAGCATCGGCTTATCGGTTTGAATTTGGACACGGCTGACCTCGTTTGGCAGGACGACTTCTTTCTTGGTGACGGCGTAGGTGTAGCGCTTGCCCTGGTAGTGCATGTAGATGATGTCGTCTTTGACCAGCTTTTCGTTTTGAGCAAAGACAAACTTGTGGTCACCGGGTGCGAAGGCATCGTTAGAAGAGTGTGCCGAGAAGACGGCATTACCAACTTGGCCAGGCACGGCGTTAGCGCCAGCGATCGCGAAGTGAGCAGCGCCCTTCTCCATTGCTTTCATTTGAGCGTTATGGTCGGCCGCGTTAACGCCATAAATGACCGGTACATCAACATTGAGCTTAGGAATGATCAGCCGTGGGTCGGGGCCGACAGCGGCATTGCTTGCTGGATTGACAATGATGTTTTGTGGATCAACATTGCCTGGGGTGGTATAGGCGGCGGCGATACCAAACAAGACGCGATTGTACTGCAAAAAGACGAACGCCAGTAGCACCAACACACCGGCGAGCGCCGGGATGAAATGGCGTGATTTGGTGACTTTTTTGGCCTTGTCGCGGACGGTTTGCTGGATCTGGGCACGGAGGCGCTTGATGGGGCTTTGGGCGGACAACATATCGGTCATGGCCGGCGCGGCGGCGGTGTTAGCGTCGTGAGCAGACTGGACCAGCCGGTCAAATTCCTGTTGCTTTTGATCAAGGTGCGAGGCGTAGTAGCGCTCGTAGTACATCTGGTAATATTTTTGCCAGGAGCTGTGGTACTGTTTCCACTGATCAGCGGTAATTTGTGGCTGATGAGTGGGAGTTTTGGCCGGGGCGGCCGGTTGCGGCTGCGTGGTTGGTGGCGCGGCGGCGGGATTGTCCGTTGACTTGTTCGCTAGCTGGGGCTGAGGTGACTTGGTGACTTGAACGGGAGATGAAGCTGTAGTCGGCTGGGTCGGTTGTGCTGCCGGTGGCGTGGTATTCAGGGCGTGCGGGCTCGATGTACGCTGTGGCGGCGTAACAGTGGTACGTTCGGTCGGTTCTGGGTGTGGCTGCTCTATAGGGCGCGGCTGAACCACCGGTGTGGTGTGCGGTGTTGATTCGGTGCTGCGGCCACCGTAAATAGCATTAATTTGATCACGAATAACATTGGCGGCAGCAGCTTGCGAGCCGGAATAATCACGCGGTGGTGGCGTCAGTGGACGAGGTTGACTCGAGATTGGCGCTCCCACTCGCCTGCCAAACTGATCGTCATGTGGATTCATCACCTCTTATTATACGGGAAAACGCCGGAAAGATAAAGTATCCGGGCTCTTGCTGATGTGGTGGCTGCCGTGGTATAATTACCCCCGGATGACTTGGGGCGTTCTCTCGTGCCGCGGTGGCGGAATTGGTAGACGCGCTAGACTCAAAATCTGGTGAGCAATCGCTCGTGCCGGTTCAAGTCCGGCCCGCGGTACCAGAAAGCGCCCTGGGTTCTCAAATTTTTTATCCCCCGCTGCTCTTGGCGGGAGTTTTTAGTTGGTAATACCTTACGAGAAGCTAATGTTAAGAATGAGAATGATGTCTGCACCCTTTCTTCTCTGGCTTTTGTTTTAGTGGCGGCAGAAGCATGCAGTCAGCAACCTGTAGATCGAGAAAATGACCCTCATTACTGAAGTCAAACTCGATGAGGGACTGTTCGTTAAATTCTCTCCCCGAGAGGTTGTTTTGCGTGATACCGCCAACGATGACGGTTGGGTCTGTCGGTAGCATATTTTCTGTCCAGCGAATCACATGTCGTCTACTAATCCCCCTGGGAATCTTGGCAATGGTGACGTGTGGCTTGAATTTTTTATGGTGAGGAGTGGTAGCCCCTGCTTCTATAAATGCTTGCTTGATACGTCGTCTTTCTTCCCGCGGTAAAGTTTGGCTGAGGTCGTTGAATACCAGAGTGAGTGCACACTCTCCTAACATACGAGCACCAACTACGTTGAGCTCAAGGCTCTTTTGTGATTGCTCTGGTAGATGAATGCGCAGTCTAGATGGATGTAGGACCTTTGGGTATTCTCGTGCGCCTAGGATAGTAAGATGACGCTCCTCGGGTTGCGTTGGTTTTATGGGGTTGTCACTCAGTCTACTAAATCGTTCCTGTATCTCTTGAGCAAAATCTGGATCTGACAGAGGAAATTCAGCCACAGGATGGTAAATCAGGCATTTTCGTGACATAGCTATCCTTGTTATACCGCGCAGTTTATAAATCGTCAAGAGCTGGTGGGAACCGCCCTGGTTTATACGCTAGCGGCCATGCTGGTGCTGATGGCTGCCAACGGTGCCTCCGGCGACCACAAGAGGTAGCTGGCGGCGCGCGCGGCGGTTTGTCCGCGCCAAAGCTGCATCGGCTCGGTCCAGGCTTGGGTGATGACTTCTCCGCTCCGTGCGACGACTAATTGATCGGCATGAAAAACTGCCAATGTGACCGGATAGGTGATGGTGAATTTGTGTAGCGCCTCAACTAACTGTGCTAGCTGCATGCTAAATGTCAGGATTTTTGGATAGTAGACGCTGCGAAAGAGCTTTTGCACTTGGGCGAATGAGGCGACAAAGACGACGTGGGGGTTATCAAGGATGGCGGGAAAGCTGTTTTGCACCAGGTCGATGGCGTCGCGGCTCAGCACGACTGGCCGGTGGTACTGGCGCACAAATTGCTCGTACAGCGCGGCCGTTTCGCTATTTTTGCCGGCGTCACCGATTAGCAGCATGACGTTAGCCCACTCGCCGAGGGCGGCTAATTCGCCTGCTGCCGCGCCGCTGAGGCCGCCGGACGGATTGGTCGGCGCAAACAGGACGTCGGTCATCGCCGCTGGCACAGTGCGGCGCAGTGTGTCGGGTAGCACGACTCGTACTTCGCCCGCCCCGGCGTCACGTGCTGCCTGGTAGCTGGTCGCCACCGCCGCAAAGCCGAGCTTGTTGCCGCCAACGATCCCCAGCCGCCCGGCTTGGTCACGGCGCTCTGGCCGATTCCATTCAACGTCGGGAAACAGCGGCTTAGATTTTTCCTGCTTGCGCCAAAAGGTATCCACGTTCGCCTTTCTCGAGTTCAAACACCACGCTTTTACGCTCTAGGACAATTGGCCAGCCATTGGTTTTGGCAATTTCGAGCAGCTTTTCCGTGGGATTAAAGACGACGGGATGTTCAACCATCGCCAGAATATGCCGGTCGCCCTCGCTGTCGCCAAACGCGTAACTATCGGCAAGTGTCAGCCCGTGCTTATCAATGATTCCTTGGAGGATCTTGTCTTTATTGGTATATGTTTTGGCGGTAATTGTACCGGTAAAGCCGCTGCCCTGCCGTTCATACACCTGAGCCGCCCAGGCGTCAAAGCCGTATCTTTTAGCAAATGGCTCGACTAACTCTTGTTGTGAGCCGGAGATGGCAATTAGAAAATAGCCCGCCTGCTTTAGCTCGTGCAGGCGATGCCGTGTGTAGGTATAGACGTGGTCAAGTTCCCTCTCGGCGATGCCGCTCGCCACCTCGTCAAACACCGCGGTCGGGATGTCAGCCAGCGAACGAGAGATGGCATTGACCAAACTCAGTTCGTACTCATCATAGGCGTCTTTTGACTCGCGCCGTTTCCAGCTGAGTAATTTCTGCTGGATGATTAAGGCGTGGACTTCGGGGATGGCGCCAGCATCAATCAGCCCGAGCACCAATTGCCGGTACAGCCCGCCGCGAATGAGCGTGCCGTCGATGTCAAAAACTGCGAATTTCTGCTGCTTCATCGCTTGATTATCTCGTATTTTTAGCTTCTTGGCAACTTAGCTGGCGCGCTGCATTGATAGGTTTTGATGTATACTCTCTGGTAGCCGAGGCTGATGAAGCTGCCATGGATCATCAGCGTGAGGCCGTGCAGTCTGAAGTGTTGCCAGGCTGTCGGTTATGGTGAGGTCATAGCAAGCTTTGCGTCCAAGGATAGCCGCGATGATCCAAAGCCTGTCATTTGGCCACATTGTTTCCAGGGGCAAGTGGTTGACGAATGTTCCGTTTGCGAGCTTATGGCCGATAGTAAACCACGCTGGCCGCATCTCCTCTGTTTCCTCGGGCGTTCCCTGCCAACTGAGGCAGCGCGACAGGTAAATGACCATCGGCTTGCCACTTCCCATAACGGTCAAGATGCCCGTCGGTTCAATGGCACTGGGGTCTGCCTCGAGACCGGATTCTTCTTTGAGCTCACGGATGGTGGCGTCGAGTGGAGTCTCCCTCGGCTGGAGTTTGCCGCCAAATCCATTGAGATAGTTGACGCCATGCCCACGCTTTTTCATACCGAGTAGCACCTTGTCATCCCTAACAGGAAAGGTAATGGTCGCTTCTTGGCATCGTGTGCCAGGCGACGCTTCGATAGCTAGTTTAGTGATCGTGGGGGGGTGAGCTCTACCATGAGCTTACTATATCATGAGGTAGACGACTTGGCAACTGATGCATTGTCGCGTAATTTGACCATGTTTTGGTACACTTCGTCAAAGGTCAGCCCCGATTCGTGGATGAGGCTGGCCAGGTCTTTGCCGACATAGCGGAAGTGCCAGGCTTCGCTCGCGATGCCGGTGATTTTTTCCTTACCCTTTGGGTAGCGCAGAATAAAACCGTATTCGTGGGCATGAGCGGCGAGCCAGCTGGCGGTTTTTGGATCAAGCGCGCAGTCGCTAAAGCGGGCTTTGCATTTCTCGGAAAAGCTGGTTAAGTCAACCGCTAGGCCCAGCTGATGCTCGCTGTGGCCGGGTTTGGCGACGTATTCTTCGGTGTGCGCAGCGCCATTTTTGGTAGTGGTTTCGGTGCGGATTTTGGCTTGGGCAGTGCCGGAGCGGTAGGCGCTAGAGACGAGAATTGGTAGCTTGGCCTCGGCTGCAGCGTGGCGTAATTTTTCGAGCGGCTCTTTTACCATCGGCTGTACGCGTGTATCCTCTACCCAGCTCGGCGTACCATCAGTAATATCAGTCAGCGGCGGCTCAAAGGCTGGGTCGATGCCCTGCTTGCCTGACACATAAGACCAGATTTTCCCGGTTTGTAAATACTTCCACGACGGAAAGGTCAAGTCGCGATTGGTGCGGTCAAGGCGGATGGTGACCGGCTGAAAATTATACAGCGGCGAATTAGCGACTGACGCCGACGTTTGGTTGACGAGCTGCGTGCCGCCATTGATCATCAGTAGTGTCAGTGTCGTCCAGGCCGCTAGAACCATGGCCACGACTGCGCGTCCCACCCCGTGCTTCATTTATTGTGTTCCTCGCTGTTTGAGTTTGGTCATTGCCTCTTCAATATACGACCAAGCCTCCTCCATCGTCAAGCCCGACTGATGCAGAGCGCCCGCGAGTTCCCGCCCAACATAGCGAAAATGCCACGGCTCGTACTGATAGCCGGTGATTGGTTCTTTGCCCTTCGGATAGCGCAGAATAAAACCGTATTCGTGGGCGTGGGTGGCGAGCCATTTGCTGGCAGTGGTTTGCTCAAAACAGTCCTCCACCCAACAAGCTCGGTCGGTGCCACCAAAGTCAACGGCCAGGCCCGATTGATGCTCGCTATGACCGGGACGTGAACTAAACCGGTTGGCCTTAGTCTCGCCGTGCTGACGAACGTTGCTAGCAAAAAGCGAAGCCTGAGTAGCGTAGCTGCGGTAACCTGAGCCGACATAGATAGTGACACCGGCATTACGAGCAGCGGCGACTAATTTCTCGAGATCAGGCATGAGGACGGCGCGGAGCGAGCGCTCATCCTGGCTGCGGCCGGGTAGTGTCGGCACGCTGACTGGGCGGAGGTCGCTGGGCTGGTAGCGAGGATTGGCGAAACTCTGAGATTTATTGACGATTTTCCAGAGGTCGGCGTCATCGGCGCTGTTGACAATGCGGGCGGGAATCGGCGTAGCGTTTGGCAGAGCAAGGCCCGGCGCAGCTGGCGCTGGAGGTTTCTGGCTGTCGGGAGTTTTTGCTTTGGGTATTGGCGAGGGCTGCTCTTTGCTAATTGGCTGCTGGGTGGTGGTGTGTGGCGGGTTGAAGTGACGGAGGGTGAAATAAGTCACTACAGCGCTACTGGCGATGATCAGCACGGCACCCAGGCCAAGGAACAGTGTACGTTTCTGCGAGCGTTTGGTGATTTTCATACCTCGACCTCAATGCTTACCGGGCAGTGGTCACTGCCCATTTGTTCGGCGTGAATCTCAGGATTTTTGACACGCTCGGCGATTTCGCGCGATGCCAGCCAATAGTCGATCCGCCAGCCGACATTACGCGCCCGGGCGTTGGCCCAGTGCGTCCACCAGGTGTACGCCCCGGTCTTGTCAGGGAAAGCTGCCCGGAAGGCGTCGACAAACCCAGCGTCTAAGTAGTTTTGAAAGCCTTCCCGCTCCTCATCGGTGAAGCCGTGCTTGCCGACATTAGACTTTGGATTTGCCAGGTCAATTTCTTGATGCGCCACGTTCATATCGCCGCAGTATAGTACTGGCTTGACGAGCTCCAATTCCTCCAGATAGGCCAGCACCGCCGGATCCCACTGCTTATGACGCAGACTCAGTCGGCTTAAATCCCCTTTCGAATTTGGCGTATAACACGTCACCACCCAAAAATCGTCGAACTCGGCAGTGATGATACGCCCTTCGTCTGCTGGGTTGCCATACTGATCGCCGGTCAAATTGAACTGCTCAATGATAGCCGGCGGCAGTCCGTCGCGCCAATGGAGCGGCCGGATTTTCGACAAAATCGCCGTACCGGAATAACCCTTCTTGGCGGCTGAATAAAAATGCTCGTGGTAGTCTGGCAGGTCAATTTCTACCTGGTCGCGGGCGGCCTTGGTCTCCTGCAGGCATACAATGTCCGGATCGTAGGTTTGCAGGAAGCGGGTAAACTCGCCCTTGTTGATGACGGCGCGGATACCGTTGACGTTCCAGGAAAATAATCGCATTCTTGTATTATACAACGGATTATCATGGTATAATTGCTAAATATGACTAAAAAGACATCCCGAATCGTGGTCAATATGATTTCGGAAAGTGAGTTTACGGTCCAAGGACATGGTGTACATACAGCTTATAAGGAGATTACTGGTGCCTTGGAAAAACAGCCTGCTATTGATATTGCCATTAACACTAATCGATCGGCAGATATAGTTCATGTACAGACAGTGGGTATGTATGCATTGGGGCGGTTGCTGCGCAAAAACGGTAAAAAAATTGTTTCAGCACACTTGGTACCAGATAGTTTCATTGGATCATTGAGGGCGGCCAAATACTGGAAGCCAGTTGGTAAATTGTGGCTAAAGTTCTTCTACAGCCGGGCCGACCTTGTGCTGGCCTGTTCCAAGATGGTACATGATGAGCTGGTTCATGACATGAAATTGTCTAACGTCAAGGTGTTATATAATACAGTTGACATGGCGCGATATCAGGTTACTGCTGATGATCGCCGTGTTGCACGTCGAGCGTTACATCTGACAGAACGTGATTTTGTCGTCATCGGTAATGGCCAAGTGCAGCCTCGCAAACGACTTGACACCTTTATATCAATCGCTCGTGCAATGCCGGATGTTACGTTTTATTGGATTGGTGGTATTCCATTTAAACATCTTGGGGCTAAATACGAGTCAATGCAAAAACTTATTAATTCAGTTCCTCCTAACCTTACGGTAACCGGTGTTATACCGCTCGAAGATGTGCGTCAGTATTATATGGCGGCTGATGTGTTTGTATTGCCGGCTACTCAGGAAAATCATCCTGTGTGTGTACTGGAGGCAGCTGGTGCTGGATTGCCGATAGTATTGCGTGATATCCCGCAGTATGACGATACATTTCGTGGTTCGGCAGTTATGGCGGGTACTGATGAGCAGTTTATTCAATTAGTAACCCGTCTCAGAACAGATGCGTCTTTTCGCCAGTCAGCAATTCATGGTGCTAAAAAAATTGCTGAACGATTTGATAGCGGTGCTGGCGCCAAGCGCTTAGTCGCGATGTATCAAGAGTTGCTAAAAGAAGATGAGGAATGCGCGTAGGTTTGTTCACCGATACCTATCGGCCGTCGATTAACGGCATCGTCTTTGTGGTCGAGTCGCTCAAGCGTGAGCTCGAGGCGCTGGGCCACGAAGTCTACGTATTCTGCCCCGCCAAGTCGATGAATCCGGCCAAGCAAGCCGAGCTGCTCAACGAAGATCCAGATTCGCATATCATCCGATTTCGTTCAATCAAGGGCGCGTTTTTTGATGATTACGATACGTCGGTGTTCTTCCCGCCGGCGGTGCAGCGCCGCATCAAAGAGCTGGAGCTGGACATCGTGCATATCTTTACGCCGTCGCAAATCGGGCTGGTTGGCGTCAGTGCGGCGCACAAGCAACAGATCCCCCTCGTCATCCAGCACTGCACCGATATGTACGAATTTGCCGAGCATTATCCGGCGGTGCTGCCGGGGATTTTGACACTGGCTGGCGTGGTGCTACCACTGTCGATTAAGCTAAGGGGCCGTGATTTATTTGAACTGGTCAAGCTATATCGGCCGCGTGGTATCACCAAATGGAACCGGGCCATCATCGAGTGCGTCATCACTATTCTCTACAGCAAAGCCGACGCCGTCATCGCCCTCAGTCGCAAAAGCGTCGCTCAGCTCAGCGGCTGGCAGGATGACGATCATCTGTATGATTTGACATTGCTGCCAAATGGTGTCAATGCCCTGCCACGGCCGTCGGCGGCTCAGCTCAAGGCCTTTCGGGCGCAGTGGGGTCTACGGGCGTCTGATGAAGTATTTGGCTTCATTGGGCGGCTGGGCGAAGAGAAAAACTTATCGATTTTGATCAAGGCCTTTGACAAGTACGTCGCCAAGGCTCGCCCCAAATCCAAGCTGCTGTTCGTTGGCGATTTCGAGTACCGCAAAAAACTTGAGGCGATGGCGGCCGAGAGCAAGTACGCTGATCGGATCATCTTTACTGGCGCTTTGCCGCGCGAGGAATTAGGCGTAGCGTATCAGGCGCTGGATGTGTTTTGCTTCCCGTCGCTCAAGGATACGCAGGGCTGGGTATTGCATGAAGCAGCGCACGCCCGCAAACCAATTATCATCATTGACACGCAAGTATCCGAAGTAGTGCGTGACGGCGTAAATGGTATATTCGTGAAAAATCGGCCCAAGAGTATGGCGGACGCTATCATTACACTGCTCCGTTCGCCAGCGCGCCGAGCGAGGTTTGGCGCCGAGAGTAAAAAAATAGCGGCCACATTCACCGAGCGCCGCCAGGTTCGCAAATTAGAGAAATTATATCGCCGGGTTATCGCCCAGAAAGCTGCCGCCGCGTCTCGCGATCTTGATCGCGGCGCTTGATAGTCTCGCGCTTGTCGTAGGTTTTTTTGCCCTTGGCGAGAGCGATGACGACCTTGATAAATTTGCCGCTGGTTAATAATTTGGTCGGTACGATGGTCATGCCCTGCTTTTTTGCTTCGATAAAGCGCGTTAATTGGCGTTTGCTGACTAATAATTTCCGCGCCGAGGTGTCAATGCTGCGGGCGTTGGCCTGGCCGCGAACATTGAGTCGCAGCGAAAAACTAGCGTTATTTAGCCACAATTCACCATTTCGCGGACTGACGAACGCCCCCTTTAGCTGCACGTGCCCTTCCCTGGCGGCGCGCACTTCCATGCCCGTCAGCACCAGCCCCGCCACAACTTCCTCGCCCAACTCATAGTCAAATCGCGCTCGGCGATTCACGACGGCTTGAGTGGATGGTTTTTTGGTCTTGGTGGGCTTGGTCACGTGATTATTGTAGCACGTGAGCTGGGGCTTCAGCGAGGTCCCAATCTATATACGGCTCAATAGGGTCATTTTCGGAATCGTTATGCGACTTCTTTGATAATTCGTCTAATGTGTGCTGAATGCGACCTTTGCAATCAAGTAGCAAGTTGGTTAGGTCGTGAAGCTGCTCACGACGCTCCTCGTCAGTACGAGTGCTAGATAGAATTTCTCTCATTTGCGCATCAACGAGAGCGTATAGCTGATCTTGGGGTTTCTCGCTATGCTCATAGTGACGGAGTGCATCGTATGCATTATCTGAGCCAACTCTATCGCTAGCAAATTCCTGTCCAGCCTCTTTGGCAATGCTCCGCGCGATAATTCTTTGCTCAGTCCAGCTTACTACTCCTGTGAGAATACCAAGGTTAGACAGAGTCGTCTTAGCTGCCTCGATAGATTGTGCATTACCTGTGGAGTAAGCGTTAATATCTACGTCCTGACAAAGATCAAAGACGTTGACGTACTTAGTATCTTCATGGTCGGGGACTGCCTTCTCTTCAGGGGGGGTAATCGTAGTATGTGGTGCTTGTGGTGCTATCTCTATACTCATAGTTTCATACTATAACATTGTTTAATTATAAATGCAAGTAGTATGAGGGATTTTAGTGATCATCAACCGTTAGAGGTGGTTCATCCGTCAGGGCGCTGACTCGCACGGCGGCTATCATTCCTAGCTGTTTGATATCATTTGACCACTGATCTTTCCAAGCCCGATTCTTTCTATTCGTCCTGTCTTTGGCCTTATGTATATCAACAATCAGCTGCAGCATCGTGTTGTTGAGCGTACCCTCAATTAATTTGCCCTCAGCATCACGATCACAAACGAAGCCCTCGATCGCCTCGTTCATCTTCTCGGTAATTTCATCCGTTGGGATGCGGTGTCTGGCGTACAGGATGAGAGCTGTCATGCGCTTTAGATTATTTATCGTAACTTTTCGGGATTCATGCATTCCTGGATCACCTAACGCGTCTTTGGCTTGAGCAAAGATATCATCGAGGCGCGACTCATATCCTTTCATGATGGTTTCTATCGTTTCCGGCGTTTTTGCTGTGTTTGTTGGTAGTTTGTCGTGTATACCCATAATGGTAGCATATCATATATCTGCGTTTGTGCCAGATGTGACTCTATCAATCCAAGAACGGTCCATCATCGGTCATAAGGGGGATATGCTACAATATCCCAAGCATGATAGCCGACATTCATATCACCGAGAAGAGTTTTGGCGACAAGACGTTGATGCGTGACGTCAAGTTTAGCGTGGATGATGGCGAAAAGGTCGGCGTGGTCGGTCGCAATGGTGTCGGTAAGTCGACGTTGTTTGGCATATTGGCGGGCACGGACACTGACTACACTGGCGAGGTAATTTTTCGGCGCGGTATCACCGTGGCCAGTACGGCGCAGGAGCATCATGGTTTGGGCGATCAGACGGTGTTGAGCTACATCTTGGCGGGGCTACCGGAATATGCGAGCTTAAAGAAAATCATCGATGAGTACCCCGAGACCATGGGCGATAATATGCGTAAGATTGAGGAGTACACCCAGGCGCTGGAGCGATTTGATCAGAAAGGGTTTTACCAGATTGAGGAGAAGATTGAGCGGGAGCTCGATAATTTTCAGCTGAGTGGGTGCGGCGGCCGTCCGCTTGGTTCCCTGTCGGGTGGTCAGAAGCGGCTGGTGGAGATTGTGAAGATTATGCATTCGGGGGCGCATTTGGCGCTGATTGACGAGCCGACTAATCATATGGATTATGTGGCCAAGCAGCAGTTTATCGACTGGATGAGCTCGCAGCCGCGCCAGGTCATGCTAATCATCACTCACGACCGCGATGTGCTGGGTCGGGTGGATCGGATTATTGAGCTCAAAGACGGCCGAGCGGTCAGCTACCGCGGTAATTATGACGCCTATCTCAAGCAGAATGCTCAGGCAACGGCGGCGGGCATGAATAATTTTGAGCAGGTTGAGAAGCGGATGACTAACCTTCGGCAAAAGGTGCTGGATTATCAGCGGCTGAAGGAAAAGTCGCGCAACCCCGGCACTATCCAAAAGTTTAAGCGGCTGGAAAATGAGGCGCGGGCTGAGCTGGCAGAATTATCAGAGATGGACAAGCCAACGTTTTGGATTGACAAGGAATCGGCCGGGCAGCTTGATTATAAGTCGGCTGAGCGCTACGGCAAGTTCAAGGCGCGCAATATTCGGCT
>CAUVOB010000008.1:0-32138 GCA_963553465.1 uncultured Candidatus Saccharibacteria bacterium | reverse complement strand
AAGACGAAATCGCGCGGCGCAATCTCATTACGAAACGCCTTGCCCTGCTGAGCGATGCCAAACGGCAAGTTCGGGTAGAAACTATCGACGACGTTTTTGAAATTGGTGAAGATACCTTGAGCGGTTTCGGGGCGCAGGTAGCTGATACTATCCTCACTCTCAGTCGCGCCAACGTGCGTTTTGAACATCATATTGAAGGTGCGGGATGCGCTCAGCGGATTGCCATCCGGGCTTTTGATGCCTTGTTCTACGATCGCCGCATCCATCTGCGCCATGGTCATACCATCGGCGTCAACGCCGTTGTCTTTGAGGATATGATCGGTGCGGTAGCGGCGGTGATTCACCGTGTCTTCACACAGCGGATCGACGAACGTATCGACATGCCCACTGGCCTGCCAGACCTTCTGATTCATCAAAATCGCTGCATCCACGCCATACATATCGTCGCGCTCATCCACAAACCGGCGCCACCACAAATTCATGATATTACGCTTCAGCTGCACACCTAGCGGGCCGTAATCCCAGGTGCCAGAAAGACCGCCATACACATCCGACCCCTGATAAATAAAGCCGCGGCGCTTACACAGGCTGATAATATCTTCCATTTTTGCTTGACTCATTACACAACCTTTCCCCATGTTGGCAACATGGCGATTCATTAACTAAGGTTTATTATAGCATGCTTGACGGTCGCTATTTATTGTGCAACAATCGCACATAGGGAGTATCAATGGTGTTATGAGTCAGGAACAGTACAACACATCGTCTACAGATAAAATTTTTCCAGATTCCCCTGTAATACGTCACCCCCAGGAATACTCATTGGAGGAGGTCCGTAGATTGCTAGAGATTTCTGATAAATACGAAGGAGCGGATGATAGAGCCAGAAGCATAGTCGCCGAAGGGATCCGCGTCACTGGTTTCGCTGCTTTTAGCTCCACAAGCCCGCTAACAGCTCAGGAGCAAGGTAAAATTAGAGAATACTTTGGGCAATGGATGCTACTCAGAGATCAACTCTCAGGACTCATCACCCCCTATGAACACAATACTTTTCTCTCGGCAAAGCGTAATTTTGACTCTGCCTGCACCAGTAAAGTGTCCGACCAAGTAAAGGTGGCCTTCCTAGATCAAGCACTAGAAGATGCTCACAGTGTTTACGCCAGTCAAACCAAAAGAACAGATATTTCTTTTAGTTCCGTCCTCAATAAAATATTCCTAGCGCGCACGTTACGCGATCTCGCCGCGATGGGTCGATTTGATGACGACGCTAAAAGAAGCGCGGTTGCCTTGCTCTGGGAATGTGCCGATGAGATTATCAAAATAAGTAAGCCAGATCTCGAGGTGGAATATTGCAAGGAGTCCTATTTATATGAGATTGAATATTTCCGTGGCCAATACTCGGAAGAGATAGAGATTAACCCCGAAGAGAACCCCGATATTTCAACACATAACATACTCACCAAGCTTAATCAGTCGGATATTGAGTCCGGGCAAAACCCTAATACTTTCATGGAATCTGCCTTCTCCCCCCTACGGAAAGCAATTGTAAAGCATGCTCTAAAAGACACAGTTACACCGCCGCATGCTGCCTAGTCACCAGCCAGCAACTAGCGATGACCGTGCCGAGGCCGCCGATGTGGGTGAGATTTTCTAGCGGCTTGGCTTGAATGAGGCGCAGCAGCTTGATGTGATCGGCCGTTAGGTCACCCTGCTCGCTTGGCCTTAGGGCTTTTTCGCTTGGATCGTACATGTATGATTTATCGCTCGTGAGCATCCACCCGGCCACGTCGGTGCGTAGATTAAGCTCGTCACCCAGCAACCCAGCGTACTGCATATAAAACCACGTCTCGATCAGCAGCCGATCAACCGCCGGCCGATCAAGCCACGCCAGCACCTGGCTGAGCACCGCGAACCACTCCGGCCCGTCAACGGTCTCGGTCGCCTGCGCCACCAGCTTGAGCGCCTGGTAGGCAAACCGCATCCGCTCATAATCCTCGAGGATATGCCGATAAAACGCACTGAGCCTGGCACTAGTCAGCAGCCCCAGCTCGCCGCGGCCCGAACGGATCACCACGTCGCACAGCGCCAGGAGTTCAATGCCGCCAGCCAGCTTGCTCCGCTCGCGACGCACCCCCTTGGCGATCACCGCCCGCCGCCCCTGGGGCGTTAGTAGCTGTAACACTCGATCAGCTTCTGCATAGTCCGTCCGTCGGAGCACAATTGCCTTCAGCCGCTCACCGTCTTTCATTCAGTCTCCTCGCCCAGTGCACTGAGCGCCGCCCGCACGTCGTCGGGCGTCATTCGCGCCTTGTCGAGCACCGCCCGCACGCCAAATGGCCGCAGCTGATCAGGGTCAAGCACTACATTACTACACACCGCCACCGGCAACCGTGCCAGATCCTCATGGCTTTGCAGCTCATTCAGTAGCGCCATCCCCGTCTCACCCGCCAGCAGCATATCAAGCACCAAGCCATCCGGCTGCCACTCATCAATCATCGCCATCGCCTGCCCGGCCGCTACCACTGTTCGGGCTGTATAGCCCGCCTCCAGCGCATACCGCTCCAGCACTGCCGCCCACTGCGGATCGTCCTCGATGATCAGGAGTTTTTTCATAATAAGCTCATCTGCTCGCTGAGCGGCACATCAACATAAAACGTCAGTCCGTCTCGGTGGCGTATCAGCCCGATCTGCCCGCCCATCGCCCGTGCAAACGTTGCAGCGATATACACCCCGAGGCCGCTGCTATCCGGCCGGGTTCTGACTGATTTGTGCATAGTCATCTCATCCACCAGCCGCCGATACTCAGCCAGGCTCATCATCGGCCCAAAATCCCGTACGCCCAGCCGCACCATCGTCCCTGCCTGGCGAACAGTCACGTGAATTGCGGCCCCAGCCTCGCTGTAGCGCATCGCATTATCGAGAAAATTCATCATGATCCGCCCGAGCAGCAATGGGTTGGCCACCACCAGCCACTTCTTGCCCGCCCGCGGCCACGTCACCCGCCGGTCATACAGCCGCAGCATGTCGCGTGATTGGTGCGCCAATTGGACTAGCAGTGCCAGTGGATTAACCGGCTCCAGCGGAAATAGCGTCGGCTGCACATTCACGGTATGCGCCAAGTCCTGTACCAAAGCCAGCGATCGCTCCGCCGTCAGCGTCACTCGCCGCTGCATCAGTTGCGCCTCGGCTGGACTAAGCCCACCATCCTCAATCAATAAACTCATCTGCCGAATCAACGCCAGCGGCGCCTTCAGCTCATGCGCCGCCACCGCTATGCTCGGCATCGCGGCAAACTCCT
Organism: uncultured Candidatus Saccharibacteria bacterium; assembly: GCA_963553465.1. Lineage (GTDB taxonomy): Bacteria > Patescibacteriota > Saccharimonadia > Saccharimonadales > Saccharimonadaceae > Nanosynbacter. The sequence continues at coordinate 28,840 of CAUVOB010000008.1, read as the reverse complement.
TATCACTCCACTGTGGCTGCGCCATATACCTCTAGTATAGCAAACCGAGGCGCCAAAAAGAACCGCTGCCGCTCCGTATCATTTCACGGATACTGACCGCAGCCGAGAGAGATTACTGGACGAATTTCACCGTCTTAAGGATGGCCTCAAAATCTGGCTTGAACGTATCAGCATCGGTTGAAAAACGCAGCGTCTTGTCGCGCACCTTCATCAGTACCACCGAGCCGCGCAGATCCTTGCTAAACGCACCATCAATGCGTGTCGCGGTGTTGCCGTTATATTCGACGCTACTCGAGGTTAAATCACCCTTTTTCAGCAGGCTGGCGTACTGATCTAGCGTCTTGTTGAAGTCACTGTTAAGAATCTCGAGGCGCAGCGCAAACTTGTTTTGGTTGCTACTATGTGTGTTCGTTGGTGGCACAATAACCGGGTGGAGATATGCTTTATAATCACCGCGATCACCGCCGTCAGCCGCTACGTAAACACTCCAGGTCTTTGGATACATAAATGAGACGCGGCCGTACTGCTCGGGGCCGACAAATTCAATGCGCGGGTTTTTGGCCTCTTCATTAAATTTCTCGCGGTCAGCCTTTGATTGCTCTTCGCGCGCCTTGGCCGAAGCCACCGCCATCCGGCTCTCGACCGCAGTTTTTTCCTGTGAATATGCCAGGTACGCCCAAATTGCCGCGCTACCAGCCGCCACGAACAGCACGATTGCACTAATCGCCACAATCATCCAGCTATTGACATATCCCTGTTCCATCTCTGTTTTTCTACTCATATGCATCAGTATAGCTTATGCTTCGGGCGATGTAAAGCCTCCCGGCAGCCGATAGAGAAAATAGCCGTGGTATTCTTTTGTCGGCTGCGTGCCAGGGACAGAAAATCCGTAGCTCACGAAAGTCAACGGCTCGGTTTGGGCGGCAGTTTGACGCCTAGCCAGCTGAAACATCTTTGCAATATCGCGACCATCGCCAAAGGTGTACATCACTGTCACCTTGTCGAGCACCGGCCGCCGCCAGATATTCGCCCAGTGCACCTGCGCGCCCGGTAATTTTCGCAGCCGCCAGCGTGATATCAATACCAGGAACGGATTGATCTCATAGCCAATTGCCCGTGCGCCCTGCTGGGCTGCGGCCATCAGCACCACGCCATCGCCCGACCCGATATCAAGCACGATATCACCCTTACCGAGTGGCAATGCCTCGGCAAATAACCGTCGCACTTCACGCGACTTTGACGGCACATATGGCGCACCAATCAGTGCTGGCAGTGCAAAGATCATCAGAATCGCCCCGCCAAGCCACGCAAGCCATATCACGCGCTAAAATCCTCGCTGAGCACTGTAATGTCATGCTGCATATCGTCCAGCGCCGCCGTAATGTCTTTCGCCAGCTGCCGCGCCTCAGCAAACCGCTGCTTGGCCTCGTCCAGATTAAATTCCTCGCCCTGGAACCACGCGATGCGCTCGTTCAGCTCCGCCATCATCTGCTCAATCGTTTTCTCGTTTGTTTTATCGCTGTTCACTACTCTCAATCCTCGCTTTCATAATCATATATTTTGTTGTAATCTTTACAATACTACCAATCTGACGATTGCCGCTAATCATCGCGTAACCGCGCCGCAGCACCATCTCTGGGTCGTACTCAGCAATCATTCGTTGTTGCGACAGTACCCTATTCATAGCGATCTCGACGCGCTGCGACCACTGTTCGAGAGCTGTTTGTTGCAACGTTGTGACACGAAGGTGCTGCTCCTTAATCTGCTGCTGAATCACCTCTGCCACGCCGCCCAGCCGCAGCGCTAACTGCCGCCTCACCTCGTGTTTATCCGGAAATAGCAGCTGCGCAGCATTACTCGGCGTGGCCGCCCGCACATCGGCCGCCAGATCGCACAGGCTCTCGTCAACCTCGTGCCCGATACCAGTCAGCACCGGCACGCGGCTGCCAGCCACCGCTCGCACCAAGCATTCGTCATTAAAACTCGCCAGATCTTCTGCGCTACCGCCGCCACGAATCAGCACAATCACCTCTGGCGGCTCCGCCAGCTGATTACAATGAGCAATCGCCCGCACCGCCTGATCGGCCGCACCGTCGCCCTGGACCTTCACGTTAGCGACGATAAACTGCACCCCGCCCCAGCGTTCACCAGCAATTTTCATAAAATCTGCGTAGCCCGCCGCCTGGGTGCTGGAAATGACCGCCACGCGGGCAGGATATGGCGGCAAGGGGCGCTTGCGTTCCGTATCAAACAGCCCTTCGGCCGCCAGCTTCGCCTTGAGGAGCTCGGCGCTGCGCTTGAGGTGACCCGCACCCAGCGGCTTGACCTCTTGTACCGTTAGGCTAAACTTACCCTTGGCGGTTAGCTTGGCTGAGGCCCGCACCACCACGCGCATCCCTTCCTCGATCGGCGTTCTGAGCTGCCACGCCATCATGAAACAATTGACCGCGCTCTCGCTGTCCTTGAGCGTAAAAAAGATAAATTTCTGCTGACGCATGGTGAACTCGGCAACCTCACCTTCGACCTCGACGACCGGGACAGCGGTCTCCAGCACCTGATTGACGACCGCTACAAAATCGCTAACGCTAAACCGCGGTGCCATCGTCGTCATCTGGCCGCCCATATTTGATCAGCGCGTGCTGATAGAACATATACCCAAAGACAATTGTCCCCGTTAGTAAAATCACCCGCGTCAGCACAATCCCAGCGATGGCAACGTCCGGCGCCACACCGGTCATGCTCAGAAAAACGATCATAATCGCTTCATATACGCCCGCCCCGCCCGGCGTAAAGGCCACCAGGCTCGCCAGTCCTGCCACGCCGTAGCCGATGATCAGTACTGCTGGATTGACCGACACGCCCAGCGCCCAAAACGCCACGATGAACATCAACACATCAAAAATAGCATAAATCGCGCCCCAGACCAGCGGCTTGATGAGTAGGCGCCGGTGCTCCGATAGCTCCACAAAATCATCATGCATCTCAGCGAAAAACGCTTCAATTTTCGTTGAAACCAGCAGCCGCTTGATCTTGCCCAGTGTTGCCCACCGCACTACCGCGTTGATCAGCCGCGACACCCGCACCGCCGTGTTGTGCATCCGCTTTCGCGACGAGAACATAAAAATCAGCCCAAATGTCAGCGCCAGCACCACTAGCACTAGAAGGAAACTTGACGTCACGATGTAGCGATTGACCTGCCCGTCAATTGACAAGATTAACACCGCCATAATCAGCAGCACCATCAGTGACAAAAAGCCCGTCACGTAGCGGATCACCTGAGCAAATGTCGAGCGCGCCGAGCTGACGCCGAGCTTATGCATCCGCCACGTCGTGTAGGAAATACCGCTGACGCCGCCTGACGGAAAAATGTGATTAACCAGATTTAGCTCCAGCGCAATTCGCGTCTGCTCAAACCGCGAGATATGCCCGATCAGTTTTTTGTCGCGAAGATAGGCAAAAATCATCTCGCCGCCCGCGAAATAGACGATAATCTGAAACGGTAGCAGCAACATCAATAGCCAGATATTCGCCCGGCCGAGCAGCTCCCACGCTCGTACCAATTCCGCGCGCGACAGGAAAATGATCAGCACCAGCACCGCCAGCGTCACGATGCTCATGATCGTCCGTGGTGACTTACATGCTTCCAAAAGTTGCCGTATCCCTTTTGATACCATATTGCCCATTATATCACGCAGTTTTTGCTATAATCAAACCATGTATATCGCCCTGCTTGGCCGCCAGCCAGAGATCTCGCTCGCCGAACTTGCGGCGGTCTTTGGTGTGGATAACGTAAATCGTATCAGCCAGCAATGTGCCGAAGTGCAGACAGCTCAATTTGACATCACCACCCTAGGCGGCACCATCAAATGCGCCAAAGTGATCACCGAGCTGCCGGCCAGTCGCACCGACAAGGCCTCGCTCCTCGCCGCTTCGCGCTTCATCACCCAGCATTATCACGCTAAGTGGGCACATTCGCCGCACAAGATTACCCTCGGCCTCAGCGCCTATAATCTGGCTGTGAGCGCCCGCGACATCCAAAAAACCGGCCTCATTCTCAAATCATCCCTAAGAAAATCGGGCACCAGCCTTCGCCTCATCCCCAACGATCAGCCCGCCCTCTCTACCGCCACCGCGCACAATAACAAGCTTGGTAGCTCACCCTATAAAGTCGAGCTGCTCCTCGTCAAGACGACCGACCGCCACCTGATCATCGCCGAGAGCCGCGGCGTCCAGAATATCACCACCTACACCCGCCGCGACCGCCATCGCCCTAGGCGCGACGCCTTCGTCGGCATGCTGCCGCCTAAACTGGCGCAGATTATGCTGAATTTGGCGCTGGGTGCTGGGTCGCTGACCGGTCAAAGATCGTGCGGCAATTCTGTGGCGGGGTCGGTTTCCAGCCTCTCCGATAAGTCGATGGTTCTGCGGACGGCGTTGCCGGATGCATTCGACTTGGAGGAGACGGCTGGAAGCCGAGCTGCCGTGACAATCCTTGACCCCTTCTGCGGCACCGGCACCGTCCTGCAAGAAGCGCTGCTCGCCGGCTACGATGTCGTCGGTACCGACCTTAGCCAAAAAATGGTTGACTACACGACAGAGAATCTATCGTGGCTGCAATCAACGTTCACCGCACCCAGCCGCCCTATTGGCCGTGTCATTGACATTCATCAAGCCGACGCCACCACGCACCACTGGCCGGACAGCAAACACCTCACTGCCGTCGTCTGCGAAACTTACCTTGGCCAGCCCTTTTCCGCACCGCCCGCACCCCAAAAACTAGCGGAAGTTGTCGGTAACTGCAACCACATTATCACCAGCTTCCTCACCAACATCCGCCCGCAGCTGGCACCGAACACGCCGCTGTGTATCGCCGTGCCAGCGTGGTACGACGCGTCCGGCCAGGCCACTCATTTGCCGCTAATAAAAAACCTTCAACAGCTCGGCTATCACCAACTCAACCGCACACCGCTCATCTATCGCCGCCCTGATCAGGTCGTCGCCCGCGAGCTACTGATCTTGCGGACTAGCCGAGCACCGGACGATTGAGCTGTAGCGCCGGATCATAGTTTGCGAGCTGTCCCAAGCGACCCACCAATTCCTTTTCCAAAAGATCAAGCTGCGCTTGACGCGCCTCTGCTGCTTGCTTGGCCGCAGAAGGAGCGATCGCCTCCGGATGATACTGCTGACACATTGCTAGTAAATCCCTAGCGCCCAGACCGATCCGCCGCTGATTCAACGCCATGATCAAAAATGCCAATGCCGGCCGCGCCTGCTTCGCCATTTCCGTCGTCATCTGTTGATCGGTATCGGCAAACACCTCCCGCCCGATCTGGCTCAATAGTCCGTCCACCATATTTGCCCCAATTGACGCATACGGCCCCTCGCCCGCAGCATAGTGCGCCAGCGGCTCGGAAAGCGCCACCTCAATCTTTACCATTGCACCACTCTCACGCTGCATCATCGCTGCGATCGTCTCTTCTGAGGTTGTCTGACCATTGACGCCGCGCTCAGCAACCTCTGCCGCCGCCGTCTGTACCGCGTGCAATGCTTGGAGTGCCTCTCCGTCACGAGGCTTCTCTTGAGATTCGTACACAGCACCACCGAATGCCACTGCGCCAACAGTACCCAAGACACCCAGTAGTACCGTTCTTCTATCCACTCGTCTGTTGAAAATAGCTTCCATTGTCGTCATATTCTGCTCGTTCATAGCCCCTAGTTATATAACACCCGCCTAATCAAGTAAAGCCCCTTGACTTTTTATCAGCCGTCACTTATACTGGTACGGATTAGGTTTAGAAAATTTAAGGAGTTTCAATGTCAAAAGTCAAAGCTGGTGGCTCAAGTAAAAACATCCACAACAACCCTGGCCAACGCCTCGGCGTCAAGCGTTTCGGCGGCCAAAAAGTCAACGCCGGTGAGGTACTCGTCCGCCAAACGGGCGCCACGAAAGTCGCTGGTGCAGGTGCATACATGAGCCGCAACTACACCATCCACGCTGCTAAGTCCGGTGTCGTCACCTTTAAGCGAGTCAAGAAAACCAAATTCACCGGCAAAACCGAGCGACGAACCCAGGTTTGCGTCGGCTAGTCAGCACTATTCTCTATTCTATGACGCCGCTATCCCGGCATCCAGATTACACCCATCTATTTAGCTGTCTATTCGGCTACACTAGCAGTATTTGAGCGGCTAATTTCTCCGAGCAACTACGACACACCCAAATGATGCTTTACTCGCGTTACCACGTCGCCAATCACCACCTGTGACTTGACGAGATATTCATCTACGCCCAGCGCCTCCGCCCGCTCTCGGTCTTTCTGCTGGCTGAGCGCCGTCAGCATGATCACCCGCACGTTGGTCGTTTCTGGCGTATTGCGCAGGATATCGAGCACGTCAAAGCCGCTAATTTTCGGCATCATAGCATCCAGTACGATCAGATCCGGCCGAAACGCCACCGTTGCCGACAGCGCGTCCTCACCATTATGCACCTCACGAATCTCAAAGCCCTCCAGCTCCAGCCGCGACCGATAGACTGCCGCCAGTGCTGTATCGTCTTCAACCAATAGTATTTTTTTCCTGTGTTGCATATCGTTACCCTCCCTTTTTGAGCCTATACACTCTTTGCTTTTTCCAATTGTGGATCGCGTCCATTATCTGCCGCCCCAGCCGTCATCTCGACCTTAATATCTGGCTCGATACCCGACTTGTCAATATTCTTGCCATGCGGCGTATACCAGCGCGCCTCGGTCACTTTTAGAACCGAGCCATCCGCGAGATCAATCGGCCGCTGCACACTGCCCTTGCCATAAGTTTTTTCGCCAACCAGCGTCGCCTTGCCGTGATCCTTGAGCGCCCCCGCCACGATCTCGCTGGCGCTGGCACTACCACCGTTAATCAACACAACCGTCTTGATATCACCGAGAAGCGGCTGGCCGGTCGATTTCTCCGTCGAGATAACCTGCTCACCGCGCCGTTGGGTCATTACCACCTCATGATTGAGCCACAACCCCGCTAACGCCTGTGCGGCCGCCACCGTACCGCCAGGATTTCCTCGAAGGTCGAGGATGACTTTCCTAACACCTGCCGAGCGAAACTCCTCGGCGGCTTGGCGCGCTTGCTTGCCGGTGTCATCATTAAAGCGACTGACCGTCAAAATACCAATCTCACCATCAACCTTCCACTCGGCAGCCGGCGCGACGACCTCCTCGCGTGTCACCGTTATATCTTTACGCTCGCCGCCACGCGACAGCACCAACTTGACCGTCGTGCCAACGTCGCCACGAATACGCTGCACCACTTGATCAACCGGCATATTAGTCACCACCGTGTCATTGACCTTGACGATGGCATCACCAGCTTTGACGCCCGCCTTTTCGGCTGGGCTATTCTTTAGCGGCCGGATGATCGTCGGCACGTTATGCCGCTTGGCAATTTCCGCCCCGATACCGCCACCAATATTGCCCGACAAGCTCTTCTCAAACTCCTTGGCTTCATCCGGATCCATGTACGCCGTGTGCGGATCGCCCGTCGCTGCCACCATACCGCGCGCCGCCCCACGCGTAAGTGCTTGCTCATCCAAATTACCGTCATAATGAGCCTTTAGCTCACGGTACACGCGCTGCACCGCTGATAAATCCAGCGACCCCGTTGCTGTTCTGAGACCAAACAGCGACCCGACCTGCGCCACGATCAGATCCGACCGCGTCCCGGCCGCAAAACTCACAATCGCGATCAGCAGCCCGCCCAAAAACAAGCGAGCCCGCGTTCCTACCCTCCGTTGCTCTGTCATATATCTATTGTACACAAAAACCCCCGCTGATGCGAGGGCTTTATTGACTCATCGTGCTATTAAAAATACACGTAGGTTAGGCCCGAAGCTGAACGCGTATACCTCCGATACAGACCGTCCCACGCTAAGTTATAGTCACTGACCGTAATCGTGCCGTCACTATTGACTGATTCAACATACATCACGTGTCCATAATAACCAACGTGCATTACCGCTGCCGCGCCAGCCTTTGGCGTCGAACCGCTCTGAATGCCGTATCGCGCCGCTGTTGATGGCCATTGGTTAGCGTTACCCGCACCACCAAAGTTTGGCACAAACCGACCAGTGCTATGGATCTTCCAGGCCACATAGCTCACGCATTCACGCGTATATAGACCCCATGGATCGACGTAGGCATCTAATGGTGCATTTGCCCAGGCACCTGGATAGCCGCCACCGCCCGGGATACCACCCGGAATTGATACCCCGCCAAGCGCTCGCCGGTTAGCCGCCGCCTGCTCTTCGCGTAGTTTCGCCGCTTGATTATTCCGCTGCGTCGCCAGGGCCGCGTAGGCATTTTGGTCGTTCTTGGTGTCATTAACCAGCTTGGCTTGCTCTGCTTGCTTGGACGCTAGTTGCGTCTGCTGAGCTTTCTGGTCTTTGAGCACATTCTCAACTGACTTTTTATTTTCTTCTAGTTTTGCCTGCAGCGCCTTTATTTCCTTGATCTTATCGTTCAGTGATGATCGCAAGCTACTGCGTTGCTCCTGCTTATCAACATAATCACCGATCGACTTGGAGCTAGCCAGCATCTCAAGCGGCGAAATCTGATCATCGAGGTAAATATCTGACAAGATTTTGCCCATGACCTTACGGCTTTTCTCAATTGCCAGCTTATTCTTGGTAATCTCCGCGACCAGTGCGTCATGCTTTCGCTGACTTTTGGCAATTTCTGTTCGGATCGAATCAATCTGCGCATTAATGCGCCCCAGCTCCTCCTCCAACGTCGCCGCCATCGTCCCGAGGCGATCAGCCTCGTTCTGCGCCTGCCGCGCCTGCCGGTTGAGAGCATCAATCTCCGCGTCATAGTCACGCGCAAATACGTGTGGGCCAAGCTGGAATACGCCAGCGCCCAAAACAACAGCACTAACCGCCACGAGAGCTGCCCGTGTGGCTCGTGATGTTGAAACTGGTGTGGTGGACCGTATCTTCATTACTTCTCATTCTAGCACAAGCAACATATGGACGTCAAGCGTCTTGGTTCAGTAAATATTCAGGGGTCAGCGACAAAATAACTTATAATTTTAAGTATTTGCGCGTCGCAATCAATGACGAGACGATACCGATCACCGCACCAATCATAATCATCGCCAGCACTACCAGCCCGGCATACGTCGTGCCAATATTCATCAAATTATCCATCGGCAGCCGCACCGCCAGCTTGTCATGCGCCGAGAACAACAACAGATACCCGACTCCTGAGGCCACCAGTGCCGCGATAAATCCATACATAACTGCCTCGACGATAAACGGCCCGCGAATAAATCCACGATCAGCGCCGATCAGCTTCATCATCTGGATCTCGTCTTTACGGTTAAAAATTGCCATCCTGATGGTGTTAAACACCACCAGTGACGAAATCACCACGAACACCACCGTAGCGATCGAGCCGGCGATACTGGCAAACCGCACCCAATCACCGATGGCGTTGATCGCATCACGCCGATCACCGATGAACGACGGTTCTTTGGTCGGATCTTTGTGCTTCTTATACAGCTCGTCATGCTTCGTAAACTCAATCAGTGCCCGCTGATCGTTTAAATCCTTGAGCGAAGCCCGAAGCGATGCTGGCATTTCGTTACTTGATTCCTTGATCGCCTCGAGAGTTGCTGGATCATTCTTATACTTCTCGATTTGCTCCTGACGCGCCTGCTCTGCCGAGATATACGTCACCTTTTCGACATTCTGGAGCTTGCTCAGGCGCGATGTCAGCTCGTCGATCACCTTTTGCTCGGTTGAACCTTTGAGGAAAATCGACATATCGGACTTGCGCGAAATTGTATCGACCGAGTCAACCAGCACCTGGCGAGCAGCCATAGTAACGGCAATAATGAGCAGCGTCACCGCCATCACCGCAGTCGCTGCGATCGTCAGCCAGGTATTACGGCTAAAATTATTGATACCATACCGGCACATTCGCCAGAACGTCAGCACCCGACGGCGACGCTGCCGCGTGCGCTTGAGAACTTTAGGATCGACGCGCGCCTTGGCGGCGGCTTTACGTGAGATATCGGTCATTGTTTGTAACTCCCCTTGGCTTGATCAGAGGTGATTTTACCGTGATCAATGGTGATCACCCGGCGTTTGAGCTTATTGACAATATCGACATTGTGCGTGGTCAGCAGCACCGTGGTGCCGTATTTGTTAATTTTTTCCAGCAAGCGCACAATATCCCAGCTATGCTTTGGGTCAAGGTTACCAGTCGGCTCGTCAGCGATCAAGATCTTTGGCTGCCGAACCACTGCCCGGGCAATCGCCACCCGTTGGCGCTCACCGCCAGACAGTTGGTTTGGGAAATTCTTTTCCTTACCTTTCAGCCCCACCAGCTCGATCACCTTTGGCACTGTTGATTTGATCTCACGATTAGTCATGCCGGCAATCTCCAGCGCAAAGGCCACATTCTCAAACACCGTCCGATTCGGCAAAAGTTTGAAATCCTGAAACACCACGCCGATCTTGCGGCGGAGCAGCGGAATATGCTTGTCCTTGAGCGTGTCATAATCAATCCCACCAACGACAATCTTGCCGCCAGTCGGCTTTTCCTCGCGGGTCAAGAGCTTGAGTAGCGTCGACTTCCCCGCACCTGATGTCCCAACCAAAATCACAAACTCGCCCGGCTTGACATGAACACTCACCCGGTTCAAGGCCGGCTTGTTATCCTTGCCATATGTTTTGGTAACCCTATCTAACAAAATCATTGCCACTAGTATAGCAGATTTTTTAGGATGGTGCGAATCAGCGCAGCAAACCATGCTACACTAGACATATGAAACCTTCAGCCACATTACTCAATCGCCTCAGTATCATGTTTATCGCTCTCAGTATCATTGGAGTCGGGTTAATGATTATCAGTAATCTCAGCGTACCATTCCTACCGGATACGTTTGACGCGGCGCGACCGCAAGATACGTGGTCCTGCTGCGAGGCTCATCGAGAAACTGCCAATGTTTTACGTTGGCCGCTCTTCCTGACCTGGCGGTCTACTCCTATTTATCAGCACCGTCTGGGGTATATATTATCTCGGACGTGGACTGCGACAGCTCGTGGGGCAATCACCTGATGAGTCAGCGCAACCTGCCCGGCGCACCTACAGGATACTGGAGATTGGTTTGCGACTATTGGCGCTACTTATGGTCATATCGCTTGGCGCCACGCTTATATGCCTATTCCTCACCCCCCACGTCACGCTACTACAAGACATAGCACACAGCGGTATTTTCGTATATATCATGTACACTGCGACTGGACTGCTCCTCGCTACCGGCTGTCTCGCCTTGCCGCTTTATACGCTTATTGGCACCAACCGCTGGCAGAACAAGGCAATTACCGATAGTAACAAGTGGCTCGCACGCCACACGTCAACATTAGTATGGTACGGCCTCGCCATGGTGTGCTTTCTAGTGGGCACATGCGCGTGGCTCTATTACATTATCGGCGATGACACCAATCGAAAATATCCGATCGACGTTCTCGTCAGGCAAACCGCTTGGCCGTTTGGCGTACATTTCTTGTCCGTCATGGTCATCAGCCTCACCGCCTTTGCTGTGATGATCACCATTGCTGTCTTTCGTCAGCCGCGCGACTCACGCAAATAAGCCGTCATAAACTCATCAATATCACCATCCAGCACCCCTTGGGCGTTGCGGTTCTCGTGCTTGGTGCGAGTGTCCTTGACCAGCGTGTACGGATGTAGGACGTAATTTCTGATCTGGCTACCCCAGTTGGCTGACTCGCCAGCCCTAAGCTCAGAGAGCGTTTCGGCGTGCTGCTCCAGCTTCATCGCGAGCAACTTGGAGCGCAAAATCTTCAGCGCCGTTTCTTTATTCTGGATCTGCGAGCGCTCATTCTGAATCGCCACGGTAATGCCCGTCGGCACATGCGTCACCCGCACCGCCGAGTCGGTAGTGTTCACACCCTGGCCGCCCTTACCGCCCGAACGATACACATCAATCCTCAGATCACTCGGGTCAATCGCAATTTCATCCGGCGTATCAATCTTTGGCAGCACTTCCACCAGCGCGAAGCTAGTCTGGCGCAAATTATCAGCATTAAACGGACTGAGGCGCACCAGCCGATGCACGCCGTTCTCTGAGCGCAATTTTCCATACGCAAACGGCCCAGCAATCTCCAGCACCGCTGTCTTTATCCCGGCATCATCATTGGTCGAACGCTCCAGCGTGTCAGCTTTCATCCCGGACTTCTCCGCCCAGCGCAGATACATCCGCTCCAGCATGGCCGCAAAGTCCTGAGCGTCCAGCCCGCCCACGCCCGCCGAAATTCGTACTACCGCCTCGCGGTTATCATATGGGCCGCTAAATAATAGATCAGTCTTGCGCCGGGTAAATTCTTGCTCTAATGCCGCCACCTGCGCCTCAAACTCCGGCAATAAATCATCGTCGCCCAGCTCCATCAACTCAGCAATATCCGCTAGCTGCACCCCCAGCGTCTGCCACGGCTCGACTGTCTGGCGCAAGCTAGCCGCCTTTTTAGCCAGCGCCTGCGCCTCGTCCGGATTATGCCAAATCTCCGGCTGGTTAAGCCGCTCATCCAGCGCCGCCATCTCTTGCTCCAGCGCCGCAAAATCCAGCGCCGCCTTGGCCTGTTCTACTTCTGATCGCAGAGTTTGGATGCGTTTTTTGAGTGGTTGCATGGATACCATTGTAACAATTTTGCTATACTTTTTGTATGGAGATCGGCATATTTGATACGGGAACTGGCGGCGAATTAGTAGCAAAGAGGCTGAAAAAATTACTGCCGCAACATTCGTACATCACGGCGATTGACCGCGAGCACGCACCGTACGGTAATCGTTCGCCAGAAGAAATTATCATGCTAACCGATGCCGCCATTCAGCCGCTGCTGTCGTGCGATATTATCGTTCTTGCATGTAATACTGCCACAGCCATCTCCATCCAGCCACTACGACAGCACTATCCAAGTGTCCACTTCGTTGGCTTTGAGCCAATGGTTAAGCCGGCTGCAGCACTAACTAAATCACGTCATATCACTCTACTAGCAACAAATGCCACCAAGCAAAGCCAGCGCCTACGCGCACTTATCAACCAATATGCTAGCGATGTTCACATTGATACGCCAGATACTAGCTCGTGGGCATACATGATCGATCAAGGCTTGACCAACGATATCGTGCTTAATGAAGTAGCAACCAGTGTCGCACACGGCAGTGATATCATCATCCTCGGTTGCACGCATTATTTAGCACTTGAGGAACGAATGAGGCATCAATTTCCTCACTGCCTCATTATTGAACCTACCGCAAACATCGCTAAGCGTATTAGTGATTTCGCCAATTAGCTGCTATACTACCCCTATGCATCAAGATATCGCTACCATTCTCGTAACTACTGAACAAATTAATGACGCGGTGGCACGGCTCGGTCAAGAGCTGACCAGCGAATACCGCGACAAGAATCCGCTCGTCATCGGCGTCCTGCGCGGTGCGGCACCGTTCATGATTGATCTGGTGCGCGCCATGGATTGCTATCTGGAAATTGATTTCATCGACGTCTCCAGCTACGGCGACGCGACTGAATCATCCGGCGCAGTTACCGTTCTCAAAGACATTGACAGCGATGTTGCCGGGCGGCATGTTCTGCTGGTCGAAGACATCGTCGATACCGGCCGAACGCTAGAAAAATTGCTAGAATTATTCTCTGGTCGCGGCGCAGCCTCAGTCAAAGTCTGCTCACTGCTCGACAAACCCGAACGGCGTATCGCCAACGTCGCCGCCGATTACGTCGGCCTGTCAGTCCCTAACGAATTCGTCGTCGGCTACGGCCTAGATTTCCGCCAACAATACCGAAACCTACCGTATATCGGCGTGTTGAAGCCTGAGGTATACAAGAAATGAGTATCCTATTCACAAAATGACGACCGAACAATTGCCAGTAGAGCCCTAAAACCTCCCTCGGGAAAATAGCTCAGGCCACTGGAGGTGGACCCTAGCCGCTGCACATATCGTGGGTCATAGACCAACATAGTATTGCCATATATACTATTGAAGCTTATTTCTTGTTCACCACCATTAGGTGATTTATTACTTGTCCTTAGCTGCGCCAAGTAGGTAACCCGTGACATATCTAAATTATTTACCCGCACCACTTCAGTCTCATTATGTTCACCCTGATAGGCTAGTCGTGAGGAATAATCCCTATCGGTTCCCGCCATCAGAACTCGCGGAAGCCTCCTACCATCAAAAAAACGAGTCAGCAGCAGGCCAGATTGAATGATCTTATGAATATCGGGGTATTCCTTCTCTGGATATTTAGTGGCCAATAAATCACGCAACGCCCCTTGTCTTATCTCGCTGCCTTCAGTATACATTATTGAGAGAGGACAAGCTTCACCTTTTTCGCCCATCGTGGTCTCATCAATACCGGTCAGATCAACTTCGGGACTATATGGATGAACACTCGTATCGACATAATCATCATAGCCTATGTACTGCTCCGTCAGTCCAGGATTACCAAAGCTAGGTGTGGTAAATATATTCCTCTCATCCGGGTATTTCATATCGCTAATATCTATATCCGATGTATTAAATTGACACTTTGGCGAAAATTCTTTCATTCTATGTTTCCTTTTTTGATTCTAACTTATGGTAACATCTAAATAATTTTTTGTCAAATAATCCCTCTTGCCGCCGTCACAAATTGCTCGCCGCGGTCGACGTAATTTTTAAACATGCCAAAGCTGGCGGCCGCTGGGCTGAGGATGACAACATCACCCGGGCGAGATAATTGACCGGCTTGGGCGACGACATCCACCATCGTTGTCTGACCGAGCACCACTGTTGTCGCCGTCACCGATGCTTGACGCAGTGACTGCTCAATCTTCGCCGCATTTGCCCCGATGATAATCACCGCCCGCACCGTTTGTTTGGCAATCTCCGTGGCCATTTCATCATAATCCGCCCCCTTGTCGTACCCGCCGACGATCAGTACTTTCGGCGCTTCAAACGCCCGCAGCGCCGCGATGGCACTGCCTGGCGTGGTAGCGATACTGTCATCGTAATACTTCACACCGTTTTTCTCAGCAACGAATTTTAATCGATGCGGCAATCCTGTGAAGCTCTCTAACCCAGCCGCATACTGCTCGTCAGTCACTGTGATCGGCAATTCCGTCACTGCGCTCATCGCCGCACAGGCGTTCTCGAGGTTGTGCGCGCCCGGCAGCCGTAAATGATCGGTGCGACAAATCCGCCGATCTTGCACACAGAAGTAACCATCCCGGACATACACCTGATCCTCGTCAGGGATGGCATAGCGGTGCGCGAAATCTAGCGCATCATCTCCGCAATACTCACACGTCGCATGACCCTGCTCATCCAATAGTCCATAAAAGGGCGTAGCAGCTACTTCCTCCGAATATTTATTCGTTGGATGATATAAACATGTATCAATAACACTCTGGTGGCGACGAATATTTTTCTTGGCGTCGAGGTACTCAGCAAAATCCGTATGCACCTCCAAATGGTCCGGCTCAATCATCAACACCACGGCAATGGTCGGCGATTTCTCGAGATCCCACAGCTGAAAACTCGATAGTTCGTACACAACAAAATCATCCTTTGTGATGTTTGGCAGCGCGTCCAGTGCCGGCACACCGATGTTCCCAACCAGATGCACCGTCTGACCGGCCGCCCGCAAGATCGCCGCGATCAGACTACAGGTCGTACCCTTGCCTTTCGTCCCCGTCACGCCAATAATCGGCACTGGACATTTGTCGAAAAACTCATTGGTCGCCGACCATATTTTACCCGACGTTTTGAGCAGCCGCGGTGGCACACCCGGTGCTCGCACCACCATATCGGCATCCTGCAGCTGCTCGGCGAACACCGACTCGCCAGTCCGCACCGTCACGCCATCCGGCGCATTCTCGACCGCTTTCTGGTCAGCGATCACAAATTCAGCATCAGGAAAAACCCGCTGAAAATATCTCAAACTTGATATACCCTCAAGGCCATAGCCAGCGATGATGATCTTCATAGTTTCATTATACCATTGAGTAATACTAAAACAGCCCCTCGAGCTTCTTCTGCAGTCGCCCGAGCAGTTCTTTATCGCCGCTACTCACGCCAGCAAGCACCCAGGTATTTACCGCAAAAAACTCTCGCGCCACCCGAACGATTTGATCAGCAGTCACTGCCAAGATCGCTGTCGGCACGCCCTCATAATTTTTGACGAAATCATCGGCAAAATAACGCCCGGTATAAAAATTACTGATTTGGGCCACCGTCTGCGCCCCCATCTGGTAACGGCCCAGCGCATACGATTTGGCATTCTCGATATCCTCTGAGGTGATCGTTCCGTTCAGCACCCGGCGCAGCTCACGCACGATGATATCGAACAATGCCTCTGCTGTCTCGAGGTTGACCTGGCCGCCAAAGTCCCACGCCGAATCATAAAACCCGACCGAAGTGTCGCTGAACACGCCGTAAGCCAGCCCTTTCTTGCGCGCCGCCCCGAAAATCCGCGAGCTCATCGTCCCGGTCAAAATATGATTCAAGCAGCCCATAGCGTCAGAATCCTCATCGCTCAGCTCACGTGGCAGATTCATCGACCAGCCAAATGTTAGATTCGAAGCCTCCTTGCGGCGGATAAAAATCGGTGCGGCACTCGACAGGTTATCGTGCGGGATGGTAAACCGCTCGCCCGGCTCTAGCTGCCACTGCTCCAGCGATTCACGAATTGTCGCCATCCGCCCAATCAACTTACCAGCCACCACAAACCGCATATTATTGAGCGTATGCGTCCGCCGATGGTGCTCCTTGATGTCTTTTAGGGTAATCGCGTCAATCGTTTTCAGTCGCTGATTATACGTCAAAATATCCTCGCCCAGTGCTTGCTGCACCCGCGGCCACATCACGCGGTTGTGGTTATTGAGATAGCCGGTCAGCTCGCTCCGAACATTACCCTTCTCGGCCTCTAATTCTTCGGCATTAAAGCGCGGCGTAGTAATTGCCAGCCGCTGTAATTCCAAAATCCGATCCCATTCAAAATCCGCGCAGGCCGCCTCGTACACCATTGAATAATCAGAGGTGAACGCATTATGATAGGCACCATTCTTGGTAAACTCCTGCTCATACGCGTGCTCCGAACGAAACTTCTCATTCGCCCCAAACGCCATATGCTCCATGATGTGCGCCGTCTCGTAGATATCCTTGTCGCGGACATAGCGATTGCCCGCCCGAAACTGTACCTGAAAGCTCATCACTGTCGCGTCCGGCACATCAATAAACAGGCCTTTCGCGCCGTTTTTCAATTTTATTTCTTTGACCGTATGTTTCATCTGTCTGTCGCTCTCTGCCCACCGGTTTTAGATTTATTTGCGATTCTTTTTGCGGTTTTGGCGCTGCGCTTTTTTCTTCTTGCGTGCTTGGTTTTTAGCGCGGTTCGACTCAGCGTTAGATTTACCCTTTTTCACCGAAAAGTCACCGTCGCGATTTTCCTCGCCCGCACCAACTTCATTAACGCCACGCTCAACTGCGCTTTCGGCTAGGCGCGTTAGCTCGGTGTCATACTCATCATCCTGCGACTGACGAATCACCGCGTCAGATCTATGAATATGAAAAATTGTGTTCAGAACTTCGTTACGCAGATTTTCCTGAAGGCTGGTGAACAATTTTTGTGACTCCGCCCGGTATTCTACTAACGGATCGCGCTGCCCAACGCTGCGCCAGTGGATCCCTTCGCGTAGATGCTGCATATTCTCCAGGTGCTGCATCCACAAGGTGTCGAGCACCGCCATATACACCTCACGCTCCACACCACGCAGCTCCTCAGCACCAATTTCTTCATCTTTTTCCTGGTAGGCCTGACGTGCTAGTTTCATGGCTTTCTGGAGGCGCAGCCGGTCTTTTTTCTCGCGGCCAACCTTGCGCACAGCCGCTTCATCGACTGGAAAGGCTGCCGTAAACTCCTCGATAAACTTTGGGTTGTTTTTTGTTGGTAGCGTCACCAACTCTTTGACTCTGTCGCGCAACAACCGCTCAATTTCCGGCTGAATATTGTCGCCTTCAAGGATTTTTCGCCGCATCGTGTAGACCACACGGCGGTGACGATTAATCACGTTGTCGTACTGAACAACATTTTTGCGCGTATCAAAGTTGTAGCCCTCAACGCGCTTCTGGGCTGCCTCCAACGTCTTTGATACGGCACGGTTTTGAATTGGCGTTTCTTCGTCGACACCCAGCCGGTCCATCAATGCAGCGATGCGCTCGCCCTGGAAAATTCGCATCAAATCATCTTCGGTTGACACATAGAACTGCGTCTCGCCCGGGTCGCCCTGACGACCGCCGCGGCCGCGCAGCTGATTGTCAATCCGGCGCGACTCGTGCCGCTCTGAGCCGATCACCACCAGGCCACCCAATTCCTTGACGCCCTTGCCCAATTTAATGTCGGTACCACGTCCAGCAATGTTCGTCGCCAGCGTGATGGCACCCTTTTCACCGGCCTTCTCGATGATAGCTGCCTCGCGCTCATTATTCTTGGCGTTCAAAATCTCAAACTTGATGCCTTCTTTTTCCAGATATTTGGCAATCTGCTCGTTCTTGGCAATCGAGCCAGAGCCAACCAGCACCGGCCGGCCTTGCTTGTGATACTCTTTAATGGCTTCAGCCACCGCCTTCAACTTACCCTTTTCGGTCTTGAAAATCAGGTCTTCTTTGTCGTCGCGAATCACTGGCTTGTTCGGTGGAATCTGGATAACGTCCAGTGAATAAATTTGTTGGAACTCTTCCGCCTCAGTAAACGCCGTACCAGTCATACCGGAAAGTTTATTGTACAAACGGAAATAATTCTGGAACGAAATGGTTGCCAACGTCATGCTTTCTTCTAGTACCGGTACGCCTTCTTTGGCCTCAATTGCCTGGTGCAAGCCCTCGTTGTAACGGCGTCCTTGCATCAAACGACCGGTGTGCTCATCGACGATAATCACTTCGCCATCATTGGTCACCACATAATCTTTGTCGCGCTTGAACAATGTTTGTGCTCGCAGCGCCTGGTCCATATGGTAAACGCTGCGCACGTGGTCTGGCGTGTACAAATTTTTTATACCCAGCAGTTTTTGGACTTTCTCCACACCCTCGTCGGTCAAGGCCACACTGCGGCGCTTTTCGTCTAGGACGTAGTCCTCTGGCACTAATTTACTGGCGACTTTAGCGAACGTGTAGTAATTATCTGGATTCTCGGCTGCTGGCGCCGAGATGATCAGCGGCGTACGCGCTTCGTCGATCAGAATGGAGTCCACCTCGTCAACGATGGCGAAATTCAGCTCGCGCTGCCTGAGCAAATCAACGTCATTAACCATATTGTCGCGCAAATAGTCAAAGCCAAATTCATTGTTCGTACCGTAGGTGATATCGGCCGCGTAGGCTTCTTTGCGAGTGACCGGACGGAGCTTGCGCATGCGCGGATCGTCATGATGCTCATTATCATACTCTTTGTCATACACAAATGACGCTTCGTTGATAATCACACCAGTCGTCAAACCCAAAAAGTCATACACCTGGCCCATCCAGCCAGCGTCGCGCTGCGCCAGATAATCGTTGACAGTCACCACGTGAACACCCTTGCCTTCCAATGCGTTGAGGTAGGTCGGCAGCGTTGCCACCAAGGTTTTACCTTCACCGGTCTTCATCTCAGCCACATTACCCTCATGAAGCACCATACCGCCGATTAGCTGGACATCGTACGGACGCTCACCGATGACACGCTTGGCGGCTTCGCGCACCACCGCAAAGGCATCCGGTAAAATCGTATCCAGTGTTACATTTTTCTTTTCCAAACGCTTTTTCAGCGCCTCTGTCTGCGCCTGCAAATCTTTGTCCGACATTTTTTCATACTTTTCAGACAGACCGTTAATTACGTCAACTTGCTTCTGCAGCCGCTTCAAAATCTTCTTCTGCGGATCGCCAAAAATCTTACTCAGCGCCTTTTGTTGTGTCATTGCCATAAACTCAAAACTCCCTCACTTTCAGGCATTTTCAAAAACTGTATACAATTATACCGTGCAGGGCTGGAAAATTAAAGGGTGTTAATTAAAATCCCTTCTACTGCTCGCGTTGGAAACCGCGCTTGAACCGTGCCAGTACGCCGCGGCTGCTGCCAACGTGTGTCAACACATCATCCTTGTATTTGCGTAGCTGCCCGTTCAGCTTCGCCTCAACGATATCTACCGCGGCTAGTACGTTCATGGTCGAATCTTTAGCGGTGATTTTCTTGTCTGGCACATTGATAATTACTTCAACCTCGTACTTGTTGCCGCCAGGATTATCAATCTGCTTGATCTTGACATCAGCGGTGGCACTCTTGCGGGCATGTCGCGGCAAGTACTTACCCAGCGCACCAATTTTGCGCTCGACGTATTTCTTTGTGGTATCCGTCAATTCGTATTTGACGCCGGTAATGGTAATATCTTTAATCATTTCTTCCTCCTATTATTATATGCTAGCGCGGTAAAACATAACATCACAGATCTCTTTAATGTCGTTTGTCAGTGCCTGTAGTCTGCTTTCGACCACGCCATCAGCGATCGCGCCCTTGATCCATTGCTTATCATCGTTCGTCAGTGCCATATACCCTCCTAGATTCCATTATATCATCTCGCGGCCATTCATATATGGACGCAGAACTTCCGGCACCACGACATCACCCTCTGCGGTCTGGTAATTCTCGATAATCGCCACCATACAGCGGCCCAACGCAAAGGCCGTCGCGTCATTCGTGTGGATCAATTCAACTCCATTGTTCGTACGTACACGCGTCATCAAGCGGCGTGCCTGATAATCCGTCATATAATCAGCGGTGTGCGTTTCGCGATACTTGCCCTGACCCGGTAGCCACACTTCCATGTCAACACCGCGCGCATTTGGCTTGCCGATATCAGCGGTGCATTTCATCAGGACATGATACGGTAGCTTGAGTTGAGTCAAAAGCCATTCTTGAATCGCGATAAAGAGCAGGTGTTCATTATAGCTATCCTTTGCCTCGGTGAAGCTCTCCATCTCGAGCTTATCGAACTGATGCATCCGAATCAGCCCCTCCATGTCCTTGCCGTACGTCCCCGCTTCTTTTCGGAAGCTGGTCGCAAAGCCTAAGTACCGAAGCGGTAATTGCTTGGCGTCAAAAATCTCACCTGCGTGCATACTACCGAGCACATGCTCAGCACTTCCCTGTAGCCACAGTTCCTCGCCCTCAATCTTGTAGCGGTCGTCACTCGGCTGAAGGCGATCCATCTGATCATACGGCTCAGTTCGAATCATTAACGGTGGCAGTGCTGGTATAAATGGCCTGGTATTGACATTAAGGCCAGCCTTTTCGGCGATCTCTTTGATCACCGCTGGGTTGGTGAGCGATGTGATCACAAACTGGATAATCGCCTGCTGCAACAACACCAGATCCCCCATGATATAGGCAAAGCGAGCACCAGCAACCTTGGCAGCGCGCTCTTTATCGAGCCAGCCTTTTGCTTCGGCAATTTCATAGTGATTTTTCGGTGCAAAATCAAAGGTCGGAATATCACCGACGACCTTTATCTCAACGTTCTCATCCTCACTCAGACCAACTGGTACGTCGGCGTGCGGCATGTTGGGGACTTGCTTTAGTAGTGCCGTGTATCGTTCCTCGACCTCGCTCAGCTGAGCCTCAAGCCCGCTCAGCTTGGCCTTGATGGCCTTGCCCTGCTCAATCAAACTTGGCTCAGGCTTGCCGCCCTTCATTTTGGCAGCAATCTCATTACGCTGCTGGCGCAACTCATCAACCTGCCGCTGTGCCTCACGACGCTCGTCGTCTAATTGCAACAATGTCGCAATAGACACGTCACACCCCTTGTGTTTCGCCGCAGTCTGCACTGCTTCGGCGTTATCTCGAATAAAGCGAATATCTAACATGGTATCATTGTAGCAGATATACGATAATTTATCTCGCTAACTTGACTAGTTTGAAAGCTTGGTAATTGTCAGGCTTGCGTCGCTGAGCTGCACACTCTGGAGGTCTGACACAACGATCAATTTCAGCTTGGTACCAGCTGTGGCCCGCATCATCCGTGAATACGGCAGCGTCGAACGGCGAATGCCGGCTTGGTTAGATGACCACGCGCCCTCTGGACGATCACCATTCACGTCATTAACGATTTGGTAAATGTTACGCATCGGCGAGTTGTCAACGGTACGAATACTGGAACGGATGAAATATACACCGTCGCTTGGAATGGTATACGTGTGATTCACTGGATCCCAGGTGCCACCGCCGGTATTCGTGGTGATCGTTGTCATCGGAATAGCCGTATAAGTGTCAGCGTTAACATTTACCGCCGCGATGTTGCCATTACCGACACCGATGGAACCGGCAAACATCGTTTCTTGCGGCAAGCTCCTCCACGCAACATCACAATCTGCCGCCGACTTTTTCATCAGCACCTGACCAATTGATCCACCGGCCGGAATGTTTGATCCGGTAAATGTCAGTCCAATATTCGGCGTACCACTGCCCGTGACAGTAAGGCCAGTCGAACATGGCTGAGTACTATTTGTCACATTGACTGTTGCATTTGCACCAGCTTCGCCCTTTTCACCTTTATCACCTTTTTGTCCTTGGGGACCAGCGTCGCCCTTCGGGCCTTTAGCCCCAGGTGCACCGGCATCTCCCTTAGCTCCTTGCGGGCCGGCAGGGCCAGTGTCGCCCTTGGCTCCTGGCTCGCCTTTCTCACCCTTAGCGCCCTGTGGACCCTGTGGCCCCGCTGGGCCAGTCTCACCTTTAGCGCCCTGTGGGCCGATAGGACCTTTATCCCCCTTAACACCTGGTATACCCTGGGGGCCGGGCAGGCCCTGAGGACCTACTGGGCCAGTGTCACCTTTGTCGCCTTTTTGACCTTGAGCGCCTGTCGCTCCGGTGTCGCCTTTAGCGCCTTTGAGTCCTTGCGGGCCAGCGGGACCGACTGGACCTACCGGACCGGTATCACCTTTGGCTCCCTGAGGACCTGCAGGACCTTGTGGACCATCATTACCTTTTTCACCTTTCTCACCTTTTTGGCCTTGGGGACCAGCTGGGCCCTGTGGGCCGGCAGGGCCAGTGTCGCCCTTCGGGCCTTGTGGACCAGCAGGCCCCTGAGAACCTTGTGCACCGGTTGCACCTTGAGACCCTGCTGCACCTTGCGGGCCAGCAGGACCTTGTGGACCGGTATCACCTTTATCGCCCTTCGGACCCTTCAAGTCAGATAATGCAATGAGGTTATTCCAAGTAGCATCACCCCTGTAGCGCCACTGGATATACAACGCAGTTTTCTGTAACTCAATCTCTCGCCCATCGTTACCAGCATCACCTTTTTGACCTTGAGCACCTGTCGCTCCGGTATCGCCTTTAGCACCCTGTTGGCCAGCATCGCCCTTCTCGCCCTTGTCACCTTTCTCACCCTTAGCGCCGGCGTCGCCTTTATCTCCCTTGGCACCAGTATCACCTTTGTCGCCCTTATCACCTTTTTGACCCTGTTGGCCAGTATCACCTTTATCACCTTTGGGACCCTGTGGGCCAGCCGGACCGACGACACCATTGGCATCGCCCTTCTCGCCCTTGTCACCCTTTTGGCCCCGTGGACCAGCTGGACCCTGAGCACCGGTGTCACCTTTTGGCCCGGTCGCACCGTTTTTACCATTCGCTCCATCCCGACCGTTAGCTCCACGCTGTCCTGTACTTACGCCGTTTTTACCGTCTTTACCAGCGGCTCCGGCCTCACCAGTGTCACCTTTGTCACCCTTGTCGCCTTTCTCGCCCTTATCACCTCGCAACTCAGAAAGAGAGACAATATCCTGCCAGTCGCCGTCCATAAACTGCCACTGCACCTTGCCATTGCTTTGGCGCAGGCTAATCTGATCTGGACGAACCCCCTTGTAAAAGCGATTACCGCCGCCCCACGGCCACCACCACAGCAGTAGAATAATTAGTATCGTGACGATAAATAAACATATTACCAGTTTACGACTCGCATATGTTTTATCTGAGCGCTCGTTCATATTGTATTATATCCCCTATTTGATCTTGCTATACGCCTATCTACCGTGATTATAGCATGAGCATCTTCTAAAAGCCATAATTTTATCAAAAATCGCGGGCAATTACGACAGGTCAGCCACGATTACGTAGTATGAGCCAGTCATTCCGTACGCAGCGCCTCAATTGGGTCAAGCTTCGCGGCCTTGCGACTTGGCAAGAATCCCGCAATGATTGCTACTAACATCAGCCCAACAACGATGACGAGACCGCTAATTGGTACGAATATCAGGAGTGAATGTTCTCCTAAATTAAGCGCCCCGGAGATCATTGGGTTACACAGCTCACCAATTCCCCACGCGCCAAGCACCCCGAGTGCACCGCCCAAAAAGCCGACCCACGCCGCCTCATAGCGAAACAGCCTGGCAACATCACGCCGACTAGCACCAAGTGCCTTCATCAGCCCAATTTGTTGCGTCCGCTCCAGCACCGAAATGTACTGTGTATTGACAATACCAAAGATGCTCACCACCAACGCTAATACACCAAATCCAAACACAATCCACTGCAGCAAGTTTACAAACGTAAAGAGCAGCTCTTGGATATCTTTTGAAGTTACCGCTGATAGGTTCAACTCATCTTTAAGAGCTTTCTTGACGTCTTCGGGCTTTTTACCGTCAGCCACCGTTGCTGAAGCGGTAATGTACTTTTGGTACTGCGGCGTACCGAGCGTCGCAAATTCAGTCAGCTCCTTGGCAGTCTCTGGGCTGACATAGGTATTTGGTGTATTCGTCGCTTGCTCCGGCGATTTCTTTGATACCGCCACAATGGTCAGCTCTTTGTGCTTCAACTTACTACTTGTTAGTTCACGCACGCCAGCCTCGCCGCGCTGCCGATACGCCTTGGCAATATCCTCTTCACTGACTTTCTGCGGCGCCTGCTCAACGGTGAGCGTCAACTTGCTACCAATGATCTTGTCCGCAGAGATTCCCAATTCCTCAAGGTAGGACTCTGGTATCATCACTTCATTATCCCCCAACTGAGTACCCTTAGACATTGCCTTGCCCGCTGCTGTCTCAACACGAATACCGCTATCGCGCATCGCTACCTCGCCCGTATACTTTTTATCAGACTTGGTACTAAACGTCAGGTATTTTGGGTTCAATTGATATAGCGGCGTCACATCTTTCAAGTCACTGCGCGCCTTCAATTTCGCTATATCGTCAAGAGTTAATAGCTCAACTTCCCCGCCACGATGCGCGCCAGTATCCGGCTTATATTCTTTGAGTGACTTACTGCTGCGACCAGTGAATGTCTCGCTGGCCTTACTAACCATCAATCCTTGAGGATTAAAATTACTGCTAATAATCCGATCAACATACTGCCGCGCCCCTTCGCCGGCCATCAAACTCGCGGTAATCGCAAAGCCACCCACCGCGATGGCGACACTAGTGAGCAAGGTGCGTATTTTCGCTCGCCGCAGATTTCGCCCAGCACGGCGTACGATATCTAGCGTTTTCATTTTTTCGCCTCCTTTTTGATAGGTTTCGTGGCTCTTGACTGTTTCGCCTGACGACGAGGCTTCTTTGGCTCAGGCAGAGGGGCTGCGGCGGCAATTGTCACCGTAGCGGCATGACGATGAGCCCCCGAGGCCACCGTTTTACCTTGAGCGATCCGAATCGCGTCTTCAATCGCCGAATCAGATTCAATTCGACCATCTTTGATGCGAATAATTCGCTCACATCGTTTCGCTAAATCTTCATCATGCGTCACGATAATCAAGGTTGCGCCATGCTGTTTTTGATACTCAAATAACAGATCTTCAATCACCGCCGATGTTACCGAGTCAAGATTGCCGGTCGGCTCATCGGCGAACAAAATCGCTGGTTCACCGGCAATAGCCCGGGCGATCGCCAGGCGCTGCTTTTGCCCACCAGAGAGATGTTTAGCACGCACCTTGGTCTTATCAGTCAAATCAACCGCTTTTAATGCCGACTCGATGCGCCGCTTGCGCTGAGCATGAGGGACGCCAGCAGTCTCCAGCGACAAACTGACATTGTCATAACACGTTTCACCACCTTCGACGAAAAAACTCTGAAAAATAAAGCCTATCTTCTCAGCGCGGAACCTATCCGTTGCCCGCGTCTTGAGGCGCAAAATATCCTCGCCATCAACCAACACTTCACCCCGCTCAGGCTTATCCAAGCCTGAGATAGCATGCATCAGCGTTGATTTTCCGGAACCAGATTTGCCTAAAATCGCCACACTCGCCCCATCAGCAATCTCGATATTAACATCATCCAGCGCCACGAAAGCATCTTTCTTGCCGCCGTACGTCTTGGTAATATGTTTGACTTCTATCATTCTCCCTCCTAACTCCTGCAGTTTCTCGTCATAATAAGGACAAGATGTCATGACCACTGACCTCTATATTATAATCGTATCATAGAATGAAGAACACGATCAAAACTTATAATTTCCTAGTCGCGTCCGTAGTCGCCCAATCCAAAGAACACGAGGTAGCAGCATAAAAAAGTGACCATGTGCTTTTAACGACAACTAAACCGCACTGATCGCACCGCTCATCAGCAAAACAATGATCAGACCGCCCAGCCCGACTCGATACCAAATAAATAACGAGAAGTCATTCCGTGCCACGAATTTGAGTAACCACGATATCGCAATGTAGCCGACCACAAACGACACGATGGTTGCAAGTCCCGTTGCTGTCCAACCAACGCCGCCAGCAATGTGCTTTGAGGCGGTCAGCATCTCCAGTAATCCAGCCGCCACCAGCGCCGGGATACCGAGAAAAAAGCTCAACTTCGTCACCGTCACTCGGTCAAATCCCCGCAACAGCCCCACCGAGATCGTTGCCCCCGACCGGCTGATACCCGGTATCAAGGCCAGACATTGCCCCACGCCAATCGCCAGCGTATCTCGCCACGTCGTTTGCTGCTCGCTGCGGTGACTGGCTTTCTCTGAACGCCTATCGGCCCACCACATCACCAGGCTCCAGCCGATCAACGCCACCGCCACAAACCACAAACTACGCAGCACCGTCTCGACCTGATCCTTAAAAAGCAGCCCAATCACTGCGATCGGCACCGAACCGATAATAATCGCCCAGCCATACACATAATCAAACTGTCGCCGCGCCCGCTTCCACCACAGCCCACGCCACCAGGCACTTAGCACCCGCCAAATATCGCCCCAAAAATAGATGATCGCTGCTAAGATCGCGCCGATCTGAATTACTGCCGTGAACGCCGTCAGACTCGGATCGTCAATCCTCATCCCCATCAATTTCTCGACGATCGTCAAATGCCCCGTCGAAGAAACCGGCAGAAACTCTGTCACGCCTTCAATGATGCCGAGGATGATCGCCTGCCACCACGCCACTGCTTAATAGCTCCTTCTCATCCCTTCAGTGTAGCAGCTCAGTAAGCATTCGCCAACCTTCACGCTCACTATGCGTTGCTTGATTGTAGTGCGGGCGATGGCGACAGCGGCCCAGACACGTGCAATCGCACAAACCCGAAACAGTCGACGTCAAGCTCTGGCGAGAGGCCAAACCACGTCGTGCGACAGCGACTACGCTGATTTTCAACTCTGAGCACGAGCTTATCACCGTCACGCACCGCCGACACTTTTGGCTGCTGACGCTTGCCCTTGAGGTCTATATAGCGCAGTTCAACCTTGACATCACCTCGGGTCGTATCCCCAAAATGTAACGGGGCATTCTCACCCTCGACGTGGACATATTTCACGCCCTTCATATCACTTGGCAATTCAACCGGCACGATTTTTGTCAAGCGCTCCTCGTCACGTGCTAGCTCATTCGCCATACCTACACCAAACAGCGTCATTCCCGAAACCGATAGTGCTCCCACAACTAGCGCCACCACCGTCATAATCACCGATAGCCGCTTTAACGTCCACGTGAAAGCGCTGTGGCTCAATATCGCGCCCAGCCATACCGCCGCCACACCACCGACAAGTAAGGACACCCACAGACCCCACGCCCACGGCTGTGCATAGAATCCATCAAGCAAACCAATCACCGCGATGCCACTGACCGCCCCCACGATGAGTGCAATAAATAATCCCAGCGTTACCATGAGAATACCAACACCAAGAATAAATCGAAATACTTTTGCTGCCGTATGACCCGTGTTACTATTCCGCCCTACGGATGGCTCATTCCGACTGGCCTGACGCTTCAGCGAATCAAACGTTACCGCCTTGCCGCGCATCTGGAGCTTATCAGAGGCAGTCCGCGCCTCTGGAACTGACAGCCACATCACAATATAAATCAGTACCGCTGCACCAAAGGTAATAAATGGCGAGAAAATGAACAATAATCGTACCCACAAGGGATTGGTTCCCCAATAAGCAGCAATACCCGCACACACGCCACCAATCAGCGCATGCTCCGTATCGCGCATCAGCCGTCGCTCCGAACGCTCTGAACGCTCGGGCTCGTCATCGGTCTCCACCGCCTCGTCATCATCCGAAAAATCGCGCGGTTCGCCCATTTGTTTTTGCACTGCCAAAATGTCATCGTGACTGATCACGCCGTCCTTCGACACGCCGCGCTCCGCCAAAAGCTCCACCATTCGCGCCTCAATTTCCCGCATGGCCTCTGGCTCGGCGTGCATGTTTTTCTGGATTAAATTCAGGTATTTTTCCAATGATTTTTTAGCATCAACTTCCATACTAAACGGCGTTTTTGCCAAATGGATTCTGGTTATTTCTTTCATCGCTTTGCTCCTTTCTCGAGATTTTT
>CAUVOB010000007.1:0-37521 GCA_963553465.1 uncultured Candidatus Saccharibacteria bacterium | reverse complement strand
GATGCGCTGCGTGTTTACGAGATGTTCATCGCGCCGTACGATATGGATGCACCGTGGGATCCGCGCGGGGTACCAGGGACGTATCGATTCTTGAATCGAGTGTGGAATGTGGTGCAGGAGTTTGTTGAGGCGGCTACATTACCTCCTCTGACAGAGGCTGTGAAGTGTTCGCGAATAGCGGACGCTTCAGCCGAACGCTCGCGAGAAATCTCCAGCGGAGATTTGAGCGAAGAGTGTACTCTGGCGGAGGATGGTGATGTAGTCGCGGAACTGTTGCGCCTCACTCACCTCACTATCAAGAAAGTCACCCGCGATATTGAGGATGAAAAGTTCAACACGGCAGTGGCGGCGATGATGGAGATGGTGAACGGCCTGTATAAAATCAAAGAAAAGCATGGCGTTCAAGCGTCAGAAATATGGCGGTTTACCCTGGAGAGTCTGCTGCAAATTCTCGCACCATTTGCGCCGCATATCACTGAGGAATTGTGGCAGGAGTTGGGCCATAGTGACACTATTCATGTCAATCACTGGCCAAAGTGGGATGAGAAATATCTGGTGAGCGATGTGATGACCATCATCGTTCAAGTCAATGGTAAGCTTCGATCACGGCTGGAGCTGCCGGCTGACGCTGATAAAGAGACGATTGAGCAACGAGCGCTGGATGACGAGAAGGTTCGCGCCTATCTCGACGCCCGGACACCGAAAAAGGTGATTTATGTGCCGGGGAAGTTGGTGAATATTGTTGTCTAGATGTATTAATACTGCTAAGTACTAAGTAGGGAAGCTTCTTGGCTGTTAATACATACGAGGTTGTCTTTGTTGTTGGAATCTAGCCCTATTCCGGGCATGGCTTGGCCAGCAGTGCTTTCGGTTATGCAAATCCACGGTCCACTATTCGGGTTGTCATTACGCCAGACGCCATCAGTCACAGCGACTTCTAGTTTCCCCGTTGACGTAAAAGTTGCTAAAAGGTTATCATCGGTAACTCCGCCGGTATCGCGTATTTGGGCGCCGCCTTCCACGATAAGGGTTGCGGTATCGGCAACATGATCCATTGATTCCTTCTCGGCATTACCTAAGTGCTGAGTGGTAAGGTTACACCCAAATGTAACCATTGTCACGCCTACGGCCGCAGCGCCCACTTTAGCTAATGTGCCGCGCCCCTGCTCTGGTGTTTTTGGAGTTGTCTCAGCGATCCAGTTGTGTAATAAATTGCTCATCGTAAAATATCCTTGCTTAGTGGTTGGGTAGGATGTCTTTAATAATATCATAAACACTTAATAAAGTCAATAACTCACTATCACCACCTTGCATCCCCTTGAGAAATCTATCAAAAACCGGTATAATGAAGCCCAAGTGTTACGATAAACTGAAATAAAGGAGATTTTTCTATGGCACAACCAAAAAAGCAGAGCAGCCCGCGCAAGACCGGTCTGCGTCGCAGCCACTTGGTACTGAAATTAGCACGCCGCGTCAACGGGACGTCACCGGTGAAAGTCAAGACGACCAAACGTGAGACTGGTAATAAGAGTACAAAATAAACTAACACGAACAGGAACGTTTTTGTCATGGCTTCAAACCGTCATTTGGGACGAATCGTCGCGTTGCAGACCTTATACGAGATTGAGTTTCGCCAGGAAGTAGGCGACAGCGGGATTAATGTCGCCGATATCTTGACGCGCAATCTTGAGAAATACAAATCGTCAGTCGATGATGTTGAGTTTGTGCGGGGTCTGATCAATGGCGTCACCACGCATAAAGCAGAGCTTGATGATAAACTTCGTCCGCTGGCGCCAGAATGGCCGATTGAGCAGATATCGCGAATTGACCGGACGGTATTGCAGCTCGGGCTGTATGAATTATTGTTTTCTCGGGCAGCAGTGCCACCAAAAGTGGCTATCAACGAGGCAGTGGAACTGGCAAAAACGTTTGGTTCGGATAACTCAGGGAAATTTGTGAACGGTGTGCTCGGCACGGCGTATCGCTCCCTTCAAGAGGATGCCGATGAAGACAAGCAGCTTTGATCATATTAAGAAATATTTTGGCGGTCGCAAAAAACCGTCGATCCAAGAAATAGTTCGCGAGCCAACCGCCGGTGGTGTGGTGTTTCGACGCAATAAAAAAGGTGATGTTGAGTTTCTACTCTACCAAGACGCGCGGGATCGCTGGACAATTCCCAAGGGCCACGTTGAGCCGGGTGAGACGGCACAGGCCGCCGCCAAGCGTGAGGTTGGTGAGGAGGCTGGCCTCAAGAATATCGAGGTATGTGGCTGGCTGGGTAAGATTAATTTTCGCTATCGCCGGCTTGATAAGTTAGTGCTGATTTCGCAGCAAGTGTACCTGATGAAGGCGCTTGATCCGGACGAAAAACTACAAAAAGAAGACTGGATGAATGGCCTGGCGTGGTTTACCTTTCATGAGGCGCTGGATGAGATCGAGTATGAGGATATTGGCAAGCTGATTCTGCTCGCTATGAAACGAATCAGGCAGGAGAATCTATAGATGAGCGGGATGAATACGGCGCCGTATCAGGAGTTTGCGCGTGAGAAGTTGGGGTTTGAGTTTAATAATTTGGATCTGTTGATTACGGCTTTGACGCATCGTAGCTACGTTAATGAACACAGAAAATCAGTTCACGAGCATAACGAGCGGCTGGAATTCCTCGGTGATGCGGTGTTGGAGCTAGCGGTAACGGAATATTTGTTTACGCATTTTTCTGAGCCGGAAGGAGTTTTGACGGCGTGGCGGGCGGCGTTGGTGCGGACGGAAAGTATCGGCGATGCGGGCGATACCTTGGGCTACGGGCCGCTGATTCGCATGTCCAAGGGTGAGAAGAATGGTTCAGATCGGGCACATGTGCAGATTTTGGCTAATGCCTTTGAGGCGGTGATTGGCGCAATTTATCTGGAGCGCGGCTTTGACGATGCGCGCGATTTTATTCATAAACATATCATCGTTAAGTTGGACGGAATTTTGGAATCAGGCAGCTGGCGCGATCCGAAGTCGTATTTGCAGGAAATTTCTCAGCGTGTCGATAGTCAGACGCCGGTGTACAAAGTTTTGGGTGAGGAAGGGCCAGATCATGATAAGGTGTTCACGCTTGGGGTGTTCGTCGGTGAAACGCTGATGGGACGCGGCGTGGGTCCGTCCAAGCAGGTAGCTCAACAGCAAGCCGCCCGCCAAGCAATCGCTCGATATCGGGCAGCGAATTCTGAATAGTGATTATATCTTTTCTCAGCACCTAACCGGTGTTATAATCAAAAGGATGAGTAACACAATTTTTAAACGTACCAAAATCCTAGCGACTGTCGGTCCGGCAACGATGAGTCAGGATAAAATTAGTCAACTTATGCAGGCCGGTGTCAATGGCTTTCGTCTGAATTTCAGCCACGGTAGTTATGATGAGCGGCGTGAGCAAATCGACTGGATTCGCACGGCCAGTCATGAGCAGGGTAAACCAGTTGCCATTCTCCAAGACCTTCAAGGTCCAAAAATCCGCCTCGGTGTTCTCAAAGACAACATGCTGACGGTGCGGGCTGGTGATATGTTGACGCTTGATTCGTCAATCACAGAACATGACGGAAGCTTTAATCTGCCTGTCCAGTATAACCTCGCTGAAAAAATGAAAGTTGGCGAGCCGCTGTATATGTTTGATGGTAAGATCAAGTCGATCGTTCGTGAAATTGCTGGTCCAACGGCCATCAAGGTTGAGGTGCAGAATGACGGATTTTTGATGAGTCGTAAAGGGTTGAATCTGCCAGATACCGATTTTGGTGGTGATATCTTGACGCCAAAAGATATCGCCGATATCGAGTGGGCGGCTGGTCAAGATTTTGATTATGTGGCGCTGAGTTTTGTACAGACAGAGGACGACATTATTGATCTGCGCTCGCGGCTGACAGCGCTGGGCTCGGATGCGTATATCATTGCCAAAATCGAGACCAAGTCAGCGATCTCTGATGAGCATCTGGAGGAGATCGTCAAGGCTAGTGACGGCATTATGGTGGCGCGTGGCGACTTGGCGGTTGAAGCCGGGGCGGAGATCGTGCCAGTTATCCAACGGCGTATTATCGCTCTTTGTCGTAAATATTCTAAGCTCAGCATCGTCGCTACGCAGATGATGGGCAGCATGGTTGACAATCCTGAGCCATCTCGCGCCGAAGTGAGCGACGTTGCCAATGCAGTCATCCAGGGTGCCGACACGGTGATGTTGTCGGATGAAACGGCCAACGGTAAATATCCGATCGAGACAGTGCAAGCGATGCGCCGGACGATTATGTACACTCAGGAGCACAGTGATGTCATGGCGGTTGAGTCGGGTGAAAAGCGTCGCAAGCATGACGCATTGCTAAGCTACACGGCGGCGCGGTTAGCTACTGAACTTAAAGCGCGAGCAATCATTGCTGAGACCAGCACCGGTGCAACCGCGGTGAATGTCGGTGCCTTTCGGCCGAATATGCCGATCATTAGCGTCACCGATAGCCAAAAAACGGCCCAGAAATTAGCGTTAAGTTACGCTACGCGCTCATACGTTCGCCCAAGTGGTCTGGGTTCGGCGAATAAGTTAGCAGAGGAATTGAAGGCCGAAGGTTACTTTGGCGAGGATCCAGTGACGTTGGTATTGGTTAGTGGTCATCAACCGGGCCGGCCGGGCAAGACTGACAATATCCAGATCCGGACAATGGAATAGGACGAGACAAGGGTGGGCAGATTTTTCAAGCAAACAATTCATGACGTTAATCTCCGCGGACTAACCGTCCTGGTGCGGGTTGATTATAATGTGCCCTTGAGCGCGACTGGCGGGATTGCCAGTGACTTACGAATTCGCGCTAGTTTGCCGACCCTGCGCTATTTACTAGAGCAACGTTGCAAGATTGTTTTGATGAGTCACCTCGGGCGGCCAAAGGGGGCCGATCCGACGTATAGTCTGCGTCCAGTGGCACGCCGACTGGCTGAGCTGCTCGGGCGGTCGGTGCAGTTTGTTGATAGTTGCGTCGGTGATCAGCTACGCCAAGCAGTGCGGCATATGGCGGCCGGTGACGTACTGATGCTAGAAAATCTGCGGTTTTATGACGAGGAGTCGCGTGATGATATGGTGTTTGCTAGGGCAATTGCCAGGGCGGTGCGGCCAGATTATTTTGTACAGGATGGCTTTGCGGTGGTGCATCGAGCTCACGCCAGTACACATGCGATTACACTATACGTGCCGGGGCTGGCCGGTGATCTATTGGTGCACGAATATACCGCGCTAACCGCAGCGATGTCGCGTCCGGCGCGGCCACTGGTGGCAATTATCGGTGGCGTGAAAATTGCGGATAAGATTGCGCTGATCGAGCGGCTGATTGATAAAGCCGATACGATCCTTATCGGCGGGGCGATGGCCAATACCTTCCTCGCCTACCGCGGCCACAGGATGGGTCACAGCACAGTTGAGCCGGATCAAGAGCAAGTGCTTGCGGCCATCTACCACCGTGCTGCCGGGAAGGTTGGTGATGAACAGGTCGATCAGTTCTTGCAGCTACCTAGCGACGTAGCGGTGGCGTTGTCACCAGAAGCATCGGGTGATCGTCATGAAGTGTCGGTTGATGGGATCGGTGAGCATGAGATGGCGCTAGATATTGGTGCTCAGACGATGGCACAATTTGCCTCAGTGATTGCCTCGGCCAAAACAGTCATTTGGAATGGGCCGCTGGGGTACTCGACTAACCCGTTGTTTGCTCGAGGGTCGGCTCGGATCGCTGAAGCCATCGTACAAAACCACGGCGTCACCTCAATCATTGGCGGCGGCGATACGGCAGAGTTTGTCCTTAGGTGGGATGGGCATGACGGCAAGCAATTTTCGCATATTTCGACTGGTGGCGGGGCTAGCCTCGAGCTGATGAGCGGCAAAAAATTACCAGGTGTGGAAAGTTTACTAGACGCACACGGACTAAAATGATACACTAAACATAAGCATTATGACGCGAAAAACACTCATTATCGGCAACTGGAAGATGAACCTCACTATGCATGAGGCCAGTTTGTATTTACATAAGCTCATGGAGCAGCTGCCGGTGCGTCGTGACGTCGAGGTGGTGGTGGCGCCAACAATGTTGACCTTGCAGAGTTTGAGCTTGCAAATCAAGCGTCGGATCGTCAAGCTCGCCGCCCAGAATTGCTACTGGCGCGATCATGGTCCGTACACCGGCGAAGTGCCAGCGTCGCATTTACATGGCATGGTTGATTATGTCATGATTGGTCACTCCGAGCGGCGACATATATTTATGGAGAGCGACAAGGATATTCGTTTCAAGGTGCAGGCGGCACTGCGTAATCGGCTTCAACCAATCCTCTGTATTGGTGAAACGGCACACGAGCGGACGCTAGGCGAAACGCGCGAGGTGCTCCAGGATCAGATTGTAAACGGTCTCGCCAACATAACAGCCGAGGAGATAGACCATGTGGTGATCGCCTACGAGCCGGTCTGGGCGATTGGTAGCGGCGAGTATGCGCAGCCGAGTGACCTTGCCAAGGTGCTCAAGGTGATTCGCCAGCAAATCACGCATTTATTTGGCAAAGAAGCAGCCGAGGCGGTACGCGTGGTGTATGGCGGCAGCGTCTCGGTTGACAATGCTGGTGATTATCTGGCGGTGGCGGGACTTGATGGACTATTGATCGGTGGAGCGAGTCTGGACGCATATCAATTTACGGAGATAGTAAAGAAGGCGCATAAAGAATAGGGGGGGCTTATGTCAGACATTGATTTTGACGAACTTGATCGGGCGGTGACGTCACTGATGCAGAAACGGGCAGAGAAAGAAGCGGCTCAGCAGGCGGCCGGTGTTGATACGGACGTGGCGACGTCGACGGCACCCACAACCGGTGTTACTGAAGATGTGACGAATACATCATCGTCTGCACCAGTTTCTCAACCAACTCAGCCAACCGCTGCTCCGACCTCAACACAGCTCGAAACAGCAGATCAGGCCAATACCCCTATCTCCCAGTCCGATTCAGCCGCCCAAGGTAGTGCTGCTACGCCGTCATCCGAGGCTGTTCGGTCTAGTTCTCTCACCTCTCGGCCCGAGCCAGTGGCAACATCTCCGGTAGTGCCGTCACGCCCTCAGTCTCAGTCGGTAGCGCAGCCCACTGTGTCATTATCAACGGCACCAAGTAGGCCGGTAGCTACCGCACCGCAGCCGATCGAGAAGTCTGAACCAACATCAACGCCGCCGTCACCTGCCGCCACGCCATCAACACCGATTCCGCCATTGACCATCAAGCCGCTAACGCCTCCGTCGCCGACTGCTGCACCGGCATCGGCGCCGGCACCGCTGTCGACGCCCGTGTCTGCGCCTGCATCTCCATCTCCATCTCCAACCATATCAGCCGTACCCGCATCCGAATCAACAAGTACCGATACGAGCAAGCCATCAGCCCCGGCCAAGACAACACAATCATCAGCCTCATCGGACGCTCCAAGTGCGCCGCCAGCTGCTGCAGCAACACCAGCGCCGACTGCTGTCCCGATTTCTGTTACAAAGCCAGAGCCAAAGCCTGTCTCGAAGCTGACGCTTGAGCCGATACCATCGTTCAAGACAACCTCGTCGTCTGTCTCGCCGTCGCCTACTTCGATACCAGAACCGCCGACCCGGTCAACAACCCCGGAGTCTAGCCATGACGAGCCACACAGTGAGCCACAGGGCGAGCCACCGACCTCACTACAAAAATCATCTACCGGGGAGACGGCTTCACCGTCGACGGAAGCCAATGGATTTCCGCACGCCGCCTCAGAGACTAAACCAGCCGTGGTATTTCCAGATATCAAAACACCAGCTAAAAAGGCGGATGACCAGGCTGCCTCAGACGCACCGCAGGATAAAGCAGCCGATACGTCAGTGGCAAAACCAACTGATGATTCTTCAGATACAAAACATGATGACGAGCCGGCTGTTGCTCCATCACCAGCTATTTCGCGTCGACCGTCTGGTCGCTTTATGGACGTTGTGCATCCGTCGTCTGTCATGCGTGGACACGGTATTCATCAGCCGCGCACCGGCGTGACGCTGCAGCCGACTGGCTCGTATCTCTCCGGTCGGACTGGTAATGACGGCCAGCGGGGCGTTAACATGACTGAACATGCTGAGGACGCGTCAAGTGACATGATGGCGGATGATAACACTGCTCGCTCATCGGCAGCTGATCGCGAGATTAAGCGCCGACCACCACGCCTCGTTCTGCAGCCCGATCCATCACACGTTGCCGAAGGCTTAACATCAGACAATGTGTCGCTCAATACCAAGGACGTACCTGATTATGAATCGATGGCCAGTGAGGCTGAGGCCAGTACCGACAGTGCCTTTATCGAGGAAGGTTTACTGGCGGAGGACGCCCCGGCTAAGGCAGCTGATAGTGAAGGGCTAACCATGGATGAGCTGATGGCTGATGATGATCATCTGGTGACGGATGCGGCGGC
The DNA here is from genome assembly GCA_963553465.1 of uncultured Candidatus Saccharibacteria bacterium. GTDB lineage: Bacteria > Patescibacteriota > Saccharimonadia > Saccharimonadales > Saccharimonadaceae > Nanosynbacter. The sequence continues at coordinate 29,066 of CAUVOB010000007.1, read as the reverse complement.
TGGAGACGAAGTAGCAGAACACTATGATGAGGCGGCCGATACCGGCATTGCTACTGATCGTACGAGCCTCGAAGCGACTATTGATGAAATTGAGGCCGGCGAGGTCGGGGAGCAGCTCGACACAGATGCTACATCGGTAGGCGCTTCGTCCGACCAGCCCGCCGCTGATACATCGGAGCTAGACAGTGAGCTGATGGCGATCGAGTCGATGGACGAGAGTGACGCTGAGATAGCTGATGATGAGACGCCACGCCGACCGCACACTCCGGGCGATATTCCTCAGCAGTACACCGCCGGTGATGAGATCGCACCAGATCCAGAGCCAATGTTTGATGCGGCAGCCAGCCAGCCAGCCAGCGGGGAAGCACTTCAGCCTGATAAGAAAAAATCCGGCATCGGGACGATTCTATTGATCATTCTTTTTGCCCTTATCGGCGTTGGCGGCGGTGCGGCAGCGTACTTTTTCCTGCTATACTATAAGTAATGGACATCCTATCTGAGCTCAACCCTGAACAGCGGCGAGCCGTCCAGCATGATGGCGGGCCACTGCTTATTTTGGCGGGAGCGGGGAGCGGTAAGACAAAAACCTTAACGCATCGCATTGCCTATCTGATCAGCCAGCAAGGGATTTTTCCCAGCCGCATCTTGGCGGTGACCTTCACCAACAAAGCTGCTCGAGAGATGCGCCAGCGCCTGGCTGATATGCTAGGTGAAGACGCCTCGGATCGACGGTTTATGCCATGGATGGGGACATTTCATAGTATTTGTGTGCGGCTGCTGAAGATAGACGGGATGTCAATTGGCCTCGGTCGTAATTTTATTATTTATGACGAAGATGATCGGCTGGGTCTGATCAAGCAGTTGATGAAATCGCGCGGGCTGACTGATCGCGACATCAAGCCGCGCCGCATCGCTGCGGCTATTTCTGCGGCAAAAAATGACATGCTTTCACCCGATGAGTATATGATGCAGGCGGTCGGCCCCGTCAAACAGCAAATAGCCGAATTATTTGCCGCCTACGAGGCCGCTATGCACCGGGCTGGGGCGCTCGATTTTGATGATTTATTGCTTAAGGCGGTGGAGCTACTGCGCTCCTCGCCTGATATCCGTCACAAATGGCAGCAGCAATTTCGCCACATTCTTATCGACGAGTATCAGGATACCAATGCGGTGCAGTATGCACTGATCAAGCTGCTGATCGGCCCAGAGCGTAACCTCTGTGTGGTTGGCGATGATGCACAGTCAATTTATAGTTTTCGCGGTGCAGATTATACCAATATTCTTCATTTTGAGCGTGACTTTCCGGGCGCGGCAGTGATTAAACTAGAGCAAAATTACCGTTCAACGGGCGCGATTTTAACGTTAGCAAATAACTTAATCCAACATAACACCCAGCGCACCGACAAGAACCTGTGGACCGAAGCGGTTGGCGGGATGTCACCGCAGCTGTGGCAGTTATACAGCGAGGCTGAGGAGGCGCAAGCAGTAGCCGACGAAATTCATCGCCAGGCCAGGATGGGCCGAGCCTATAGCGACATGGCGGTGTTGTATCGCACCAATGCCCAGAGCTACGCCATAGAGCGCGCACTGCGTCAACGGCACATCCCCTACAAAATTGTGGGCGGTCTGCGGTTTCTGGATCGAGCAGTCGTCAAGGATGTGCTGGCGTATCTCAGATTATTATATCAACCCAGTGACCGCGTTAGCTTCGCGCGGATTGTCAACCTGCCAAAGCGCGGTATCGGCGCAGTGAGCGTGGCGAAATTTCTCGACTGGGCCGATCAATCGGGTCGGAATATTATTGAGGGGCTGGTGGCGGTTGACGAAGCTATAGGGTTGAGCGCCCGTGCTAAGCAGTCGCTCTGGGCATTTGGTCAATTGCTGCAAAAATTACAACAATTACTGAACGACGCACCGGCCGAGGTTATCGAACAAATTATTGAGCAGACTGGCTACGGCGAGGCGGTAAATGATGGCAGTGTGCAGGCCGAAGAGCGGCTGGAGAACCTCGGTGTTTTGGTAGCTGAGGCGCGCGCCTACGCTGATGTATCGACATTCCTTGAAGACATGGCACTGATGTCATCAAGCGATGGCCAAGCGGATCAGCAGGTCACCTTGATGACGCTACACGCTGCGAAGGGTCTGGAGTTTCCGGTGGTGTTTATGACTGGCTTGGAGGAAGGAATCTTGCCGCACGCACGGGTATTTGACAGTGGCAAAGCGGACGACATTGAGGAAGAGCGCCGCCTCTGTTACGTAGGGATAACGCGGGCCCGAGAGGTGCTGTTTGTGACCTGTGCTAGTTCACGGACGCAGTTCGGTCAGATTGGCTATAATCTGCCGTCGCGATTTCTGGATGAGATGGGGCTGATGAGCGGCGGTCTGGATGCACCTGCCGCGCCGCCAGCTGGTGATGTGTTTTATACTGATGACATAGGTCTCGAGGTTGGTGAGCGGGTGCGAAGCCCACAATTTGGTGCGGGTGAGGTGGTGGATGTTGACGGGATGGCGGTGACGGTGCAATTTGCTGATGGTAATACGAAAAAGCTTAATGTAGAATTCGCCAGATTAGAGAAAATTTGATATAATACATAGCAGTTTGTGGCACTGCCCACGAGCGAGATTATGGAAAAGAGTTTATCTATTCGCTACCATTCAAAGAAGATTTTTCTATTGATCGGTTTGCTGGTGCTTGGAGTGACATTGATCCAGCTGGCGGATGCTGCACTGGCGCAGGGTACCGAGCGTCCATCACGGAGCGACGGCCAGCGTCTGATGAGTGTCTATGATAAGGGAGTCGAGAAAACAATTATCACTCGGGCAAAAACGGTGCGCGAGGCACTGAAGGCGGCGCGGATTGAGGTTGACGAGCGGCGAGATGTAGTAGAGCCGGCACTTAATGAAGAGCTGGTCGCTAGTTCATATAACGTTAATATTTTTCGGGCTCGGCCGGTAACGGTAGTCGATGGCCAGGCGCGTATTCGGCTAACTACGGCGGAGCAAACCCCGGCGGCGATTGCCAAAGCGGCGGGGATTAAACTCTATAGCGAGGATATCGTCGATATTCATGCCGCCGAAAACGTGGTTGCCAGCGGCACGAATGCAGTCTTGACCATCAAGCGGGCCACGCCACTACAGCTCAATCTCTACGGGTCTCTGGCTGAAGTGCGCACTCACGCGAAAACCGTCGGCGCGCTACTCAAGGAAAAGCATGTCCAGCTGGCCAGTAACGATACCGTATCAATGCCGCTCGAGGCGCCAATTACTAGTGGCATGCGGCTGGATGTTTGGCGCAACGGTAAGCAGACGATTACAACTGATGAAGATGTCGCTTTTCCGGTTGAAACAGTGCGGGATGCCAATCGCGAGACGGGCCACAAGGAGGTGAAAGAGGCGGGCGAAAAGGGCCGGCGGACGGTGACCTATGAGATTGAGGTGCAAAATGGTAAGGAGGTGAGCCGTCGGGAGATTGCTAGCCAAGTAATAAAACAGCCTAAAAAACAAGTTGAAATTATCGGTACGAAGAATGCGGCTATGCCATATACTGGTGGCGACAATAAAGATCAGTGGCTATCTGCGTCAAATATCCCGCGTGACCAATGGGGTTATGCCGAGTGGCTGGTGCAGAAAGAAAGTGGCTGGAATCCAAATGCTCGCAGCCGGAGCGGTGCCTGTGGCCTCGCGCAGGCGTTACCATGTAGCAAGGTGCCAGGAAATCCGCTCAACCCAGTTGATTCGCTGAATTGGATGCATGGTTACGTGATGAGACGATACGGCTCGTGGGAAAAGGCGGTGGCGCACAGCAAGGCCAGAGGGTGGTACTAGTAATTATTAGATAAATATGGTATAATACGTCCGTTAATTAGGTATTAGAGCAGAATGATGAACTGGTGGAAATGGCACATAGAGAAAGGCTGGCGGCCGGTTGTTCTGCTGAGCTGCTTCATGGCTTTCGTGGCTGGTGCGGTTGGCCTGCTACTATCTCAACCTACCCAAGCACAAGATAATCATGCCCAGTCGTCAGCGGAGCGGCTGGTGACGATTCGCGACCGTGGCCACGAGCAGACGATCATGACCCGAGCACGCACTGTACGCCAGGCGTTACAGCTGGCGCGGGTAACGGTTGATGAGCGGCGTGACGTTGTTAAGCCAGACATTGATATGGAGCTGACAGGAACAACATTTACGGTGACGATTTTTCGGGCTCGGCCGGTAACGGTCATTGATGGTTCGCGGCGCTCACATATTACCACGGCGGAGCAGACGCCGCAGCGAATTGCCAAAGCGGCGGGAATCACGCTATATGTCGAGGATAAGGTTGAATTTATGACGAGCGATAATATGTTGCTGGATGGGACAAACGTGCTGATGAACATTACTCGTGCGCCGCTGCGAACCGTGACCGAGGAGGTTGACATTGACTTTCCTGTGGAGCAGATTAAGGATGCGAATCAACCGATTGGTTTTAAGGAGATCAAGCAGCTGGGCGAAAAGGGTATTCGTACCGTGACTTACCAGGCCCAGGCCGAGCGCGGTGTTGAGATTAGCCGTAAGGAAATAAGTAGCCGTATCAGCAAACAGCCCAAAAAGCAAATTGAAGTAATCGGCACCAAGCCCAAAAATCCATTGACGAAGTCGAAGGGTGCGCATATCTTTACTGATTCACGCGGCGTGGCGCACCGCGAAACTTACTATGACCTGCCGATGAATGTTGTCATTAATGCTTGCGGCGGCGGTGGCTACACGGTACGGGCAGATGGCGCCAAGGTGGACAAGGACGGCTATATTTTGGTGGCGGCAAATTATGGCAATTATCCGCGCTGCTCGGTGGTAGAAACCAGCATGGGTCCTGGTAAAGTGTACGATACTGGCGGGTTTGCGACGCGGCATCCACATGGATTTGACCTGGCGACCGATTGGACGAACGGGGACGGTCGTTAGATGGCGTCAACCCGTGGGCCAAAAAAAGAATTAGGCCAGCATTGGCTACGCGACCCAGAAATTTTGGCGGAAATTGCCGAGGCGGCGGAGCTGAGTAAGGATGATGTGGTCTTGGAAATTGGGCCGGGACTTGGTACCTTGACCAGCCGATTATTAGCGCGAGCCGGACGGGTGGTAGCAGTAGAATTTGACAGGGATTTGGCGCGTAAGTTGCCGGGGCAATTTCCTGGCAAAAACTTGGAAGTTATCAACGAAGACATCTTGCAATTTGATTTGAACCAGTTGCCAGCTGGTTATAAAGTAGTTGCCAACGTGCCGTACTATATCACGAGCAAAATTGTTGAGAAACTGATGACGGCGGAAAATAAACCACATGTAGTGGTGCTACTGGTACAAAAAGAAGTCGCCCAGCGCATCGCGGCGGAGCCTGGTGAAATGAGTATTTTAGCGGTTAGTGCGCAGCTATTTGCCGAGGCAGAACTCGATATTGAAGTGCCGCGGCAATTCTTCACGCCGCCACCAAAAGTTGATTCGCAGGTGGTGGTATTGAGAACTCGCACCGAGCCGCTGGTCAATCCTAACGACCAAAAAGATTTTTTCCGTGTCGTCAAAGCCGGTTTTTCGGCTAAGCGTAAAAAACTGCGCTCCAGCTTGAGTGGCGGGCTAGCTATTAGTAAAGATGCTGTCGAACAGTTGCTAAAAAAGGCTGACATTTCACCCGATGCTCGTGCTGAAGATCTGGCGATTGAGGATTGGCAGCGACTGGCGCGAGAATGGCGGGCGCGATGATTGCGGCAGATCAGCCCACCTGCTTTCTGTCTGACTTGTTGGTTGCGGTTTCGTCGAAAGACGACGGTACCATGCTTGATCGTGGTCGTCACGGAGCTGATATACTGGAGAATCGGCGGCGGTTTTGTGACCAACTTGGTGTTACCTATGACGATGTTGTCTATCAAGTGATTTCATATGACCAATCACAAACCTTTGATAGTATCGCCGAAGTTGCTGAAACCGACACGACACGATATAACAGCGAAGGTATTTTTGCTGACGCGCTCTATACCGAAGCGGCTGGCGTCGGTTTGTTGTTACCAGTGGCGGACTGTATCGCCACCGTCATTTATGATCCAAAGCGTCGGGCGCTAATGCTGGCGCATTTAGGCCGGCATTCGACAGTTGTGCAATTGATGACAGGCACGATCCAGTATTTTGTCGAGCGCGGTAGCCAAGCAAAAGATTTACTAGTTTGGATGTCGCCAAGCATCACGCAGAAAAATTATCGTATGGATTATTTTGATCATGTGGATAATACGAAGTGGCGCAATTTCTGTCACCAAACGGCTGACGGAATTTATCTGGACATGCAAGGGTTTAATCGTTCATTAGCCGTCCAGTCGGGCGTTCCTAGTGATCATATTTTCATTTCATCAATTGACACAGCAGATGATCCGCATTACTTTTCACATACTATCGGTGATACAGATGGCAGATTTGCGGTATTAGCAGTGATGGTATAAAATAAGTTAGAGAACGGAGGATATTTATGGTGGTCAATCTAGAGAGCTACAGAGATATGCTCAAGCAACCTTGGGGTAAGATTCAGTATGAAATAACGTTTGCACAGCTGAAACATCTGAAAGGTTTAAAAATTTTGGATTTTGGTTCGGGTTTTGGACTGGTTAGTAAGTTCTTGTCGACAAATAATGAGGTTATTGCCGTTGAGCCCAACAGAGATATGCTCTATGCCGATAAGAATGTTGCTTACGAGAGATTATTGGGCGGCATTGAGCAGCTAGTAGAATTACAAGAGAAGTCATTTGATGTTATTATCTGTCATAATGTTTTAGAGTATATTCTACCAGCTGATAGAGTGGACTATCTCAATCAGTTTAAGCGCCTCCTTAAAGATAATGGACGTATCTCAATTATAAAGCATAATCAAGCGGGTAAGGTTATGCAAAGTGTCGTCTTTTCGAATGATGTAGAGACGGCCCTCAGCTTGTTAAGCGGAAAAAGTTTTCATGCTACTTCATTCACACAGGGTAGTACTTATACGATAGATGAGCTTTTAGATATATCTGGATTACGGTTAGAAAAGTATATGGCAATCAGAACATTCTATGGTCTGCAGCCGAATGAATTTAAGTCAAGTGATGAATGGCTGGAAGAATTAACAAAGGTTGAACTAGCTGTGTGTGATTTGAAGCCATATAAAGATATTAGTTTTCTACAGCACGTGTGGCTCACGCTCCCCTCGGCTAACCTGCAATGAAGCGTTGAATGGTAATATTTGACAGGTTGCGCTGGATTATATTACGATGAAATGAAGAATAATAGCGCGTTTGGGGGTAGATATGACAACGCAAGCAGAAGGTAATACGAAGAAATCATTATTTGATAGTGCGGTCAGTGTTTTTGAGGTGAGTGATATCAAGGCTGCGATAGCTTGGTATGCGAAGTGGTTTGGCCAACCTGATGCTATACCAATGGAGAATACGGCCGAATATAAACTCACTGATACTGCTTGGCTGCAGCTGACCGTTGAGGATAGTCCTGAGCCAAGCAAAGGATCACTAATACTTGGCGTTGAGGATGCCCGGGCATATCGGTCTAAATTAATTGCACGTGGTATTGAAGTGGGTGAGATAATCGACTGGGGAGTTGTTTTAGTCTTTGATATTCATGATCCGGATGGTAATCGAATCTCCTTTGCGCAAGAGCAATGAGATCTCAGTTACAGAGTAATTTGTAGATAAGAAATCGACGAATCGCCACTGATTAATGGTGGCAATTACCCTTGAAAACTGCTATAATTCCCCTCATGACTAAACAACACGCCTACATCACTACTGCTATTCCTTATGTCAACGGTTTACCGCATATCGGACACGCCATGGATTATATGCTGGCGGATGTGTGGGCGCGGTATCAGCGGCAAAATGGCCGCGAGGTGCGTTTCCAAACGGGCGTGGATGAACATGGTAATAAGATCGCTGCTAAGGCTGCCAGTCAAAACCAGACACCGCAAGCCTATGTCGATCAAATGCATGGTAACTTTCAGAACATGATTGCCGAGTTGAATATTTCGGCGACGGATTTTATCCGCACGACTGATCCGCATCACGTTAGCGCGGTGCAGTATATTTGGCAGAAACTTGCTGCGGCCGGCTACATCTACAAAGGCACTTATGAGGGCTGGTATTGCCAGGGCTGCGAGGCGTTCGTCACTGACAAAGAAGCGGCTGAAAATAATGGCATTTGTCCTGACCATCAGGCACCATACCAACGGCTGAGCGAAGAAAATTATTATTTCAAGACCAGCGCTTTTTCGGACAAGATTCGCCAGGCGATTGAATCAAACAAGATGAAAATTGTGCCTGAATTTCGTAAAAAAGAGTTTTTGGAATTGATGAAAGACGGCCTGAAAGACGTGTCGGTTTCCCGTCCGCGTAAAAATCTGAGTTGGGGTGTGCCAGTACCGGGCGATGACACGCAGGTGATGTATGTCTGGTTGGATGCGCTGAGCAATTACATCACTGTCATTGGCTATCCTGACCGAGCTGATGAATGGCAGGCGTTTTGGCCGGCGGATGTACAGGTGATCGGTAAGGATATCCTTCGTTTTCACGCCGGAATTTGGCCGGCAATGTTGATGGCGCTGGACTTGCCGCTGCCAAAGGTGCTATTAGTTCATGGCTTTATCAACGTTGGCGGCACCAAAATGAGCAAGAGTCTCGGTAACGGTGTTGGTCCAGCTGACATTATCCCGCATTATGGTGTCGAGGCCTTCCGCTATTATTTCCTGCGCCACGTGCCAACACAAGATGACGGTGACTTTACGTGGGAGAAGTTTGAAGCGGCTTATAACGGCGAGCTAGGTAATGATCTCGGTAATTTGGTGCAGCGGGTGGCAAAGATGGTGCAGAGTTATCAAGCCGGCGTTATTGGCGATGCGCCGCAATCTGAGCACGATATGGGGCCGTACCGTGCCGATATGGAGTCTTTGAATTTTAACCTAGCAATTGATGAAATTTGGCAGATTATCCGTTCATTGAATCAATACATCGAGCGCGTGCAACCATGGCAGGTGGCTAAAAAACGTGATAAAGACCCCGATGCTGAAGCACACCTTGCAGAGATTTTGGCGCATGCCAGTGGTACGTTACTTCAAGTATCCAACATGCTGCGTCCATTCATGCCGCAAACTGCCGAGAAAATTCACGAGATGTTTGCTAGCGGTGTTGTGCCATCACAGCTGACGCCATTGTTCCCGCGTCTCCATCTCCACACAGCCGACCCACGTGCGTCAAAAGTAGAAAACCAGGGTAAATAATAATGAGTCTGACGGCGGAGAATAGTATGGCGGCAGACTTACGCTTGATTGATTCGCACTGTCATTTGCACGACACTGAGTTTTTTGCGGACAATCGAGAAGAATTGTACCAGCAGTCAATTGCAGCGGGTATCGGTATGATTTGTGTTGGTACTGACCAGCGCAGCAGTCAGCAAGCCGTAGAGTTTGCCGCAAGCCATGACTATACTTGGGTGGCAGTTGGCGTTCATCCGCATGACAGTAAAAATGGCTGGAATGACGTGGAGCGACTACTGAAAGCCAGGGCAGAGGATTCACCAATTGTGGCGATTGGTGAGATTGGGCTTGATTATTATTACCATCACAGCCCGCGCGAGGTGCAAATTCAGGCACTAGAGGCGCAGCTGCAGCTGGCGGTGGATTATAGTCTGCCGGTTAGTTTTCATGTGCGTGATGGTGCACCTGACCAGCCGTCGGTGTGGGGTGATTTTTGGCCGATTTTTGATAATTTTCATGGTCTGCGCGGTGTGCTACACAGTTTTACTGATACACGCGCCAACTTAGAGAAGGGATTTGCTCGCGGACTGTACGTTGGTTTAAATGGCATTAGCACGTTCACTAAAGACCAAGCGCAGCGAGAATTATTTGCTTCCATCCCACTGGAACGATTATTGTTAGAAACTGATGCACCATTCTTGACACCAAAGCCATTTCGTGGTAAGCTGAATAAGCCAGAATATGTGGAGTTGGTGGCACAGTATTGGGCGGCGGAGCGCAAGCTAGTGCTTCACGACCTCGAAAAAGTAGCGACCGATAACACGGTAACACTTTTTAGCTTGTAACAGTGGAGAGATAATGAATCAGCAGCCAAGACCAATCACAGAAATGATGTCGATTCAAAAGGCGCGGGCCGAAGCGCTGGATTTGGCGACGCAAGCACACCCAGAGCGATCACAGCGAGTGGCGCCGCGTCTGTCCGAAGCGGCGGTGCGTGGTAGTGCCGAGGTGGTTGACAGTAGTACCGAGCCGGTAAAGATATCGCTAGAGGAGCGACGAAGACTGGAGAGTTGGGTTGAGGAATGTTTGCAGGCTGTTGAAGCAGTTGGCGGGCGCATCGAGACATATCGAGCGGATTATAATACAATCGCGGAAAGCACATTCAATGCATCCGACGCTATGCCAAAAAATCATAGAAATAATTATACCTCAGCAGCCTGAAAGGAGGTGCTTCATGCCAACGATTCTCAAAAAAGCCCTTGGTCTCGTCTTGGCGGATAACACGCGTCTTTCACGCTCATCTCAATCGGCAAAGCCGGCTCACGCCGCCTCGGCGCCAAAAGTCCCGAAATCGACGCGCTCACTACTGCGACTCACTCGTAAAGATCGGCCGCTGAAAAAATTGACTGAGCGCGAACTGATTCAACTGGAGAGTGAAATTGGTGCAACGATTTTTGGTGACAAGCCTGACCACGTTGTCCGGCGGACGTTTTTTAATCTCGATAAAACGACGTGGATTTGGCACGAAGAAGTGATGAGTAAGGATGGCAAGCGCCACGAGCTGACGACGCGCTACGAGGTGCAGCCGAAGGGTATCTTGAAAATCCAGCCTAACTATCAGTATAACTATCTCGAAGGCCAGGAGCTACAAAACTTCGTACTGGCGGTTAATGAATATCATGAACGAGTGGCGCGCCAACTATATAATCGTGATCCGAAAACTGGACAGCTGGTGTAGTCGCCGTCTGGGCCGCTTGGTATAATAGTATGTGTGGAATCCTCTATGATATATCTTGATCACGCTGCTGCTACGCCGATGGATCCGTTGGTGGTTGAGGCAATGCAGCCGTATTTTTCCGAGAAGTTCTTTAACCCGTCCAGTCCATATGCACCGGCGGTCACCGTCAAGCGTGACTACCGCGAGGCCAAGTCGCGTATCGCGCGGGTGCTGGGCGTGGGTGCGGATGAGTTAGTGATGACGGCTGGCGCCACGGAGTCAATCAATTTGGCTTTTACCGCAGTGGGTGGCGTGAGTTTGATCTCGGCGATTGAGCATAGCTCAGTTATCAATTCTGCAAAAGCGCGCTCGTCTGTTCGGCTCATTCCGCCGCTGAAAAACGGACGCATCGATCCGCAGGCTGTTAAAAAACTGTTAACGCCAGATGTTAGCTTTATAAGCATCGCGCTGGCGAATCATGAGCTCGGGTATATTCAGCCCATTGAAGAAATCGCGGAAGTTGTGAGGCTCGAGCGTGTGCGGCGCCAGGAAAATGGCGAATCAACACCGCTTATATTTCATACTGACGCCTCGCAGACCGCAGCGCTGATGGATGTGAAAATTAAGCGGCTGGGGGTTGATTTGTTGACGCTATCGGCGGCAAAAGTTTACGGACCAAAGCAGGTTGGTTTGCTATGGCTGCGGCCGGGCGTCAAGCTACAGCCAAATATCGTTGGCGGCGGGCAGGAGGCGGGTCTGCGTAGCGGCACGGAAAATGTGGCTGGTGTGGTCGGCTTTGCGACGGCGCTGGAGTTAGCTACCAAGCGTCGCAGCGGTGAAGCAAAACGGCTGCGAGGACTGCGTGATACGTTAGTAAAAAAGCTATTAGCGGCTTTCCCCGACATGATTATTTCCTCTGATCAGAAAAAATCGCTGGTTAATTTCCTCAATATTTCGTTTCCTGGTATTGACGCTGAGCGATTGGTGTTTTTACTAGAAGCGCACGGCGTGCTGGTGGCGACGGGTAGTGCCTGCGCGGCTAATTCGGGGACGCGCTCACACGTTTTGGCGGCGATTGGGCTGAGTGACGCGGCGATTGATGGTAGTCTGCGGCTGACGTTGGGGCGGCTGAACGATGAGACTAATGTGTGTCAGGCGGCAGAGTTAATCATTGAGGCGGTGCGGCGCGAGAAGGCGAGGACGCAGTGATTCATCGGTTAATTGGCTTGGTGTTAATTGCGGTCGCAGTCGTTGTCGGCCTGAGTTATTACTTATCGCCGGATGACTTGAAAGATTGTCCGCGCCCGGGTTCGGGGCAGTGCCAAAAAGCGGGCGCCATCATTGTTATCAGCGGCGGCGATACGGAAGCGCGCACGGCTGAGGCAGTCAAATTATATCAAGCTGGCTGGGCGCCGACTATTATCTTGTCTGGTGCTGCAGCTGATAAATCCGGTCCGTCTAACGCCGCCGCTATGAGAAAACAAGCCGAAGCGGCGGGTGTGCCAGCTGCGGCCTTGGTGATGGATGAACGTTCAGAGACCACCAAACAAAACGCCCAGGAAGTGGCGAGTATTATAGCGCAGCGTGGTATCAAGCGTGTCATCCTAGTGACCAGCGGCTATCACATGCGGCGGGCGCTGGCTGAGTTTTCAGCGCAACTGCCGAATGTTGAGCTGCGGGCACGCCCGACGACGCACGACAAGCATTGGAGTGCATGGTGGTGGCTGACGCCGTGGGGGTGGTGGCTGGCGGTCGGCGAATTGCTGCGGATCGGTTTGTTTGCATTGGGAGTGTCGCGCTGATGGCTCGGGTGTTCGTCGGTATGTCGGGCGGCGTTGATTCGTCGGTAGCGGCAGCGCTACTAGTCGAGCAAGGCCACGAGGTGACCGGCGTGTATATGAAAAACTGGTCGGAAAATTTACCGGGTATGCACTGTCCGTGGGCAGAAGACGTGGCTGACGCCAAGCGCGTGGCGGTGGGGCTGGGAATTGATTTTCAGGTGTTTGATTTTCAGAAAGAGTATAAGCAAACTGTTGTTGACTATATGATCCGCGAATACCAGGCGGGTCGGACGCCAAATCCTGATGTGATGTGTAATCAAGAGGTGAAGTTTAAGTTGTTTTTGGACGCAGCGTTGGCAGCGGGTGCGGAGTATATTGCGACGGGGCATTATGCACGAGTTAAACATGTAGTAGGTGGTGCAGCATTGGGTAATTCTGGCGCGGTTGCCTCACGCCATGGTGTTCACATTGATCCGTCGCTGTCGCCTGCGGAACTCACTGCGTTCAGACAGTCCTCGGCGATTCAGGACGAATCAACGCTTACACCTGGGCTCGTCAAAGCGCCATCATTACCCAATGTTACACGCTTACTCCGGGCTCACGATAACAATAAAGACCAAACCTATTTTCTGTATCGCGTGACGTCGGAGGCGCTGGCAAAGACCATGTTTCCACTCGGTGATTTTACTAAGACTGAGGTACGCGAGATGGCCAAGGAGCGCGGTTTGTGGACTGCCAGCAAAAAGGAATCAATGGGGATTTGCTTTGTCGGGCAAGTGGGGATTCGCGAGTTTTTGTCAGAATATGTTGAGACTAGCCCGGGAGACATAATTGATCAGCAAACAGGCGCGGTTGTTGGCCGGCATGACGGGGCGATATTTTATACCCTGGGGCAGCGGCATGGCCTGAATGTCGGTGGCGGCTTGCCGTACTATGTCGTCGGCAAAGATATGGCCAAGAATGAAGTTTACGTGTCCCGCTCAATTGATGATGATAATTTGTGGCGGAAAGAATTGACACTGGCTGACGTTCACTGGATCAATCAGCCGCCAAAAGACGATATCTATCAAATCCGGGTGCGACATCGGGCGCCATTGATTGATGCGGAAGTTGCGCACGTGAATAACGATGCTGGCGAGAAGGTGACAGTCAAGCTGTCTGAACCGCAGCGCGCCGTCGCCCCGGGTCAGTCAGCCGTGATATATGACGGCGAGGAATGTCTGGGCGGCGGGATAATTCAAACAGATTGACGTACATAGCGAAATAGTGTACACTCTCTAGGAGTAATACATTAATCAAAGAGTTGTAAGAAAAGGAAGAAATCACACATGCTAGCAATTCGTTTGCAACGGTTGGGTCGCAAGGGTTATCCGGTGTACCGCCTGGCAGTACAAGAGGCGCAGCGCCATCCATCAAGCGGTCGCGTGGTCGCGTATGTCGGCAGCTACAATCCACACACTAAAGCAGCAAATATTCAGGCTGAATTAGCACAGAAATATTTGGACAATGGTGCCCAGCCAACACCGCGTGTTGTTAAGTTACTGAAAGAAGCTGGCGTCACATTGCCAAAGTGGGTTAAAGAGCCAGCTGCTGATAGGCACAAAGCCATCCGCAATCCAGAGAAGCTTCGTAAAAACCAGCCAAAAGAAGAGCCGACTCAGCCGGACGCTGGCGAGCCAAGTGCCGAATAATACGATGTGATGAACTGAGACATTTCCCGCCCGCGATGAGGGCGGGATTTTCTTGACAATGGAGGGCCTAATCGCGTATTATTTGAGGTAATAGTACAACGAAATAACATGAACATAATAGGGGGTTTATGAAATATTTACAACAACGCGGGCGCTTGCTGCCGATGCTAACAGCAGGGGTTATGATGCTTGGTGTTGGTGGCGTGACGCTACTTGCGATGACGCAGCCAGCGAAAGCTGATCCAATTAACAATACTGATTTTGTCATGACGATTGACACCACGAAACCGGGCGTATCAAACACCGATCAATTTACTATACCGGTGACAGGCGGGGGATATAATTATACGGTTGACTGTAACAATGACGGTATTCCTGACGCTGTGGGCGTGACCAGTAGTCACACCTGCACATACAGCGACGAGGGTCGTCACACAATTCGTATCGGTGGTACATTCCCGCAGATTTATGTGAATAATGCCGGTGATCGTTTGAAAATCATGTCAGTTGACCAGTGGGGAACGGGCGTGTGGCGCAGCATGGACTCGGCGTTTCGGGGCGCTGAGAATATGGACGTCAAGGCGACTGACGTGCCAAATCTCACGAACGTAACGAGCTTACAGAGCATGTTCGACACGGCTCACTCGCTCAAGGGTGAGGGTGCCAACTGGCAATGGAATACATCAAATGTGACGACAACCGCTAATATGTTCCATGGCGCCGGACAGTTTAACCAAAACATCGGTGCGTGGAACATGGGAAATGTGACGAGCGCTGGTCATATGTTTGCATATGCAGGGGCGTTCAATAACGGCGGCAGTTCGTCAATTGCCAGCTGGAATACTGCAAAACTTGAATACGCTGATAGTATGTTCGAGTGGGCAAATTCGTTCAATCAGCCGATCGGGCTGTGGAATATGACGAAAGCACATGCTATGGTGCGGATGTTGGCTAATGCGCGGGCATTCAACCAGTCGCTGGCTGGCTGGCAACTGACCTCGCTGCAGGATGTTACGGGTAATCCGTATGCTGGTGGGGCGAATATGCTTGATAATACGGCGCTATCGGTGCAAAATTACGACGCGACACTGACTGCCTGGAATAATGCAGTACTCAAGTCACCAGTGACGCTAGGTGCGGCTGGCCTGAAATATTGTACGGCAGAGGCGGCGCATGCAGCGCTGCAAAAGACAGTGGCCGACGGTGGTCACGGCTGGACGATCAATGGTGATGCCAAGCAGTGTCCGACCTACACGCTGACGTTTAATACCGGCTCAGGCTCACCGGTACCATCTCAAACGGTCGCTTACACTGCCAAAGCGGTGCGGCCAGCTGATCCGACGCGGGCTGGCTATACCTTTGCTGGGTGGTACGCTGATCCAACTTATCTGATGCAGTGGGACTTTAACGTCCATACGATGCCAAATTCTAACTTCACGCTATACGCTAAATGGAACGCCGTGCCAACAGCGCCGGGTAATCCAGGTGCTCCTAACCAGCCGGGTCAGCCGAGTCAACCAGGGCAGCCGGGCGCTTCGCAAGGCCGAGCGGGCAGTCAACTAGCTGATACCGGTACGAGTTTGCTGGTAGCCATCGGGGCTGGTGTTGCTGCCATTATCAGCGGTGCAGTGCTGCTGATGCGGAAAAAACGTTCATAAAGATCCAGAGTATCTGAGGCGACTTGTGCTATAATTGCTCCTATGAACGCTCAAGAAATTCGCCTCAAATATCTCGACTTTTACAGCAAACAGGCTCATGCAGTTATCAAGCGCGCGCCGCTGATTCTAACTGATGATCCGACAACGCTATTTACCGGTGCGGGCATGCAACCAATGATCCCATACCTGCTGGGTGAGCCGCATCCTGAGGGTAAGCGAATCGCTGATTCACAGACGTGCTTGCGGGCCCAAGACATTGATGATATCGGTGATAACCGCCACACGACATTTTTTGAAATGCTTGGTAACTGGAGCTTGGGCGATTATTTCAAAAAAGAGCAGATTAATTGGATGTGGCAATTTCTGTCCGAAGAGGTCGGACTGGACATGAACCGGATTTATATCACCTGCTACATTGGTGATGAACGCTACAATATTCCTAAGGATACTGAGGCAGCGGAAATTTGGGCAGAACTATACGAAAAAGCAGGCCTGAGCAGTGGTCAGGCCGATATTGGTTCGGAAGAGGCCGGCTATGCGCGTGGCATTCACCCAGGTGAGCGGATTTTCTTTTATGATGGCAGTAAGAACTGGTGGAGCCGTAACGGCGGACCGGAAACCACGCCGATTGGTGATCCGTGTGGGCCGGATAGCGAGATGTTTTATGAATTTGACTTCATTGAGCACGATCCGAAGTTTGGTGAGCATTGTCATCCGAACTGCGACTGCGGCCGTTTTATGGAGATTGGTAACAATGTCTTTATGGCCTATAAAAAGGTGGCGGACGGCGTGTTTGAGCCACTAGAAAAGCCAAATATTGACCATGGTTCGGGTTTGGAGCGGATCGCAGCAGCGGTTAATAACGACCCTGATGTCTTCAAGATTAGCTTGCTGTGGCCAATCGTCGAGAAATTGCAGGCTTTGAGCGGTAAAAACTACGCTTCACATACCGAAAGTATGCGAGTGATCGCCGACCACCTGAGGGCCGCTACCTTTATGGCGGTTGACGGTTGTGTGCCGAGCAATAAGGAGCAGGGCTACGTGATGCGCCGCTTACTACGCCGGGCGATTCGCTATAGTTTTGACTTGGGGATTGAGCAGAATTTCCTGGAGGAAGTCGTGCCGGTGATTGCCGACCTATATGAAGCAGATTTCCCAGAGGTTAAAGAGAATCGCGAGCAAATTATCGCTGTTCTCGTTAAGGAGGAAAAAGCTTTCCGGCAGACGCTGCGTAAAGGCTTAAAGCAAATGCAGCAGTATATTGATGACGGTTTGACCGGCGAAGAATTATTTACGCTATATGATACGTTTGGTTTTCCGGTGGAGCTGAGTACTGAGGAAGCGTATAAACAAGGCATTAAACTCTCTGATAACTGGCGCGCCGAATTTGACGCTAAGATGGAAGAGCAGCGCCAACGCTCCAAGACAGTACGCAAAGGGCAGTTTAGCGGCGGCCTGGAGGGCCACGATCCAATCCATCTGAAATATCACACGGCGACGCATCTATTGGGTGCGGCGCTGCGCAAAGTTCTGAAGGCGCCGGATTTGCAGCAGCATGGCAGTAATATCACTGCCCAGCGCCTGCGTTTTGATTTCAATCACGACAAATTGACGCTAGAGGAAAAACAGGCGGTGGAAGATCAAGTCAATGCCTGGATCGATGCTGATTTACCAGTCAGCTTCGCTATCTACCCGACTGACGAGGCGCTGAAAATGGGCGCAGTTGGTGCCTTTGGCGAACGCTACGGTGATACTGTGAAAGTCTATTCCATCGGCGAGGGCGACAATGTCATTAGCTTTGAGGTCTGCGGCGGCCCACACGTCGAACACACCGGCGTCTTGGCTGAGGGCGGCAAGCGCTTCACCATCACCAAAGAGGAAGCGAGCGCTGCTGGGATTCGGCGTATCAAGGCTGTCCTCGGCGAGGGTGGTGCTGCAGACGCTTCTTGATTGTAGTTTTGTATAGAGGTAGGATCTCGCGTGGGCTAAAGGCGTTATCTATCAAGCTGCTCCAACATAGTAAACGGGTCGTTGTCTGTACGAATTGTCTCGCTGAGCCGTTTGCAGGCTTGAACTGCGCGATCAGTTATTGTGTCTGGATTAGTCTGGAGAAAGTGTCCGTACGTCGTTGATGGACTAATTATTGTCTGGGCATCAACTACACTGGTATACGGGTTTACGACAACGGTGAGAGTATCTTTGATTGCTTGTTGTCCGACTTTCCGTAGAACTTTACTACTGCGCAGCACATATCGCTCTTTGGTGCGTGGTTTTGAGGTAGATTTTGACCGCGTCTTTTTATATATAGCATCAATCGCGACCACATCAGTCATTCCAAGCCCAACAGCCGGTTCAAAAAATTCACTACAAAAACGAGTAAGACGATCTTTCTCTACCATGGGCATTTCATCAAGTAACTGCCATATGGTATTGTCACTAACCTCACGTGTGGGGTTCGTATAGTATTCGCTTGTGCGGATGGAATCAATTCCACCCAGGGCGGCCACGATATCTTCATTACTAAGGAGGCCTGTCCAGGTTGGTGCATGCTTTGGCCGAACGAGCCGTCTTCCGAATTGACCTTCCCGTAGCTCAAGGTCGGCGGCAAAGGCTAGGTCGCTGGCGATAAGTTCTCTCAGGGCAGCTAGGTGTAGTACCGTATCCTTTTCACGATATGTGCCTGTGATGCGTACGGCACTAGGCGTACAGGTATTGTTAACAGTATCAGCATGTAAGCCGATAATTTCACGTTTTAAGGTATCACGCTGCTCGGCGGATAATTTGTGTGATGCAGTATATGATAGGGTGTCGCTATCATGTCGGAACGCAGAAGACATATTTATATTATACAACTAAATAATATTTTGTCAAAACTAGCCAATCCACACCCAAATGGTATATAATCATAAAGACTATGGTGTTAGATAGGCTTTTCAAGAAGACAGACAAAGATGAACACCAGTACCTGGTCGGTCTCGACATTGGTACGGAGTATATCAAGGCGCTGATCGCCGAGATCAAGGATGATGATATCGAGATCATCGGGGTTGGTCGGGCGCAGCAGAATCTGGGCGACATGCACCAAGGCGCGATCGCTGATATCGCTGGTGTGGTGACCAATTGCGAGGCAGCGCTGACCGAGGCTGAGGACAAGGCCGGCGTTCAGGCCAAGCGGGTGATCATCGGTATCGCCGGTGAGCTGGTCAAGGGTGTGACCAACACCATTCGCTATCGCCGACCACAACCTGATAAGCCGCTGGACGTTGCTGAGATGGAATTCATCATCGAGAAGGTACAGGAACGGGCGCAGGGCAAGGCACAGGCGCAGATTGCGCTGGAAACTGGCAACGAGGATGTGGAAGTAAAGCTGGTGAATTCAGCGCTAGTCAGTATTCATATTGATGGCTACAAGGTGTCGAATCCGATCGGCTTTCAGGGGCGGGACGTGGCGGTACAGATTTATACGGCATTTGCACCAATGGTGCATATTGGGGCGCTGGAAAAGGTGGCCGACGAGTTAGCGCTGGAGCTAATCGCCGTGGCGGCCGAGCCGTTTGCAGTCAGCCGAAGTGTGCTCGGTACAGATGCGAATTCTAATTTTACGGCGATCTTGATCGACTGCGGTGGCGGCACGACTGATATCGCGGTCGTCAATGACGGCGGCGTTGAGGGCACCAAGATGTTCGGCATCGGTGGACGGAGCTTTACGCGGATGATTGCGGCAGATCTGGACCTGGGCTACAAAGAGGCGGAAAAGTTGAAGGTAAATACTGATAAGGAATATATCAAGCCGACGCTTAAGCGCAAACTTGACGGGGCGATTGATAAAACACTTGAAGTGTGGCTGTCGGGCGTTGAGCTGGCGCTCGGTGATTTTGATAGTGTTGATCACTTGCCGAACCGAATTTTGCTGTGCGGCGGTGGTGCGAGCTTGCAGCAGCTCGTTGATGCACTGGCCAATCAGCCGTGGTACAAGGAGCTGCCGTTTACGAAAAAGCCAACCATTCAGCATATCAAGCCCTCTGATGTCATCGGTATCACTGATACGACTGGTGATATCACGGATCACACATTTATCACGGTGATGGGCCTGCTGCGGGTTGGATATGATACAATGGTAAGTAATCAAGACGCTCATGGCTTGATGGATAAAGTTAACCGATTACTTAAAATATAGATGAATAAAGATGTTATTTACATTGACGTCGAAGATGATATCACTGCCATTGTTGGCAAGATAAAGGCGTCAAAGGAACGGATTATCGCGTTGGTGCCGCCCAAGCGGGTTGGCGTGTTGCGTAGTGCTGTCAATATGCGGCTGATCGCCCGGACAGCCGCGTCGGTTGATAAGCGGGTGGTGTTGATCACTGGTGATACGATTCTGTCTGGCTTAGCGGCGGCGGCCAAAATTCCGGTGGCCAAGACGCTCCAGAGCAAGCCAGAAATGGCCGAGGTGCCGGTACTGAAGGTGGACGACGAAAATGATGTTATCGATGGGCGCGAGCTGCCAGTCGGCGAGCTAGAAAAGAGCGCGCAACCTGTTAATGAAACAGATAAGGCGATTGATTCGGCCATCGCTGATTCATCCAAAAAACAGGACGACGAAGCGCCGAAGCCGGCGGATAACGCCAACAAGAGCAAGACAGCGCCAAAAGTCCCGAACTTTAATCTATTTCGTAAAAAGTTTCTGCTGATCGGCGGCGGTGCGCTGCTACTTATTGGATTTTTGGTATGGGCGATTTGGTTTGCGCCGCATGCGCGAGTGATTATCACAGCTAAGACAACAACGGTGACGGTAAATAAGAAAGTGACACTCAGGACTGACGGGGTGACTGACCCGACCGCTGACGTGATTAAAGCGCGCCAGCAGGAGCAAAAAGTAGAACTATCCGTTGAGTTTTCGGCGACCGGCAAGAAGAAAATTGGTGAGCGGGCTAAGGGTAAGTTGCGTATCGCGACCGACTCGATCAGCCTGCTGGACAAGACCGTTCCGGCCGGGACATCAATCCGTACGAGCGGTGGGATGACCTTTACGACTGATAGCGCGGTGACGTTTAGTCGCTCTAACGCTTCGGGTTCAACCGTCATGGTGACAGCTGCAAATATCGGGGCGGAATATAACGGTGAAAGCGGCTCAGTATCGGGGATGCCATCAGGGGTCAGCGCTGCCCTCGTTGGCGAAACCTCAGGGGGCAGCAGTCGTGAGGTGACAGTGGTCAGTAGCGATGACGTTAAGCGCGCCAGTGATTTATTGAACGAAAAAAAGGCCGACTCTCTTCGCGCTAAGGTCGAGCAGTCATTTGGCGGATCAACCACCATTATTAAAGAAAGCTACCAGGAGCAGCGTAGCACGCCAACTCCAAGTGTTGCTGTTGATCGTGAGGCGGCTGGTGCGGTAACGCTTAAAACAGTAGTGACTGCTTCGATGGTCGGTATCGAAAAATCAGAGTTAAGCACCTACCTCAAGGCGACCGCCAACAAGGAACTAGAGGGCAAGCAGTCGCAAAAAATCTACAAAGACGGTGTTGATAGCGCGCAGTTTGCGCAGTTCAGCGGCCAGGGCGGCAACTTCATCACTCATATCACTGCCAATGCCGTCGTCGGTCCAACCATTGATGAAGAAAAGGTCAAAGAGCAGTCGCGCGGTAAAAGTTATGGCGATATCCAGTCAGCGCTCGAAGCCATCAAAGGTATCGAAAATGTTGATGTGAAATTCTCTCCGTTCTGGGTGCGCACCGTACCAAATGATACCAAACGAATAAGTATCGAATTCAAGCTCAATGAAAGCTAAAAACTTTCTAGCGCTAGATGTGGGCGAGAAGCGGATCGGTCTGGCGATGGCCGATTCACAGGTGCGGATTGCGGTACCGTTTGGCTGGGTGGCTAATGACGAGCGGGTCATGGAGGAACTGGCAGAGATTATGCTGCGGCACGATATTTCGCTGGTAGTGGTCGGCTATCCGCGCAATCAGTCCGGCGAGCCAACGCAACAAACAGAGTTCGTGGTTGATTTTGTTAGGCGGCTGGGTCAGCTGGACATTGATGCCGAGATCGCTTATCAGGATGAGTCGCTAACCAGCGTTCAGGCCGAACAGCGCCTGGCTGGCAAGATCAAAGATAAGGGTGACATTGACGCTGAGGCGGCGAGTATTATTTTGCAAGATTATTTGGAGGTGCACGGATGAAGAAATTGAAGATTAAAAAACGGCGGTTGTGGCTCATTATCGTATCGGCAGTTGTCGCAGTGGCGGGTGTGGTGGTGCTTAGCAGCGTCATTTGGTACAAACAAATGCTTCGTCCGGTCGATGTCGGGGCGCGGCAAAAAATTAGTGTCGAAATCGCTAGCGGCGACACGGCACAGGTTATCGCCAAAAAACTTGAAGATAAAAAAATTATTCGTAGCGCCTTTGCCATGACAATTTACCTCAAGTTAAATAACGTTACCGGCACCTTCAATAAGGGCGTGTACAGCTTTACACAAGATCAAGATGTGGCGTCGGTGCTTAAGCATTTACTCGGTGGCAAACCGGATCGGCGTTCGGTACTATTTTATCCAGGGGCAACACTGCGTGATAAGACCTCAACGTCCGCTACTCAAAAGACCGATGTTGCTAGCGCTCTCAAGCGGGCTGGCTACAATGATGAGCAGATCACGGCCGCTTTTGCTGCTACCTATACCGGTACGGTACTAAAAAGTAAGCCAGCGACCGCCGATCTTGAGGGCTATATCTATGGTGATACGTATTTTTTGCCGTCAGACGCGACCGCCCAGCAAGCCTTGCAGCGGGCCGTCAGCGAGCTAGACCGAGTGGTGGCTGAGAATAGTCTCGAGAAAAAATTTGCGGCGCGAGGACTGTCGCTGTATCAAGGGTTGACGCTGGCTTCAATTGTTCAGCGTGAGTCGATTGGCTGTCCAGGTAAAACGACCTGCGAGGATATGCGGCGGATCGCTAGCGTATTTTATAATCGCCTGAAAAAGGATATACCGCTCGGGTCAGATGTAACATATCATTATGCCGCCGACAAGGCTGGCGTCGCTCGCTCGCACACGCTTAATTCACCGTACAATACGCGTATTCACAAGGGGTTGCCACCTGGGCCGATTGCTGCGCCCGGTCTCGCGGCACTGAATGCCGTGGCCGATCCAGCCCAGGAGGAGTATCTCTACTTCTTGAGCGGCGACGATAACGTAACCTATTTTGCGAAGACCGAAGCTGAGCACAAAGCGAACATTACCACCCACTGCGCCAAAAAGTGCCAATTGCCATAGTTGCCCTCGGCAAATCGCCTATGCTATACTAGGAGTACAGTTAATTCCAAGGAGGGGCAGTATGTCAACGATAGATCAGCAATTTGTAGAATACGTAGTAAAGGCGCTGGTTGGACATCCAGAGGATGTCGTCGTCGAGCGTTTGATTGATGAAAAAGGAGTGTTACTCACACTGACAGTTAACCCCGAGGATCTCGGTCGGGTCATCGGCAAGCGTGGCGGTACGGCACAGAGCCTGCGGACGCTGCTTAGGGCATTGGGGACGAAAAATGATGCGCGCTATAACCTGAAAATTGTCAACAACGACGGCTTTACGAGTGCTAAACAAACTACGGCTGCCGCTTCAGATGATGATTCTGTGGACAACTCAACAGATGAAACTGTGGAAAATAACTCTTCTTATGCAGAAAATGCTCGAAAAGAGCTTGCAGAACTAGATGATCTTGATATATAATCATAACTAGTTCAAGCACAGACGATATGCGAGAACAGCTCTATGCGAGCAATGGGTAACCATTGAGAGCCTTATTTGTGCTAAAAAACCGCCTAGCTAAAGGGCGGTTTTTTGGTGGTTTTTATGTGGGCGCGGTATAATGAAGGGTATGCGAAAATTTCAAGTCATTACTCTGTTCCCCGAAATGTTCTCTGGGGTGTTTGAAAACTCAATGATGTGGAAGGCGCAAAAAGATGGTATCGTTTCACTCGAGACGGTGAACTTGCGCGAGTTCGGTCTAGGGCTGCGTCGGCAAGTCGATGATACGCCATATGGCGGCGGTGATGGGATGCTACTGATGATCGAGCCGTTGTGGCGGGCGGTGGAATTTGCCAGGTCGCGAGATGAGAGCGCAAAGGTTGTCCTAATGAGTCCACGTGGTCGGCGCTGGCGGCAGGCGATGGCGCGTGTGGCGGCGGATGATGGCCGGGGGCTTATCATTATCTGCGGGCGATACGAGGGCGTTGACGAGCGCATTATGGAATTCGTTGATGAGCAATGGAGCATCGGTGATTTTGTGCTGACTGGTGGTGAGCTGCCAGCGATGACTATCATTGACTCGATCGTACGGCTGCTGCCAGGTGTGTTGGGCGGTGAAACGTCGGCAGAGATTGAAAGCTTCTCAGACGGTGAGACGCTTGAGTATCCACAGTACACCCGGCCAGAGGTATTTAATGGCCTACAAGTACCGGAGGTTTTGCTGAGCGGGCATCACGGCAAGATCGCCGAGTGGCGCGAACAGCAGTCACAAAAGGCGGAAACTAAGTAGCGAGATAACAGTCCAACAACGGAAAATACCGCTACATCTCCGTAACGGTATTTTGTTGTGGTGGATGTCGTAGAGCGAAAGAAACGTCAGTAGTGTTTGTTTTTGTATCGTTCGCTTGTTGCTACTGTACGTGTTTTTTATTAAAAAAGCAAGCGTTTTGGTAAATAATACAACAAGCTTGAGCTTTTTGGGGTAGGGCGGTATACTGTACCTATGAAGAAGACATCGACCAAACGACCAATGTCAGTTGTGCAAATTATACGGTTAATCGTTGCCGGATATATTCTCGTCATCGTCTTGAGCCAGCTATTTTCGTTTGACAAGTTCCCGGCAATGCTAGCTGGAATGCCGGGCGTGATGGCGGTTGTGTGCGCCATTATTCTCGTTGTTACAGAGGTTGGGGCGTTGCCGTTCCTGCTGGCCATGGATATATCGGCTAGATTGAGAAAGGTCAGTGCCATGATGGGCATCGTGGCGCTACTACTGTTGACGCTACTAGAAAGTATGGCGTTCTGTCACGGAGTGTCAATGATATTTGGGGCGACGTTTGACCTGCCGGGCGGTAGCTGGTCGCTCCTGTTCCTGGCCGGTGTGTGGATTTTGGCGATATGGGCAAGTGGTTTCGGCCAGGGCGCGACGACCACGGTAAAATCTCAAGAAACGTCAACTGCCCGCAAAGATCACTCCAAGCCAAAGCGCAAGAAAAAAGATTGACAACACGTCAATCCTTTTTCTTGGCTGGGGATGAGGGATTCGAACCCCCGAATGCCGGGACCAGAACCCGGTGCCTTACCACTTGGCGAATCCCCAATGCGTATCTGATTATACTACGGATGGTAAAGCGGCGCAAGCCAGCGGGTCGAGCGCAGGGTTTGACGCCGACGCCCAGCAGGGTATAATGGGGCTTATGGATATCTCATGGATGGTGAAAATTATTGCCGACGGGCTGGTGATCCCGGTGGTGTTGATCGGGATGTATACGCTCATCCGACACGTACCGCGAGGCCAGCGCTATCAGGTGTATATGCGAGTGCTGATGGCGGGGCTGACGGCGTTTGTCGTAGCAAAAATTATTGGGTTGCTATATCAGCCATCAGGCCTCCGTCCGTTTGAACTGGCGGGCGTGAGTGCTGGCGCCTCGTTTTTGGATAATCCGGGTTTCCCGTCCGATCACGCCCTGTTCACTATGGCCATCACGTTGGCGGTGTGGTTCGGCGCGAAGTGTCGAGGGTGGGCCGTGGCCTGTTTGGTGATGACGCTGCTGGTCAGTATAGGGCGGGTGGTGGCGCTGGTGCATACGCCGCTTGATGTGGCTGGGGGGCTCATTATCGCCTGGGCGGGTATATTCTGGTACATGCCATTGCGACGGGTGTCACGCACTGCAAAATAGGGTTGCGGTTTTATCAAATTACTGCTATAGTTGTATCTATTGTGAAGTGGTTTGAAAAAGTTTTTCACGAGGAAGAATCAGACTATATGTTTCCTGTGACGCCGGCGGTGTTCTGGCGAGTTGTCAGCAGCGGTATGATTGGCGGTGTTGTGACATGGCTGATCGCCCTGGCGCTCGATCGCTTTATCCTAAAGCAGATTATTTGTGGCCCAGCAGCCGACCCGTCGATGTGCGCCAACAGTGCGCAAATTGGTGCCTATGTTGCGCTGGTATTGGTCAGCGTTATGCTCGTACCGATTGTCGCCCTCAATCGAGTCAGGCGGCCGCTGCTCGTGGTACTCGCGGCGGTTGGCGCACTGTGGGGTGTTGGCGTTTCGACTGCCGAGGTGTGGTGGTTGTCGCTGATGGTAACAACCGTGGCGTTTGGCTTCGTATACGCAACCGCGATGTGGCTGAACCGGATCCGCGGCAACGTGGCAGCGATTATCTTTCTGGCTATATTTGTCCTGCTGGCACGAGTTGTCTTGTCTCTATAATCCCTGTACACTAAGAGTATGGAAATCATTATCATTATTCTCTTGAGTATTATCGTTATGGGGCTGGGCGCGACGTTGTTCGTGCTGCAGTCAAAGCTCGGCGAGCTGAAACAGCAGTCATCAGTCGAGCTCATTAAAACCGACGTGGTGGAACTGGGGCGGACTATTACCAAGCTGAATGAATCAGTTAGCGATAAACTCGAGCGTAGTAACGCTCAGGTGCAAACCTCAGTCCAAAAGCAGCTATCGGAAAGTGCCAAATTGGTAGCGGACGTGACAGGGCGGCTGGCCAAGCTAGACGAAACGAACAAGCGGGTGGTCGACGTGGCGACTGACCTAAAAACTTTGCAGAACGTTTTACAAAACCCGAAGCAGCGTGGTGTGTTCGGCGAATTCTACCTGGAAAGCGTGTTGGATAATGTACTGCCTGCCAAGCAGTTCCAGATGCAATACCGCTTCAAGGATGGCGAGACTGTTGATGCAGTTATTTTTCTAGACAAGGGGCAGATTTTGCCGGTGGATAGTAAGTTTAGCTTGGAAAATTACAACCGGATGATCAATGCCGAGACCAAGGCTGAGCGCGAGCTGTGGCTAAATAAGGTGAAGGCTGACCTGAAGGGGCGTATTGATGAAACCAGCAAGTACATTCGGCCGCGTGAGAACACCATGGACTTTGCCTTTATGTTTATCCCCAGTGAGTCGCTGTATTATGACCTGCTAATCAACAATGTTGGTGCGGGCGGTTCGAGCCGCGATTTGATCGAATATGCGTTTCGTGACAAGCGGGTGATCATCGTCAGTCCGACCAGTTTTTTGGCGTATTTGCAGACGGTGCTGCAAGGTCTGAGGAGTTTACAGATTGAAGAGCAGGCCAAGGACATTCAGGTGCGTGTCGGCCAGCTGGGCGTACATATCAAAAAGTTTGATGAACTGATGACCAAGATGGGAAAAAGTCTTAGTACCACCGTCGGGCATTATAATAATTCGTACAAGGAACTCGGCAAGATTGATAAAGACGTAGTGCGGATTACTGGCGGCGATCATCGAACGCAGCCGGAATTAATTGATCGACCAGCGCAGGAAGATTAAATCCCCGTCTAATATAAAAATCCTCCGTTTGAAACGGAGGATTTTTCGGCTTTGGGGTGACTTACTCTTTGTCTTTATTGCGATAATTTACTAGTAAGAATAAGTTGCCGCCTAGTGCTGCACCGATGAGTGTTGCTATAATGACTTCCAAACTGAAGCGGGTATACATTTTCTCTGTTTTTTGTGCTGGTGCTGAGGCATTTTGTAGCTGTGAGTTAGTCTTTTCAGTCACGGCTAAAGCAACTGCTGGGTTCAGGGTTGCGCCGCTGATATATACTTCACGCGGGTAAGTACGCTGATCCTTTAGCTGCTGAGTTTGCCGAGTCGCATTTGCTTGCTCTTCTTGGTACTTTTGAACAGCAGCATTTTGGGCGAGTGGTAGCAATGCACCGCTAACGACGAGGCCAAGCGTCAATGACATACCGATGACTACGGCCCTGCTGGTATTCTTGAGATCAGTGCGTGACAGAGCAGCGCTCACCCCGAACATAAAGACCGCCATACCGACGAGCTCGACGGCAAAGATTGCCCACGAGAAAGTGGTGAATTGGTCAAAGTTAATGACGAAGCTACCTGATGAAATTGCTCCCATCAAGACAACGGCAGCCATTGCGCCAAGGAATTGTGCTGCCCAGTAGAATGGTACGAGCACGGTCTTTAGCTTGCGCATCGTCCAGAGACCGAACGTGACAGCTGGGTTAATGTGCGCGCCGGAGATTGCACCAATACCGAGCACTAATACTACCAGTGCTAGACCAATGTAAAACGGCGTCATCATATATGCCGAGAACAAGGCGACTAGCGTCAAGATGAACGTACCAGCAACTTCAGCCAGGACGATATTGACGAGATTGCGCGGTAACTTGGCGTCTAATTTTTTGCGCGGCGAGCTAGTTCTGACGGGTTTAGCAGCAGTCGATTTGACCTCTGGTTTTTTCGTCTCGGCCTTGCTGGTGACGCGCGTTACGGTTGTTTTCGATGTAGCAGCTGCAGCAGTCGTTTTCTTTGAACTGGATTTTGCAGTCGCGGCCTTTTTAGTAGTCTTCTTCGTGGCCATAGTCCCTCCTTACTGTACTATTACTATCATTATAACATATCTGGTATAATCGACATATGGGATTATTTGTAAATCAACAAGATCGGCGCAGTGAACTACAAGAACGCATTGCGGCAGAGCTGCGCGAGAAGGCCAAGGCGTCGGGCCTTCAGGAAAAAGCCAGTCTAGACGGCGTAGAGGATGTAAAATATTTGGAAGATACGAAGCAGACGACGACGCTGGCGCCAGCTTGGATTTTAATTATCATTATGGCAGCGGTGGTTGTCGGTATGTTTTTAATGCAGGGGCGATGACATGGAAAAGTTGGATGAAGTTCGAGCACTATTATTATCACGCGTAGCCGAGGCGGCTGAACCGCGCAGTGT
>CAUVOB010000006.1:0-42046 GCA_963553465.1 uncultured Candidatus Saccharibacteria bacterium | reverse complement strand
GCTGTGAGGCGCGGTAATTTGGCGGTCTCCTGGCGAATAAGCCGCTGGACGATGACGCTCTGGTCGTTCGGGTACGGCTGGCTATCAGGAAACGACTGCGTGATTGGCGGTTCGGATTTGGGGTCGTATGGCAGGCCGAGGCGGGCGGCCAGCGCCTGCTTGTCCTTGATCATTTGCGTACGTTCGGCTTCGGCGCGAGCAGTTAGATTTGAGGTAAATTCAATATTATTTGGCCGAATGGCGGTTTGCGCCACCAAATAGCGGTTATTCAGGCTGCCTCGATCAAATTCCTCGACGCTCCGCTGGGCGCCCATTAGCATAGTCAGTCCCGCCAGCAGCGCCGCGAAAAGCAGCCCGGACACGACCACGGTGATGGACAAGCGAATACGCCGCACTCGGAGTTTGGTGCCAGCCAGCCGCAGCGAATCGGTGATTCTAAGCATCGGCTATTCTCCCGTCCTTCAGGCGGATTTCACGATCAGCTGCTGCGGCGATGTCTGGATTATGTGTAACGATAACGACAGTGGTGCCGAGTTCGCGGCGGATTTGATGAAATAGATCGATGATGCGGTCGGAATTAGCGCTGTCCAGATTGCCTGTCGGCTCGTCGGCGAGTAAAATATTCGGGCGATTGAATAAGGCGCGGGCGATGGCAGCGCGCTGAATTTGACCGCCGGAAAGTTCGCGTGGCAAATGGTGCATTCGGTCTGCTAGTCCGACCAATTCGGCGAGTTCCTGGGCGCGGGCGCGGCGCTGCTTGGGCTTGACGCGGGCAAACATGGCGGGAATTTCCAGATTGGCGGACAGAGTTAGGAATGGCTGCAGATAAAATGATTGAAAAACAAAGCCGATTTCACGCGATCGAAACCGCGACAGTTGCCGGTCGGACAAGCGGCTGAGCGGCTGGTCGTTAATGAGGATTTGACCGGTGGACGGCTTGTCGAGTCCGCCGATAAGCTGCAGTAAAGTACTTTTGCCCGAGCCGCTAGCGCCAGTGATGGCTACGAATTCGCCAGCGAAAATATCAAGGCTAACGCCGCCGAGCGCTGGAATGGTCTGGCGGCCGACGCGGTAAGATTTGGCGAGGTCGGTTACGGCGATGTGGCAGCGGCCGGAACGTTCTGGTGCAGCAGCGGACGGCGTCATAACCTTGGCGACTGGATTTGATTTGGCGGTTGGAGGCAGGTCAACTAAACCAGCCGAAACAGCCGGCTGGGCAAAGCTGCGGATTGCGTCAATTGCCTCCTCGACATCGTCAAACTTCGCTAAAAATGCCGCGATATCCTCAGCGCGCACCTTCCCCACCTCTGGTTTCATGGTTGTATTGTAGCAAAAGCAGGATGGCCTTAGCAAGCTACAGCGTTCGTCGTCCTTCCAGCGCATGCGTCAGCGTAATTTGGTCGGCGTATTCGAGGTCGACGCCGACGGGGATGCCGCGGGCCAGGCGCGAGATAGTGATGGTGAGACCGGCCTCCTGGAGGTAGCGCTGCAAAAAGAGCGCGGTTGATTCGCCCTCGACCGACGCGTTGGTGGCGATGATCAGTTCTTCGGCGTCATCATGCTTGATGCGCTCAATAAGCTCGGGGATGTGTAGCTGCTCCGGGCCGATGCCATCAATTGGCGAAATCGCCCCGCCCAGCACGTGATAGGTGCCGCTATACTGCCCCGTCCGCTCCAGCGCCACGATGTCCAGTGGCTCTTCGACCACGCAAATCAAGCGTCGATTGCGCGACTCGTCCTGATATAGCGGCGACACCTCTTGATCATGATCAATCAAGGCGAACGTGACCGGACAGATTTTGACGCGTGTGTGCAGCCGGTCCAGCGCCCGCGCTAGCTGCTCAGCTCGCCTGGCGTCACGCCGAAGTACGGCATAGGCATAGCGCTCGGCGGTTCGCGGCCCGACACCGGGCAGCCCGCCAAACTCATCAATTAGCGTCGTCAGCGCTGCCGGTAAAATCGTCGGTTTCATTAGAACGGCAAGTTGCCCAGCCCGCCCATCAGCGGCTTCATCGTCTCGGCAGCAACTTCCTGCGCTTTGGCTAAACCGTCGCGAATTGCGATTTGGATCCAGTGTTCCAGCTGCTCGATATTATCGAGGTTAACCATTTTTGGATTAATCTTGATCGACTTAATTTTCAGCTCGCCGGTGATCTGGACGACTACCGCACCGTCGCCGGCTTCTACTTCAATGATTTCCTTGCCGAGTTGTTTCTGGGCCTTGCGCAGTTGCTGCAACATCTTGACTTGGTCAAATGCCATAATTATTGATTCCTCCTTGAATTTACCTTTTCATTATACGCTATTTTTTCGCCAATTTGTAGAGGTAAAAGCGGTCAGCCCGCTCGGCGTGGCTATTGGTGACGATGCGCTCCAGTGTCCAGCCGTCAGTGTTGGGGTGAGCCATTTGTTCAGCGCGGGTGATGACGAGCGTAGTACCCTCCGTGGCCGGCTGATTGACGGTGAGTTTGTGCTTGCTATAGCGAGCGACGGTTTCGTAGAGCGGCGCCTCGTGCGGGTTAGCGACGAGAACGACGTTTTGCCTGCCGGCGATGGCTTTTTGTAGCAGTGGCAGGTCGGTGCTAAATTCATGTACGGCGCCCGAGAAATGGCGATACCCATTGGTAAAACGGTCGAGGCCCGAGAGCACCATCACGCCGATGAGCGCCATCAGCATCAATAAGCCAGTAATGCGGGCGTAAGGATTACGCGGAAATAGCGAATACCATTGATTGAGCAGCGCCTCGACGCCAACGGCCAGCAGGATAAATAGCGGCAAGATGATGATGCTGGTCATCGATGGCTGCAATACCAGCAGCGGCAAACTCAACAGCAGCCAGACGCCGATCATGTACGAACGCGCGGTGTGGTGGTGCTGGATGGTTTTGAAAATGCCAAGCATGATCAGAAACAGCGCCGAAAAGTCGAGCACTGGTGCGATCTGTCCACCGACAACGGTTGGCTTGACCCAGAAATAATGATAGAGCAGCAATCGTAAATTATCGACCAACGCCCAGCTGAGACTGTGAATACCGACCAGTGATTTGAGTAGATCATGATGCGTCGCAGCGAGGAAAATTGCCGGCGTGCTCGTGAGCGCGAGAACGACGATCGCTGGTAGCCACTTGAAGCGATTGCGTTTGGCGAGTAGCGCGTAGCGTGTGTGTGGGTGGATCAGCGCTACCAACAGCAGCGTCAGATGAATATACCAAAAATACGGCGTAAACAGACTCAGGCCGACCGTCGCCGCCAGCAGCAGCCGCCACACGGCGGAGCCCTTAGCGCACTGAACGATCAGGCTGGCAAAGAGGAGGATGAGCGCGGCATAGGTGATGTAGAGGATGTGTGGCGTGAAGCTTTGAGCAAAGAATATCAGCTGGCCGGTGACGGTCATGATGACGAGCGACAAGATGGTGACATTGGGCTTGAACCAGCGCCGCAGCAGGAAAAACACGGCCACGGCGGCGATGAATGATAGGATGAGTGACGGCAGCTTGATGGTATAGATAGTAACGCCAAATAGGTCGAATAATCCGCGCTGCAAGAGGTGAAACGGCAAGTTGGCCTGGGCAAATGAGTCGAGATTAGTTGGCGAGATGGCATTGGTGGTGCCAAGCGCTTCAATTTCCGCCTCGCTCACACCGCCTGGGGCATACAAACTAGCGGCGGTGATGGCCGCGCAGAATAGCACAATCAGCGCCATGTAGCCTAGCCAATAGCGCCAGCGATAGACAGCCGAGTCGGCGAGTTTCCGCTTTTTCATTGGTATTGATTATAGCACAATTCTAGTCATGCTTGCGATCGAGGCTCATAAAACGCAGGCGCTCTGGATGGAAGTAGAGTTGAATCTTGCCGACCGGGCCGTTGCGGTGCTTGGCGATGATCAGGTCGGTGATATTTTGGACTTCCGGGTTGTCTGGTTCGTAGTAGCCGGGGCGGTAAATAAAGCTGACGATGTCGGCGTCCTGCTCGATGGAGCCGGACTCACGCAGGTCGGCTAGCTGTGGAATTGGCGGCGTGCGCGACTCGACAGAACGGCTCAGCTGACTCAGGGCGATCAGCGGCACGTTGAGCTCACGAGCGATCAACTTCAGGCCACGAGAAATTTCCGACACTTCCTGAACGCGGTTGCCGTTGTGATTGTTGGTGGCCTGCATCAGCTGCAAGTAGTCGACGATGATCAGGCCAATTTCGCCTTCGTGTGCTAGGCGGCGAGCCTTGGTGCGCATCTCCAGAATGCTGAGGCCCGGTGTGTCGTCAATGTAAATCGGCGCTTCTGCCATCTCGCCCATGGCTTCGGACAATTTTTCAAAATCATCGCCGCTCAGATTACCGGTACGAATATTCCAGCTATCAACGCCGGCCGCATCCGCCAGCATACGATCGGTCAGCTGCTCCTTGCTCATCTCCAGGCTAAAAAACAGCACCGGCTTTTTCTCAATCGTCGCCACGTTGTATGCTAGGTTAGTCACCAGCGTGGTCTTACCCATGGCCGGACGCGCTGCCAGGATAATCAAATCCGACTTCTGCAGCCCCGCCGTCATGGTATCCAGATCGCGGTAGCCAGTCCGCATGCCGCGCAGACTGCCCTTGTTGCGGTGAAGCTCCTCGATACGGTCAAAACTATCGGTCAAGATGCTTTCAAGGCTGACCAAATCTTGTTTCAATGACTGGTCGGAGACGCTGAATAATTCCGCCTCGGCTTTTTCTAATAATTCCTGGGTCGTTGTTGATTCATCGTAGCCGAGCTCGGTGATGCCGCTGCTGGCCTTGATCAAGCGCCGCCGCACCGCCGTTTGTGCCACCATTTCGGCGTATGCCGCTGCGTGCGCTGCCGTCGGCACGTAGTTGGTGAGTTCTGTCAAATACGCCGAGCCGCCGATGAGTTCCAGCTCGTCCTTGCGCTTCAGTTCATCGGTTAGAGTCAAGAGGTCAACTGGCTTGTGTTTTTCAAACAGCCGCATCATGCCAGCGAAAATCAGCCCGTGGTTTTTATCGTAAAAGTCGTTAGGTTTGACAATTTCTGAGGCGTCCGCCAGGACTTCCTCGTCGATGAGAATTGCGCCGATCAGGCTTTTTTCGGCGTCCAGGTTTTGGGGCGGTAATTTGCCCGCGATGGTCTCGGTTTGGGTTTTTTCGCTCATGATAATTCCTCCAGGTTAACTTCTTCGCCGCCGCCCATCAGCTCGGCAATTTTCGCAAGTTCGGCGTCTTTGGGCGGGGCTTTTTGTCCGATTGTCACAATATCTAGTTCGGTGCCGGCGACTTGTTGCACAATTGTCGCAATAAGCGGACGATTTTTCGCATTATCCAGCTTCTTTTTAGCAAAGGCGTTGCCGGCGTACAGGGTCAAGGTGTTGCCGTCCCGCCGCCAGCTACAGTGTTGCAACAATGTCGCAATAGCGAATGACTGCTCTTTGGCCAGGGTGATGATTTTATCCCAGTCGATGTCTGTGGCGGTGGAATCTGGCGGGCTGTCTGGTGCTGGTTGACTACCTGCCGGGGCGGCGTCTGACGCCGTTTTATCCGCAGAGTCGTTAGTTTGCTCCTGTTTCGGGATGGTTTTTTGTGAATTTTCTGCTGGTTGAGCGGCTGGGGCTGGCACTTCTGGAGTGGCTACTGGCGGCTCTGACTTCTCTACTGGCGGTTTGAAAATAGCTACTGGCGGTTTGATCGCGGCTTTTAAGCTAGCGGTCGACGTGGGTGCGGTCTCGGGTGACTTGTGAGCTATGCTTCCAGCACCATCCATAAATATTGTCAATAATTTCAAATCCGGATGCGGATGGCGGTCAACCTCGATTAGCTGTTTAACTAGTTGAATTAACTCCGGCCGCTGATGTAATCGTACTCGCAGCAGTGATAATAATTGATGGGATAGGACGACCGGATCAGTGCCAGTTTGCTCTAGTTCACCCAGCAAGCTCAGTGCTCCAGAAACATCGCACTGCTGATACAATTCCAACAGGCTCTCCAGCGTCTCCGTGGCGCTCAGTCCCAGGTACTGAGCAACGTCCGACGCACTCAGCGGCTTATCAGCGCTGGCTAATGCCGACAATTGATCTAGCATGCTGATGCCGTCGCGAAAGCCGCCGCGCGAACGCTCGGCGATCAGCCGAGCAGCGTCTGCCTCAATAGCAAATCCTTCTTTCTCGGCGATAGTCATCAGCTGGCGCGCCATGATGTCCACTGGGATGGGACGGAAGAAAAATTGCTGGACGCGGCTGAGAATGGTGGCGGGCAGCTTGTCGGCGTCAGTGGTTGCCAGGATGAAGACTACGTGCGCTGGCGGTTCCTCCAGGGTTTTTAATAGTGCGTTGAAGGCAGGTTTGGACAGCATGTGAACTTCGTCAATGATGTAGATTTTTTTCGGCGCGGAAACAGGCGCGACCTGGGCTTTTTCGCGCAGGGCGCGGATGTCATCAACGCCGTTGTTGCTGGCGGCATCAATTTCAATGATATCCAGGTGCGAGGCGTCCTCGTCGTACGGCAGCTGATTGATCTCGTGCGCCAAAATGCGCGCCACCGATGTTTTTCCCACACCGCGCGGGCCCGTCAGCAAATACGCATGGGCGATTTTCCCCTGCTCCAAGGCTCGGCGCAAAATGTTGGTCACATGATCTTGTCCCAACACCTCGTCCAAGCTACGACTGCGATATTTGCGGTACAGTGCCTGACTCATTCCCTCATATTCCTCACGAGATAAATTATAGCAGAAAACAGCGTCTAGTGTATTTATGGATAGCGCAGGTCGACCTTGTGCTTAGTCTCGGCGACATAAAATGGTAATAACTATCAGTATCTGATACAGTCGGATCTTCAAGCATCTCGTCGTTTTCTTTGATCTTAATATATTCATCATTACCCTTTAGTTGGCTGTTTTTTGATTGTCCATAGATTCCTCCATTCTTCTATTAAAAAAGGACAGCTGTCGCTGACTGTCGAGACCTGCAGCAAGGTGTTGTCTTTATCGTTTTATAACGAATGATTGTCCATTTTTAGGGATAAAGATAGGTCCTATTACAGTTCTCAACGGAGCTAGTATAGTATATACGTTGACCAAGCTATAGATAAAAGATATAATAAAACTATGGAAGAAAAATGTTTGACACCACCAAGCGGTTTTCTTAAATCACTTTTTTATGCGAGTAAAATTGTTACTAGAGAGTCATACCAGCACACTCGTTCTAAATATATATTGAATGTGAGCGATAGCGACGCAATAGCAAACGATTATAAGGCAGTCTATAAAGAATATTCAAAGGCATTAAAAAATAACAGGAATAAAATAAAATGGCTAGAAAACGATCGACGCCAAAGAAAAGCGTCATAGCTAAAACTGAAGATCCTGAGTCTATTGAGGGTGAAATACTCGATAAGTTGCCAAAACACGAGCGAAGAATCATTAAGAGTATGACATTCTCAGGGCCTTTACCTCCCCCTGATGAATTCAATAAGTATCCGCCAGAAGTGCAAAAAGCCATTGTGAATGATGCTAGAACTCAAATGAAACATCGGCACAAAATCGAAAATAAAGTTGTTGATTCAGACTCGTTTGCCGTAAAGACAGGTTCATTTGGAACAATAGCAATTTATATCATCTGTATCATCGGTACAATATTTTTATTTGCAATTGGGAAAACAATAGAAGGTGTATTGATTGGCGCTGTGACAGGAATAGCTAAATCGCTAGTACTATTTAGAAGTAATAATAATCACTCGGATTCTAAAGAACTGCAAAAAGACAACGAGAAAACATCTAAGCCATCTAAAAAATAGGTTGGCTAAAGTAAATGCATGCCATTTTGTGAAAAATATTTCGCAAAAATAAGGACTGCCTGCGCTAGTATTAGGAATTGTGGGTATTTTTAGAATAGCGTTAATTGCTCGCTTGGTAATTGCAGCTCAATATCTCTAGTAATTTTATGTGTCTGGTAACCGATAAACTTTTTCACGTTATACGCCAGCAGCTGCCCGTTATATTCGGTGATAAGGATCGGGCCGATGATACTGCGGACACGTCCAGCCAATTGGTTCTGATCTTTCATCAGCACTACTCTTGTTAAATCAACACCAGTGGTATGAAAATAATCTTCGCAAGTAATCAGTTCGGCCTTCGGAAATGATACGCCAATCTTCTGTTCAATTCCAAGTAGTTTTTGCTGCAATTTCTTCTCGCCGTCCGCGCGATCGAAAGGCTGTTTTATAAGCTCAAGCTTCTTATGAATCGGCATAGTCTCAACGATGCCGTCCAGCCTGGCAACTTTTGCCTCATACTGCCGAGCAATCAAGGCCGAAGAAAACGTCTCCAGTTTCAAGGCCAGCCGTGCGCCCCTGTTCCAACAGTCGTCGAATACCGCGCTTTTCCTGCGAGATACCGACTTTAATAATTCCCGGCGCGAAATATGCCAGATAGACGAAGTGCGGCTGCTGATTGATTTTTTCTTGTTGTGCCGACACCGAATCAGCGTGATAAAACGCTAGATTAAAACCAGTACGGTTACGACATTTCAGGCAGTTTTCATATTTCTCATCAACCGTGGCACCGTCAGGACAAACCTGGCTGCAGTGATTGTCAAAATCCACCCAACCCGTACAATATTTGGCCGAAAAATCAAACGCCAGTGACAACTCCTGCCCCAAAACATCACCACGCTCAGTCTTGCCGTCAATCTGCCACTCCAGAAATGGCCGGTTTTCGGTATCAAAGCTGGCGTAGCTTAGCAAAAACTCCCCAGACATAGCACCATTATATCAAAAGCCGCCCGGGTAACCGCCCGGGACGGCTTCAAATGTCAAAACGGTCTATAGTGGCGCTTCGACAGCTGCCCAGGTGGCGTCCGGATTGTCATCAGGGATGATGATGGTGACTTGGTCGCCGACTTCGATGCGGAAGAAGGTGACGCTGGCGAGCAGGATGCGATATTCACGGCCATTGGCTTCGACGTAGTAAACGCCGTCGTGTTGGACGAGCGTACCGATGACTTGTTTGCGCGAGACCGGGCCGATTTGTTTGTAGATAAAGCTGCCGTCTTCGGCGATGGTTAATTTCAAGATGTCGCCCTCGACGAGCTTGGACTTTGAGGCGTAGTTCGCCGGGATTGGATAATTCTTGCCATCAGGCCCCATCATCATTTGACCATCAAACACACCCTCGATTATCTTGCCGGCAACATCGTCCGACGAGGTTTTCGGCGTGACGACTTGTCCATCGTCACCAACGATGCTGATCAGCAGCTCCTTGGCTGCTGCTAAGTTAGTTTCTGCTTCTTGGATGAGCGTCCTGAGGCGCTTCACTTGCTTTTCCGGTAAATCAGACATATGGCTCGCATTCCTTGTCTATTTTGATAGTACGTGAGTGTAATATAGCACTAATTATGTGAGTGTGCAAGCCCCGTCAGCCTATTCGCATCGGCCAACGGCTCGTCTTTCCACAAGGACAACAGATAGTCAGGCAAAACTGTGGTAATTTTTACCCTTGCCAATAAAACACCGCCCGTGGTATAAACTCCGGGCGGCATTTCTCTACGAAAACAATCGGTCGTTTCACGCAAAAATTAGCTTAACTCAACGCTAGCGCCGGCGTCCTCGAGCGTCTTCTTGGCAGCTTCGGCTTCGTCCTTTGACACCTTTTCCTTGACCGGTGCTGGTGCGCCGTCGACGATGGCCTTTGACTCACCGAGGCCCAAGCCGGTGATTTCCTTGACTGCCTTGATAACAGCAACTTTTTGAGCACCTGCGTCCTTTAGGGTGACGGTGAACTCAGTTTTCTCATCTTCTGCGGCAGCCTCGCCACCAGCAGCTGGACCAGCAACAGCCACTGCTGCAGCAGCTGGCTCAATGCCGTATTCGTCTTTCAAGTGATTTTTCAATTCGTTAACTTCTAGAACTGTCAACTTGGTCAGTTCTTCAGCCAATTTTTTAATATCAGCCATGATATGTCTCCTTATATTATTGATTGATTGCTAAACTTAAGCCGTAGCTTTGGCTTCGATGCCGTCCAGTAAGCCGTGCAAATTGCCGCCAAGTGCGCCCACGGTGTCGTGGACTGGTGAGAGCAGCTGTGCCACCACTTCGGCGATGAGCTGGTCTTTGCTTGGCAAGCCTGCCAGCGCTTTGATGTCAGCTTCGTTGATGCTCAGGCCTTCGCCTGAGAAACCACCGGCCAACTGTAGTGCTGGATGCGTCTTTGCAAACGTGTCCAGAACTTTGGCTGGCATGACCTCGTCCTCGGCGCTCATGGCGTAAACCAGCTGGCCAACCAATAAGTCAGTCTCAGCTTCTTTGTAAGTGTCAACGCCCTGCAATGCTACGCGCACCAAGCGGTTTTTGACCACCTTGATAACGACGTTTGCTTCGCGGGCAGCCTTGCGCAGCTCTTGCAATTCAGCTACGCTCAGGCCCTGGTACCGCGCAAATGCCGTACCTTTGGCATCTTTCAGAAGCTCGGTTAGTTCAGCAACCAAAGTTTGTTTTTTATCGCGTGAAATTGCCATAAAAATCCTTTCTTTGATTGGTTCTTGTGTGATTCGACCGATTTGTTAACGTGCGGTAATGGAGAATCTGGTTCTCGTTTTTCTGGGCATTAGCCGAGCAAACAAAAACGTCTTTGATTCTCGCACTACCAAAGACGTCAAATAAAACTGTTCGTTTCATCCCTCGGCGGCATTTTTACATCTGTTTTTATACAAATCGCCGCTGTCTTTGGTAATGTCACGCATCATTGTAGCATAAATAACAACGGAGACGCAAGGGGTTTTGACGTTTTTGATGTGAGCAGGCCGCCAAAACCCCTCCTAGAGAAATTCTCTCCCAGCTAATCGTTAAACGATAGCCGAATATCGCCGGTGGTAGTGTGTAACTTAAGTTCTTTGTTACCGCCAGCTTGATTGGTGATGTTGCTGCTACCAGTGCTGGTTTTTACCTCGGTGCGATAGTCGGACTGCTTGCCGGTCAGATTGCCGTCGATGTTGCCGGTGGTGGTTTTTGCGCTCAGCTCCTTATCGACTGTAAGTTTGTCAAAGCGCAGTGAACCGGTTGTTGACGTAAATGAAGCGCTATCTGCCATCGCCTGTTTGATAGTAATATCCCCTGTCGTACTCTTGGCGACAATTTCTTTGGTGGCCGTTACGTCATTGATGCGTAGTGACCCTGTGCTGCTGGTCAGGTCTATCTTTTTGAGCAACTTCTGTGGTACTTGTATGCGGACGGCGCGCTCATGGCTGAGCCAGCTAAAGTCGAACAAGAAAGAGAATCTCCATGGTTCATGTTTCGATTTGACTATAACGCTGCCGTCAGCGGCGGTTACCTCGAACTGGTGAGTTTTCGTTTCATAGTATGACACCGTGATCTCGTTTTTATCGGTGCCGGTGATTTCAACCTCGTCTGTCGCTACCTCAACCAGTAGATTTTTGATGTCAGCTGTTTGGAAGGTCGTTTGTTTTTCCTCGAACTTACTGTCCGTAGCCGTTTTACGCAGATCTCCGCCGATAAGGGCGTAGGCGACTCCGAGAATAATGAGCCCAACCCCTAGTAGTCCAACACCAATTGTCAATAATTTTTTCATCGTTCTCCTCCTTGTTCTTGTTGAGAGAATTTCCTCCGTACTACCTTGCCAAGCTGAAGTATAGCCTGAAGCAAGATTAGCCCCAGGCCGATACAGATACAGCTCCAGCCTAGTTGCCAGAGGCCGACCGCCGGCTCACTGACGATATGGACGGCGCTGACCGCGAGAGCCAAAATGCCTGCTGCCGTGAGAGCGATAGCGGTGATTAGGAGGCTGAGCGGTACAGCGATAAGGGTAACCCCGATCGCTAGCCACAGGGGCGAACCCACGATGATCAATGTCCATCCCCACGGCGTGATGTCCTTTGGTAGACCTAATTTACCCTTGACCTTGGTGAGTAGCGGTTCTTCTGACTTGATCTTCTCGGCGATATCACGAACATTACCGAGATCGGCTATCGCCTCCTTTTCGCTCATGCCATCTTCGATCCGATCGTCGATCATTTCATCAAAGTAGCCAAGTGACTTTGCTATCTCATCCTCTGGTAAATCCTTGAGGTGTGACCGCAGTGCTTGATTGAATTGTTTTCTATCCATGAGCTTTCTCTCCTGCTATAAATTGAAATGCTTTTTCGACCATCGGCCAATCAGCGATAAAATCCGCAATCTGCTTGGCACCAGCTTGCGTGATATTATAATATTTGCGCAATCGGCTCTGGTGCTCCACGCTATACGCCGAGAGTTTGCCTGCTTTTTCTAGGCGCTTGAGAATCGGATATAATGTTGGCTCAGTGATGTCAATATATGGTGACAAGTCCTTGACGATCTTGTATCCATACGAATCTTGGTCGCGAATGGCAGCCAAGACACAGACCTCTAGTAGACCGCGTTTTAATTGTGATTCCATATCGCTTGCTCCTTTCTGCCAATACTATATATCACATAGTATTATGTGTAAAGAGGTGTAGCGTATAAATCTATGCTAACTATAAAATCCACCCCTTGTATCAGGGGTGGATTTATACTCGACACTGTTTTTAGAGGCTGTTCTCAACCTTTACGCTAGGCCCCATGGTGGTGGCAATGGCGATAGATTTGACGTAAATACCCTTGAGGCTGGATGGCTTTTGGGCGTTCAGGCTGGCGAGGAAAGCGCGGGTGTTTTCCGCCAGTTTGTCAGCGCCAAACGAAACCTTACCGATTGATAAGTGGACGATGGCCTGCTTATCGACGCGGTACTCAACCTTGCCGGCTTTGGCTTCAGAAACGGCCTTAGCAACGTCGGTGGCGACGGTACCGGACTTTGGATTTGGCATCAAACCGCGTGGGCCGAGTAGCCGAGCGTACTTGCCAAGCTTCGGCATATATTGCGGCGTGGCGACTAAGATATCAAAGTTCAGTTCTTCCTTATCCAGCTGCTTCAGGAATTCCTCATCGCCGATGATGTCAGCGCCGGCTTTCTTAGCAGCGGCATGTTCGGTTTCTGGCGCGAACACAGCCACGCGAACGTCTTTACCGGTGCCGTGCGGCAGCGCTACGGTCGAGCGGACGTTCTGATCGGCTTGGCGCGGATCAACGCCAAGGCGAACGTGGATTTCAACGCTGGCGTCGAACTTGACCGGGCTGGTCTCAGTCGCCAGTTTCAACGCTTCGTCAAGGCTATACAATTTATTTTTCTCAATCTTCTTGGCAGCTTCCTGGTATTTCTTGCCGCGGCGCTCTAGACGCGGACGCGTGATCGGCTTCGGGCCTTTCTTAACATGCGCTTCGGTGTCGTCGGACTGCGGCGTGGTGTCGCCGGCTTCTTTGCGGGCTTCCTTTTCGGCCTTCTCGGCAGCTTCGTCGAGGGCTTTTTGGCTGCGTTTGCCGGCCTTGGCAACGACGGCTTCGCGCTCGGCGATAACGTCTTTATCTTTGGTGTCGTGCGACTTGCTGTCCTCAGGCGTGCCTGATTCAGCCTCGGCAATTGCCGCCTCAATCTCAGGGATAGTGTTATTCTCGCTGACCGTTAGTTGTAGTTCTGCTGCCTT
Source organism: uncultured Candidatus Saccharibacteria bacterium (assembly GCA_963553465.1). Taxonomy (GTDB): domain Bacteria; phylum Patescibacteriota; class Saccharimonadia; order Saccharimonadales; family Saccharimonadaceae; genus Nanosynbacter. The sequence continues at coordinate 28,514 of CAUVOB010000006.1, read as the reverse complement.
TTCCAGCAGCTCGGCTTTCTTTGCCATGCTAATCCTTTCTGTGGTACAAGCGGCGACTCGCTCTCGGGGCGAATCTGCCTCCCAGCATTGATTTGATGATGAGTTAATTATAGCATAATCAGGTGTTTACGGCTAGTCTTTTGTCTCGTCACTCCAGGTGAAAGGCATAATACCAGATACACTCTCAATCGGCACAAGGTACACGAGCCCCCTGTCGCTCACGTCTTTGATTTGTAGCATTGGCTGACCGTGACTGAGCGGGAAATCTGCTATTGAAGTTATCTTTTCCTCGCGCTTGGCCATCTCCGGTATGACGAGGCTGATAGTGTCGCCGCAAATCTCAAACGGCTCTTCACCGGGTTCGGATATCGCGGCCGGTAGCTCAGCAATTTCTCCTGGTGAGTATGAACCCGACTCGTAGGCGTTGATGTCGATCGCCCAATACGTCTTTGCCGTGCAGTATATCACATTTCCTCGGTATAACGTATCAAAGATGTGATATAGCTCTGATCGTACCTCGTCGACAACGTCTTCGAGCATTTTCTGCTGTTGCCCGAGATGAGCGCTCGTGAACTCGTTGCTTTCAATGAGTTCAGTTGCAAGGTCTGCGGTGTTATGTAGATCTTCAACCAAGTCATGGTCAGGTTTGGAGGGTATAATATCCGGATCATCCTGACGAATGCACTTGTTGAGGTACATGCTATCAGGGATGATAAAGAGTAAATCGTCAGGTGATTTGTCGTCAATATTTTCTAAGACGATAACCAGTCGCTCCTCGCCGTTTATCTCGAACATATCAAATCCGTCGGATCGCAGTTGGGTGAACGAGGTGATCTCACCGCGAATATCACCCAAGGGCGTTTGTCGGTATACAACACCCTGCCCAGAAAATACACCGTTTTCACAAAAATCGCTACCAACGGCAGCCTCTAAGTCTTCCATTAGTTCGTTAAAATCATCCTCATAAGAATAAGCTGTCGTGTCTTCAATTTTATGTATTATGTTTCGTGTCGCTTCGTTGTTTAGGAAATCAATAACGTTGATTCTTTCGTTGGTATCGACCAACTCATCAGTTATTTCAATGTCAATGACATTATCACGCGAGATACTGTGAGAAGCACCGTTGAGGTCGAGTATTGCAAAATATGGACAATTGTCCTCCATCGCTACGGAAATATATTGAGCGCTAATCGTGCTATCGTCATAGCTTAGGTTGGGGTGTAGCGTTACGATTGAGACAGTATTATCGTTAGCGATGACGTCGAGATAGTTGTTAATATTATAGAGCGTATTTTGGATGAGCATGGCCTGCTCTTCGGGCGAAGCGATCTGATAGCGTCGTTTCGCCAGTAGGACGTCAATTTCACGGACTTGGCTCAAGATATAAGAGAATGTATCTCTGGGTTTTTCATTTGAGGTTAATTTGTCGATATCAAGTTGTAGTAAAGTCTCTGGCGACAGCGGGATGGCTCTCTCGCCAATTGCTAGTGCGACGACGCGCTGTTCGGTGGTGACATTAACTCCAGCAACGCACTCTTCAGTCGAAATGGTTGTATAAGTAAACGGTCCTAGCTCGCCATTCGTCTGCTCAACCCCAAGCCCACCGTCTGGTAATTCGTGAGCGATTGTTACGGTGGCTGTTTCGCCGAGGTACTGTGGGTCGAAATAGCATGTCGAGAAATCTTGCGTTAGTTTGTCGGGGTGATAGTCTGGTGGTATATCGCTTAGTTTTTCACTACTGTATGCGGCGAGGTCTTGGTTGATGCTTGCGACATTGCGCCAGAACGGTGGACTGTGCAGCACTGAGAGCAGATCTACCCGTGTTGCTTTTAATCGGTCGTGTTCCATGGGATTAGTTATATACTACCACTGTTGTTAGGGCAAGCATGAGTTATTTAAGCATGGTAATATGGTGCTGATCTGCGGCAATGAGGCGGTGCATCTATAGTCTATAACCCGCTTGCCCCTACTCTTTCGTCTCTGCTACAATAGCGAGTATGAACAATATCACAATCACAGACATTCACGCACGACAAATTTTAGATTCTCGGGGCAATCCGACGGTGGAGGCTGATGTTCGGCTGAGCGATGGCTCATTCGGGCGGGCGGCGGTGCCGTCGGGCGCCAGTACTGGTTCGCACGAGGCGGTCGAGCTGCGTGACGGCGACTTGGCGTATGGTGGTAAGGGTGTGCTCAAGGCGGTCGAGCATGTCAACACCGAGATTGCGCGGGCGCTGCGCGGCATGGATCCATTTGCGCAACATCGGGTTGACGAGCGGATGCGACAGCTGGACGGCACGCTGAATAAGGGGCGGCTTGGAGCGAACGCCATCCTAGCGGTCAGCCTAGCAGTTGCCAAGGCGGCGGCTGAGTCTAAGGGTATTGAGCTTTTCGTCTATGTCAATCAGCTGGCCAATGCCGGCACGATGAGCCTGCCGATGCCGATGATCAATGTGATGAACGGCGGGCAGCACGCGCTCGGTGCTACTGATATTCAGGAATATATGATCATCCCAGTCGGCGCATCGACGTTCGAGGACGCGATGCGGATGAGTGCCGAGGTGTTTCACGCACTGGCAAAGGTACTCAAGGCTGAGGGTTACCCGACGACGGTTGGTGATGAGGGTGGCTATGCGCCACATGTGCGCGGCGGCAATATGGAGCCGGTCAAGCTACTAGCACGGGCGATTCAGCAAGCTGGCTATAAACTGGAGCAGGACTTTGCCTTTGCTCTTGACGTGGCCTCGAGCGAATTCCATGAGGGCAATGGCCAGTATCGGCTGGAGACGGAGCATCGCACGCTCGACGTGAATGGCATGATCAAGATGTATAAGCAATTGCGGGCTGAGTATCCGGTGGTGTCGATCGAGGATGGACTGGACGAGGAAGCTTGGCACGACTGGCAGACGCTGACAACGGAGCTTGGCTCGACGACGCAGCTGGTCGGTGATGATCTGTTGGTGACGAATGTGATGCGGCTGGACCGGGCGATCGCTGAAAAGGCTGGTAATGCGATTTTGATCAAGCCAAATCAAATCGGCACACTGAGCGAGACGATTCAGGCAGTGATGATGGCGAAAAAGGCCGGCTGGAATACGGTGATGAGCCACCGCTCGGGCGAGACCGAGGACGTGACAATTGCTCATCTGGCGGTCGGACTCGGTACCGGCCAGATCAAAACTGGCTCGATGTCGCGTTCAGAGCGTATCGCCAAGTACAACGAGCTGATGCGTATCGCCGAGATGCGGCCAGAGCTAGAGCTGGTGCGGCCATTCAAGCAGTCGTAGCTCATAGGCCACAGTGATAAGACGCCGGGCGCTTGGTCGGCTGTAATAGAAATTATTGCCGCAGAGTAACCACCTGCCCGTCGTCGGTAAATGTGATGATCCGCGAAGGCACTGCTTCTGCAACTTCCCCGCCGTCGACGTAGACGGCTACCTGATCGCCAAAGTACGCGATCGCCTCATTGATCGTGGTGGCCGGCGGTTGCCCTGCCAGGTTGGCGCTCGGTGCCAGCAGTGGGCCAACTAGCCGAATCAGCTCAGATAATGCTGTCTCTGGTGGTACAACGCGAAATGCTAAGGTCGCGTCAGTACGCACTAGGTGTGGCATAACGTCGGGGCTAACCCTGGTGACAATAGTGGTTGGCCGTTCGCAGTACAGCTGGTCATAGATATACCGCTGCTCGGTGGTGAGTTCGGGAATGTCATTGGTGCTGCCAAGCAGGATGATGCAGGATTTAGTACGGTCGCGTCGGCGTACGCGGTACAGCTCATCAACTGCCCTCGGGCTATCAGCTCGAGCGAGCAGGCCATAAATAGTGTCAGTCGGCGCCATGACGAGTTTGTCGGCTCGCAGTGCCTCGATAACCGTAGTATCAAGTAAATTTTTGGTAATCATCAGATGATTATACCACAATAAAATTGCTCCCACGGCAGGGAGCAATTTTGGATGAACAGGTATAAATTAGTCGGTGACCTCTACGCCCATCGAGCGAGCGGAGCCAGCGACAACTTTCATCGCGCCTTCGATGTCGATGGCGTTTAGCTGATCCATCTTTGCTTCGGCAATTTCCTGAAGCTGAGCGCGAGTGATCGTACCGACCTTCTCGGCGTGTGGCTTGCCTGAACCCTTTTGGATGCCGGCTTTCTCGCGGATCATGTCATCGACTGGCTGCCCCAGACTCTTCCACGTAAAGGTGCGGTCTTCGAACACCTGAATGTGGACAATAACGTCCTTGCCCATCATATCTTTGGTGGCGTCGTTGAATGGATTGATGAAATCCATCATGTTCAGTCCCCACTGACCGAGGGTCGAACCAACTGGTGGCCCAGCGGTTGCTCGTCCGGCAGGGATGCGTAATTTTAGATTACCGATAACTTTCTTTGCCATAGTTTCCTCTTACTTTTTCTGTGCGTAACCACTGTATTATAACGAAAATTGTGCTAGAATACAAGCATGAACGCTCGCGGCATCAAGCCAGTTCGTCGCCTTATCAATATGTTTGGTGCGCTCGCTTATAGTCTGCTAATTTTTACCTACGCAACTATCGTTGGTGCTGGGCTGTTGTGGCTGGCGCGCAGTGGCCTACTCATGCAGCTCGGTGTATCGCCAGAGGTAGTTCAGCCGGCGCCCGCCCCGCCCACTACGCCGATTGATACGACGCCTCGTGCGGTACCGTTTCTCTTACAAGTGGTGCAGCTGGTGTTGATGTCGGTGATGACGGTGGCGGTGTTGGGTGTGGTGATAATGCTGCCGTATTGGCTGGGGCGCTGCGGCTCGTATCTGTTGAAGCGCAGTATTCGGTTGTGCCATAGTCGAGTGACACTGGCGACTCTGTTGTTTGGTAAGATATTGGCGTGTGGCATCGGGACAGTGCCAGTTCTCATCATGGCGATGTACGATGCTAGGCAGTGGCCGATCGCGGCGGTGCTACTCGGAATAATTACGGTGGCGCTGGTCCTCTTTGCCACGCAACACTACCTCGCCAAAAGTAGCGAGGTAGTTGAAGCCAAAGATGTTTGGTAGCTTGGTGGTGTATCGACGCACGGCTAGATGATCAGGCAGCTAAACTTTCTTGACCTGCAGCGCGTCCAGCTCGACTGGTGTATCGCGGCCAAACATACTGACCATGACCTTGATCTTGCCCTTGACGGCATCAATTTCTGCAATTGACCCATCAAAGCCCTTGAACGGCCCGTCAATGATGGAGACCACTTCACCGACTGAGAAATCGATCTGATGCTTTGGCTCTTCGACACCCATGCGCTTTTTGATCTTGGCAATTTCTTTGTCCGACACCGGTGTTGGCGTGGTGTCAGCACCAACGAAGCCAGTCACACCCGGCGTGTTGCGGACGATGTACCACGTCTCGTCGGTCAGCTTCATCTCGACCAGCACATAGCCCTGAAAGATCTTGGCATCGACGACCTTGCGCTTGCCGTTTTTGATCTGAATTTGCTTTTCTTTCGGCACCATGACGTCAAAGATCTTGTCGGCCATGTCGACGCCGTTGATGCGCTGGCGGATGGACTCAGCAACCTTTTCCTCGTAGCCCGAATATGTATGAATGGCGTACCACGAGCGAGTTGAATCGTAGCGATTTGATGACATAAATTCCCTTTCCTATTTCAAAATTTGATTAAAGCCCCAGTTAAAGCCGGCGTCAAGCAGCAAAATCAGCACCACGAAGATCAATGTAAACACCAGCACTGCCGCCGTCATGCTCCAGGTTGCTGAGCGAGTCGGCCAGCGTACCAGCTTGAGCTCCTGCCACGCGCCCTTGAAATAACCAACGTCGCCTGATTTTTTGGCGGATTTTTTGGCCGTAGTTTTTGGCTGTTTTGGCGAGGCAGTGGCTGCTGCCACCGTTTTTTTGGTGGTCTTACTGGTGGTTTTTTTGGTGGGTGCGGTTGCTTTTGGTTTATGTGGTGACGGCTGCTTCGTCCCGTCATCCTTCGCGGTGATGCGGCGAACCCTCGTCTTTGATCCTGCTGCGTTTTTTTGTGCCATAGTTTCTCCCAATTTAAAAGTCTGCTTCTTAGCAGACTGTCAAGTCTATTGTAGCGTGTCCGGGCCGTGATTGCAAGGGCGGTCTCACGCGGATGTGGGTGGACCAGCCAGCTCAAAGCTAAACGTCGAGCCGTGATTGAGTCGGCTTTTGACAGAGATGGTGCAGCCGAGCTTGTGCGCCAACTTGCCCGCAACGTACAGTCCTAGTCCGGTGCCGCTGGTCTCGCGGGTTCGATAATCCTCGGCCCGGTAAAATCGCTGGAAAATCTTTTTTTGGTCAGTCTTACCGATGCCTATCCCGGTATCGATTACCGCAAATTGTACGACGCCGTTACGCCGGTGCATCCGTAGCGTCACCCCGCCACGAGGCGTGTATTTGATGGCGTTGATGATGAAGTTTTGCAGTAGCTCGGTCAAGTACAGCCGCGAAACCTTGATCACGCCAATCTGCGCACTTACGTCGAGGTCAAACCGCAACCCCTTCTCGGCCGCTCGCGGCGCAAACTCACTGTGTAACGTGCTAGCCAGCTCCATCAGATTAATCGTCTCCGTCTCGTCCGCCGCTCCACGCTCGGCGCGCGATAGGGTGCCAAGGTCATTGATCATTTTAGCGAGGAACATCACTTGATCGTGCGCTGCCACTAGTGCTTCATGCACCTTTTGGGTGTAGCCTTTCTCGGCGAGCAGTCGAGCATTGTCAAGCGCTCCCTCGGCAATGGCCACCGGTGTGCGCAGCTCGTGGCTAACGACACTGATGAACTCATCACGCTCCTCTTCGAGGCTTTTTATCTTAGTGACGTCACGCAGAATTAACACATAACCGTCAGTGCTGGAGCTGCCGCCCAAAATCGGCGCAAAGGTCGCCTCCAGCCGCAAATGATCGCCATCGCTGAGCGGCATGATCAGGTCGTCACGAGTGCGGATTGACGGCGATTTGCTCAGCTCTTCAAACACATTGATTGGTGTTCTACCGAGCGTCTGTAATTGAAATATTTCGTTAATGTGGTGGCCATGGAGTGTGGCGTTGGTGTCCAGCAGGCCGATCATCGCCGCATTATAAATCGTGATCACGCCGTGAGCGTCAGTACTCAGCACCGCATCAGTCAAGCTGTTTACCAACGTCATCATCTGGCTATGCTCTGGCGCGGCCTTCACCTCGTCGCGTACGCGCTGCTGACTGCGCCCCATGCGCCATCTGCCCATCCCTTGTCTCATATGATTTTAGTATAGCACATGCTACACGTGCGGTGTATGGTTTTTCAGTGCCGCTCGGTGCGTTTTGTAGGCTGGGTCGATGGCCGCAACCTCTCGCCAAAAGGCGTCAGAGTGATTCATCTGGCGGGTGTGAGCCAGTTCGTGAATCAGCACATAATCAAGCAGCTCAAACGGCAAGTTCATCAGTGCGATGTTCAGGCTAATCGTGCCGCGCGACGAGCAGCTACCCCAGCGGCTGGAGGCGTGCGTCAGTTTGACGGTTTGATAGGAAAAGCCGTGTTCCTCGGCCAGGAACTTCAGCCGCCGTGGCAGATAGCTTTTGGCTTCTTTGCGTAGCGCTGTGATGATGACTTCGCGAATGCGCTGCTGGATGGCTGGAGCAGTGATGTTGGTGTCGGGCGGCAGCTTGACGAGGATGCGGGTGCCGGAGCGCTTGATAATGAGTTCGGTGAGCGTGGGCTGGGTCTCGATGATCAGGTGATGACTTTTACCAATTGATTGGTCGTGCGTGTAGTAGTGACCTTGCTGATGCTCGCTCAGGAGTTCGCGAATACGCGGCCGGGATGACTTGATGAGCATTTTTGCTGCGAGCAGCGGTGTGTACGTCGGCAGGCTGATCCGCAGCTGCCCGTTTGGCGCGACTTTCAGTGACACCTGACGCGCCAAGTGCGAGCGCCTCACCGTGATTTCGCCAAATTCAGCGTCGGTAATGGTTGGCATGCATAACTCCTAGCTGATGCGAACGCGGCTGAGTACCGGACGTTGCGGACGGCGCTTGGGAGTATCAACCTGGGCAGCCTGCGGTTGGGTCGGAGCGGCTGTAGTATTCGGGCGCACGTCGGCCAGGCGCTTGAGCAAGGTGCGCGCTTGGGTGTTATAGGTGTGACGACCACTGATGACGACGCATGGCTCGCTGGGGTGCGGCGATGAGAATTGTTTGATCTTGGCATCAAATGTTGCTTCGTCATTATCGTTGGCCTTGAGCCAGCGCATTTTGGCAGTCGCCAGGTCGGTTTGCACCCAGACAAAGAGAATCTTATAGCCAGCAGCACGGGCTGTCTTGGCAAGCTCAACGCGCCAAGCTCGCTTCTCCGTCGCCCCTTCAAACACGATGGTTTGATGGGTCTTCATCAATTCCTTGAGCAGAGTGCCGCTCGCATAATTAACGGCCGCCTCATCATCGGATAATGCCGCTAAGATACCAGAGTCCAAATGCGGCGCATGAAACATCTCAGAAAACTCAGCCGCGAATTGCGACTTGCCCGCCCCCGGCACGCCCACCATGGCAATGATGTGAGGAGAAGAAAGTTGCAAAGGTTTCATATATGTTAGTATACACAAAAAATCCCCCTTATCCAAGGGGGATTCTCGCCTGAAACCTCGCGCTTCAGAATTAGATTCTCGGAGCGGTCAGTCTCTTACAGGTGGCGTCGGCTGGCGACGTATGCTAAGGCTGAGGTAACCAGTGCGCCGAGGCCCAGACCACCGAGTACCATGTCGGTCATACCAGTTCGTGGTAGTGCGGTTGGTGTTGGTGGGGTCGGTGTGGTTGGCTTTGGATTACACTCTTCGCTGTCAATACCGACGAATCGCTTGGTGTCTTCAGCTTCTTTCTTGGTGACTTCGCGGATTGTCTTGGTAGTGACGTCACAGACCTTAATCTTTTCACATTTGCTGAGGTCGGTAGTATATGGTGGCGTATTTTCTTTGCCCTTTTCGACTTTCTCGATGACGCCAGTTTGGACGTTGCAGGCTTCAACTTTTTCTGGTACATCGACGGTTGCGTTGTCACAGCCATCTTTGTCGCCAGGAATCTCTGGGGTGTCAACGCAGGCGGTGTTGACGACTTTACCGGTAACTTGTTCTTTGATGGTTGCCGTGATGGTAAAGGTCTTTGATGCACCCTGCTTGAGTTCAGCAATTGTTGCTTTCCAAGTATTGTTCTGGAGCGTGCCCTCAGATGCTTTCAGGAAGGTGACACCTTGTGGCGCATTGTCAGTAACGACAGCGTTCTTCAGGTCAACGTTGCCGGTATTGGTGACGGTTACCTGGTATGGGAATTCGTTGCCAACTTGGACGGTCTTGTGCTCGACGCCATCAACTTTTTTCTCGATTTTGATGCCAGGGTTAGCCTTTGGCGTTTCTGGCTGGATGGTGAACTGCTTGACACAGTCGTTGCTGGTGCGGTCACCAAGGCTGGTCGTGACTGTGACGCGAGCGGTATAAGTGCCCGCTTCCTTGATGGTGGCGCTGGTCTCGCTAGTCAGCGCTGAAGTAGTGTTGCTGCGTGAGAAGACTTCCTTGCCTGAAGCATCGGTGATGCTAAAGGTGTATGACTTGACAGTTGCGCCATTCTCGACTGTTGCGTGAGCCTTTAGGGCGACCGTGTTAGTCTGGCGATTAATAACTGGCTGGTCAAGTGCTTTACAAGTAGCCACTGGCTGTGGTTTCGGTTTTGGTGGCACAACAACATTGGTGGCGACAACCGGGTTACCACATGGTGCCATGATGGCGAACTTAAAGCGGCCCTGCTCATCAAGCCGGATAAACGCCCGCTGCGCGCTACCCATACGGCTGGCTGGGACGACCTTGGCGTCGGTGCCTGAGATCGGTGTGCCGCCGCTGATATTGCGGATGGCTGTCCGAGCGTTGGTGGCGACAACGGTGCCGTTATCGAGGCGAACCTCGCCGTTACGGTAGACTGCGCCATTGGCGTAGTTGCCGCTCAGCATCTCGTAGGAAATACCGAACGCGCCATAAATTGTTGATACGCCTTTGTTGAAATAACGTTCGCGCATCTCTTGTACCGACATGGTACCACAATACACCACGGCGTACTTGTCACAGTCGCGGGTATTGTCAATTGTTTCTGCGTTGGCGTAGTAGACTAGTCCTGCTCCGAAGGCAGCGACCAGCGACAGCGCCACGATCTTAAGCTTTGTACTTAATTTCATAACATCCTCCTCACTGGTTGTTTCCCCAATATTATCACACAAGCATTATTTTGTCAATAACTTATATCATATTTTTCAAAATGGTTAGTTTGGGTCAGTTTGCAGAATATTTTTTTCTGTTATAATAGATGAGCTAACCCGCTCAGCGAGACGATAGGGGCATAGTTCATCGGCTAGAATGGCGGTCTCCAAAACCGCAGAGGTAGGTTCGACTCCTACTGCCCCTGCCACAATTTATGGCGTGACGACTTGATGAAAGTCGTTTTTTAATGGCTTGCTGTAGAATTGACGGCGCATATCAATTCACCGCTTGTGAAAATAATGTCTTGATCTCGTGAAAAATTGCCAGATGTGCTTGAAAAAGCATAAGCGGCGGTCTATACTGTAAATAAGATGAGAATTTTGATGCTAGGGTGGGAGCTTCCTCCGCACAATTGTGGCGGTCTCGGTGTGGCGTGTTACCAGATGTCAAAGGCGCTGGCAGCGCATGGTATTGATATTGATTTTGTTGTGCCCTACACGGCCGAGCATCCGAATATTACTCATATGAACATTCATGCGGCCTCGCCGCTGCCGCCGGGCTGTCGAGACTGCGGAGCGTACGATCATGGTGTCACGCCAGACACTGAGGATAGCGATGAGCACGGACTTGAACCGATGCGCCGACTGCAGCGTCGCTACGGCAAATTCGTCAGGCGACTCGCTCAGTCACGTCCACCAGATGCCATTCATGCCCATGACTGGTTGACGATGGAGGCCGGGATGATTGCTAAGGAGGTGTCGGGCGCACCGCTGATCGTTCATGTGCACGCCACTGAGTTTGATCGCTCGGGCGAGCATTCGGGCAACCCGTTAGTGCATGAGATTGAACAGCAGGGGCTGATGATGGCTGATCGGATTATCGCGGTTAGCCGTATTACCAAGGATATGATTGTCAAGAATTATCACATCCCGCCAGATAAGGTTGAGGTGGTATATAATGCGATCGACCTGGCTGATCTGCCGCCACATGAGTACGACACGGCAACATACAAATACCTCGAGGATCTCAAGACCGATGGCTATACCATCGTTGGTGCGCTGACACGGCTGACGGTACAGAAAGGGCTGACCTACTTTGTGCGGGCGGCAGCTAGAGCGCTGGAGCGGTACGACAAGATCGCCTTTTTGCTATCGGGCGATGGCGAGCAGCGGGATGAATTGGTAGCGTTGGCGGCGCGGCTGGGTGTGAGCGACCGGGTGATTTTTACCGGTTTTGTTCGTGGCAAACAGTGGCGCGATGCCTACTATTTAATCGATATATTTATCATGAGTTCAGTGTCAGAACCGTTTGGGCTGACGGCGCTGGAGGCGGCGCATCATGATACGGCGCTGCTCATCAGTAAGCAGTCGGGTGTTGGCGAGGTACTTCATAACATCATGCGGTTTGACTACTGGGATGTTGATAAGCTGGCGGATGAGATCGTCAATATTGCGCGCTCGCCAGGCCTGCAGTCGGCACTAAAGCGTAATGTCAAGAATGAATACGCTCGGCTGTCGTGGCGAGATGCCGCGGAGCGGTGCGTCGCGCTGTATCAGGCGTCGGCTGAAAGGAGATGGGCATGAGCCGAGGTATCACCCTCTATCTCCACGTACATCAGCCGTGGCGGGTGCGACGATACAGTATTTTTGACGTGGCGGCGCGGCATGATTATTTTGAGACCAATGATCCAGCCCAAAACAACGAGCTGATTTTTCACAAAGTTGCCGAGAAGTCGTATCTACGGATGAATGCCCTGTTGGAGGAACTGCTCAGGCGACATCATGATTTCAAGTTGTCGCTGAGCATCAGTGGTGTGTTCCTCGAGCAAGCAGAGCGCTTTAACCCAGCGGTGATTGAGAGCTTTAAGCAGCTGGTTGCCACTGGCAAGGTTGAATTGTTATCAAGCCCGTATTATCATAGCCTGGCGTTCTTTTATTCGCGGCCAGAGTTTGAGGAGCAAATTCGCCGTCACCAGCAGAAGCTGCGTCAGCTGTTTGGCGTCGAGACCACGGTGCTCGCAAATACCGAGCTAGCGTACAACAACGACCTCGCCAAGTGGGCGGAGGCGGCTGGCTTTAGTGGTGTGTTGGCCGAGGGTTGGGACGAGGTGCTGGATTGGCGCAGTCCGAATTATGTGTATCGGCCGGTCGGCACGGATAGGATTGGGCTGCTGCTCAAGAATTATCGCCTGAGTGATGATATCGCCTTTCGGTTTAGTAATCGGTCGTGGGCGGGCTGGCCACTGACGGCGGAAAAATATCGGACGTGGCTGATGGAGGCGACGGCCGAGGCGCCGCTGGTTAATTTGTTCATGGATTATGAAACCTTTGGCGAGCACCAGTGGTCGGATAGCGGTATTTTTAGCTTTTTTGATCAGTTTGTTGCTTCGTGGCTTGGGGTTAGTGGTAATACCTTTTATACGGTGTCTGAAGCGTTGGCGGCGCATCAGCCGGTTGGTGAGATCAGCATGCCAGAGACGGTGACCTGGGCAGATAGCGAGCGCGATTTGACGGCGTGGAATGGCAATGATTTACAGAAGGAGGCGCTGCGGTATCTGTACGAGTTGGAGGCCGACGTACTGAGGAGTGGTGATGAGCAGCTGATCGCCGATTGGCGGCGACTGCAGTCGTCTGATCATTTCTACTATATGTGCACCAAGTGGTTTACCGACGGCGACGTCCATGCTTATTTCAGTCCGTATGACTCGCCGTACGAGGCCTTCCTCTATTATGTTAACGCAATTCGCGATGTGCGCTGGCGGCTGAGTGCGCATCGGTACGAGAGGTTTTGATGGCGGTGCTACTAGCAAATGGCAGGTTGGCGGTTGAGCTTGATCAGTTTGGTCGAGTGAGTTCGTTGTCGTTCCCGCACGTTGGCCGCGAAGTCCAGAACCATCAAGCTGTGCACCGTCTCGGCGTGTGGGTGGACGGCGAGTTTTCGTGGATTGATGATGGCGCGTGGCGGGTGACGATGCGATTGCCGCAGGGAGCGCTAGTGGCGCACACGGTGCTCAAGCATGAGCGGCTGGGGTTGGTGCTGGAGTGCGATGATTTTGTCGATAGCAAGGTCAATGTGTTCGGCCGCAATATTCACGTGGTCAATCTGCGGACTGAGACGCGCCAGGTGCGGTTGTTTCTGCATCAGGCGTTCCGGCTGCACGATGATGGTCAAGCGATTGACACGGCGCAGTATGTCGAGGCGTCGCAGGCGCTGCTACATTATCGTGGACGGCGGGCGTTTGCCGCTGGCCTACGGACATTTGACGGGCGTGATTTCGATCGGTGGACGGTCGGGCGATTTGGCGATGGACTGGATGGATCGTGGTGTGACGCGGAGGATGGCGAGCTAGCGGGCTGTCCGCATGAGTATGGCATGACTGACTCGGTGCTGGGTTGCTCGCTGCGGCTGGCGGCGCTAGCGTCGGATCGCTGCACCTACTGGTTGGCAGCCGGGACGTCGATTAAGGAAGCGTTGGGGCTGCACGAAAAGACACGCAGTGTCGGGCTGGTGCGGAGCTTGGCACGGACAACAGATTTTTGGCACAAGTGGCTGAGTCCCGGTTTTCGCGCGGCCCAGAAATTACCGCTACCACACCGTAAGGCCTTTATTAATTCCCTGCTGACACTGCGGGCTCACGCGGATGAGTCCGGGCTGGTACTCACTGATGACTCGGCGGGTAGTTGTCATCTGCGCGACGTGGCGTTCGCGCTGTGGCCGCTGATTCGGCTGGGCTATGGCAATGAGGCGGTGATATTTTTCGAAGCTTGTCAGCGAATATTTGAGGCTGATGGTTACTTCGCGCCAGCGTATTATACGGATGGCGAGCCGGTGGCGACTGATACCGCGTGGCGTCAAGACCGGCCGCCAATGCGACTGGCGGACGCGGCGGCGGTGCTATTTATCTTCTGTCAATTTGCCACGTCGCGAGTTGGCGCGGAGCGCTCGCGGCAGCTATATCAGTCGGTGGCCGCCAAGGTAGCGACATTCTTGACGGATAATTGGGATAATCCAGCGGCAGACGACGACGCGGCGTTCGTTTGGCGGTTATCACGCGCGGCGCTGGAACAGGCGAGTGAACTCGCGCAGCAACATGACGACCCGGCCAATGCGGTGCAGTGGCGAACCTGCGCTGATGATATTAGCACGCAGCTGGCGGGGCATGATGCTGACGAGATGACGATGGATGCGGTATACGCTGCCTATATGTTTGGCGTTGAGGGTGAGGGTGAGGCTGAGCGGACGGGGCAACTGGTCAATGAGGCGACACAAACATTAGCGGTGGTTGACGGTCTGTTCAAGCGACGGGCGGATGATCCAGATAGTAGCGTGGTCGCTAGTTTGTGGCTGGCGCAATATTATATCGAGACGGGAGAGCTGGCGCGAGCAGAGCGAATCGTTGACTTGATCCGTGAGCGGCGCATTATGAAAACTGGCGTGGTGAATGAGCATAGCGCGTCGTCGGTGGTAGCTTCGGCCGAATATATCAATACGCTGCTTGATATGATCGTGGCCCAGCGCTGAGGTCAGCACATGAAAATTAAACTGGCCTACTGATTTGGTTGTTTGCCACAAATAAAAAAACCACCCCTGTCTGAGGGGTGATTCTCGCTTGATGTTATTAGCCTTTACGCGGCTTGACCTCGTTGCGACCAAGGTTTTTCTTGGTCTCAGTGTAGGTTGCGTGCTGGCGGGCCACTGGGTCGTATTTTCGGAGCGTCAACTTGCCCTGCCCTTTAGTGGTGCGGTTTTGGGTATTGACCGTGGTGTAGTACGTGCGGTGACCGCTCAAATTACTGACCAAACCAATCAACTTTCGCTTCGTATTCTTCTTTGCCATCTCTTTACTCGTTACGTTTATTTACAATCTTGACCGATTATAGCACAGATAATCCCGAAACGCTAGGGCGCTTGTTAAGGAAAATTGCTCTTGCCCTCGGGCTAATACCAACGCACCATCTCATCAAGTGGCCGGCGGCTGCGCAGGTGCGGCTGGTCGCTACGACTGGCGTACCCGAGCGCCAGCATGAGAACCGGCAGGTCTTTGGCTGGGTCGATGAGCTGGTGGGTTGTCAGTACCTCTGTCGCCTGATCAATCGAAAATCCCTCAATCGGACACGAGTCAATCCCCCGCTCCGCTGCCACCAGCATGGCAAAGCCGAGGGCGATGTACGCCTGGTGCGCTGACCACTGGTGCAGCCCGTCAGGCGTGTCCATTAGCTTAAAATCGTTCTTCGCCCACTGCTTCCAGAAGGTCTTGTAGGCGGCGCGCTCGACCAGATTCATGCGCTTTACATCACGGAGTATGTGATCGATGTGGTCGCTAAGCGCGTCGGCCGTCTTGGCGGTAAAAATCAGGAAATGACTGGCATCAAAGCGCGGCTTATTAATCGGTGCGCATTTTTTCAGACCCTGGCGTAGCTGCTGATCTTGGGCGACGATGACGTCGAATTGCTCAAAACCGTACGAGGTTGGCGTGAGGCGAATTGCCTCAAGGATCAGCTCCATATCTTGGTCAGAGATCTTTTTATTAGCATCAAATTTCTTGCAGGCATGGCGAAAATCCAGCGCTTTGGTAATTTCCGCTGCTGAAATGGTTGGTTTGCTGGTCATTGGCGTCCTCCTTTTTGTTGCCTAATGATACGTTGCTCTTCGGGTGTGAATCGCCGTGATTCGCGCATTTTTTGATAGGCTTTGTTGCGCGTCCAAGCGTCGATGTGTCCGCTTTCTAGTTCAGCCAACGTCAGCTCAAAAAAGTTCACCGCCGCCGTTGCATACAGCCAAGCCAGCCCCATCTTGACATAATAGCCATCGTGCCTGACGTTTCGCAGCGCCGCGAAAACCCGATCGATGCGTGCTTTATCCAGGAAATTAGTCATCAAAGAAATTACGCCGTAGCGCACTGTAAATTCAGCTTCGCCTTGTAGGCATTCTAGTGCAAAATCCCACCACAGTTCGCCGGCAAAGCGCCGCTTTTTTTCGATGAACACATCAATGTGCGCCCACGAATCAACGAGTGGCAAATATTGTTTAGTCAAATCAATCGCCGTCTGCTCATCGAGCCGAGCGTGCGTGATCAGCAGCCCGCATAGCAGCACGTAGTCAAATGACTTGTTCTTGGCTGTTAGTAATCTGCTAATGTCCGCGCGCTTATGTTAGGCGCTAATTCCCTCGCCAATCGCCGTAAATCCGGCACACGCACACCGATGACCGGCATCTTGGTATTGACGATGCGCTTATTAAAGGCGGCGTAGGTTTCATTGCCTTGAGCAAGCGTTTCGAGTTGGCGCGTGAGGTTGTGAAGCATATGTTTATTATAACCTATAAGTGGCGCATTGCTAACGCTGCTTCCACCGTTTCGGCGAAACCCGGCATGAGCTTCATCTTGGGAACTTCTTTGAGATTAAACCAGGCAGCGGATTTATTTTCCCAATTAAGCCGGGGCGTAACGGTACTTGCCAGTTCAACGAGGATAGCAACAACGTGCCATTCACGATCTAGTTGCTGGTCAATCTGTACAAATGGCTGGCTGAGCTTCATATTGATAATATGTTGCCTTGAAATGCCGATCTCTTCGGCTAGTTCACCATACGCGATGTCTTTGATACTAAGATTGGGGTTGTCGATAAAACCGGATATGCCGTTAATCAGCTCCGGATAGGCGATAACTTCACTGCTACGTTTAGTCAGTAAGACCTGATCGCCCGAGGCAACGACACAATTTAACACAAAACACACACGTTCATCAGTATAGTTAACTCGTCCATCTTCAAAGCGTGGATAATTAGCCGTAAGGTCGCGAATGTGTTGCATGTAGGCGGCAGACGATTGCTTATCCATGTTTAGTACAAATAATCTAAAAATCAAAATGGAGCCACGATCGGGGCTTGAACCCGAGACCTCATCCTTACCATGGATGCGCTCTACCAACTGAGCTATCGCGGCATATTACTACGTCTAAAAACGGCGCAGTAACAGTTGTTATTGTATCATACTCGCATGGTCGTGCAAAGATGATGGCGAGTCGAGACTATTTCTTAGCCTTTGCCTTGGCTTCCGTTTTAGCCTGGTCTGGTGTATCAGTAGCTTTAGGGGTTGTTGGCTTATCTGCTTTGGCTGAGTCAAGCTCAGATTCGATTTCGCTAAGCACGTAGCCCATAGCGGCGACCAGGGCGATGGCGACAACTCCGCTCGCAACGTCGTAGTAATGAGTGAAGAAGCTGAGAATAAAGGTGACAACGGTGGCAAGGAACGTAACGACAATGCCAGCGGTAGTAAAGAGCCAGCCTCGGGTTTGCTTGCGTCGTAGCGGTGAGATGGCCAGTCCGAAGAGGACAATTTCGGTGATCGCAAAGATCAGCGTGATGATCTGCTGCAAGCGGATGATGGCGATATTTGGTACAAATATGGCGACGCCAAAGAGGGAGATATGATCAGCTTGTGACAGTAATGACAGGGCTGAGGTTAGCGACAAGGCAGCCACCACTGCCAGCAGTGCGGCGACAATCCAGAGGTTGTCGGCGACCGCTTGGCGCGATTGCTTGGACATGCGTGGTAATGGTTTATAGAGTGCTTTGAGTGTTTTGGCAAATGGAAATCGTTTCATGATTTGATAATAGCATGTCGGGCGGCGGCGAGCAACTCAGCGTGAAGTACGGGTAGATTTTGTGGTGCGCGCTCGGGTTGGCTTGGCTGGCCGTGGCAAGCGCGGTGCAATGATGGCGTCCAGTACCGTCCAGGCGACGCTATTGACCAAGAAGACCACGCCGACGATACCGGCGATTGAGGCGGCCAGATGTGCAGCTGAATTACTGATCAGGATTAGCCCGCCGCCGATCGTTAAGCTGATGATGGCTAGGGCGACGTAGGCCTGCTGTAACTTGAGGCGCTGATTTTTCTGATCGTTCCAGGTGATCAGCCCTCGCTTGATAAGCTCTAACATGCTCGAAATTATAGCATTGTTTATGAGTAAAGTCAACGTTACCTATAGTCGCTAGTTAGTCACTAGGCAAAACCTATTTCCATCGGGGTCTTGCACAACTACCCAGCGCCAGTTGCCTTCCGACTTTTCTTCTACGAGCTTTCCACCGAGGTCGATTATTTGTTGAATAGCCTCGTCAATATCATCGACAACAATATCGATATGCATCCCGAGAGATTCTTGATCGGGAACCTGTTGGATACTAATTGTTACCCCATCCTCATTATTAGTCGATGGTAGATCAATGTATGGCGGTGAGACATCACCCAGCTCTCTGCCGGTTACGGCGCTCCAGAACTTTGCCGATTCTTTACTGTCTGTTGAATTTATGATAAGGTATCCAACCCTACCAATAGGCGTTTTTCTTTCCTCTGGCGTTACCCTTTTCTTTTCCATAGTTTCATTATATCAAAAGAAAGCCAGAAAGAACTCTGAGACGGCTATCGCCATTACTGCGAGTGCGTTCGGCGTATTCATCGGTATGGCACTGGTGATTGGGCTGATGTAGCTATGCCGTATAATGAAGCCATCGCCGACCAAGTGCGGCTAGAACTCACACATTTGCCCGACACGCACGAAATCAAGATGTATGGTGGTATTGCCTTTATGGTCAACGACAAAATGTGCGCTTACGTTGGTGGTAGCAAAGCAGACAACATCATGGTGCGTATCGGCGCGGATGTATACGAGGGTGCACTGAAACGAAAGGGCCCGCGCCCGACAATCATAAAAGATCGTCCGATTAAAGGTTATATCGACCTCGACAGCGAGGGGCGAAAGGACTTGAGGGAGTGGGTAGAGTTGGCGTTGAGGTTTAATGAAGAATTGGTAAGCGAGAAGAAGTAATCCCAGAGATACATCATATCTAGCGTAGCTTTACTTATTGCTCTGTTCAAAAGCAAGTCGCCCACGTGTCGCAACAATCGCCACGATTGCTAGCACTGTCAGACTGAGTGCAGCAGGCCAGTTGTTAGCGACAGCAACGCCGCTGAGCGTTGCGACAACAAAGAGCGACCAGTTGACGCTATTGTGCGCGAGTATGGCAAGAAACACACTACCGCGCGCCTTGTTGACGAGCCATGACATCACGACCGACATACTCACCACTAGTACAAGGTACGCCCATAACTGCGAAACACCACTACGTGCTGTATCCCATTCGGAAGTAAAGAATAATGGTATATGCCATAGACAATGCACAACTCCCAAAATAACCGCCGCAACTAGCGGGTGATACCGCTGCTGCAAACGATGAAGAGCAAAACCTCGCCATCCGCCCTCTTCTTGTATCGGACCACCAGCAAGATATATGATAAATGTGACAAGCAGTGTCGTGATAATTGCAGGCGATATGTCGGACGAAATCCCAACACCACCAAAGAGGAAATACGCCGCACAAATCGCTAGAGGAATTGCCACGAATGCGAGAATGTATGCCAGTGGATGCACTCGCCACTGCGTAAAGCTCTTTTGTAGTTGCTTTACTCCTTTGCGTCCACTCGCAATGCGAGTAACAACAAATACTGCAACCAGCGGTCCCGCGATAAGCCCGAGTTGATTGACGCCAGCAACCGCAGAATGTGGCAGTTCATACGGCAGCAACCCGACGCCTGTCTGTGACAACCACCACGGACTCCACCCAATCCACGACCCAAGATATGCGAGAATAAAGAATGACGCTAGGGGATAGGCACGAATAGTGCTAATAAACTTGTTTTTTATAGATAGCTGGCTCATAGAGCTATTATACCTTACTGGTGATGTTATTGCGACCAGCGGCGCAGCTCACAGTCTTGTCCTGTTTTGGTGCCGGAAGTAGGACTCGAACCTACGAAGCCTGACGGCGGGAGATTTACAGTCTCCTGTGATTGCCACTACACGATTCCGGCATGGAACTTGCTGCATCGCGGCGCCCGCATGTTTTTACGTGCTTGGTGCGAGGCCGATGCAAATGGAGCCGATTCAGGGATTCGAACCCAGGACCTGCTGTTTACAAAACAGCTGCTCTAACCAGCTGAGCTAAATCGGCATCTTGAATGATTGTAGCAAGTTTTGCAGCCCAAGACAAGGTCTACATAATTACTTTTCGTGGTTGCCGCGGCTGGCGTGGCTGCTGAGGGTGGGCTGGGTGCTGCGAACGGCGCGGGGCGGCGGCTGGCTTGTCGGGTGTGAGCATGGCCGTGGCGCGCTCGCGAAGTTTGGCGGCTTGTTCGGGCTGCTTGGCGCTGTCGTAAGCTTGGGCGAGCGTATTCAGTGTGTGCGGCGTCGGTTCAAGCTCAGCGGCCTTTTCTAGCGCCGCCAGCATCTTCTTGGTGTTGCCTAATTTCTCCTGAACCTTGGCGTAGGCGATGTGCCGGGCGGCATGACTGGCCTCCATATCAAGCGCCTGCTCAAACGCCAGCGCTGCCTTGACATAATCTTGCGTCTCGTAGTAAATGAGGCCGACATTGTGCAGGCTCGAGGCGCTCGGCTCGAGGCTCTGGGCGATTTCAAAGCACTCGATGGCGTCCTTGTAGGCACGCTGCTTGGCATACAAAATCCCCAGGCGGTTATAGGCCGTGGCGTTCTTTTCATCGACGCGCAGGATGGTTAGGAGCGCTTTTTCGGCGCGTAGATACTTGTTTTCACGCAGCGACTCTTGAGCGATGGCCCAGAGCTTGTCAAGTTTCTCTGACAATTTAACTGGTAAGTTTTGTGCTTCGCCGACTGACGGCTGATACCAAACTGCCCACACCATAACCAGCAGGATAACTAATAATCCAGACATATGCATCCATTATACCACAATATTGATCAGTGCCAGCCGCACGTTGCCATTGTGCGTCAGTCGGGCTTCGGCAGTGATGATCCGATCAAGGAGGGACTGGTGTGTGGGACTCGGCTGAGTCTTCATCTGAAACGCCACCATGGTGAGGAGGATGTCGATCAGCTGGAGGGCTTTGGTGCGGTCGGTGAAATAGGATGGCAGCGTGCGTAGTGCTTCGTATGAGCCCGGTGTAGAGAGGATGCATTTGGCGTCAGTGGCGATAGCTTGATATTCTGACAGTAGTTTCGGTGTGCGTGCTAATTGGCGGATAAGCAGCGGCCGTCCAGCTGCCAGGAACAGGATTTGGCGCCGCTCGCTGGCGGTGAGTGAAGTGGCGTCAAGTAGCGTCTCGTCCTGTACTGGCGAGGTACGGTGCAGGGTCAGTGCTTGACAGCGCGAACGAATAGTGGCTAGTAGTTGCTGTTCGTTCTCAGCCACGAGTAAAAAATGCGTGTTGGCGTTTGGCTCCTCTAGGGATTTGAGGAGTGCGTTCTGGGCTGCCTCGCTCATGTGGTCGGCTGGATTGATAATGATGACGTGGCGAACCGTGGCGTGCGTGCGCAGCATAGCGATCATGGTGCGGACTTGCTCAGTCGTAATTGTGGTTTTTGCCTCCAGCGGCTGCAGCCGAAGCACCTCTGATGGTGTGAGCTTCGCCAGATATTCGGCGGTGCCCGTGCCGTCCAGTCCACGCTCGGCGTTGATGATCACCGCCTGCGGCAGTCGCTCGGCGAGTTGGCGCAGTGTAGCGCGGTCGCGATGCGCCACCACTGGTGTGCGCGGCGAGCGGGTGCTAGTCATGAGTGGCCTCGCCGGGCTCATTCGGGGTTGCGGCAATTTTCGGAAATAATTGTCGAAACTCCTCTGGGATAGCCGCCTCAAACGTCTTTCGCTCACCAGATGGCAGCGTGATTTCTAGTTTGTGGGCGTGGAGCATCAAGCGGCTGGCGTTCGGTTTGCCGTAGACGCGGTCGCCGAGAATTGGTGTGTTTAGGTATGTCATATGGACGCGCAGCTGATGGGTGCGACCGGTGGTGGGCTTAAGTTCAATTAGCGTCCGGGTGTCAGTTGACGTCAGTACGCGGTAGGTCGTCTGGGCGGGTTTGCCATTCGGGTCAACGCGGAAGGTGCTGGGTGCGGACGGATTGCGGCCAATCGGCAGGTCAATCTTTGCGGCGGCTAGTTTCGGCACGCCGTCGGTCACCGCTAGGTAGGTTTTTTTGGCGGCGCGCTGAGCAAATTGCCGCTGTAAGTGGGCGGCAGCGTCAGCAGTTTTAGCGATGATGAGTACGCCCGAAGTGTCGCGGTCGAGCCGATGGACGATGCCCGGCCGGTCGGTGTCCGAGGCAAACGAAGTTTTGGGACGAATAATTTCCGCCACCGTCGGCTCGGTCGATAGTCCGCCTTTGGCGTGTGTCAGGAGTCCGCTGGGTTTATTTACTACCATCACGTCATCGTCTTCATACAACACTGGCAGCTCTGCACTGGCCTGCTCCTGCTCTGGCAGCTTGACGGCAATTTCATCAGTCTCGTCAACCTCAAACTTCGGCGCCGTTACTACGCGCTGGTTGACCGAAATGTAGCCGGCTTTGATGTATTTTTGCCAGAGACTGCGTGAAATTGACGGGTCAAATGCCGTGGACAAGTGAATGTCCAGGCGCTGCTTGGTCGGCACGATGTGGAGCATGATGACAAACTTGCCTTGAAACGGCGTTTCGATACAGCTCGCATCAAGCGGGTTTGGCAAAATCTCAGCATTGGCTGGCTTGTTAGGCCACAATTCGTCAATTGATTCTTCATCAACAATTGAGCCGTAGAGTACGGCGAAATGCTGCTTGTTTAAGATAAATTCCGCCACGATGTGCGATTCGTCCGTCTGAACCTTCAAGTGACGCAAGGCCTTGACGGGCGTGTTGTCGTCCGCCAGTTGGTATAATCTGGCGATCTTGAGGACGGTGCGCGGCGAAATTTTCACGCGAGTGTTCCTATCTCCGCAGCCCCACAGCTGCCTGGACGCGGTGCAAGGTTGCATTAGCGACGAGGTTCATATCGCGCTCGCTGGACTCTAGTTTGTCCTCAATTGCCCGCTCGTCAACTGCCGCCAGACGCGCCTGGAAATTCGCCAAGAATTCAGCTACTTCATCAGCCACGATTCGCTTGAAATCGCCGTAGCGCTCCATGCCAGCGTACTGGCTGATGGTTTGCTCCAAGCTGACGTCTTTTCCGGTGTCCTGGCGTACCAGGGTCAAGATCTCCAGCAGATTAGAAATTCCCGGTTGGTTTTCACGGTCGTACTGCACCGTGCCCAGTGAGTCGGTGGTGGCGCTCATGATTTTTTTGTGTGCTGCCCCTGGATCGTCGCCAAGGAAAATAACGCCCTTACCGCTGTCGTCGGATTTACTCATCTTTTTGGTTGGGTTCATCAGATCTTTGATCCTCAGGCCTTGGTCATTGCCGAAGAACTGATGCTGCCGGGCAACTGGTTTGGGTACGACGAACAGATCGCCAAATTTGCGGTTCATCCGCTCGGCGATATCGCGGGTAAATTCCAGATGCTGCATCTGGTCGTCGCCAACCGGCACGTAGGTGGCGCCGTAGAGCAAGATGTCGGCGGCCATCAGGACTGGGTAGTTGAACAGGCCGACGGAAATCTGGTCGCCGTGAAGCTTGTCAGACTTATCCTTAAACTGCGTCATTCTACTCATTTCACCAAACCCGGTGAAGCAGTCCAAAATCCACGCCAGCTCGCTGTGGGCTGGGATGCGGCTTTGGCGGTACAAATGAATGGCCTGGTTATCCAGCGGCAGTCCCGCGGCCGTGTAGATCCGAGCGTTGTTCAGGATACTGTCATACAACTTGCTGTGGTCAATCGGCGTGGTGAAGCTGTGAAGATCGGGGATAAACAGATTAATATCAAAATCAGTCGAGCGGCGCTTCGCCATATCGACAATCGGCAAAATCGCGCCGAAATAATTGCCAATGTGAATATCGTTGTTGGCGCGCACGCCAGTGAGGATGACGGGTTTGGATGCTTTCATTGTATTCATTATAACACTCCTTTGGTTTTAAAATTATTTATCTGGCGGCTGTGCTTGGTCTAGGATTTTTGACAGTTCGCTAATAAGCTCGCGCAGTTGAGGATTGCGCAAGATTGCCCGCCGGGTGGCTGGCGTCCAAATGAGCGTGCGGGAACGTAAAGTTTCTGCCAGCGTTTCGCCCGACGGTGTCAGCAAGCCTTCTTTATCCAATTGGAACAATTCAGGCAGCAGCGCGTCGCAAAGCAGTGCCAGCGGCGCTTGCGACCGGGCAATGATTCGATCATGTTCATCGACCGGCATAGAAATTGGGTTAAATCCTAATTGCTGCAAATGGCTGGCTGCCGCCTCGGCGTTTGGCTGATCGCTGGCGACAACCGCTCGCTGAGCGCTATTCATTAGCAAATGGACAACGGCAGCTTTCTGGTCAAGCTGATCGTTAAATCGGCGGCTGGTGTCCATGACGCTATCATGCAAAATTATCAGACCCCTTACGGGCGGTAAGGTAAAATTTTCCAGGGGCGCGCACACATGGATAATTTCACAATCGGATAATTCTTCTACGCTAGTGTGGCGGTCGGCTATGTCAAATTCGCGGACTAGAAAGCCGTACTTCTTAGCGCGCCGCACCAGTTGCGAACCCAAATCGCCTAGCGAACCGATAACGCCGATAGTTTGTTTTACTGCTGTCATGCGGTCTCCTTTGACTTTATGGGGATGACTTATGTTGTTAGTATACGTTACTTGGCGCCGTTATACAGATTTATTGATACGATAGCCTGGGCTTGAACCTGATCTCAATTATAGATCATTTTCTTAATCTTTTTGTGCGACTTGTAGATTTTGACGGATACTCGCCCGCAAAGTGCTGCCTGATTAGTCCGGACAAGCGCTCAGCGTATGTATCCGTTATTTCGTGCCCTTGCATGGTCATCGAGCGATGGGCGATATTCTTATGCTCTTTGGCTAGTTTCTTCAAATTTCGCTCGACGATCAGTGGGTCGAGCTTGCCAGACAAAATAGTGATTGGGAGTTTTAGCTGTGATATATCGGTCATCGTGGTTTGATTGATTATTGCAGTATTTAGAGCGGTCAGGAAGGATTTAGCAGTAATTTTATCAGCCTTAAATCCCGCGTCGGGCCATATATTATGTCGGTCAGCGAACTGCAATAGACGCTTTGAGCTCCTCGGATGCTTGTTGATAAGGCTATATAGGGCCCGTAATATTTTTTCTGGATGATGGATTTTCTCATCAATCTTAGGGTGATATATTGGTGGGCTACATAGGATTAGTGACTGAGCTAATTTTGGATATTTTTTAGCGAGCTCTACGGCGGCCAGCGATCCCATAGAGTGGCCAATGACGATGTCAAGATGAGTGATTGATTCGTGACGTAGCGTAGCGGCGATGCTGGTGGCCTGGTCGTGAGCGTTGTATGATTTCCAGTCGGGTTTTGGTGAATTGCCAAATCCTAGCATGTCAATGGCGATAACTTGCGTATCTTTGGGCAAATATGGCTTTAGCGGTTTCCAGGTACGCCACGATGTGCCCAGCCCATGGATAAGTAGAATGGTAGATTTTGGGTTATCTGGGCGACAAAAATAATGCACATTCAGGGTGTACGGGACGCGCAGCCAGCGGTGGATGAGTCGGTCGAACATAGTCTTAGTATACTATGAAAACACTCCGCCTGCACATGAGACGGAGTATTTTTGATAGTTGGTCTCTCCCCTGTTTTAACGCTTGGAGAACTGTTCGCGCTTGCGGGCAGAACGCAGACCGTATTTCTTGCGCTCTTTCTCACGTGGGTCGCGCTTGAGCAGCTCAGCCTTCTTCAAGACTGGACGTAGATCAGCGTGAGCAGCCGTCAATGCTTTGGCGATACCAAGCTTGATGGCGTCAACTTGACCGGCGAGGCCGCCGCCTTTAACCAAGATGGTAACGTCGTATTCCTTTTGCTTGCTGACGATAGCCAGTGGGTCGGTCACTTCGGCTAGCAAGGTTTTATTGCCATCCAAGTACTCAGCGGCTGCTTTGCCGTTGATGGTGATGGTGCCTTTGCCAGGAAGCAAGCGAACACTTGCTGAAGCGCTTTTGCGTCGTCCCAAGCCGTAGAAATAGGTATCAGTAGCCATATTACTTTACCTCAACTTTCTCTGGGGTTTGTGCTGTGTGAGCATGCTCGCTGCCGGCAAATACGCGCAGGCGCTTGAGGCGCTCTGCTTGCAATTTGTTCTTTGGCAACATGCCTTTAACAGCTTCTTCAATAATTCGTTCTGGGTGGCGTTCGCGCATTTCTTTGAACTGCGTTTCCTTGATGCCGCCTGGAAAACCACTGTGACGGTAGTAGTACTTGTCGGTTTCCTTGTAGCCAGTAACGACGGTGTTTGCAGCGTTGATAACCACGACGTAGTCGCCGCCGTCAACATGCGGCGTGTAAGTTGGCTTGTATTTACCAGTCAAGTGCTTGGCAATTTCAGTTGCCAAACGACCGAGTGGTAATTCGCTCGCGTCAAACAATACCCAGCGGCGAGAAACTTCAGATGGTTTTTGTGAATAAGTCTTCATCTTATTTCTCCTTCTTTGGCATTGGTTTGATGTCGTCGACAAACTCGATGATTGCCATTTGTGCGCCGTCGCCAACACGTAGGCGGGTGCGCTCAACGCGAACGTGTCCGCTGTTGCGGCCGCTCAGTTGCGGGGCAATTTCATCAACGAGCTTGTAAGCAGCAGCGCGGGTGCTGAGTGCTGCGATCACCTGGCGGCGGCTGGCTAGATCGCCCTTCTTCGCCTTGGTAATGATTTTTTCAATGTGGCGCTTCAGCTCTTTGGCTTTTGGCAAGGTGGTCTCGATTTTGCCGTGCTCGACCAGGCTAGTTGCCAGGCCCCTCAGCAAGGCTCGCCGTTGATCACGCTCACGGCCGAACTTGCGCCCTTGATATCCGTGTCTATGCATAGTTAAAACTCCAACTCCGCCATCTTGTCACGTACTTCATCCAGCGCCTTTGAGCCAAAGCCTTTCAATTCTCGCAAATCTTGCTCGGTCAAAGTCACCAGGTCGCGAATCGTGCGGATTTCATTGTTAATCAGTGCATTCGTGGTGCGGGCACTGAGGTTTAATTCTTCAATCGACATGTCAAGTTCCGAATCATCTGCCTCGTCATTGCCCAGCGCTGGCGCACCAGCCACCACAGTCGAACCTGCCAGCGCACTGTATTGGCTGACGAGAATCGCTGCTGCCTCCTCAAAGGCTTCGCGCGGTGTCATCGTGCCGTCGGTCTCCACCGTCAGTGCCAGCTTCTCGAGGTTGGTCTCGTCGCCAACACGGGTCGAGTCAACCTTGTAGCGAACGCGCAGCACCGGGGTAAAGATAGCATCGAGCGCGATCATGTCGGAGTGCAACCGATTAGCGCTTGACTCCTCGATCGTCTGATAACCGCGACCAGCTTCTGCCACCAAGTCCATAATGACGGTCTTGTTCGGATCATCAATCGTGGCGATCACCTGCTCAGGATTGACCACCTCAACGTCGGCGGTCGTCTGGATGTCGCCGGCGGTAATCACACCGCCAGATTTCTCGAGGCGCAGCTCGACTGGCTCATCGGTAAAGACCCGCAAGCGGACACTCTTGAGGTTGAGCATAATATCGACGACGTCCTCCTTGACGCCCTCGACAGTGGTGAACTCGTGTGTCGCACCCTCGATGCGGAAAGCGACGATTGCGCCACCGCGAATACTTGAGAGCAAGACGCGACGCATTGAGTTACCCAATGTATTGCCATAGCCGGCGTGCATCGGCTCGATCAGAAAGGTTGCACTGGTCGCGGAAATATCATCAACGCTCGCGAGTGCTGGATTGTAAATTGCTTTTGCCATAATTCTTCCCTAACCCTTCTTTTATCGTGAGTAATACTCAACAATTAATTGCTCGTTGATGTCAGCTTCTGCTTCCTCGCGCTTTGGTAGTCCAGTCACTTCAATCGTGAGCTTCTTGCTATCGCTCTTCAGCCAGCTCAGCGGGCCTTGGATTGAATTATTGATCACATCATCAATCCGCGTGAAGTACTCAGATTTGGTGCTTTTTGGACGAACGGTGATGACGTCACCGGCCTTAACGCGAATCGATGGAATATCGACGCGGCGGCCGTTTAGTTCAAAGTGGCCGTGACTGACGAGCTGGCGAGCAGCGCGGCGCGATACGGCAAACCCAGAGCGGTAAACTACGTTGTCCAGCCGGCGCTCCAACAACTTCAACAGGTTCTCACCCGCCAAACCTTCTTGGGCGCGTGTCGCCTCGTCCATCAGCCGAGCAAATTGCTTTTCAACCAAACCGTACAGGCGGCGAACTTTTTGCTTTTCGCGTAGCTGTGTGGCGTACAAACTTGGTTTGTTGTGTCGGCTGTGTGCGTGCTGACCTGGGATGCCAGATTTCCGTGCCAAAACTTTATGTGCTTTTGGATGAAGCGCATAACCTTCGCGGCGGCTTTGCT
>CAUVOB010000005.1:0-56495 GCA_963553465.1 uncultured Candidatus Saccharibacteria bacterium | reverse complement strand
ACATCGCCGCCTCCATTCAGACTGGCCAGTACAATCTGGTGATCGTCGATTCCATCCAGACGCTGTCGTTGGCGGAGATTAGTTCAGCGCCAGGCTCGGTCAGCCAAATCACCAATTCATCCAATGTCATCATTCGCGCCGCCAAAGCCTCAAACACTGCGGTGATTTTGGTCGGTCACGTCACTAAAGAAGGCTCAATTGCTGGGCCGAAAGTCCTGGAGCACTTGGTTGACGTGGTGCTGAATTTTGAGGGCGATCGCTACGGCGGTTTTCGCGTGGTGCGGGCGCAGAAAAATCGCTATGGCTCGACTAATGAGGCAGCAATTTTCGAGATGAGTGAGGACGGCCTACGGATTGTGGCTAATCCGTCGGCGAGTTTGCTAGCCGAGCGGCAAAACCTTGACGGCTCAATCGTCCTGGCGACCATGGAGGGTGCGCGGCCGCTACTGGTGGAGATTCAGGCGCTGGTCAACCCGACGAATTTCGGTTATCCCAAACGGGCGGCTAGTGGCTTTGATCTCAACCGCTTGAATTTGTTGGTAGCGGTGCTGGAAAAGCGCACCAAGCTCAATCTCTCCGACAAAGACATTTACATCAATGTGGTTGGCGGCTTGAAACTCAGCGATCCAGCGGCGGACTTGGCGGTCGCCATGGCCATCGCCTCAGCCTCAGCTGGCCGCAAACTGAGCGACGAAGCGGTGGTGTTTGGCGAAGTCGGTTTGGGCGGCGAAGTGCGCTCGGCTCAAGGCTGGCACGCCCGCGTCAAAGAGGCCAAGAAGCTCGGCTTTACCTACGCCATTGCGCCAAAAGCCCACAAAGATGCATTTGTGCGCGGCGTCGGCGATTTACGCCAGGCACTGATTGACTATTTACAATAACATTATTAGATAAAAGGAAATTATTATGGAAAAAACAATTGAACTTATCATCATTATCATGCTGCTGGCTATCATGGCGGAAATATATCTGCTGGTCAAGCCGCGGCGGCACGCAGGCAGCAGTACGCAAATGCCGATTTTGGTTGACACGTCGGTGTTGATGGACGGCCGGGTGGTTGACCTAGCAAAGACTGGGTTCTTACTGGGGCAGATCATCGTGCCGCGTAGTGTGCTGATAGAGCTGCAGCTGTTGGCGGACGGCGCTGACCACGCCAAGCGCGAACGTGCCCGCTTTGGTATGGACGCCATGAAGGAACTAAAAGATGTGTTGGGTAGTTCATTCACGCTGCTTGACGATGCAACGCGCATTCCCGAGGGGGTAGATAACCGCTTGTTGCAGCTTGCCAAGGAAATGAACGGTGCCATTCTGACACTGGATTACAACCTGAACAAGGTGGCGCAAGTCGAAGGCATTCAGATTCTCAATATCAATGAGCTAGCCAAGAGTTTACGCATGAGTTACCTGCCTGGCGATGAGCTGGTGCTTGAATTGACGCAAAAAGGTCAGGATTCTCATCAGGCGGTCGGCTACTTGCATGACGGTACAATGGTGGTGGTTGAGCAAGCCAAAAAGTTCCTGGGCCAGAAAAAGCGTATCGAAATCATTCGTAGCTTGCAGACTGACGCTGGTAAGATGATGTTTGCGAAGGTCTGCGCCGAGCCAAAAGAAGCGAAAGAAGCGGTGCAGCATTCACCAACTCAAGCCGCTCCCAAACAATCCAAGCAGCGCTCCACCGGTCGTCGGCCGCAAACCAGCAAGGCGGCGAAACCTGATGCCCCACGCGCTGCAGCTCAAGGTCACCGTTCGACTCGCCCCAAGACTCAGTCGCAGCGCGAGGCTGACTTGATCCGGATGGTTAATGAGCAATAATCGCTAAGGCTAAGAAGAAGTAAAAACCAGACTAAAGCGGTCTGGTTTTTATGTGTCACAAGGGGAAAGAGGGGCGGATTAGTCGGAGCTTGAGCTGCTACCTACCGAGAAGCTGCCGCTGTCTGATGCAGTATAGTAGCCTTCGTCGCGGGCGATCGCCTGAATGGTGTGCCGACCTGGGCTACTGACCCTGATATCGACCGAAACGCTGCCACCACTACCGGAGATCGACTCGCTTTTGACGCTGCGACCATCAACGAGGATGTCAATTGAGGTGAGCGGGAATGTGCCGTTGGTGGCGCGGGCGGTGATGGTGCGGCTGGAGCCAGAGCCAGAAAGCGATAGGCTGACACTTGGCTTGGCATCGTCACATTTGTGCTTATCGTCATCAGCGTTGGCGTCGTAACCCTCAGGTGCTGAGTATGATGGTTTCTTGGTGAGCGGGTCAATGGTCTTGGTGACCTCAATTTCCTCGATGGCGTCGGCTGGCGTACAATTTGTCGCCTTTTTCTTAGAGACACGGTCGAACTTAATCTTTTCAGTGGTCTCGCCCTGTTTTTTATTCCACCACGATGGATAGAGCTCTTTGCCTTGCTGCTGGATACCATTCGGCCGCTTGAACCAATCATTTGGCTTCCATTTGCCCTGTTTGGCATAAACCTCGTTGTGAGCAAATGACATGACGTTACGCACCACCGGCATACCAAAGGCCGAGTTCGGGGTGTTGATGGTGCTGGTGTCGGAGTTACCGAGCCACATACCCATGGCTAGCGCCGGACTATAGTTGACGATCCAGACATCCTTGGCGTGGCCGTTTTTGTCGGTGGTACCGGTCTTGGCAGCGGTTCTAACGCCAGGCACATTCATCGCGCCATAACCGTGCAGGTCACGCGCCGCGTCCGCGTCACCCAAGATGTCATTGATGATGTAGGCGACTTGCGGGTCGGTTGCCTGTTTGCTCTCGTCTTTCCATTTCTTTAACGTATCGCCCTGGCTGTTGGTTACCTCGAGGACGTTGGTGCTTGGCTTGGCGACGCCCATGCGGGCAAAGGTGCCATAAGCGTTCACTAACTCGGTCTGCTTCGTACCGCAGGCGCCAATGGCTGCTGACAAGCCGTAGCCGCCGGCCGCTTCTTCTTGCTGACAATAATTGGTATTACCCATGTTGTGAATATAGTCAACGGTTGGTTTTGGTGAGCCGTTGCCTGCGATATACATTGCCTTGACCGCTGGGATATTACGGGAAAGCGCTAGCGAGCGGCGAATAGAAATACTTCCCATAAATCGTCGGTCCCAGTTGTTCAGCTTGGCGCCATAAATCTTGTCAATGTTCTCGTCGCTAAGGATTGAGCCCGAACCATAATTTTGCTGATTACTGCCGCGATTCTCAAACAGTTTGGCGTAGTCGAAAGCCTTGATAGTTGAGCCCGGCTGGATAAAGGCGGTAGCAGCATTATCCTGCCCAAAGCCAGCATAAT
The DNA here is from genome assembly GCA_963553465.1 of uncultured Candidatus Saccharibacteria bacterium. Classification (GTDB taxonomy): domain Bacteria; phylum Patescibacteriota; class Saccharimonadia; order Saccharimonadales; family Saccharimonadaceae; genus Nanosynbacter. The sequence continues at coordinate 53,208 of CAUVOB010000005.1, read as the reverse complement.
TGAAATCACGACTACCAACGAGGGCGACAATCTGCCCAGTCTGTACATCTTCAACGGTTGCTGCACCGTTACTGATGCTCACGCGGCCCGGGCGACCCGAGTCGAAGAAAGCTTTCATCTCTGTCTCGAGTTTTTCTTGGATCTTCCAGTCCAGTGTCGTCTTGACGGTTAGTCCACCGCGGCCAACGACCGCCTTGCCAAGTTCACGCTCCAGTTGATTGCGCACCATGAGCACGAAGTGCGGTGCCCTGAGGCCGGCTAGCTGTTCGGTTTCGGGTTTGATCTTGTCAAGAATTGGATACTGCTTGGCTTCTTTGGCCTGCGTTTCGGTGATATAGCCTTGTTCAAGCATGTAGTCTAGTGTTGTATGCTGGCGTGACAGGAGCATCTTGCGCCCAGTGATGTTGTACGGATTAAATGTACTCGGGTTTTGCGGAATTGAAGCCAGCAGGGCTGCTTCAGCCAAGGTGAGATCCTTGGCTGATTTACCAAAGTACGTCTGAGCGGCCGACTCTGCGCCGTTACGCCGACCGCCATATGGCGCTTGGTTGAGGTAGAGCGCGAGAATCTGATCCTTGTTGTACATGCGTTCAACTTCAATTGCCAGGATAATTTCCTTGATTTTGCGTGGAATACCGCTGAGGCCGCGTTTGTCGGCATCCTCGGCAAAGAAAACTTGCTTGACGAGCTGTTGTGTCAATGTCGAGCCACCCTGAACTTGTCGACCTGATGCTGTACTAAACATAGCGCGGGTCAGGCCACTAATACTGATACCGTGATGCTTATAGAAATCACGATCCTCAATGGCAATGGTCGCTTTCTTGAGGTAATCACTAATCTTGTCGGCCTCGACCACCAGCTTATAATTGTCAGTACCCTTATCTTCCCACAGGAGCTCGCCATTGCGGTCATAATACTTGGTGACCGTTGTCTGGACACGCTTGGCGAGTTCGCCCGGGCGGATCTTGTCGAGATCTTTGCGGAAGTAAGCGAACAGGCCGCCGATCAGAATAATCATCACAACGATGGCGACACCGAGAATTTTTAGCGCCATCAGGCCGCCGCGCTTGGAGAACCAATAGCGAAAGACGCGCTTGGGGTGGAGGCGGTAAAAGAACCGCTTGACGGGGTGCTTTGGCAAACTCGCCAGATACTCTGCTTTTTCGCGGGAGCGCTTATCCTTCTTGAGCCGACGCTTGTTCGCCAAGTTTGCGTAGACACTCAGCCGTTTTGCCGGCTTTGGATGCGGACGCGACGGCGCTGGTTTGGCGCTGGCGTCCGACTGCTTATCTGAGGGTTTCTTGTTCACACTATCATTATATCACGCCTATGTTTCGCTTCAATCATAAAATTGCTATACTAATAACCAGAAAAGGAGGAATATGCAATTATCAGAGGAGCTAAAGTGGCGCGGGTTTTGGAATCAAGCGACATTCACCGATAATGAGCGTATTGATTCGGGAAATTTTACGCTCTACTTAGGCACAGATCCGTCGGCGGACAGTTTGCATGTCGGGCATCTCGCGGTCTACATGATGGTGCGGCATTTTTTGGAGCGCGGCCACAAGGTGTTCTTGCTGGTTGGTGGCGGCACGGGCATGATTGGCGATATGCGCGACACCGAGGAGCGGAGCCTGCTTTCTTATGCAGAGATTGAGCACAATAAACGAGCCTTGAAGGCGCAAGTGTCGCAAATTTTTGCGGGACGCGATTTTACCTTGGTGGACAATGCGGATTGGCTGGGCAATCTGGAACTATTACCGTTCCTCCGCGACATTGGCAAGAATTTCAATATGGCAGAGTTAACGACGCGGGAATTTTTTAAGGCACGCATTGCTAATGGCAAGGGGTTGAGCTTTGCTGAATTTACCTATACCTTGCTGCAGGGTTATGATTTTTGGCATCTGTTCAAATATCACGGTGTCAATTTGCAAATCGGCGGTTCCGACCAATGGGGTAATTTGCTCTCAGGCGTGGAGTTGATCCGTAAAAAAGAAAATGCTGAAGTCTACGCCATGACCGCGCCACTACTCATCAACAAATCAACCGGCCGTAAATTTGGCAAGTCCGAAGGCGGCGCCGTGTGGCTGGACGAAACCAAAACCAGCGTGTACAAGTTCTATCAATTTTGGCTGAACGTTGATGACGAAAGCGCCATCGAGTACATGAAGATTTTCACCATGCTTGATCGTGATACCATTGAGGCCATCGCTGAAAACCACGCGGTCAATCCGGGTGCACGCTCAGCCCAGAAAGTCTTGGCGCGCGAAGTCACCGACATCGTCCACGGCGTCAATCGGCGCGAATCAGTGGAGCGGGTGACTGAAGTGTTGTTTGGCGGCGGCGATTTTCGGCAACTGTCGGACGATGATTTGGACACCCTGGCCAAAGAAATTCCACGTGTTGATGTCGGTGTCGGCGTCATTGAAGCGTTGGTGGTCTCTGGCGCAGTCAGCTCCAACGGCGAGGCCAGGCGCCTGCTCAAATCTGGCGCCATCAGTCTCAATGGCGAAAAAATAGCTGAAGACCAAGCCGTTAACGCCACGTCGCTACTCAAAAAAGGTAAAAATACGTTTGTATTAATTATGGAAGGAGAATAGTCATGGACTCAGTCAAACAACACGTATCAGCAGAAGCAGCAGCCAACATCGAGCGCTGGCTAACAGAGCCGAAATACGACGAATACAAGGTAGAGCTGGAGCAGATGATTGCAAATGAGCAGTGGCAAGATCTGGAAGACGCATTTTTCAAGGTAATTGAGTTTGGTACTGGCGGTCGACGCGGCACAACAGGAGTCGGCTCAAACCGCATCAATCGCGTCACGATTGGTGAGTCAGCGCAAGCACTGTGTCGCTATGCTCAGCAGTTTGATCCTGATGCACCAGCAAAAGGTGTGGTCATTGCCTGCGATACGCGCTTAACCTCGCCAGAACTCAGCCAATACACCGCGCGGGTGTGTGCCGCTAATGGGTTTAAGACATATATTTTCGACAGCTTTCGGGCAACTCCAGAACTGAGTTTTGCCGTACGGCACCTTGGCTGCGCTGTTGGTATTGTGATTTCGGCCAGCCACAATCCGCCGACTGACAACGGCTTTAAGGCGTATTGGAATGATGGCGCGCAGGTGGTGCCACCGCATGACCGAGGCATCTTGGATGCGGCAGCAGCGGTGACCGAGGTGCTGGCAGAGCCGGATTTTGATGCAGCGGTGACTGAGGGCAAGATTACCATTATCGGTCAGGATGTTGACGAGGCGTACTATGCTGCGGTACTGGCGCAAGCTGATGGCCAGGAGCGTGATTTGACAATCGCCTATTCACCGCTCCATGGTGCGGGACAGACTAATGTCCTACCAGTATTGCGCCGGGCTGGATTTACTGAGATTACGACAGTTGATGAGCAGATGGTGCCGGATGGTAATTTCCCAACGATTGCTAATCGTAAGCCAAATCCCGAGGAACGCGCCGCCAACGATATGGTCGTCGCCAAGATGATGGAAACGTCAGCTGATATTGCGATAACCAACGATCCTGATGCTGATCGAATTGGTGTAATTGTGAATCATGATGGCCAACCAATCTATCTCACCGGTAATCAATCTGCTGCACTTGCGACTGATTATGCCCTCCGAAAACTGCAAGAGCGAGGTGGCGTCGCCCCGCAGCATTACATCGTCAAGACTATTGTTACAACTGATATGATGAAGGCGCTGGCAGATAGCTATGGTGCTACCTGCTACGGCGACCTGCTGATTGGCTTTAAGTATATCGGTGAAGTTATTCGCCAGAAAGAAGGCACCAATGAGGTGTTTGTGCTGGGTGGTGAGGAAAGTTATGGCCTGCTCAAGGGCGACTATGCTCGTGACAAAGACGGCGCGGTTGGTGCGCTGGCGCTCGCAGAATATGCGGCTGAGCTCAAGCAGCAGGGAAAAACGCTCGTTGATAGGCTGATGGAGCTGTATCGTGAAGTTGGGTTATATGTGGAGCGGCTCGAGGTTGCTATTTATCCGGGCGCCGAAGGGTTTGCGACGATGCAGCAGATTATGAACTCACTGCGCACCGATCCACCAAAGATGATTGGCGATCAGGTAGTATCGGCGGTATCCGACTATCAGACACTGGTGCGAACGGCAGCGGATGGGACGACCGCAGCGATTAATTGCGTCAAGGGTAATGTACTGGTATTTGAGTGTGGTGATTCACGCCGCCGTATTACGATTCGTCCGAGCGGTACTGAGCCAAAACTAAAATTCTATATACAGTGGCACGAAAAGACGGCAAATCCAGAAGAAGACTATACGCGAGTGCAAGACGCTCTCAAGCAGCTGTTCGAGGCGCTGCAGGCTGAGGCGCTCAGCCGAGTGCAATGAAACTGACAACTCCACTAGAACAAATCAAAGGCGTCGGTCCCAAAACCGCCCAAGCGCTGTCGGCGGCGGGTTTGGAGACGGTGGCGGATGCCTTGGATTTTTTGCCGCGGGCGTATGATGATTATTCGGCAGCGGTCAACATCGCTGATCTCCAGCCGGGTAAAGTGACAGTGCGGGCGCGCTGCGAGTCGATTTCCACACGGATTGTTCGCCGGGGCCTGAGGATTACTACGGCGGTGCTGGCGGATGATTCTGGTAAAGTCAAGGCCGTTTGGTTCAATCAGCCCTACCGCGAATCGCAGCTGAGATCCGACGCCGAGTTCATGTTTTCCGGCCAGTTTGGTATGCAATATAACAGCTATCAGATCAGCAATCCGTCCGTCGAACTCGCCAAGCCAGCTGATGCATCCGACATCCACTATACGTCAGGCATCTATCCGGTCTATAAATCCATCAAAAACCTCCGCCCCAAAACCGTGCAGGATTTGCTGAAGAATCTGTGCCCCATCATGGAATTTTTGCCCGAAACGCTGCCGGAGCACATTGTCCAGAGGCAATCATTAGTCAGTCGTGCGGAAGCTGTCAAGTTCCTCCATGCGCCGAAAAATCATCAGGAAATTGCCCGCGGTCGTGAGCGCTTGGCGTTTGAAGAGTTGTTTGAAATGATTTTGGCGGCGCAGCTGAATAAGCAGGAGCAAACCAAGTTGACCGGCTGGCGCATTCCGTTCAATCAGCCGGTTGTCAAGCAATTTGTCGAGCAATTACCATTTCTCCTGACCAATGCGCAGCGCCGCGCCGCGTGGCAGATTTTGCAAGATTTGGAGTCCGAGCATCCAATGAATCGATTATTGCAAGGCGATGTCGGCTCGGGCAAAACGGTAGTCGCTGGACTGGTGGCAGCGGAAGTGGCGCAGGCTGGTTTTCAGACGGCCATCATGGCGCCGACGGAGATTTTGGCGTCTCAGCACGCCAAGACGCTGGATGAATTATTGGCGCCATTTGGTGTGTCAGTGGCGCTGCTGACGGGGCATGTCAAGGGTACTCCGCGGCGGCAACTGCTGGATAATTTAGCAAATGGCAACGTCAACGTGGTGGTTGGTACGCACGCGCTGATTCAGGAAAAAGTGACGTACCGCAAACTGGGGTTTGCGGTGATTGATGAGCAGCATCGGTTTGGCGTCAAGCAGCGGCAGGCGTTGCTGCAGAAAGCAGACTATATGCCGCATCTGCTCAGCATGACCGCTACGCCGATTCCACGCAGCTTGGCGTTGACCTTGTACGGTGAACTAGACATCTCGATTTTGGATGAGCTACCAGCTGGCCGTCAGCCGATTGAAACGAAAATTTGGTCACCGGCCTCAGCGCCGAAGCTCTACGAAGCGATTGACCACGAACTGGCTCAAGGCCGCCAAGCCTACGTCATTTGCCCATTGATCGACGATAATCCAGACAACGACAAAAAGTCGGTCGAGGCGGAATATCACAAATTAGCAAAAACGATGTTTCGTCATCGCCGTGTTGGGCTGCTACACGGTAAACTGCCGCCAGAGGAAAAAACCGCGGTTATGCAGCAATTCGTGGACGGCGACATTGACATGCTAGTGAGCACCACAGTCGTGGAAGTTGGCGTCAACGTGCCGAACGCCACGGTCATGCTCATCGAAAATGCCGATCATTTTGGGCTTAGCCAGCTCCATCAGCTGCGCGGGCGGGTTGGGCGTGGCCAGTATCAGAGCTTTTGCCATTTGATGCTGTCGGGTCATGACAAGCCGTCCCAGCGCCTCAGGGAAATCGAGAAATCCCAAGACGGCTTTTACTTGGCGGAAGTTGATTTGAAACTGCGCGGTCCTGGCGAGATCTACGGCCGAGCGCAGCATGGCGCACTGAACCTAAAAATTGCCTCGCTGAGCGACACGCCACTGATTGCCCGTGCACAAACGGAGGCCGAGCGCTTTGTCAAAGAGGGGCGAGATTTGTTACAATATAACCATCTGGCGCGTGCCGTCAGTCGCTATCAGCGATTAACCACGCTAAATTAGAGAGATAAGTATGTATTCAGGAACCACATTTCACACCAAGTCAGGCAACCTGATGGGTGTTCATCAAAAAATTGATCGGGTCGCGCGGCGACATATCGTGCAGCTATTGCCGTCGTGGTGCAACTTTCCGTCAAGCAGGCAGATTTTGCATTTCGAGGGTAATAATGGCCCCGATGGTATCAAGCGGAAAAGTCCGGCCGTTGATGAGCCGTGGCACTTCATTGACCCGCACGATCCAAATGACGTAGCACTCCTTGAGATGATTGATCAACACATCACCAATCTCGCAGCGGCACTCAGTGCTGATAACTGTGAGCGAGCAGCATTTGAGGCAGCATGGATGGCGCATGCGATCACTGATGGCTTGACGCCGCCACACCATTTTCCGCTGGAGGAGAAATTGGCTCAGCTGCGCGGTGAGGGTATGGAGACCCGCAACTCCCTGATCAAAAAGAGCCTCATGCCCGGCGAAACGGTGCTCAAAACCCTGCGCAATAACTGGGAATTTTGGGGCGCAAAGGGCGTGATGACTATGCATCTGGCGTTCGAGGCGGGTGTCGCCAGCGTAGTAGCCTACCAACGGTTTGCCACTGGCCTGCCGCAGCAGCGCGACATTGAGGAGGTACGCCAGGCGGGCTTTCGGGCGTTTTATCTCGGCTGCGTTCATCAGGTAGCGGATATGGCCATGTATGAAAAGTTCGCCAAGACCGGCTGGACGACGGAGCTAGCGCGGCAGACCAATCGTCAACTGATGCCGCTGATTATTCGTGCGGTGGTGCTAGGCTGGCTGAGTGCAGTGTGGCTGGCCGAGGAACAGCGTGCGCGTTAAACTCATCGCTGGTAAATTTGGCGGACGATTTATCCAGGCGCCGCCAGGCTCGACGACGCATCCCATGGGCGAACGAGTCCGTTCGGCGATGTTCAATTCACTAGGCGAAATGGTTCGCGGCGCGCGGGTACTGGATGCTTTTGCGGGCTCTGGCGCGATTGGTTTGGAGGCACTCAGCCGCGGCGCCGAGTCGGTGGTTTTCGTGGAGCGAGACCGCGTCGCCCAGCGGGTCATTGCTGAAAATATCAGCACCGTGGGCACCAACGAAAACGCTATTGTAATAAAAACAACGGTAGCAAATTGGCTAGAAAGCATGAGCGTAACAGAGGAGTTTGATATCATCTTTGCTGATCCCCCATACCATAATCCTCAGTTTTCCACAGTTTCACGACTGATGGGACTTCTCAAACCGGGTGGACATATGGTATTATCACACTCAGGAATAGGTGAGGTGCCAATTCAGAACGGAATTGTTGTGGTGGACAATCGTAGTTATGGGGGTGCGCACCTCACTTACTTCCTACGATTGAAGTGTTGACTAGACGTCCTGATAGTTGTCAGGACGTTTTTTGATGTATAGAAAAACCCGCCGAAGTAGATAGCCGGCGGGTTTTTCTGTTTGAAGAGGTTAGCAATATGACATTGATGACCTCTTGTAGACAGAATAACTAAACTGGTCACAAAGACGACAATAACCTCCAAGTGCATATTTTAGTGAGAATATATTAGTGTAAGAATGGTCCATAATACTGAGCGTACACTACTAAAATAATAATTGACCAGATAGATAGCGAGAATGTACCCGTTTTTAATAGTAATTTCACAATTTGGAGATTTGGGGTTTGTGGTGTATGCTAAAAGTACTTTAGTAATAAATAGGGAGTCTTTACTAAGATGGGAAAAAAACCACAAGCCGTTAAAGGTGTCATCGGCGCCGCTATTGGTGTTGCTGCATTGGCCGGCATCGCTGGAGCAATGGGTAATGGTCAGCAACAGCAACCTACAGCACCAGCTGTACAGCCCGTAACTTATTCAAACTGTAGAACTGAAGCAATACCGTTTGAAACACAGTATGAGGGTGACACAGGTCAATACGGCTACACTGAAGCAGTCAAACAGCAAGGTGTTGTTGGTAGCAAGAAAATCTGCAAACCAAGTAGATTAGGTTATGAGGACAAGGTAGAGGTTATAACTCAACCAATAACTCATGTCGTTGTTCGCACACCAAAACCAGCACCAAAGCCAGCACCGCAGCCGATTCAGCAACAAGCAACCCATAGGGTCGGAGCGATCTGTCGTGATGGTTGGCGGTCATATGCTACTGGAAGAGGCGCTTGCTCGCACCATGGGGGTGTAGGTGAGTGGCTGTATGAGTGAACGTATGCAAGATAGGACTACTGGTGTACTTATTGCTGTTCTGATAGTGGGAGCAGTAGCACTTGTAGCGTATGCGCACAATCATCATTATGGTGATTCCAGCAGTAAGAAACCAGACCATAGTCAAAGTGGGATTAGTAGTCCTTCGGGTACTACTAATCCCAGTAATAGATATTACGATCCTGGCGATACAGATGAAAGCGAAGACGATGTGTATTATGCTAATTGCTCTGAAGCTCGTGAGGATGGTGCAGAGTCAATACGGGAAGGTGAATCCGGTTATCGGGAAGAGCTTGACCGAGACGGTGACGGCGTAGCATGTGAGCCGTGGCGTGGTAGGTGATTGACAAATTGCCTCTGTCTCTACAGATTGCAAGCATGAAAGAAGTTGTAGGCCATTACCTCTGCCGTGATTGTCAAGAAGGGTCTCTGTGTACATGTAAGATGCGCTGTCTTATGGTCTAGAATTTAGCCACTTACCCTTATGAAGTAGCAGTATTCCGCAATGACTAGGAATTGTGAGCTGCCCGTTTTTTCTGATAATAGAGCGGTGAGGGCGGGTTGAGGCGATGATCTCGGTATGTTCTGGGATAAAAAAATGTTGTGGTGCATCAGCGAAGTTAATATAAATATAAGCCCGCTCGCTGCCTAGCTCTCGTTTGATACCGAGGACAAATCCATTACCGGTGTTAATCACTTCGAGCGTGCTGCGCTGCAACACTGGCATATTCCGCCGTAAGTGAAGCAGTCGTCGGTGTAGATGTAGGAGTGAGTCAGGGTGCATGGCCTGCGTCAGGACGTTGGTTCTTATCGCGTTGGCGTGAACAGGCAGCCATGGCTGTACGCTTGAGAATCCGGCGAACCGCGTATCGTCCCATTGCATCGGCGTGCGCTCCAGGTCGCGGCTGTCGATGACGGAATTGGCGGGACTGAAATTGTCCTGAATATCCTCAGCAGTCAATTCGCCATTGGTCATGCCAATCTCATCACCATAGTACATCACGCTAACGCCCGGCGTGAGCAGGTTGAGAAAATGTAAGGCCCGCGCTCGTTCTGTTCCGAGCCGCGAGGCAATGCGTGGCTGATCGTGATTGCCAACGCAGAAAAACGGCTTGGCTGAATCTGCCGCCTGCAGATAATTCTCGATTTTCTGCCCAGTATGTTCCGCGTGCCACTCGTCCTGGCGATATTCCATAAAGAATGCCGACGCCTTCGGGTGGGCCGTCAGAACCTTGTGGTACTGCTGGTAAATATCGCCCAACTTCTCGTCCGGATAAAATTCAAACACCATCTGCTTATCATCATATTCATCGCAAACTGACGCTAGCTCATGCAGGTATTCTTGAAAATGCGGCCCCATTTTACAGTGGTCGTGAATGAATGCGCCGTAGGCTTCAGGATCGCCGTGAAAATCAGGATTTGGCGAATCATTGCCAAACTCCGGGTCTTTAGAAATGCCCCAAATCGCGTCAACCCGCATGCCGTCCACTCCCATATCAAACCAAAATCGCACCACATTTTTTATCTCGTTCCGAACCACAGGATTATCCCAATTCAAATCCGGCTGCGTTTTCAGGAATGAATGGAGATAAAATTGATCGGTCTGCTCATCAAGCTCCCACGAACTGCCGCCAGATAAACTTCGCCAATTGTTTGGCTCATTGCCATCCCGCCCGTCGCGCCAGACATAATAATCACGCTTGGGATTGTCACGCGACGACCGAGCCTCCTGAAACCACGGATGCTGGTCGGACGTATGGCAGGGAACGAGGTCGATCATGACTTTGATGTCGAGGGTGTGGGCTTTTTCTAGTAATTTTTGAAAATCCTCCAGATCTCCAAATGTCGGATCGATTTTCCGATAGTCAGCGATATCGTAGCCAAAATCAGTCATCGGCGAGACGAAGAACGGCGAAATCCAAATCGCGTCAACCCCCAGCCACGCCAAATAATCCAGCTTTTCGGTAATGCCATTCAAATCGCCAATTCCATCGCCATTAGTATCCCGGAAACTACGCGGATAAATCTGATACAGAGAAGCGACATCGTGCCAAGTCTTCATAGTTTAAGTATAAGCGAGATGGGGGATTTGGGCAAATGAGTGATGGGTATGGTGCTATTATGCGATCTGTTCACATAGTCTGGTTGAAATGCTATAATTACCCCGTGAAGCATAAAACTAAGATAATTAAAGTTCTCCTATGGATATTCGGCGGTTTAGCTGCTATCTTGCTAATCCTCGCTTCAATAAACATTGTTTTGAGCGGAGTTGAATACAATGGAATCAAAGATTCGTACGGTCAATATGTGCAGATTGATGGCGGGAGAGTGCATGTTGACATTCAGGGTAATGCTAAAAAAGTTGTCGTGCTGCTACCTGGTCTTGGCGTCCCCGCTCCAGCACTTGAATTTAAGCAACTTGTCGATAATCTCAAAAAAGATTTTACTGTAGTCGTATATGAGGGATTTGGCTATGGACTAAGTGACGATACGACAAAACCTCGCTCCACTGATAATATTGTATCCGAGATCCATCAGACTATCTCGAAGTTGGGGTATAAGAAATATTCTATAATAGCCCACTCAGTCTCTGGTTTATACGCATTGAAGTATTCCTTGACGCATACTAATGAAGTTGAAGCGGTTGTCGGTATAGATACTTCGGTGCCTGAGCAGCTGAAGTCTATGCCATCAGATTTACAGAAACAACAGGCAGCTTCGTCAATAACGACTGGCTTGTTGCGGTTTGCTGGCGGAGCGGGTTTAATTCGCGCCTATCTGGCTATAAACCCGAATGCTATTTCCGAGATGACGGGACGAACTTATACTGACGAGGAGCGATTATTAGCTAACAAACTTATGAACCGCAACTTTACGAGTAGCGCGGTACTTGATGAGACAGTGCGGTCTGATAGCGATAGTGGTGGCTTAAGTGCAACCTCCAAATTCCCCTCTAATATACCCGTTAGATTTTACTTATCGAACCAGTCACAAGAGCTGTTTCCCAAGTGGAAAGAAATACATATCGCACAATTACCACACCCCAACGAATCGTTCGTTACGGTTTTAGGTGGCAGCCACTTCCTTTATAATACGCATGCCGATACGATAGCCGATGGATTTCGTTCGCTATTGAATGAGCGTTAAGTATATTTCTCCACTAGAGACTTCTAGTTTACCAGGCTGAAAAGAATATCCTCTGGGTATAAATATATAATTAGAAGATATAAATAAGCAAGACAAGGCTCGATTTATGGAGTTTGCCCTGGAGAGGGCTGAGCAAATGTGGCGACATTTTTTGCAGTTACCAAAAGATAAGCTACTACAGTGTAAACAATTGCTAATTCCTGCTGGATTCTGGGTTGATGAAAACGAAAATGTTTACACTCCTGAAATCAGTGTACTTTACAGATTAGCCACAAACAAAAAAGACCTTTCAGAGCTTGAAAAGTCTTTCATGGTGCGGGTAAGGAGACTCTAACTCCTGGCCTCTTCCATGGCAAGGAAGCGCTCTAACAACTGAGCTATACCCGCATGCAGTTCACGATTTATTGTAACAAAGCCGCGAATAAAATGCAATGTTTGGTGGCTCCTCCCAGACTCGAACTGGGGACACAAGGCTCTTCAGGCCTCTGCTCTACCAACTGAGCTAAAGAGCCACAAACTTGCTATCTCATTGTACTAAAGTTGCCGTTATCTGGCAAGCCGCTATTTCCGCACGTAATGCGTTACATAGTCAATTTCGATATCGGATACAGCTGGCGTGAGTGGATTAGGTACACCGCCGTCAACGGTCTCAGTATGTTTATTAATGCCGTTCGGGTTCATCGCTCCAGCCTGCACGCCGAGGAACATCTGCTTGTCAGTTACGTTCGGATGCTTGATGCGACCCCATTCTTTACCATCCAAGGTGAAAATCATATAATCTTTCTCAACGATAACACCGTAGGTGTGCCAGCCATGCATGTCGTGATTATCAAGGAATGCTTGCTTTTGCTTGTTATCCGGATCCCAGTGGTACGTTGCCTCAATGCGAGGACCATTGACGCGTCCTTCGGCAAAGTCAACTTCTGGTGGCCAGCCCTCGTCCTTTGGCCAGAGAAGGAATGCATAACCAACACCTTTGGCTTTCGGGAATTTGGCGCGAATTTCCCAGCGACCACGCGAAGCGGTAAATACATCGCCCGAGCCGGCGCCGCCAGTGCTCCACTGGCCGTTCTCGTACTGAGTACGAATGACCAATTTACCGTCTTGAGTAAACGAATTACGCTGCGACATCACGCCCATGCAGCCGTGGCCAACCGCCGGATCACCCCAGCCGTACTGTACCCACTTAGTTTGCTTGATCGACGAATCAAAGCCTTCAAAGTAATCAATCTGCCAGCCGTCAATTGCTGCCTGATTCTGGTCGTGGTTTGCATGGTTTGCTGAGTCATCAGACTTGACCGGTTGTGGTTGGCTCGGAGAGCCAGAATTTTTATTGCCTGAGTTATTGTTTGATGAGTTGTTGCGTGGTGACTGATTGGTTCGCTGAGTCGAGCCCTGAGAGCCACGCTGGCGTTCAGGTTGCTGTTTTGCTGCTTGGGCTTGATCGTGATTGTGACGCATGGTCTGCGTTACCCAATTATGTCCGGCTGGTGTTGGTTTATTGTCGGTATTTTGGTTAGATTTGCTTGGTTGCTGATTATCGCTTGTAGAATTGGTGTCGGCGAGGGAGTGATTGTCAGTACTTGGTGAGTCGGCCGGCGACGTAGTCCGATCGGCATATTTTGTTGCTTGGGGCGGGGAATTATTCACCTGCGACAAGAAGTGCAGTGCGCCAAGCGACAATCCGCCGATGACGATAAGAGTTGCTATGCTAGTTGTAACCAGTTTTCGCTTCGTCATGTATCTATTATAGCGCACTAAAATTATATGTCAAACTTTTAGCGTAAGCGTCAAGAAAATGCTGCAATACTCTAGTAGTTTGGCGGAGAATCAGGTATAATATTCTCGTCGCGGGTGTCGTATAACGGCTATTATGTGACCTTCCCAAGGTTGAGACGGGAGTTCGACTCTCCCCATCCGCACCACGTCGACGAAGGATTGTTTGTCTGATCACGATACTGTATAAAATTATTCGTTTCAAAAGACGTCCAAAGGAGTTATTCATGCAAAAAAACGAAAAGATCCTCAAACGGCAATCGACTAAAATCTTCTTTGACAATGACGATACCGATTTCTTTTTCAACTGGATGCTCGGCGTGGCGGAACTGTTCGGTATGTCGCATGGAGAGTTGTTTTATCTGGCGCATAAGATCGGGCGTGACGGGAAACCGAGTAAGTGGCGAGCCTGTTTTACGGACCATGCCGATTATCTCGTTCGCTTGGCAAAGGCAGCCACCGGTGAACAAATGGCCGCCGACTGCTATTTTGGCGCAACCTATGCCTATCGGGCAGTACTGCAGTTCATTGATCCGTTTTCTCCGGAATATCCGAAGCTTGTTTGCGCTATGGAAAACGCTTTCGCCGGTGCGGTCAGGGCGATAAATATACCGATCAAACCTGTGCGCGTTCCGTATCAAACTGGCTATTTACCCGTCTATTATCTTTACTGCGACAATAACCGCCCAACTGTGGTCATGGTCGGCGGCGGTGATACGTACCGGGAGGATTTGTTCTATTTTGCCGGCTGGCCGGGGTGGCGGCGGAACTATAATGTACTGATGGTCGATTTACCCGGTCAAGGCTCTAATCCCGCCAGAGGTCTCACTTTTACCGTCGACGCCGGCGAGCCGATTGCCGCGTGCCTTGACTGGCTGCAAACCGAAAATCCCGACGCGCGTCACATTGTGCTATACGGCGTTAGCGGCGGCGGGTATTTTACTGCTCAAGCGGCCGCAAAAGACGCGAGGATTAGCGCATGGATTGCCAGCACGCCTATTTTTGACGTGGCAGAACTGTTCCGCCGTGAGTTCGGCGCAGCACTCAAAGCGCCCGGCTGGCTGATGAATCTCGCCTTAAAATTAGCGGGGAACATCAATGAAGCCGCCGATATCAATTTGAAAAAATACGCTTGGCAGTTCGGCACGAGCGACTTCCGCTCGGCGATCGATGAAGTTTTCGAACAGGCAAAGGTTGTCGACCACCAAGCTATTACTTGTCCGTCGCTGTTTCTCATGGGGGAAGGCGAAGGTGCTGAACTCCAGCGGCAAACGCGATGTCTCTACGATGAATTTATCCGGTGCGAACTTGATACGACGCTGCATGAGTTCGATTCGCAAAGCGGCGCCGACGCTCATTGTCAGCTGAATAATTTACGTTTGGCGCATAGCGTAGTCTTTGATTGGCTGGACAGTCGGCTGGTTGATTGACAAGGTTTTCGGACTGAAGGGTTGCGCTGCGGAGCCCAGTAGGTTATTTATAAAGATTGGCGCTAATCCCATCGCTCCACCGCGATCGTGCATTGTGCCATCAATGCCACTGCTGCACCGAGTGCTGCGAGGGTTGGCAGCAGCAGTACGCCAACGACGCCGGCAGTGACGGGGAATTCCATGATACTTTCGCCCTTTTCGTTTTTGATGATGACGCGGCGGACGTTACCTTCTTTGATGAGTTGTTTGACCTTCTCGACAACTTGATCGCCGTTAACGCTAAATTCTTCGGTGCGGTTTTGTTCGCTCATGATTACTCCTTACTTTTTACTGCTCTTAGATAGTTTATTTATGATGACTTAGCTTTTTTGGGCTATATCTAGTATCTTGCGCCACAACTTTCGTGATTTATTAAGACTTGCTTGTAATGCGGTCTTATCTTCGGTTGAGCCAAACTCTAACATATTTGTAATATATGACACTGCCAAGCCATTATTTCAAGTAGCGATAGCAACTTTGAATACATAGCCTGCTGATCGTGTATATCTATCGTACCACCTCACCACCTCTGCAACATCTCAACAGGTGTCCGCAGCTGTATGCCTAGTGTATCCTTTCGTTGCTCGACCAGCCCCCCCGAAATGTCGCGACCGCCTCGTGCAACGAAGAAGCCAGGCAATCACTGAACTTGGCAGAATAATGATTTAAGCGGCGCCCTTATCACTTTGAAGCGAGAAACTCATCGAGCGTATTTTCGACTTCCATCCACCTAGGACTCAGCCACATCACGTGCGATTCGGTATTATTGATGGAAAGCACGGCGTGCTTGATCTGCTTCGCGGTGTGAAGCGGATGGTCGAGCGGAACCGAACCATCATACTTACTATGCAGTATAAGCGTCGGTTGTGTGATAGTTTCGGGATTACCCTTCATCAAACGCCGACTAATGTCATTCATGAACCCACTACCAGAGCGAAATTGCATAAACATCGACGCGATTGCATCGATAGACGACGGCGGGTAGCTAGCAAGCACGTCACGCGCGTCCAATGTCGTGAGTTGTTGAAACAAATAACTGACTATTTTTCGCGACCATCTGCGGAGCAGCCAGCGCATCACTGCCCACGTTACATGTTCGAGCACAGGATTAAACGCGATACGGGCTGCCATACGAGTACTTTGACTAGGCCATTTCTTGAAACTCACCGCGCTCATCAGGACGAGTTTATCAACGCTGTCGGGGTGAAGCTCGGCGAACCGCATCGCCGCTCTGCCGCCAGCCGATATGCCGACCAGGATGACACGCTCAATCCCGAGCTGCTCTAGCAACTCGTTTGTCGCCTGTTCGAACTCGCCATAGGTCTCGCTAAGCACCGTATCTGTCCCACCATAGCCGGGTCGGCTGACGCTGAGGATTGAATAGCCGCGACTAACGAAGTAATCCTCACCCGTACGCATGGCGGCAGTCGTGTGACCGCCGTTCAAAATGAGAACCGTTAACGAGCCGTGTATGTCATGTCGATATTCGATCGTACCGCGGGACGTTTGAAGTAGCTCCATCATGTGCAATCAACCGTGCGAGGCGTGCTATTTCTTACCGCCGCGGATCGCGTCAATCAGTTCAATTGGGAAGAGCATCATCGTCTTTTGTGATGGCTCAGTGGAGATGCGCTCCAGTGTGTTCAGGGTGCGCAGGTTAATCGCACCTTGGGTTTTTGCCAGGATTTCGGCGGCTTGTGCCAGCGTTTCGGCAGCAGCTTTTTCGCCGTCGGCGTTGATGATGTTGGCGCGGCGCTCGCGCTCGGCCTCGGCTTGCTTGGCCATGGCACGCTTCATATCACCCGGCAGTTCGATGTTCTGAATCTTGACATTCTCGACATCGATGCCCCATTTGTCGGTCTCGGCGTCAACAATTTCCTTAATCTGCTGCGAAATCTCCTCGCGCTTGGCCAAGAGATCGTCCATGTCAACGTTACCGGTGACGTCGCGCAGGGCAGCCTGGGCAAATTGGCTGGTGGCGTAAATATAATTGGTCGTCTCCAGTACTGCCTTTGGCGCGTTAATCACTCGGAAATAGACCACCGCGTCAACGCCGACAGTGACGTTGTCTTTGGTGATGACTTCTTGTTTTGGCACGTCAATCGGTGTCGAGCGTACATCGACCATCATCATCGTCTGAAAAATCGGCACCACCACCCTTAGGCCCGGTTCGCGCACGCCAGTAAACTTACCGAGCGTTAATACTACGCCGCGCTGGTATTGATTGACTACCTTGATACCGCTCAGCACAAACATCAGTACGATGACTAAAATTACTGCTACTATTTCCATGTGGACCTCCTGTTTATAAGGAAATTATACGCCACCTATAGAATGACTGGCAAGCGCCTCCTCAATCAACTCATCAACCAGCGCCCGTGGACTGAGGCCCGAAGCTTCCCACAGTTTTGGATACATACTGATGTTGGTGAAGCCGGGGATGCTGTTAATTTCGTTGAGAAAAATCTGGCCCGTTGGGTCAAGGAAAAAGTCAACTCGCGCCATGCCGTGTCCACCGGTCGCGTGGTAGGCGGTCAGTGCAAGGCGCTGCAGTTTTGTCGCCACCGACTCGTCAACGTCTGCGGGGATAACGACGCGTGAAGTGCTGGAGGCGCTGTACTTATCGTCGTAGCTATAAAACTCTTCGCCAGGAAGAATCTCACCGGGCATACTGACGCGGGCGGACGTGCCGTGGCCGAGGACGGCCAGCTCAATCTCGCGGGCGGTGATCGCTTGTTCAATCAATACGGTGTCGTCGTGGCGAAAGGCTTCGTCAAGCGCGGCGGTGAATGCTTCGGCCGAGTGGACTTTGTTGACACCGACGGACGAGCCGGCGCGGGATGGCTTGATAAAAATAGGCGTACCAAGCTCACTAGCTATCTCGGCGAAGGTCGGCCGCGGTGCATCGCTCGCTAGCGTTCGCCACGGCACAACCGGAACGTGGGCGCCGAGTGCCAGCCGCTTGGTCATGTCTTTGTCCATGGTGACAGCCGCCGAAAGGAGACTCGGGCCGACATGGGGAATATGAAGTAGCTGCGCCAGACCCTGCACACTACCGTCCTCGCCATTTTTGCCATGAAGCACCGGAATTATCACGTCAATCGGCAGCGGGTCAACACCGTCGATGAGTAGCGACCGCTGGCCGAGCCGTGGCATTAAGTGTGGACTTGGTTGGTTGCGTGCCTCAATCGTCTCGACGAGCCGCCACTCACCAGCGCGGTCGATGTAGCATAGGTTAATGTCGTAGCGTGCTGCGTCCAGTGCCGCCAGCACATTAGTAGCGGAATTGATCGAGACCTCGTGCTCGGACGACTCGCCGCCAAATATGAGGAGAACGCGTAATCTATCCATTATCCTAGTATAGCGCATCGCACCTTGGTGGGGCGAATTTATGGCGTGATATAATAAAACGATGATGGCGGATAACGGGAATAAGAGGCTCAATAGATCGCTGACACCTGAGGTCATTGGCGGTAGTGACTCGGTGGCTGAGTGTGCTAGGTGTGGGGTCGTCGGTAATATTGGTACGATTGCCGGTATGTTAACGACCTTGTCAGGTGAAGTGTGGCACAACGTGCTATCAGAAGCTGGTCGGCAAGTGACATTTTTTGGTGGTATAGCGGTAGCGGTGGGTGGCTTGGGGCAGATATCTCGGGCTATTCGATTGCAAGAGTATAGTGAATGTGAAGCTAATCTTCTCCAGAGGACGATTAAGAATCTGCCGCAGCTGGCTGGTAATGCTAAGAATGGTGGTGCACAGCTGTACGATCTGTTTGCAATGCTTGATCAAAAGAAACTAGCATACGAGATGGCGGTTAAGACTGGTCGTACATCAGCCGTACCACTGACCACTGATGAGGCGGAACGTCACGCGGCACTTGTGCGACTGACTAGTCACTGCTCTGGCGGCGCCGGTCTCGTCAACGGAGCAGCGGCGCAGGTTCTACACTGGGCTGGCTGCGCGTTGCCGCCAGAAATGACGGCACCTGGGTGGCGCCGGTCTCGTCGCGAGGCTGGTCAAGCGGGGGCAGACAGCATGCATCAAACGACGCTGGATATGCTGGAGCAGTATGTGCCGCTGGATGGGATGACATGGCGAGAGTACGTGGCGTCACCGGAGTTTGCGGCAGTCTGTGGAAGCGCTCAGCAGATTGATCGAGGGTTACGTCTGCAGACAAAACCGCTCGGGCGGCGACCGGCTGACTGTTTCTCACACTTTTCGCAGTATCGTCCGCGAGAGGATAATTGGTGGTAATGGACGCGCGACAACCCCTGGCTGAGCAGATGCGGCCGCAAACCCTGGATGAAGTAATCGGGCAGAGTCATTTACTGGGCGAGGGTGAGTTGCTGCGCCAAATTGCCCGGCACGGTGAACCGGTCAGCTTGATTTTGTGGGGGCCGCCAGGCACGGGCAAGACGACATTGGCGCGGATTATCGCTCGTGAGGTTAATGCGGAATTTGTTGAGCTATCGGCGGTGACCAGCGGCAAAAAAGATGTTGAAAAGGTGATTGAGCACGCTCGGCAGAACTGGAATTTGGGGCTACGGACGATTTTGTTTGTTGACGAGATCCACCGCTTCAACAAGGCGCAGCAGGATGCGTTTTTGCCGCATGTTGAGAGCGGGCTGATCACGTTGATTGGGGCGACCACTGAGAATCCGAGCTTTGAGGTGATCACGCCGCTGCTCAGCCGGACGCGGGTGCTAGTGCTGCAGCAACTGACGAAAGATGAAATTATACTAGTGCTGAAGCGGGCGCTGAAGACTTTGAAACAAACCAAGCGGGTGTCGCCCAAAGCTTTGGACTATTTGGCGGAATTGGCAGACGGCGACGCGCGGGTGGCTTTGGGTAATTTGGAATTGGCACTGAGTTTTGGTGAGAAAGTCACGCCCGAGGTGGTCAAGGCAGCGGCCCAGCGGCGTTTGCCGGGCTATGATAAAAAAGGCGATGCGCATTATGATGTCATCTCGGCGTTCATCAAATCGCTGCGTGGTGGCGATGCGACAGCTGCGGCGTATTATTTAGCCCGGATGATTGATGCTGGCGAAGACCCGAAGTTTATCGCACGGCGGATGGTTATCTTTGCGTCAGAAGACATTGGGTTGGCAGGTAGCGGCGCGCTGAGTCTGGCAGTCGCCACCTTTGAAGCGGTGGAGCGCGTTGGCTTGCCTGAGGCCAAATATAATTTATTCCACTGCGCCATCGCCCTGGCTCGCAGCCAGAAGTCGCGCGAGATTACTGATTTGATGAATGATGCTTTCGCTCTGGCGCACAAATATCCGAACTCGCCGGTGCCGCTGCATCTTAGAAATGCCGCCACTAAGTTAATGAAAGATTTGGGCTACGGTAAAGATTACAAATGGCAAGCTGGTTTTCAGCACGAAAAGGGATTTCTCCCAGAAGATATTCCGCGTCCGCCCAAGAATTAGCCTACCTCGGGCAGCGCTCGTCAAACCGATCATGCAGCGCCGCGTACACGCCGTTGGTCCAGCCAAAGCCGTCTTGCAACGGATACTCACCGCCACCGCCGATACGTGATTCACTATCGACATCATATTTCTCGATCATCTTGCCCTTATCGGCAAACACGCGCTCAGTCGAAGCCAGCCAGTGCTTTCTAATTTCCTCTGCTAGCTCATCCAGCCCATACCGCTTCAAACCACAAACCGCCACCCACTGCAGCGGCGCCCAGCCATTTGGCGCATCCCATTGCTGACCATTGTCAACCAGCGTCATTCGCAGTCCACCGTCACGCAAGAACTCGCGTTCTAATTTCTCGGCCACGCGCTTGGCTTGTTTCTTGGTGGCGATCCCACTGTAGAGCGGGAAGACGCCAGCCAGCGTGGCGTGGCTCGTTTGATGACCGGTGCGGAAATTATAATCATAGAAAAAGCCGTCGGTTTCATTCCAACAGTGCTGGCGGATGCTCTCGGCGCGGCGCTCAGCTAAGCGAATAAAGCGTTTCTTGAGCGGCGCCTGACGTAGTACGCCGTAACAATGCGCGATCGTCATCTCTAGTTCGTACAATAAACAATTCAGGTCAATCGGCACGATGTCAGTCGTTTGAATCGTTTCAATGTCGTGCGGATCGCCAAACCAGCGTGAACTAAAATCCCAGCCACTCTCAGCCCCAGCCCGCAGGTCGAGATAGACCTTGGCCTTGTTGGCGGAGCGGCTGTTTCTGGCGGTTTCGATATCTTCGCGGCGACTTTCTGGGCGCGGCGTGGCCTTGTCGTCGTAGTAGCGATTGAGCACCTGGCCATCAGGCATAGCTACCACGCGGTTGGTAGCCATAAAGTCGATGCTCGAAAGTTTGCGCTGGCCCTTCATCCAGAATTTGTATTCGGCCAGCAGCGAGGGAAAATACTCGAGGTATGTCAGACTCGGGGCACGCCGGCCGGGTTTACTGGCGAGGAGCTTGACCATCGCCGCAAAAAACGGCGGTTGGCTGCGACTGAGAAAGTACGTCCGATTAGCAGTCGGAATGAAACCAAAGCGCTGAATCATATACACATAATTTTTCATCATGCCGTCGATCAGCTTCCACTTGCCATCCACTGCCAGGCCCAGCATGATAAAATACGTATCCCAATAAAACTGCTCGGCAAACCGACCACCCGGCACCACGTAGTCATGCGGCAGGGCGATCAGCGAACCCTTCGACTTGTGGGCGCAGCGGATGAGCAGCGGCCAGAGATTGGTGACGTGCTGTCTGGCAGAGTCCGCCTGGACAAAGCTCACCTTTTTGACCGGCGATTCAAATTCATAAAAATGCAGCTTCACAAATTCATCCAGCCGAAAGTTGGGGTCACGTCGGGCCAGGCGATACTCCTGGAGAATACGGGTGGCTCGCTTTCGCGGCACGAGATCGACGAAAGTTTTACCATCGGCAAACACGCGGTGTGATTGCACTTCATGAAACAACTGCCCGAGCTTTTCGTCGGGGTCTTTGCGGTCGATCGGTGTAATGCGCTGGGCGGTGCGGGCTAGTGTGCGCTTGATAATTGTTGTGGTTTTTTTGGGGAGCATATGGTTAAGTATAGCGTGTTACTGTGGGATAATCTATAGTAACGTTAAGTTTCTTATGTATTTTGCCAATCGGGAGTTTGTCGGGGCGGGGGATCTATCGTTTGGCGGCGCGCTTTCGCTCATTAGCGTCGAGGTAGCGTTTACGCAGGCGCAAGGATTTTGGCGTTACTTCCAACAGTTCGTCGTCTTCGATAAAGTCGATGCATTGCTCCAGGCTGAACTGTGTAAATGGTGTCAGCTGTACCGTGCCGTCGGACGATTTGGAACGCATGTTGGTCAGGTGCTTAGCCTTACAGACGTTAATTTCAATGTCTTCTTGGCGGTTATACATACCGACAATCATCCCGGCGTAGACTTCCGTACCCGGCCCGACCAAAAGTTCGCCGCGCGCCTCGGCCGCTTGCAGCGCATACGGCGTGGTGGTGCCAGCTTCAAAGGCGATGAGCACGCCGCCGCGGGTCTTTGGCAATTTACCGCCCAGCGGTTGATAGCCATGCGGCAGGGAATTCATGATCACCGTACCTTTGGTTGCGGTCAATAGTACGTTGCGCAGGCCAATCAACGCCCTCGTCGGCAACACATAGGTGATGCGAGTAGCGCCGCTGGCGGTGGTTTCTTGCGACTTCATTTCAGCGTGGCGCGCACCCAACTCTTGGCTGATCGCGCCGATGAATTCACTGCTAATTTCGATTTGTAATTCTTCAATCGGCTCTTTTTCGACACCGTCCTCAGTGATGGTGACCACTTGCGGACGGCCGACTTCAAACTCAAAGCCTTCGCGCCGCATGGTCTCGATCAAGACGCTCAGGTGCAGTTCGCCGCGGCCAGACACTGTAAAGCCGATGCCGTTTTCTTCGACGCGTAGCGCCACGTTGGTCTCCAGCTCTCGCCGCAATCGGTCGCCAATTTGCCGCGAGGTGGTAAATTCGCCCTCGCGACCTTTCATCGGGCTGGTGTTTGGACCCAGGTACATGCTCAATGTTGGCGCTTCAATGGCAATCGCTGGCAAGGCTTCAGGCTGTTCTTTATCAGCAATCGTATCGCCAATGTGCGCTTCACTCACGCCAACCAGCGCCACAATGTCACCAGCAAACGCTTCGTCAAGCTCTTCGCGGTTCAGCCCACGGTAACCAAAAACTTTCTCAATTCGTGCTGAGCCCGACACCTCGCCGTGCTTCATCAAACTGACTGCTAGACCACGCTTGACCGACCCGCGAGCGATCCGCCCGATGGCATATTTGCCCTGGAAGGTGTCGTATTGCAGGCTGGTCACTAGCATCTGGAAACCGCCATCAGCCGTGACGCTCGGTGCCGGGATATCGGTAATAATCGCTTCAAAAATCGGTGTGAGATCGGCGTCTTCACTCGGGTCAGCAGGGATCTCCCGCCACGCCTTGCCATCGCGCCCAATGGCATAATAAATTGGATAATGCAGCTGACTATCATCGGTCGCTAGCTCCAAAAACAGATCGCTCAGCTCGTCCTCAACCTCATCAATTCGCCTGGCCGGCTTGTCAATTTTATTGATCACCACCACCGGCTTCAAGCCCAGTTCTAGCGCCTTACTCAGCACAAACTTCGTCTGCGGCATCGGCCCTTCCTGCGCATCGACGATCAGCAAGACGCCGTCCGCCATCTGCAGTGTTCGCTCGACCTCGCCCGAAAAGTCCGCGTGCCCCGGCGTGTCGATGATGTTGATTTTATAATCACCGTAAAAAATCGAGGTCTGTTTGGCGGTGATGGTGATACCGCGTTCGTGCTCCTGATCGCCCGAATCCATGATTAGTTCTTGGCTCATCTCGGCCTGGTTGTCGCGAAATGTGCGCGACTGTTTGAGCAGCCCATCAACCATGGTCGTCTTGCCGTGATCGACGTGGGCAATAATGGCAATATTTCGAATCTTGCTAGCGTCCTTCATAAAAATATGGTCTGATGTTAATCGCAGACCTTCCTCAATACTAATTATAGCATAATTTGTGTAGTTGCCACTGACAGCCAGGCTAGAACACATATAATTGAGCGTGTAGCTATTAAAACTTAAGGGGATGGGATAAACGATAACGAAGTATACTCTACTCGGATTTTTGCGTTGAGTATCGATATCCTAGTAAAATTGTCTCGCGATCAACGCCCTCACGAAAAGCGACTTCACCCAAAGCGCGAGGAATGCTCGGATCTTTCTCAAGCTCCTCCTCTATTAATTTTGTGAGCCTACTCATTTCAGCAGGACGATCCACGGGCTCAATGTCCTCAATTGACTTTAGTGTATGGATATCAAACAAAGCCCCTGCTTTTGGACTACCTTCTTTCACATCACCTCCTCCTCGATTAATTACACAACCATTATGCAACACTCGAGTATATAAAACAATCCCTTTGTCGACCGTGGTGCATAAAGTACTCCTTTTCTATTAGGGCGGGGCAAGCCTAGAGCTTGAATAATTATCAACTATGCTAACATAGTGGGTAGATTGGAGATAATTTATTAGGTATGAAGTGTAGAAAATTGCTATATAAAAAACTAAAGTCTCTTCTCAGAGAGCATCTTAGAAAAAAGCACCTTCTCGTGGTGGGCTGCTTTATCTTATTTAAATGTGGCGGCTTTTTAACCGTTAAGAATGATTCATATATAAACATAATACTACAGTCTTCCGAGCTCTGTTTGGGTGGAGTTTTAATTACCAGTATTCTATTTGCCATATCTGCAGAAAAAGAGGACAAACATCACATTGACAATAGGTTAAAAAACAACAATTCAGTACTTAATAAGTTATCTCATCTGATTGACAAGCAAGAAATGATATACGATATCAAAGCCTCACCTACCAATCGAGATCTAGTTACTACGTATCTTGGTATATTTATAAAGGATGGTAAACGTGCGGATAAAGAGGTTGATAATATCATACGTAAGTATCATCCAGATAGACTTACATATCAATTTATGCAATACGATAAATACTTAAAGATAGACGACACCCTTCGCCATTATGCGATTACACATGAAATCGTTGATAAGTATTTACCTAGTGACGAAAAAGGCATGAGCCTAAAAATGCAGGATATTCCAATAATGAAACCATCATTTGCCTCAAGTATAACGAAGGCTAAGCCATTAGTTAAGTATTGGTCCTGTATGTTCATTGCTGCTTTTGTGCTATCAGTTATCGCCATACCCGATAAAGTAGATATAGATATATTTGGATTAACAACCACTGTAGGTATACCTGTGTATTTCAAGCATATACCACTGATTATAGAGCTTGTGGTATGGATAACGATATGTAACTTTATTAATAAATTCACTCGTTTTATAAAGGATTTTGTAAGGATTCTAGAGGATCGTGTTAACTATGAATCATCTATAAAAATTTAAACTAACAATATTGGCCAGGCTAAAGTTAATTTCGCAGTGGAGATAGAGAAGGAGGTTTTACCGACAGACGTGGTATGGCTTGAAGAGCGAGCTATCAATACCGCAGTGAATATTACTAATACCAAGGCTATGTTCTTGAAATATCAATCGTGGTGGGTGATACCCAAAGGATCAGAGTGTACGGCAATGCGGGATACCTCGTTCCCCAGCTCATGCCAAAGGCGGTGTTGGATGCAACTGATACTATGCTCGCGGCGGGATTTGGTCAGTTTGTGGTGACGTGGTGCTACGACTACCTGTTGCTGTGTCGTTCATGAACACGATGCTCTTATCTAACATGTAACTCGTAATCATAGCCAACGTCAAGCAATCCGGCAATTATACATTGCCTCATATTGGCCATGAATATACCGTCTTTGCCCCGCATATACGCCCTGTGCTCTGCTTCGACAGTTTCTGCCGAATGCCATCCTGGTTTTTCCGGAGGAATATTAAATGGACGAGTCAAGTCATACGATGAATCATCTTGCATATCAGGCGATCTATGCTCGCTGTATTCTTTGGGGTGTCTACCGCCCTTTTTAGCCATTCCTTCCATCCCTTTTGTCGCTATTTCCCCAAGCTCTCTCGTGCGTCCATATGGCCGTCCGCATCCCTCGCACACTGTTTCCTCGTGAGATATTTCCTCCGGGGCTGCATCTACGCCAGGCACAGCCTCCGCCTGCTGAGCTGCTGGTGGCTCTTGCTCTGATGATTGTGGCAATGGATGCCGTTGTTTCTCCATACTACTTTTTAATATAGCACAGGTATTCAAAAATTAGTAGGATGGGCTGGATTTGACCCACTCCACAGAGATGGTGTCATATGACTATGCGGGGGATACTCTCTGGGAGTGTGTAATTTCGAAGACCCTGATTGATAAAATGGTTATATTGTAAGGAGGTCGTATGAAAATATCACAAATAGAAAAAGACTATGCAGTGGCATGTCTTAACCCTTAACCAAATAAGCCCTACGAAGAGCTTGTGGTTCTTCAGGGGTCAGATCGATCACGATCTATGGATGAAGGCAATGTGCTTGATTCGGATCCATCTTCAATAGAAGTAGAGGAACGGCATCTCTTGGGTCTGCTGAGGTGTCAGGTTCAAGACTTGGTATACTCCCCGGGATCCATCAGCGCAAAGCAGACCGTACTGGGGGTGCTTGTTCATGGCATACCGATGACTCTTCTTGAGATTGCCTCATTCGCGAGGGGGGGATATCCCCGAGATTCGACGTGACCTCAACGTCTTGAGGCAATTAGGGTTTGTCGAAGTAGACAGAAATCCGAAGGGCGAACTGCTCTATCAGATAAGCCGACCCACGGAGAGCACACGTGCTGAACGGACTCGGGTATCTATGGCGAAGCTCACACTAGGCTGATCAAGGGTGTAGTCAAAGAACTCAATACGCGAAATGTACGCGACTATGGTCTGATGCTAACGCAGACCTTCCTACTTAAATGTAAAATTTTACCATGAGTGAGAGAAAATAAAAAGAGTAGGGGGAATTGTATTTAATAAATAGTCACAGATTGTTCATTAAGCTGATCTTTGGAAAAACGCATTAATCTGGTCTTGTCGTCGGCCCTATGTAAAATATCTGGATTTTCCATCACTATACCTAGGGCTTGAATTGCCATCTTAATGCGTATCGGGTCTATGCTCAGTCTTTGATGAGCTAATTCTGGTACTCTTTTGTTTCTTGTTTCAGCTATTAGCAGGGTGGGGCAATCAGGTATATTGTCAGATGGGGGTATACATATTCCATAGGCGGGCTCTACTCGCGTGAAATAGTTTGGAGCTACATTGTCTCGGCTAGGGTCTTGCGCGATACTCACCCCCATCTCTTACGCTCTGATATTAGTAGGCCATTGTTTTTCTCGAGATAGTCACAATATATATCCGTATGATGGTTTTCAGGAGACACTATTATGTGTCCTATTGGCTCTCCGTCGGGGGATAGCTTTCGTGAAAATATAACTAAACCAGACGGATGAGGTTCGGTTTCCATTTCTATGTCAAGATGGGTCGATGTAACGTAGAAAGATTCCATATTCATATCAATAATAAATGGTGGGAAATACAGGGCTCGAACCTGTGACCTCACGAATGTGAATCGTGCGCTCTAGCCAACTGAGCTAATCTCCCATAAAATAAAACCTTGGTGCGGATGAAAGGACTTGAACCTTCACGCCGTGAGGCACATGCTCCTAAGGCATGCGTGTCTACCAATTCCACCACATCCGCATAACTACTTGTCGAGGAGGTACGTCATGTCGTCAGGCGCCTCCGCCCCTTAATTATACATGACCCGCCGCGCCCAGGCAATATACTTTACGCTCCACCTCGACCGTGCTATCATGAAACTAACAGAAAAAAGGGGGACTATGAATAAGGTTGCGACGTATTTGAATGAACATCTGACGGGTGAAGTGGTGACGCATGACGGTGCTTTGGCGGATGCACAGCGGGACGGGAGCGTGCTGGCGCGACAGCCGGAGTTGATCGCACGAGTGGCGGACACGAGTGATGTGCGCAAGGTTTTGCGGTTTTGTTCGCAGCTGGCGGAGAAGGGTCACGTCTTGCCGGTGTATGCGCGCGGATGCGGCACGGATAGTACGGGCGCGGCGATCGGGCGCGGCATCGCCATCGACATGTCGGCGCATATGCATAATGTCGTCGGGATTGATGCCAAGCAGCAGCTGATTCACCTCCAATCGGGTATTTCTCATAGAGCGGCGCAGGCAGTGCTGTCAACACATAAGGGTTTGGGTCTGCCGGAGATTTCATTGACGGGTGAGGACGGCACGATTGGCGGTGCGATTAGTACTGAGGCGACCGGCATGTTGTCCTCGGCGTACGGTCTATTGAGTCAGTCAATTCACCAGATGGAAGTTGTCCTATCAAGTGGCGATATTGTACAGACCGGTCGGCTGTCGAAGCGTGAACTGAGCAAGAAGAAGGGTCTGGCGACATTTGAGGGCGAATTGTACCGGCAACTAGATAATTTGATAACGGATAATGAAGCGCTGATCACTCGGATTGATGCTAGCGCGCCAGAGATGGCCGGCTTTTCGAGTATCGCTCAGGTGCGGCAGCGCGATGGCTCATTCGACCTCACGCCGCTGTTTGTCGGCGCTCAAGGAAGCCTCGGTATCATCGGCGAGCTAATTATGAAAGCTGACTTCATTCATCCGGAACTAACCGTAGTGAGCGCCGCCTATAGTTCAATGACCGCAGCGCAGGCGGCGGTTGACACAGCCCTGCAAGCGGGTGCCTCGACAGTCGAGCTGATCGACGGGCGGCTCTTCTCGCGGGCGGCAGCCCAGGGTAAAAAACTAGCGTGGGCGCCGAAAGAATGCTATCGCGGTGGCGTGGTAGTGGCGTTCTTTCACGCGTTTTCGGATCGGGCGCGCAACAAGGCCGCCAAAAAGCTACTGCGCGCGCTTCGCGGTGGTACAGCCGTGCAGGTTGAGCTACGCGACATGGAAATGAAAGAAGCGTTTACGCTGCATTCAGTGCTGACTTTGGCGGAGCATCCCGCTGACGAGCACGGTGTCGTGCCGCGGGTGTTCTCGGGGATGTGGCTGCCGGGCGTGCAGCTGGACGGCTTTATCAAGTCGATGCGTGCACTCGAGAAAGAATACGGCGTGGCCATGCCGCTGTTTATTGACGCGACGACTGGCATGATCAATAGCTATCCGGTATTCTCGAGCAAAAAGGTCAGTGACCGCCAGCGTATCCTTAAACTCTGCTCGGACATGGTGCGGATCGTGACCAGTCACGAAGGGTCGTTCGCGGGCTTTGGCGGCGAGGGTCGGCTCAAGGCGGCGTTTGTCCAGCCAACACTCACGCCCGAGGAGCGTGACCTGTATGCAAAAATCAAGCACATCTTTGATCCAAAAGGCATCCTCGCGCCAGGCATCAAGACTGCTGTGCCGATGAAGCAGCTGGCAGAAGAGTTAAATGCTTGGTGCCGGCTGGCGGGCTGAAACGGCTAGGCAAACTCCTTGCGGAGGAGCGACCGGTCGTGTATAATACTCGGTAGTCACGCGGATGTGGCGGAATTGGTAGACGCGCTAGCTTCAGGTGCTAGTGTACGCAAGTACGTGAAGGTTCAAGTCCTTTCATCCGCACCAAGAATTGACGACTGCATTACAAGAAAATCACCGCTCATTTGGGAGGTTTTTCTTGTGATATAATAACCGTATGAGTAAGGCGAACAGCCATATCGACTACATAGAGTTTCCAGCAAAGAGCGTGGAGGAGTTGAACGCAGTAAAAGACTTCTTTACCGAGGTATTTGGTTGGTCATATCAACAATGGGGTGATGACTATGCGGACACAAACGACAGCGGCGTGGGTAGTGGTATCAATGCCGAGGATCCAGCAACGGCTCCGCTTCCAGTGATCTATGTTACTGACATTCAGGCGGTCTACGACAAGGTGAAGACAGCCGGTGCTTCGATTACCAAAGAGATATTTGATTTTCCTGGTGGTAAACGCTTTCATTTTCAAGACCCGGCGGGCAATGAGCTTGCTGTTTGGTCGGAGTAGGTTGATATGGATAAAAATGGTGGAATTGGAAAGACAAAAGATAGAGCTACAAAACATTCGTAATAGTTGACATAGCAGAGGAAGGGAGATAGCCATGTCGAAGCCATACACATTTACAGCCGAAGTGCGCTTGTTTCCACAAGCTGGCGGCTGGCATTACGTTGCCGCGCCTCAGGAATACACTGACGAGCTCAAGCCGCTTGCAGAGAGAGGTTTGGTGGCAGTAGAAGCCACGGTTGGCAGCTCATCATGGCATACCTCGCTACTGCCAATGGGTGACGGTTCGCAGTTTTTGGCGCTGCCCGCGAAAGTCCGCCAGAAAGAGCAGATCACCATCGGCGATGTGATCGAGGTGTCGTTTGTTGTGAGATAGTGTGGAAGCTTGAGTGTGAGCTGTATTTCTCATGATGATAAGATTTTCTACCTCTTTTTCCTGGCGTTTGCTACAATAACAGAGATGCAAGATACGCGCAATGTGATTGACAAATTCAAAGGTCGGAGCGAGGCGGAGATCATAAGAGAGCTGGACGCCAAGGATCACGGCTTGGTGATTGCTCTAGAGAACACCGAGCGGGATTTTAATATGGGAACGATTGTCCGGAGCGCCAATGCGTTCGGTGTGCGGCAGATTTATGTGATTGGTAGGCGGCAATGGAACAAGCGCGGCGCTATGATGACGGATAAATATTTGCATGTGCAGTATGTTGGTTCGACGGCGGAGTTTGTCAAGTTGATGCGGTCTGAAAACAGAGAAATTATTGCGATTGATAATATCCCAGGTAGCGTCAATATGTCGGAGACGTCCTTGCCGCGTCGTGCGGTGCTAGTGTTTGGCCAAGAAGGGCCGGGGATCTCTGAGGAGATGGTACAGGTGGCAGACAAGATAGTGGCCATTGAGCAGTTTGGCTCGACCCGCTCCATCAACGTCGGCGCGGCAGCGACCGTGGCGATGTATTGCTGGCTGCAGCAGCATGTGCTCGGTTGATATGCTTCAACCCCTCACCCGCCTTTATTATTGAAAAATTTGCCCCATTGTGCCACAATAAAAGCAACCATGAGCAATTTATCAACTCAGAGTTACAAGGGTGCGCGCGATTATTTCCCGGAGGATAAGCGCCTGCAAAACTATATTTTCAAGGTGTGGCACGCCACGGCGCAGAGTTTTGGGTACGAGGAGTACGGCGCGCCTTTGCTCGAGCCGCTGGATATTTACACCGCCAAGTCAGGGCAGGAGTTAGCGGGCGAGCAGACGTACTTGTTCACTGATCGCGGCGGTCGTCAAGTGGCAATTCGCCCAGAGATGACGCCGTCGATTTCTCGCATGGTGGCCAGTCGGCGTCAGGAACTGGCCATGCCGGCCCGGCTCTATTCTATCGCTAATTTCATGCGCTATGAGCGGCCGCAGCGCGGACGGGAGCGCGAGTTTTGGCAATTGAACGCCGACCTGTTTGGTGCGGAAGGGCCGTGGGCGGACGCGGAGATTATCGAGTTTGGCTACCGTAGCATCATGAACTTTGGCGCGCGCGAAGACATGTTTACGGTGCGGGTGAATAATCGCCAGTTGATCAATCAGCTGATGAGTAGGTTTCTTGGCCTCGATGTGATCGGCGCACAGATGATGACGCGGCTACTTGATCGAAAGAATAAGATTTCACCAGAAGCTTTCCGCGAGCAAGCCATCGAGATTTTTGGCTCAGAAGAGGCCAAGGCGGGCCTGCCAAAGTTGGCGCAGCTAATTAGTATGCGCAGCGTCGACGATCTGCCGGAGGAGCTAGCCGATAGTCCGAGTGTCCAGCAGCTTCGCCAGGTGATGACCTTGCTGCGTCAGAAGGGCATCGGCAATGCGATGTTCGACGTGACGCTGATGCGCGGGCTGGATTATTATACTGGCACGGTGTTTGAGTTTTTTGATAATTCGCCAGAGAATAATCGAGCGCTATTCGGCGGTGGGCGCTATGATGGGCTGGTCGGACTATTTGGTGTCGAGCCGGTCGCCACGGTCGGCGTGGGGCTCGGTGCGACGACCATGCAGCAGTTTCTCGAGGTGCACGAGTTGCTGCCAAAATTAACGACGCACACTGATGTGTATATCATCGCGGTGGATCCGGCGCTGCTGGAGGGGGCCGACGCGTTGGCGCGGGCACTGCGCAGTGAGGGAGTGCGGGCCGAGTTAGATTTCAGCGGGCGTAAGCTAGACAGGCAGCTGAAAACCGCACTGAAAAAGAATATTCCATTCGTAGCGTTTATTGGTGAGGAAGAAGTCGCTTCGGGCGTTTATACGATCAAGAATCTCATCGAGTCAACCGAGCAAAAAGTCAGCCTCGAGCGCATGATCAGTGTAGTTAAGGATCGGCGCTACGACGGTGATGACGACGCGGCATTTGAGATTTAGCGTTACCCCTGTTATAATAGGTAGTCATGAAGACGACTGTAAAGAAACTATCAGATACCAAGGTTTGTTTGACAATTACGCTGGGGGCGGACGAGCTGAATGCGGCTGAGCAGGTGGCGCTGACCAAGATGGCGCGTGATCTCAAGGTGCCGGGATTTCGTAAGGGTAAAGTGCCGGTCAGCGTGGCTGCTAAGCACGTCAATCCAATGGCGCTCCAGGAGCAGGTACTCGACAACGCCCTGTCCAAGGCGGTCGCTGAGGCCTTTATGAACGAGAAGCTGCAGGCGCTAGAGCGGCCGAGCGTTGAGGTTAAGAAATTTGTCCCAAATCAAGAAGTTGAGTTTACCGCCGAGGCGACCGTTGTGCCGCCGGTCAAGTTGGGTGATTACAAAAAGCTCAAGGCCAAGCCTCAGGCTGTCAAGGTTGAGACCAAGGACGTCGATGAGATCATCGAGCGAATGCAGCAGAATTTTGTCGATAAAACCGAGGTTAAGCGTGCGGCTCAAGAAGGTGATGAGGCAATCATCGACTTTGTCGGCAAGAAAGACGGCGTGGCGTTTGACGGCGGTTCGGCCAAGGACTTTGCCCTGAAGCTGGGTGGCGGTCAGTTCATCCCTGGCTTTGAAGAGGGTGTGGTTGGTCACAAGGCCGGCGAGGCATTTGATCTCGATCTCGAATTTCCAAAGGATTACCACGCTGAAAATCTAGCCGGCGCCAAGGTGGTATTTAGCGTAACGCTCCATAAAGTAAATGAGCTGAAGCTACCGGAACTCAATGATGAATTTGCAGCCAAGTGCGGTCCGTTCACTGACGTCAAGGAGCTCAAGGCCGACATCAAGCGCGAAATCACCGTGCAAAAAGAGCGCGAGGCCAAGGAAAAGCTCAAGGATGAGCTGGTGGCGGAATTGGCGGATAGCTCCAAGGTGGCGCTGCCAGAGCTGTTGATCGACGATCAGCTGCGGTCAATTGAACAAGATCTGATGCAGAATTTGTCATATCGCGGCCTGACAATGGACGCGTATCTAAAGACGCAAGGCTTCAAGGATAAAGCAGATTGGCAGAAAAAAGAGGCTCGCCCGGCGGCCGAAAAGCGGGTCAAGGCTGGCTTGGTGCTGGCTGAGCTGTCAAAGGAGCTGGGCGTGGAGGTTAGCCGCGAGGAGCTCGATAGGCAAATTTCCACCTTCAAGCAGCAATACAGCAAGGACGCCAAGCTGGCCGCGCGATTTGATGATCCGAACGTCCACCGTGACATCGCGAATCGGATGATCACCGACAAGACGATCGACAAGCTGGTTGAATTGAATGGTAAATAAGGTTCGGCAAGTGCATATGACAAGGCCAGCTAGCTATCTCATCCCCACCGTCATCGAGAAGTCAGCCGACGGCGAGCGGGCGTTTGATATTTATTCGCGGCTGCTTAATGAGCGGATCATTTTCCTCGGCGAGGAGGTTAACGAGCATACCGCTAACAGCGTGGTGGCGCAGCTGCTGCACCTGGCATACGTTGATCCGGAGGCGGACATCTCGCTCTATATCAATAGTCCGGGTGGCAGCGTCTATGACGGCATGGCGATTTATGACACCATGAATTTTATCAAGCCGGACGTGGCGACCTATGGCATTGGCCTGCAGGCTAGTATGGGTGCGTTTCTACTCAGCTCTGGCGCTAAGGGCAAGCGGTTCTGTTTGCCGCACGCCAAGGTAATGATTCACCAGCCGTCTTCTGGCACGCGCGGTAAGGTGACCGACATGGAAATCGACCTGAAAGAGACGCTGGAAGTGAAAGAAATGCTAGCCAAAATCATGGCCAAAAACACCGGCCAGAAACTCAGTAAGGTCAAGGCCGACATGGAGCGTGACTATTGGATGAGCCCTCAGGAAGCGGTACAATACGGGCTGGTGGATAAGGTATTGAGCAAGCTGTCGTAGGCCGCAAGAAGTCTCGTGTCCGTGAGCCGTAAATACATCAAACACGGCCGTAACGTTGTTAAAACTACCGCTGGTTTTGCTTGTGGTTATGGTGAGATATTGTCATAATTAAGGAGAGATAAGGAGGGATTATGAGACAATATCTAGAGGCCCTGCGGCATGTCCGTGACAATGGCGTGAAAAAAGGCGACCGCACCGGCACGGGCACGACGGAAGTGTTTGGCGTGCAAACTCGGTATGATTTAGCGGACGGGTTTCCGGCGATGACTACCAAGAAACTGTATTTTACCAGTGTGGCACATGAACTGCTGTGGTTCCTCAAGGGCACGGGCAACATTGAGTATCTGGCGCAGAACGGCGTGCATATCTGGGATGAGTGGCCGTATAAGAATCATTTGGAAAAAACCGGTCAGGATATTCCAGAGATCAACGGCGACGAGTGGCGTGCCGGCCTGAAAGAATTTATCGGTAAAATCGCGACTGATCACGCGTTTGCTGAAGCGTGGGGTAACTTGGGGCCGGTCTACGGCGTGCAGTGGCGGAAATGGCCGGACGGCAAGGGCGGGACGATTGACCAAATCCAAAATACCATCGACATGATCCAGAACAATCCGACGTCGCGGCGCAACATCGTCAGTGCTTGGAACGTGGCGGAAATTGACGACATCGTGCAGTCGGGCGGACTGCCGCCGTGCCACACCATGTTCCAGTTCAATGTTCGGCCAGGTGAAAATGGCGAGAAAGATAAACTGGATTTGGCGCTGACCCAGCGTTCGGCGGACATGTTCCTCGGCGTGCCGTTTAATATCGCGAGCTACGCGCTGCTACTGTCGATGATTGCTCAGGTGGCGGACAAGCAGCCGGGCGAATTCATCCACACCCTGAATAGCGCGCATATTTATAATAATCACCGCGCGCAGGTCGATGAGCAGTTGTCGCGCCGTCCGCTGCCGCTGCCAAAACTGTGGCTGAATCCGGACATCAAGAATATTGACGATTTCACCATTGACGATATTCGTCTGGAGGATTACGAGCATCACCCGCCGATCAAGGCGCCGGTTGCGGTGTAGTGTGTTCGGACGATTTGTTAGCGTACTAAATTATCCGGCGATATATCACAAAATCAAAGTCGTACTTGTTCTCGGTGTCCGCGGGATGATGGAGACGGCTCACTTCCTGCCAGGTGGTCATGTCAATTTCTGGGAAAAAGGTATCGGCATCCGGGAATGACGCGTCAACCTCGGTGGCGTAAATGGTGTCGATCTCTGGCACGCCCAGCGCATCACCATACACCTGTGCACCACCGATGATGAAGGTTTTGTAACGAGCTAGCGCCAGGGCGCTTGCTAAGTTCACTGCCGTGAGGACGCCCTTGACGCCGGTTGGCTGCGAGGAAATAACGATGTTCTCGCGCTCCGGCAGCGGACGACGGCCAATTGACTCAAAGGTTTTTCGGCCCATGATGACGTCGCTGCCTTTGGTTAGCCGCTTGAACTGCGCTAGATCCGCCGGCAGACTGCGTCCCCACGGTAAATCGCCGCCCTGACTGATGGCGCGGTTGGTATCATAGGCAACGATGATGGCTTTCTCCATACCCCCAGTCTAGCATGATGTAAAATTTACGAAAAGCTTGCCCCCGCGGGCGAATATTGCCATAATAGAATCACTCGGGGGAGTGAGGTAAGATAAACAAGAGGAGGCGCGGTATGAGCGTGTATTCAAACCGGGAAATTTTGGCGGCGATCGAGGAGGGAACGATCGTCTGTACGCCATTTGATCCGGACAATGTGTCAGAAGCCAGCTTGGATTTTACGCTAGGGCATTATTTTTATAAACAGGAATTTGATGATCAGTCAAGTGTCTATAATCCATTTGATGAAGCGGAGGTAGCGCGGTATTTCAAGGGGCCGCTGATGGCGATACCGCACGCCGAGTGGTGCGAGCATAACGGCTTTAGGCGGTTTCGTAATATTCCGGACGATCATCCGATCATTGTGCTGCGTCCTGGTGAGCGGATCTTGGCGCACACCCACGAGTTCGTGGGGATTCGGGCGCATGGCGGTGCGGCCGAGGTGAAAAGCCGTAGCTCGTGGGGGCGTAACGGCGTGGCGGTGTGTTTTGATGCGGGTTGGATCGACCCGGGCTACATCAATCGGATTACACTCGAGATCTACAATTTGAACAAGCATGAAAGTGTGGTCTTGCCAGTCGGCGAGCGCATCGGGCAGTTAATTTTTCACCAGACTGGGCCGGTGGATGGCGGCTACGCCGGCGGGCGCGGCGGCATTAGCGGCAAATACCAACATACCGACGACCTCGCCGAACTCATTCGTAGCTGGCGTCCAGAAACGATGCTACCGCGAGCGTTCAAGGATCGGCGTCATACTCCGGCGATTATTAATGGCCTAGGCGAGGGCATCAAATGAGCCGTCCCGGTCAATACATCGTCATCGAAGGCAACGACGGCACCGGCAAGTCAACCCAAGTAGCCATGCTGGCGGATTATTTCCGGGAGCGCGGCCGTGTCGTGTGTGTGGTCGAAGAGCCAGGCAGTGACGATCCAGAAAAGTCGACGCCGGTAGCCAATGAACTGAGGCGCATTGTCAAAAATGGCAATCTAGTGCGCTCTAGCGAAATTAACCTAGCGTTATTTTCGGCGGCGCGGCGCGAGTTGTGGCGCGAAAAGATCCAGCCAGCCCTACAGCGCGGCGAGATCGTCCTCAGCGCGCGTAATTACATCTCGACGCTGGCTTATCAGGGCTATGGCGACGGGCTGGATACGGAGGAGATTATGCGGATGACAAAGTTATTCACCGACGAGCGATACCTGCAGCCGGACGCGATGGTGGTCTTGACGCTCAGCGACGCCCAGCGCCAGCAGCGCATCGCGGAGCGCGGGCGCATCGCTCATCCTGATACATTTGAGTCGCGCGAGCAGTCGTTCCAGGACAGGGTTAACCACGCCTATGAGGCCATCGCCGCCGAGCGAAATATCCCGCTATTGTCAGCTGCCGGAACCCCAGAGGAAGTGCACGCGCGGATCCTTGACAGCATTGCTCGATATTTGTAGTATATTTCATAAATAGGAGAGGATATGATTGAGACAGTTCGATTAAGTGGTGGTGATATTACCGATTCATTGTGTGATGAGCTACGCCACTTGTGGGTTGAGTCTCTCGTACATGTGAAGCCAGATATCAGCGCTTGCGAGACAAGGCGATTGTATCAATCTGAACAGTTTACGCCCGAAGTACTTCGGAGGCAAGCCGATCTTGCCGAGGGTGGTATCTATGTTGCGCTCGCAGATGCGTCAATCAAGGCGGCAGCAAGTGTAGGTCGAACCGACGCCTTAGGCTTGGCCTCAGATATTCCGGATGTACAGGATAATAATCTGATATATCTCGAGCGGTATGGGGCTAGAAATATGAAACGCTGGGATCTGTTTCGGGGACTGGTAAATGCGGTACTTAATCATGAGACTGGGCCAAATAATCGGCCAACATATCTTGGTATGTATATTGACGAGCGGGCTCTACTACTACCGGGTCACGTCAAAGATATTAATCCACAAAATCACCAAGTTAGCCGTATTGTCAAACGTGACTCGGTTGGTGGTGTCGCTGGTGATTATCGACTACATACGGCGCAACTTCAAACCGATGGGAGCTGGGAGTGGTTAGCGACGATCACTGACGGTGAGCGTGCGGCTAGATTACTGGGTGAAGTGTGTCTCCGTTTAGAACTGGCCGTAGCTTAACAATGGTCAATTTTTCATCATTTTTCTCTTGCAATTCGTCGTCCTATGCGTCATAATGTGTCATAGTGAAGTAGTGTAGTTTTAGCGAGGGGCGAGCTTGATGGGCGGGCAAACCTCGGGCTCGTGCTGAGACTAAGAGATCTTCCGGCCGTGATCACCAATTATAATCAATGCGAGGAGTAACGCCTGTGGCTCAACAGACCACTCGTGGCGCGCGCGTCTTTTTCACTGGAACAGACAGTGCCATCGCCATGCCAAATCTCATCGCTCACCAAGAGGACTCGTGGCGCTGGTTCGTCGAGGATGGTTTGAGCGAAATCTTTTCAGAAATTAACCCAATTGACGACTATACTGGTCAGAAGTTGGCACTGCGGTTCGGCAGCTATCATTTTGACGAGCCAAAGACCACCGATCAGTTCGCCAAGGAAAACAATTTGACGTTTGAAGCGCCACTGCATGCAACCGTCGAACTAACCAACAAGGTGACGGGCGAAGTCAAAGAACAGGAAATCTACCTCGGCGATTATCCATGGATGACCGAGCGCGGCACCTTTATCATCAACGGTACCGAGCGCGTGGTGGTCAGTCAGTTGATCCGCTCGGCCGGTGTGTTCTTTACCGCCGACACGGTGGCTGGTCGTAATTACTACGGTGCCAAGATGATCCCGGGTCGCGGTGCCTGGCTGGAGTTTGAAACGGCGACTAATGGCACGATTTATGTCAAGATTGACCGCCGCCGTAAATTGCCAGTAACGACCTTGCTGCGGGCTTTGGGCCACCCAAAGACTTCGGAAATTCGCGAACTGTTTGCCGACATTGACACGGGCGAGACCAGCTACATTCAAGAAACGCTCGAGAAAGACACTGCGCGTGGCGCTAATGAAGCGCTGATCGAAGTCTATCGTCGCCTGCGGCCGGGCGACTTGGCGACAGTTGATAATGCGCGCCAGATGATTGAGCGAATGTTCTTTGATTTCAAGCGCTTTGATTATTCTCGGGTCGGCCGGTACAAGATGAACCAGCGTCTGGGACTGGACGTTGCCAACACTGCTGAAAACCGTATTTTCCAGATGAGCGACCTGGTGGCCATCATTCGCGAGATCATTCGCCTCAACAATGCCCAAGAGCCAGCTGATGACATCGATGCCCTGAGTAATCGCCGCGTCAAGCTAGTCGGCGAGCTGATTGCCCGTCAGTTCCGCGTCGGTATGCTCAGAATGCAGCGCAACGCCATGGACCGGATGAGCGTGGCTGATATGGAGAACGTCACGCCGAGCCAATTGATCAATGCACGACCAGTAGTAGCAGCAGTTCGCGAGTTCTTTACCAGCTCGCAGCTGAGCCAGCTCCTTGATGAGGTTAATCCACTGTCCGAGCTCAGCCACAAGCGCCGCTTGAGCTCAATGGGGCCGGGCGGTTTAAGCCGTGAGCGCGCCGGCTTTGATGTACGCGACGCTCACCCAACGCACTACGGTCGTATCTGCTCGGTGGAGACGCCAGAGGGCGCCAACGTTGGTCTGGTGCTTAACCTCGCTACCTACGCGCGGGTCAATGAATATGGCTTTATCGAGACGCCGTACCTGCGCGTCACCGATGGTCGGGTGACGGATGAAGTGGTTTATCTGGACGCTGCCCAGGAAGCGAGCGAAGTCATTGCCGACGCCGGAGCGCGCTTGAATGATGACAAGTCGTTCACCGACAGCCGCGTCAGTGCCCGTAAGTTCCTCCAGCCAGGTCAGGTCGACGTCGAAGAAGTTACCTTTATGGACGCTGCTCACAAGCAGATCCTCGGTTCGACGGCGGCGCTGGTGCCGTTTATCGAGAAAACCCGCGTCGACCGCGCCTTGACTGGCTCAAACATGCAGCGCCAGGCAGTACCGCTACTCACGCCAGAGCCAGCGATTGTCGGTACCGGTATCGAGCAAGCGGTGGCCGAGAATAGCGGTCACTTGATCCAGGCCGAGGCTGATGGCGAAGTGGTGCGGGCTGACGCTGACGAAATTCATGTCAAGTATGCTGATGGCGTCAAGGTCTACGCACTGCGACACTTCGTCAAGAACAACGACGATCGCTGCTATAACCAAAAGGTTCGGGTAGCGCGTGGCGACACAGTCAAGCAGGGCGACATCCTCGTTGAGGGTGCATCGATTGCCGAGGGCGAGATCGCGCTGGGACGAAATCTGACGGTGGCCTTTATGCCGTGGGGCGGTTACAACATGGAGGACGCGATTATCCTCAGCCGCCGCTTAGTGGAGGACGATCGCTTGACCAGTATTAACATCAAGGATTACAACGTAGAGGTTCGCGAGACCAAGCTCGGCCCAGAGATCGTCACCCGCGACATTCCGAATGTATCAGAAGATAGTCTGCGCCACTTGGACGAAAACGGTATCGTGCAAATCGGTTCTGAGGTCAAGGCTGGCGACGTGCTGGTCGGTAAGATTACGCCGAAAGGCGAGCAGGAACTCAGCTCTGAGGAGCGTCTGCTCCGCGCCATCTTTGGTGAAAAGGCCAAGGACGTGCGCGACACCTCGCAGCGGATGAACAATGCTGGCGGCGGCAAGGTCGTCGGTGTCAAGATCTTTAGCCGCGAGAATGGCCACGAGCTCAAGGCCGGCGTGTTGATGCAAATCCAGATCTTTGTGGCGCAGATGCGCAAGATCGGTGTCGGTGACAAGATGGCTGGTCGCTTCGGTAACAAGGGTGTGGTCGCGCGGGTACTGCCGGTCGAGGATATGCCATTCATGGAGGATGGTACGCCAGTTGACGTGATCTTGAACCCGCTGGGTGTGCCGAGCCGCATGAACCTCGGTCAGCTATTTGAAACGCACCTTGGTATGGCAGCACGAGCGTTGGGCTACCGCGTGGCAACGCCGTCGTTTGACGGTGTGCCGTCAGCGACAATTTCTGATGAATTAGAAAAAGCAGGACTGGCACGCGATGGTAAATCACAACTCTTTGACGGCCGTACTGGTGAAGCCTTTGAAGAGCGCACCACGGTCGGCGTTATGCACATGATCAAATTGCACCACATGGTGTCTGACAAGATCCACGCTCGTTCAACCGGTCCATACACCATGGTCACCCAGCAGCCGCTCGGTGGTAAGGCGCAGAACGGTGGTCAGCGCTTCGGCGAGATGGAGGTCTGGGCACTGGAAGCCTACGGCGCTGCGGCAACCTTGCAGGAAATGCTAACCATCAAGTCTGACGACGTGTATGGCCGTGCCAAGGCGTACGAGTCCATCATCAAGGACGAGCCAATCGTCGGGCCGAAACTGCCAGAATCCTTCAACGTGCTCGTCAAGGAACTTCAGGGCTTGGGCCTTCGGGTTGATCTGCTTGACGAGGGTGGCGTGGTTGATGCTGAGCATGTCATTGCTTCGAGCGGCCCAGCCGACAAGACCGTACCGCAAACTGCCAGCGACGACGATGATGACGATGATCAAGTTTACCTAGACGAATCAGACGACATCGGTGACGTCGAGGCCGGTATGAGCGTACAAGATATTGACGAAGTAGAAGAAATAAAGGAGGAGGCGTAAGATGGCGCAATATTCATTTAACGCGACCGGAATTAGCGATTTTGATGCGGTACGCCTAGCGGTGGCCAGCGCCGAGGACATCCTAAAGTGGAGTCATGGCGAGGTTCTCAAACCAGAGACGATCAATTATCGCACCCAAAAGCCAGAGCGCGACGGCTTGTTCTGCGAGCGAATCTTTGGCCCGGTTAAGGACATCAATCCGCATGATTCCAAGCTCAAGGGCGTGCGTTCACGCGAGGCTGCCGTCGATAAAAACGGCGAACTCGTTACCAAGTCAATCGTTCGCCGCGAGCGCATGGGCCACATTCAGCTGGCCGCGCCAGTGGCGCACATCTGGTTTATGCGCGGCACGCCGAGCGCCATGAGCCTGCTCCTCGGGATGACAGTGCGTAATATCGAGCGGATCGCTTACTTTGCAACCTATGTCATTCTCAAGGTTGACGAGGTCACGCGCGACCAGTACCTGGCGGATCTGGAGGCCGAGACTGAAGCTGGTCGGATGGCGATCA
The DNA here is from genome assembly GCA_963553465.1 of uncultured Candidatus Saccharibacteria bacterium. Taxonomy (GTDB): domain Bacteria; phylum Patescibacteriota; class Saccharimonadia; order Saccharimonadales; family Saccharimonadaceae; genus Nanosynbacter. The sequence continues at coordinate 11,069 of CAUVOB010000005.1, read as the reverse complement.
AGATGCGCTACGAGCAGCTCGCCGAGGCTGACGGTGCTGATATCAAGCAGCTGGCGAAGGAACAAAGCCGCGAGGTCGACGAGCTTAACGACAAGTACACCACGAAGAAAACACAGCTCGAGAGCCTCATCAAGGGTGCGCTGATCTCAGAGACGGATTATCGCAACTTGCCAGAGGAGTACGATGAGCTGATCGAGGTCGGCATGGGTGCCAGCGCGCTCAAGGCATTGCTGGATGAAATTGATCTGTCAGAACTGATTGCCCAGCTGAGCGAGGAAGCCGAACACGCCAAGGGTCAGCGCGAGAAGAAACTACTTAAGCGCCTGAAGATGCTCGAGAGCATGCAGGCTGCTGGCATCAAGCCATCCAGCCTCTGCCTGACAGTACTGCCCGTCATCCCACCAGACTTACGTCCAATGGTGGCCCTCAGTGGTGGTCGGTTTGCAACGTCTGATTTGAACGATCTATATCGCCGCATCATCAACCGCAACAATCGCCTGAAGAAACTGGTCGAGCTCAACGCGCCAGAAGTGATTCAGCGCAATGAACGACGCATGCTGCAAGAGGCTGTCGATGCCCTGATCGACAACGCAGCGGCGCGTGGTGGTCGGGCAGTCAGCTCGACTGGCAGCCGTCGTCGCCTCAAGTCAATCAGCGATATGCTCAAGGGCAAGCAAGGCCGCTTCCGCCAGAACCTGCTCGGTAAACGCGTCGATTACTCTGGCCGCTCGGTCATTGTCGTTGGTCCAAAATTAAAGATCAATCAGTGCGGTCTGCCAAAACAAATGGCACTGGAGCTGTTTAAGCCGTTCGTCATCAGCTGGCTGATCAAGGGCGAATTCGCCCATAACATCCGCTCGGCGACTCGCCTGATCGAGTCGGGTGAGGCGGTTGTGTGGGACGCGCTGGACGAGGCGATCAAGGGCAAGTACGTGCTGCTCAACCGCGCACCGAGCTTGCACCGCCTGTCAATTCAATCCTTCCAGCCAGTCCTGGTCGAGGGTAAAGCCATTCAGCTGCATCCGCTGGTCTGCGCTGGTTTTAACGCCGACTTTGACGGTGACCAGATGGCTGTCCACCTGCCGCTTTCCAAGGAAGCGCAGGCCGAGGCACGCGAGCTGATGAGCGCTACTAACAACCTGTTGAAGCCTGCCGACGGTGCGCCAGTGCTGCACATCTCGCAGGATATCGTGCTCGGTAACTACTACTTGACGTATGACAAGCCGCAGGCCCAGACTGACGATGTCAAGTCATTTAGCTCAGTCTACGAGGCAGAACTGGCGTACGACAAGGGTGCTATCCAACTGCAAACGCCAATTCGCATCTATGCCAAGGGTAAATTACGCCAGACGACCTTGGGCCGCGTCTTCTTTAACGAGATTCTGCCAGAGGACTTCCCATATGACAACAATGTTCAGACGAAGAAGCAGCTGAAGAAGGTCTTGGCACAAATTTTCAACAAGTACGGTGCCGAGGAAACTGCCAAGATTGCCGACCGCATGAAGGGTCAGGCCTTCCGCTTCGCGACAACCGCGGCCGTGTCAACTGGTATGACCGACTACGTGCACTTTGACGAGATCGCTGAGTTCGTGGCTGAGGGCGACGCCAAGGCGGCCTTGATTTCCGAGCAATTCGACCAAGGTTTGATCACCGAGGACGAGCGTTACAACTTGACGGTGAATGCCTGGCGAAATGTGGATAATAAGATTACGGCCTTCCTCCAGGATCAGCTGGCGCACATGGACACCAGTATCTCGATGATGGTCAACTCTGGTGCTCGTGGTGATATCTCCAATGTCAAGCTGGCCAGCGCCATGATCGGTATCCAGGTTGACGCGGCTAACCGCGAGATCGAGCTGCCAATCCGTAGTTCCTACACCGGTGGTTTGTCCAGCCTGGAGGCCTTCGTGGCGACCCGTGGTGCGCGTAAGGGTCTGATCGACACCGCTTTGAAGACTGCCGACTCAGGCTACCTGACGCGACGTTTAGTTGATGTGGCACAGGACGTCTTTACGGTTGAGGACGTTGAAGGTGACGATGAAGGTTACGCGATCTACCGCTCAGAAACTGAGGAAACGATGATCGACTTCTCGAACCGCTTGGCTGGTCGGTATGCCGCTGAGACGATTCCAGGTCACGTCAACAAGGACGAATTGATCACTCGGGAAATCGCTGACTCAATTGATGATGATGAAAGCATCCAGAGCGTCAAGATTCAATCAGTCTTGTCGACCAACAACCTCAATGGTATTCCACAGCGCAGCTACGGTGTTGACATGTCAACCGGTAAATTGGTTGGCAATCATCAGCCAGTCGGTGTCATCGCTGCTCAGTCAGTCGGTGAGCCGGGTACTCAGCTGACCTTGCGTACCTTCCACAACTCTGGTGTGGCTGGTGGCGACATCACCCAGGGTCTGCCGCGCGTCGAAGAATTGTTCGAGGCGCGCACGCCAAAGGGTCAGGCATTTGTTACGGAAATTGCCGGGTTAGTTGACGTTTGGGAAGATGGCAAAAAGTACATCGTCCAAGTTACGCCAGAGTCCGGCAAAGTTGAGCGCTTGCCATTAGACGGTCGAACCATCATGGTCAAATCCGGTTCCAGCGTCAAGGCCGGCGACGTGCTGGCAACTGGCGAAGGTGACACTCGTCCGCTCATCGCACCATTTGACGGTGTAGTTGAAGCGGCGGAAGACACGCTAGTGATCGCCGCTGAAGCTGGCGCGCCAGCTCGTTACGAAATCCCGGGCACCATGCAGTTGGTCGTCAAGGCTAACGACGTCGTTGAGGCTGGTGACCGTTTGACGGCTGGTTCATTGAACCTACACGACTTGATGCGACTGAAGGGTGTCGAGGCTGCTCAGCGCTACATCATCAACGAAGTACTGCGCATTTACGCCGCTCAGGGTCAAGACGTGGCCGATAAGCACCTGGAGATCATCGTTCGCCAGATGTTCAGTCGCGTCCAAATCGAAGATGCGGGTGATAGCGACTTTGTGACGGGTGACATCGTTTCCAAGGCTGCGGTGGTGAACACCAACAAGCAACTGGCCGCTGGAGGTAAGAACCCCATCAGCTACACTCAATTGCTGCTCGGTATCACCAAGGTGTCCATCTGGAGCGACTCATGGCTATCAGCTGCGTCCTTCCAGGACACCACTCGCGTGCTGATCAACGCTGCCGTCTCAGGCCGCGCTGACCACTTGCATGGCCTCAAAGAAAACGTCATCATCGGCCGCAAGATTCCAGTGGGAACGGGCGCTGTCGAAGAGACGGAAACCGACGAGCCAAGCGAGGACGAGTTCGCTGACAGTCAGGAAGAGGAATTAGCTGTAGCCGTATAAGCCAACTAGCTTCCTTTCTCAGAAAACCGCTCCGATGAGTACGGGGTGGTTTTTGCTGTCTGGGCTGGCATGGACTGATAATAATTGACACAGAAAGATGAATATGATATAAAAATAATATGGAACAAGTAGCTGGAGTTGAGGCTTCCGAATTAGTATTGCCGACTGGCCCTGATGGCTACCACCGAGCCGGTTCTGGGCTATTCGTGCCGGAGAAGGAGCCAACGCTAAAGCTAGAGCTAAAGCCAATGCCAGGACTCAATCAACCAACCCTACTTCTTGGTGCCGAAGCGATTAACGCTTGTCCAGATAATATCCTAGAGGGGACGGAGACGCCCGCCTCGATGTATGAACCGGCATATCTTTGGTACGATGCACCGGCCGCGCTTAATCGTGTTATCGTCAGCGCCTCACTCGACTCACTGAAAGAGAAATTTGGGAAGCTACAGCAGTTCTCGGAGCGCGACAAGCTGTTATCGGTGCTCAATAGCCGGTCGAGCGAGGGGGAGCTAGTCGCTATCACGAGTGATTTCTACTCGTTGTTAGGTGAAGTGCAGGCTCGTGCCGGTAGCGAAGTGCTTGAGGATGATCGGCTATGGGACTATCTCGGGGTGATGGCGGATTACTTGATGATTGAGTCAGACATGCATGATCTCGCCGTGGATGAGGATACGCTACAGCTAATACTCAGGGGGCTTGACAATCATAACATACCAGAGAAACTACTCGATTTTATCGCTCATTTTGATATTCCGAGAGAGCTGGCTGGCAAGCTGCTTGACCGTATTGATGACCATCCAAATCATCCGCTATACTGGTGGGTGGCATCGCGCTGCCCTGACCATCCGGTGGTGGCGCAGCAACGTAGGGCGGTTGAGGCGCTGGCAGCGGGCGATGAGAACGCATTTGCTCATCTTAATCCAGAGACTCTCCTGCCCTTAGGTGGTTTACTGCCTGATAGAACTTTTCCCAGGACGGGTCTTGAACTCGAGACAACAACATTTGTTGATGCAGTGAAGGTGCCGGAGGGGACGGTTATGGGAGAGGATTGTGCTGAGAATGTTGACGGGATACTCGAACTCAGATTGAACCATAAGGGAGATAGATCTGTTCTGAATTATGGGGCAGAGTGGCTGCATCGGTACTTTGAGGTTTGGCGCTGGGAGAAAATAGCTCGCGGCGTGAGTTCATCAATCCATCTGCATTCGGATGGTAGCTCTCCTGCGAAACTAGAGCGAGCGAGGCATTTGTTTGGTTTAGACGATGATAGTTGTCGATATAATAACCTCGGCACCGTAGAGGTGAGGTCGGCGCTAGATGGTTATATTGACGAGGAATTGGACGGCAGGGGATATAGTGAGCCGCCACCACCAGCACTGATTGAACTGCTCCATTTAGTAGAAGATATTGATCCACTATTATTTTTGGCCGTCAAGGACCGGTTAGAATGGACAGCTTGGCGTAGCCGTGTTAGTGATAATTATGATAAGTATTTACAGCGGGTAGGCAAGCAGCTGATAGAGGGCGTGCAAAATAGTGATTATGAGAGCCTAGAACTGCTTGATCAAGTTGGTGGGCTTAGTTATGACATGCAGGCGGCCGTAGTTGAGGCAATGATAGCGCATAATGAGTACGACCTGCTTATTTTCTATTTTCACTTGCTTAACTTTGAGATGCAAAAAGTTGTGGTAGGCGTGGTTGGTGAGGATAAAATTTATACTGATCTGCATATTGTTAATCACATTGGTTCACTTGAGCCAGAGATACGAATGTCCATGATAAATAGTGTATTGACGAGAGGCAATAGGGCATTACTCTACTACTTAGCTCGTAACATTAATGAACTTACAGAAGATCAGCAGTGTGAGCTGGTTGAAGTAGTAATGAGAGAAGGTTACTCTAATGCCTTTGTTGAATTAATCATACATATCTCTAGCATAACTAGCCCATGCTTGAGAGACCGCATTGCACGGCAGGTAATAAAATGTGATGATGTCATGTTCATTGACATGCTTATCGCCCAACTTGACTCACTCAGCTCAGACCTACAAAACGATATTCTCGATAGAAGGCTAAATATGGGACGTGTTAATATGAGTCTTATACTCCATATGGGTGCACTAAGTCCAGAGCAGCAGAGGCGGGTAATAGGAAAGATGTCGCTAAATGATGAAATGGACATGGATTTGCTAGAGCTCTGCGTCTATCAAATCAAGAGCGAGGAGCTGCGTCTTGAGTATTTGGCCCGTTTCTACAAGCAGTCATCACCATTCCAACAAACAGTCATACAGCACAACACGGGTAGGCGAAATGAAGCCAAATTATGTGAAACATCCTAGACAAATTGTTCGCAATAATGCTATAATGTACCCCAGAGTTTCCTCTTTTCGGGGCGCGCGGTGGTTTGAATGTGTACAGGCTGCATGCTCGGCAGAAAAGGTATAGACACGGGGCGGAGTTGCTGAATCCAAGCCGTAGGCGCTAAGAGAAGCTGGTTTTTGCGTGCAAAATCGCGCCAGCCCGCTAGAGCCACCAGGCGAATTGCCATAAATCACTAAATCAACCAAGGAGAAATTGGATGCCAACAATCAACCAATTGGTGCGCAAACCGCGCCAAACGGCTAAGAAAAAGTCCAAGTCGCCAGCACTGGGTCGCATTCACAACGCCCTGAAAACGCGTTACTACGACCAGAATGCACCGCTCAAGCGTGGAGTGTGTGTGCGTGTGACGACCAAGACGCCAAAGAAACCAAACTCAGCTTTGCGTAAAGTTGCCCGCGTGAAACTAAACAACGGCTATGAAGTCTGGGCTTACATCGGCGGTGAAGGTCATAACTTGCAGGAGCACGCTGTGGTCTTGATCCGCGGCGGCCGCGTGCCTGACCTTCCGGGTGTGCGCTACCACATCGTCCGTGGTGCGTTGGACCTCCAGGGTGTTAACAACCGCAAGCGTGGACGTTCGAAGTACGGTACCAAGAAAGGGGATAAGTAATCATGCCTCGTAAAGTTACCAAGAAACTACAACGCCAATTGCAACCTGACCGCCGCTACCAAAGCGTGCTGGTGCAGCGCTTGATCAATAAGTCAATGTTGGACGGCAAAAAATTGGCGGCTGAGCGTGCTGTCTACACCGCCCTGGAAACGGCTGCTAAAAAATTGGATTCAGAAGATCCATTGGCAGTGTTTGAGAAAGCCTTGAAAAACGTCAGTCCAAACTTTGAGGTGAAGAGTCGCCGCGTCGGTGGTGCGAACTACCAGATCCCGTTCCCAGTTCAGGGACATCGGCAGTTGCACTACGCGTTTAGCTGGCTAGTACAATCAGCCCGCGCTCGCAGCGGTATGCCATACTCACAGCGTTTGGCACTGGAAATCGTTGACGCCTACAACGAAGCTGGTGCTGCCTTCAAGAAGAAGGAAGACACCCACAAGATGGCTGAAGCCAACCGCGCCTTTGCGCACTTTGCTCGCGGCTAATTGTCGGGAAAATGCACACTCAGAAATCGCTCTGAAAAACGGGCGATTTTTGTTATAATGGAGAAAACGAGGAGGGGTAAATGGCAAGTTTTTCATTTGACATCGTGTCAGAAATTGACAAAGCCGAGCTGAATAATGTTTTCATGCAGGCGGAAAAAGAAATCCAAGGGCGGTACGATTTTAAGGGAACGAATGCTGGGATTGACTGGCTGGATGATAAAAAAGGATTCAAGCTCACCGGTGATAACGACTGGCAGGTTGATGCGGTGCTGGATATCGTGCGCAAGAAACTGGCGGCGCGCGCTCAGTCAAGCAAAGTCCTCGATCTCACCAAAGAAAAAGTCACCTCAAATCTCAAAACCACGTGGGAAATTCCCTTCAAACAGGGTCTCGATCAGCCGACCGCCAAGCGCATCGCTGCCGACATTCGTACTAACGTGCCCAAAGCCAAGCCACAAATCCAAGGCGACCTCGTTCGCGTCACTTCCGCCTCGAAAGATGAGTTGCAAAAAGTCATTAGCCTGGTGCGTGAGAATGATTATGACACGCCGCTGCAGTGCGTGAATTATAGGTAAGAGCTTTACGGTTATGGTTGCGTCAGTTGGCTTTTACGCCGTATGATTAAGGGATGACGACTGAGTCTAGCCCATCTGCCGCCCCGCTGCCCGAGAACCTTGCGTTACTTGATAAGGCTGTTTTCAATCAGCAAGTTGCCACTATTCTCCGCTTAGCTCGAGAACGAACGTCCGACATTCGAAAGCTCAGTCCTCATCAGTATCCAGAAGCCACTGTGCAGATTAACCAAGAACTATTTGCTGGGTTTATAGGCCAGCTGATGACGGTAAGCGGATGGGTACAACAATACACTAAAAATGGAGCAGAATACGTATATATTGAAGACCATAAACTCCAGTGTGCCGGTTGTCTGATTGTCGCGAACAAGTCTGATCCAGAAATCGCACTTGGTGGTCTTGGCGTAACACCAGGGGATACCACTACGCAATATGTTGTTTCGCTAGATGTCCTTATTCAATTTCCGCAGCTGATGGATGTTGAACAGGCTAAGGCTATTTTACAGCTGTACACGCCTGAAGTCCTTGATTATCTGAATAATATACGACCAGTTGATCCAAACAATAATTGTATCGACTCAGCTCGAATGATCAAGGAGCTAGCAGATGTTCCGATTAATGAAATCCCTTTTGGGCGATTGTCAAATAGAGACCTCAACCGAGTGATTAAGGCGATAAACATTCACTGCAAGGTACTGGCTTCGCTTGATCCATATATGCCGTATGACGTTACCTACATGGGTCCCGCTTTTCGCAACGAGGGGTGGGTTGGATTAGAGGCGAAAGGTGCGATGTATGTGCAGTCTGTCTCCCTAGAGGCTATCACGGATCCCGAAGGCTACAATTCTTTGGTGATGATGGTGCGTGCAACGCTCCTTGGTCGGTCTGACGCTCAAAACAAAGATTATCTACTAGTAGCCAAGGGAATACAATGGATTCAATCAGGTCGTAGTCAAATTCCGCGGTAAGATGAGGCTCATTCACAAAACGCCAATCGTCTGCTATAATACAGCTCAAGCGTAGTTTTTTGGTGCGTAAAAATAGCTCCGGAGAATCTCGAACAATAACTATTTTTAACAAAGGAAAGACAAATGGCAGCAAACGTTCCATTACAAAACTTTAGAAATATTGGTATCATTGCCCATATTGACGCCGGTAAAACGACGACCACTGAGGGTATTTTGTACCGCACTGGTTTGACGCATAAAATTGGTGTGGTTAAGGGTGATGGCGACGGTGCTACCACCGACTGGATGGCGCAGGAAAAGGAGCGGGGCATCACCATTACTTCGGCGGCGGTGACCTGTTTCTGGAAAGATCATAAGATTAATATTATTGATACACCGGGGCACATCGACTTTACCGCTGAGGTGGAGCGTTCACTGCGCGTGCTCGACGGTGCGGTGACCGTGTTTGACGGCAAGATGGGTGTTGAGGCGCAGTCCGAGACGGTGTGGCGCCAGGCCAACAAATACGGCGTGCCGCGCATTTGTTTCGTTAACAAGATTAACCAGACCGGCGGCGACTTTTGGAAATCGCTGGAGTCGATTCACAATCGCCTGAGCAAGCAGGCCTTTCCAATTCACATCCCAATTGGTTTTGAAAAGACTATCAACGGCGTAGTTGACCTCATCGACATGAAGGCCTACACCTACGATGACTACACTGATCATGAGCTAAAGGTCGGCGAGATCCCAGCCGACATGCTGGAGAAGGCGAAGAATGCTCGCGCCCTGCTGGTAGAAAATGCTGTCGAAGCCGACGACGAATTGATGATGAAATTCCTCGATCAGGGCGAGGAAGCGATTACTGTTGATGAGCTGAAATCTGCACTACGTAAGCGGGTGCTGGCTGGCGACTTCTACCTAGTGACCGGCGGTGATGGTCGCGGTGTCATCGTCGAGAAGGTGCTTGACCTCATGGTTGACTACCTGCCAAGCCCACTGGACGTTGACGAAATTTGGGGTAAGAATCCAAAGACTGGCGACGAAGTGAGCCGCAAGCCAGATGACAAAGAGCCGATGAGCGCCTTGGCCTTCAAGATCGCTACCGACCCATTTGTTGGTAAGTTAATCTTTATCCGCGTCTATTCTGGCGTGCTGAATTCGGGCAGCTACGTCTTGAACACCACCACTGGCGATAAGGAGCGTATCGGCCGTATCGTGCGTATGCATGCTGACAAACGCGAGGATATCGACAAGATTGCTGCTGGCGATATCGCTGCGGTGGTTGGTTTGAAGAACACCGGTACCGGTAATACCTTGACCGACCCAGCGCATCCGATCGCTCTGGAGTCAATTGAATTCCCAGAGCCACCAGTGTCCATCGCCGTTGAACCAAAGTCAAAGGCCGACCAGGAAAAGATGGCACTCGCCTTGCAGCGCTTGGCTGAGGAAGATCCAACCTTCCGCATTCACACCGATGAAGAAACTGGCCAGACGATCATGTCCGGCATGGGTGAGTTGCACCTCGATATCTTGATCGATCGTATGAAGCGCGAGTTCAAGGTTGAGGCTAATATTGGCGAGCCGCAAGTGGCCTTCCGTGAGTCAATCAAGGGCCGCGCCGAAGTCCAGGGTAAGCACGCTAAGCAGTCTGGTGGTCGCGGTCAATACGGTGATGTTTGGGTACGCTTTGAGCCAAACGAGGCCGGCAAGGGCTTTGAATTCATCGACGAGATCAAGGGTGGCGTGGTTCCTCAGGAATATCGCCCGGCTGTCATGAAGGGTATCAAAGAGACGTTGGAGGGCGGCGTTATCGCTGGCTATCCAGTGGTTGATGTCAAGGCGACGCTGTATGATGGTTCGTACCACGATGTCGACTCCTCAGAACTAGCTTTCTCTCTAGCAGGTTCGTTGGCAGCTCGTGAAGGTATCAAGCAAGCCACGCCAATTCTGCTCGAGCCAGTCATGAAGGTTGAAGTAACCACTCCAGAAGAGTTCATGGGCGACATCATCGGCGACCTGAATTCACGCCGCGGCCGCATTGACGCTATGGAAGATTTGATGGGCGGCGCTAAACTAGTCAAGGCCTTTGTGCCGCTGGCAAATATGTTTGGCTACACCTCGGACATCCGCTCGATGTCACAGGGTCGCGCCGCCAGCACCATGGAGCTCGCGCAGTACGAGGAAGTTCCACCAAACGTTGCGCAGGAGATTATCGAAAAGCGCAACGCCTAGCGTGTAGCGATAAAACGATACTTAAATACCGCTCCTTATGGGGCGGTATTTAGTAGGCGACTAGACTACTCACTAGTCCTTGGTGATCTGTTCTTGCTGCTCAAGATTATTCCAGTGAGCAATAATGGCGGCAGTTGCTACTTGGCGGAGCGGACTATCTTTGCCCTCTTTGTTCTCAGGAGCGAAGCTCTTTTCTGGATCAAGCTCGCCTGTCCTTAAGCCATCGTCAATCATGGATCCAAACCACTCAAGGTATTTTACCTGATTAGTTTTAGTGCCGTCAGGGTTATATCGTACCATTTCTGGTGTTTCGATCACTTCTCTTATTCCTTTCTATTATTTTACTCAAACTGCCAAATTGTAGCAGGTAATTAACATTATGTCAATAGCCTAGACCGATATCCTACTACTGTTGACGCCACAGACTAATCTGTGCTACAATCACAAGGTAATTTCTATTACGCGTAATATCAACTGTTCTCCTTGATGAATGAGCAGGTCTG
>CAUVOB010000004.1:0-59829 GCA_963553465.1 uncultured Candidatus Saccharibacteria bacterium | reverse complement strand
CTGTCGGAATAGTCAAGCTGACATTTTTCAGCGCCGTAAATTGGTTTTTCTTTTTACCATAAATTTTCGTCACATTCTTTAGTTCAATCATGATCTCTCTCCTATTCCGTCCTTAATGCCTCAATTGGGTCTAGCTTTGTTGCTTTGCGGCTTGGCAACCAGCCAGAAATTATTGCCATCGCTACCAATCCAATTACCAGTAGTCCGATTTGCAGCGGATCAATTACTAGCAAATTAGTCCCGGCACCTAATTTTAAGAAGCTGGCAATCACTGGATTCAGCAGCGTCACCAAGCTCGCCAAGCCCACGCCAATCAGTCCGCCTAACAAGCCAACCCACGCCGCTTCGTAGCGGAATAATTTACCAATATCGCGGCCTCTCATCCCCAGCGCCTTCATCAAGCCAATTTGACTAGTTCGCTCCAGTACCGAAATGTACATAGTGTTAATAATCCCGAACACACTGGCCAGCAATGCCAATCCACCAAATGCCGCTAACGCCACCTGCGCCACATTGACCATTGTCAGCAACGTTTTTCGAATATCCTGAATTGAATACGCACTGTAATCTTTATTGATTTCGTCTTTGGCAACATCAACATTTTTCTCGTTATCCACCAAAGCAATCGCCGTTGAATACTGATGCGGTTGGCTCTTGTCGTGGCTAAATTCATAGATAGCTTTAGCATCAGCTGTCGAAATTCTCAGCATTGGTTCATAAAACAAAATGGTGTCTGATTTTTTGTCCACCGCCGCGATCTTGAATGATACCTCTTTGGCAACATTACCACCCCGCGCCGCGCTACGCACACCCAAGGTTATCGTCTGGCCAATTGCCGACTGCGCGTCCTTAAAGCCTAACTGTTTCACATAATCATTCGGGATGATAATCTCGCCCGGTTTTGGCATAAAATCCTCCAGGGTTCCTGCTGCCAATTCCGCCCGAGTCCTATCCATTTTAACAGCCACCGTCAGTGCAAATTTTTTATTACTCGCTGAACTCTTAGCATACGCCACGCCATCAGTCGAATACGCCGGCGTTACCGTTTTTACGTGCGGTGTTCGTCGGATCTTTTCCAAATCCTTGTCGTTGAGCAAATATTTGCTACGCGCCGCCGATGCTTTATTTTTGTCAGCTTCTTCTGCCGAATTGCCATATTCTGGTAATTTATCTTTCTTATCTGCTTCAATCTTTTTATTGACCATAATTACTTTTTTATCGCCAGCCGCGTCAACGATACTATTGGTGTACAGTCGACCACCCTCACCAGCCATCAGTGCCAAGCCAATCGTAAACGCCCCGACGGAAATCGCCAACGCTGTCAAAACCGTCCGGCCTTTTGACTGGCGAAGATTCCGCCCCGCCCGCTTGATGATATCGATTCTTCTCATACCTTACTCCTTATAGTTCTATTTTACATAGTACTATGTTATACAAGGTACTATAAAAAGTCAAGCTATTTACTATTTATCATCATATTCATCCTCAATTTCCTGGTCTAAAATCTCTTCAATCACGTCCTCCAGCGTGATAATCCCTAGCTCATTCTCGTCACCCATCACCACAAACAAATGATTGCGGGTTTGGATAAATCGGCTGAGCACCGTATCCAGCCGCGATCGCGCATCGATGTCGTGAATCTTATCGCGGTACAACTGACTGATCGGCAGCGGCAGCTCGCGACCCGCCACATCTTTAACATATAAAATCCCCACCAGCCGCCCATCAGCCCGCACCGGGATCCGCGAATGTCCAGCGTGTTTAATCTGAGCCAGCAGCGTTGCGTCCAGCTCATCATCCAGATCCACGGTAAATACCTCATCCATCGGCGTTACCAAATCGCCAGCTGTCTTTTTACTAAATTGCAGCGCACCCGCAGCAATCCGGCTTTCGTCGTAATCAACCGGACTGTCCGACCGCGCGGCATGTTCGTGAATAATCTGCTCTAGCTCTTGGTGTGAGTACAGCTGCGGTGCTTCCTTGCCTAGCCAGCGGTTCAGCAGCTTCGACATCGGCCGAGCCAGCGGCCAAAATACCACATAAATCACATCCAGCAGCCAAAAGAAATGCCGCACAAAACGATAGCCGCGCTGCGTAAAAATCGCTTGCGGCAAAATCTCGCCAAACATCGTGATCAGCAACGTGGCAATCAACCCGCCAATCACACCGTTCGTCATATTACCCAGTAGAATTGACATCGCCGTATTGACGCCAACATTACCCAGTAAAATACAAAAGATCAGATAGTAGCCGTCCTTGCGGTAGCGGTATACTCGTGCAGCGATTACATCACCGTGCCGGGCCTTACGCCGCAGATCATCTGGCCGCGCCATCATTAATCCAATATTAAGACCTGAAAACGATCCCGACAGTACCAACAACACTGCCGCCATCATTAATAATAAAGCGTCAGACACGGTTACCAGCCGCCACCTCCGCCGCCACCACCTCCGCCGCCAACGAAGCCGCCACCAGTTGAGCCACCCGTCGAGGACTCAAAGGAACTGACGCTTACGGCCGTACTCGACAAATTACTCATTCCTGCCGAAAATACTGCCGCATTAAACGCGCCCTGGCCTGCGTACCAATCCGGCTGTTCACCAGCTCGCTCATAGTATTTGCCCAACTGCTTACTCCACTCTTTTTCCTGCCCAAACAACACCGCGTACGGCAGTACCCGCTCGTACAATTTCACCAGCTGTTTCTCATCAGCCGCGTCAACCTTTACTTTTTCCGCACCCTCAGGACTCTGCAGCATCTGTAAACGCTCGACCTCAGCCACGCCAATATACCTCTTCAGACCCGCCAGATGCCGCCTGAGCACCAGGCCCTTGTCGGTCAGCACCTTACCAAACGACAGGTAAAACACCATCCCCGCCAACACCAGGAGCACCGGCGACAACAACAGCACCGCAAAAATACTGATAATTATCGCGTACCGTCGAAATCGTCGGGTATGCTGCGGCTCGCGCGCTTGCAAACCATAGTCGTCGGTAAGCCGCCCCTTCATTTGCTTTGCGCTGTAGCGTACTCGCGCCGCGTATCGCGCATCATTACGCAGCGTTTTTAGATTTAACCGCTTACCAACTTTCGGCGAGGAGCCAAATATATTCCTCAGCATTTCTTGCTCCTCGGCTAGGAGTTTACCTGGAGCTTGTATCACTTTCACTTCGTACTCAGCTGTCCGCCATGTCGTACGCGGCTTCACCTCAATAACCTGAATGTAGTGGCGCACCGCCAGGTCTATCATTTGTGCCGCCATCACCGACCCCCTGACCATATGAAACGGCTGCACCAGCTTGGCCGACGTCGTCACGCTCGTACCTCGCGGTGGCAAATACTCCGGCGGAATTGGCTCCAGTTCTTTATGGCGACCAATCGACCGATAATAAGCCACGATGATCACCCCCGCCAATATCAGCGCCACCACTAGCAACACCAGTTGCAATTTCGCCCACCAATCAATCAGCTGTTCCGTGAATGACATCTGATACGCCGCAAATGTCCCCGGCGCAAATCCGACCGCGATCGTCACGCCCGCCTTCTTTGGTAGCGCACGGGCTGTCGCCGTCAACGTATCGCCCTGTTCACGCACTTCGCAGCGCTGACTGCTGCCGAACCGACCCTGATAACACTGGAGGTTCGTTCGTTTAGCGGCCACCAGCTCGGGACTCAGCTTGAGCGTCACCGATGCTGACTGAATTGGCACCTGCCAAGCAGTGCCGATCGCATCCCAGTAAAACTCCTGTTTACCCGTATCGTGATATAATTTCGTCACGTCCCGCTGCGTATAGGTAATGACGTAGGTCTTTTTACCCTTAACATAGGTGTCCTTATTGCCAATTCTCAGCTCATCATTATGCCACCTATACTCCAGCGGCGCACCTCGCTCATCCGTTACTGATTCCAGCGTAAAGTGAGTCGGATGTTTATCATACTGCTTGACGAACACCGGTGCAATACCATGGTTCTGCCGTGGTGGAAAGTCCGCAGTAATGGTCAATTTTGTACGCAGTGTCGAACGCTGTTCGCTATCGCGCCCCAGCTCCATATCGACAGTATAATTACTAATCGTAAAATTATTTGCCGCCTGTGCCGTTGACCCGAACCCAACCAACAGCACCATCACCGCGACCATCCCAAAGAAAAACCGCTTCATATGTTAATTATATCACTTATTTACCGATGCGCTTTTAATAATATTTATCGCCAGTGGTCTTGCAAAAATGAAACATTTATTGGATAATGGAGAACGACGTTCAAAAATGGTATGGATACGCTACTGACAAGAGATAAAACCCCGACGCCGTCCTCATGGAAAATGAGCTTACCCGATCACTGTGATGATCCAGATCAAGCAAAGAAACTCTACCATGACGCCCGTTCGTGGGTGGCAGAACTAAGGGGCAGAACAGAGCCCCCAGCCTATCCACTCCGTACACTAATGAATGTGGTTAATGTGGCTGATTTAATCCGTGATAAATATCCAGAGGAAGCATACGCTCTCGAGGATGCGCTGAAGGAATTAGAGCTTGAGCCCGGTGAGCTTTCTAAAGAAATGCAGAAGTGTCTCGGCCGAGTAGCTCTAGCGATACACAACTTTTATCATCCAAAAACTGATGCTGCACCGGCAAAAACGATCATGGAGCAGTTTAATCAACAGAACCTGCCAGTAGAAGATGACATCATTCTCAACCAGTTATCTGAAAGTGGGTCTCAGCAACAACTGACATTAGAAGAAATACGACAGCAGGCACACCGAGCTGTACAAAAGAAATTAAAAATAACGACGAGGCGGCGTATATTCAGAAAGCAACATACACTGTCACGTATACTATATCGCATCTTTCGTAACGTATTTTAAGCAACAAACTGTCGCAAATATCGCCCCAAGATCCTACCGCAGCGCCACTACCGTATATGCCAACTCGCCTTTTGGTGTGCTGATCGTTACCGTATCACCAACCGCCTTACCCATCAGCGCCTGGCCAATCGGCGACTCATTCGAGACCTTCCCTTCTAGCGGATCCGCCTCGACCGGCCCAACGACGGTATAAACCACTGTCTTGCCATTCGCCTCCAGCTCCACTGTACTACCCAGCACCACTGTCGAACTACCGCCGACCTGGATAATACTTGCATTCTGCAAAATTGTTTCGATCTCAGTGATGCGCGTTTCTAGCAGCCCTTGGGCCTCACGCGCCGCATCGTACTCTGCATTCTCACTCAAATCGCCAAAATCCCGCGCCGCCGCGATTTTATCAGCGATCTCACCGCGCCGACTTTTTAGCTCCTCCAGCTCTCGTTCTAGCTCACGCTGGCCACTCTCGGTAATCTGATATACCTTATTCATGTTACTCTCCTCACTCCATATATAGCGTCTACAAAAACAAAAAGTGCTATATATAGCGCTTATCCATATGGTTATTTAAGTCTCTACGAGTATAGCAATCACCCCAAACCATGTCAATACATGACGGAGCCCCTGGTGCAATCTGGCCTCCGTCGCACATATCAGACAATGTGATCACCCGCGCTCCAAACAAAACCTAAGCAGCTGCTGATAATCCAACTTCTTTGTCTCACCACTTGCCCGCTCGGTCAGTTCAAATAACCCATCGCTATCAATCGCTCGCTCGCCAATCGTAATCCGCCATGGCAGACCCATCAACTCCGCATCGGCGAACTTGACACCCGGCCGCTCAGCCCGATCATCCAGCAGCACTGTCACGTTCTTTTCTGCCAGCTCGGTATATAATGTACTCGCTAGCTCCTGACCCTTATCACCAATCGCCACCACATGAACCTTGAACGGTGCGATATTCTCCGGCCAGACCAACCCCTTATCATCCGACATTTTTTCGGCAATCACACCCATCACCCGCGTGATACCAATGCCGTAGCTTGCAAGGTAAATCGGATGCTGCTTGCCATCTTCACCGGTGTACATGATACCCATCTGCTCAGCTTTTTCGGTACCAAATTTAAAGATATTACCCACCTCCGCACTGACAACTGGTAGTAGATCATCTCTACTGATACCCAATTCCTTAGTAGCATCATCCAACACCTCTTCGTTGACAGCCACCGTCTGGTCAGCATTGACGTACAGTGTATCCTCACCCGCTTCACATATCGTCTGGAACTCATGACTAAACTTAGTAAACGCCCCGCCGCCAGCAAACGTCACAAATGTACTATCACCAATGCCAAACCGCGCATAACAGCGCTTATACGCCTCGATAACCCGCTCATAATACTGATCCATGTCCTGCTGTGTGGCGTGCAGGCTGTACATATCCTTCATGACAAATTCACGGCCACGCATAATACCGCTCTTTGATCGCAGTTCATTGCGCAGCTTGGTCTGAAACTGATACACGCTGACCGGTAGATCCTTATAGCTTTTAACATATTGCTGCATCATTTCCATAATCGCTTCTTCGTGGCTCCATGCCAACCCCAGCTCAGTGTCGTCTTGCAAGCGAGTTTTGAACCACACATCGACCACCTCATCACTCCAGCGACCAGTTGCCTCCCAGGTCTCGCGGCGCTGCAAATTCGTCATGATCAACTCTTGGCCACCAATCGCATTCATCTCCTCACGGACAATTTGTTTGATGTTTTCCAGCACACGCAGCCCTAGTGGCGTGTACGCATACACGCCCGCCATCACCTTATACACAAATCCCGCGCGGATGAGGAGCTGGGCATTTTTCGACACTTCGTCCGCCGGCGCGGTCTTGGCCGTTTTGGTAAATAGTTGACTCATTCGCATTTTATATTCCTCCAATGAACGGCAGCAGCGCCGACTTTAGTTGCTCTAAAAGGTTTGGATTAACGTACAGCGCATAAAAGGCAATGCTGTTTTTCGCGATATGCATTAAAACTGGCACCCAGATCGCACCGGTATACTCCCGCGCTAGGCTCATCACGATACTCAGTACAAAGGTGTCTGCCGCGACCGCCCACTGCAACGACCCGCTGCCTCCCCACAAATGCGCCGCCCCAAACGTCAGGCTAGTAATCAAAACCGCCATCCAAACTGGTGCCGTCCGCCGTAATTTACCATACAAATAACCGCGAAAGAGTAGCTCCTCCGCCACCGGCGCCAACACCGCTATCGTCATAAATGCCGCGATATATTGCCACTGGGTACCGAGCATTGACTGCGAGAATGGCAGTGCTTGTGGCTGGTGGATATCAATCGCTATCAGTTTAGTCACCACTGTCAAAAACACCGCTGAACAAATCGTGTATACAATAAAGGCTGCCGGTGTAATCACCACGTCCCACCACGACGGCCAATCAGTCACCCCCATTTCTTTCAGCGTCGTTCGGCGGCGACGGACATAAAACGGCAGACTCACCACTAAGATCACCGCCAGCACATACACAACGACCGAGCCCGTCGCGTTTAGCAGCACCTCATTCACCGAACCGAGCGGCACACCAACACGGCTAAGCACCCACACCAGACCAAGCACGACCAGCTGTGCCATCCAAAACGCCGCATACGTCCACACTGGCAGCACGATGAGTAGCCACCAATTATTTTTATTCAGCCGCCCCTTTGTCGACTGGGTTTTTTCACTTCTCGCCCGCTTTCTCATATTTTATCCCCTTAATACCTTCGTGATGTCACTCCACGTCACTAAAACCGTCAGCGCCATCAGTACCAAAAAACCAACACCTTGGATCGTTTCCTCGCGCTCTTTGGTCAATTTTTTCTTGAATAATTTAAAGCCTGCCATCGTAAACCACCGCCCGCCGTCCAGCGCTGGAATTGGCAGCACATTCATCACCGCTAGCGTCAACGAAATGATCGCCGCCAACAGTAAAATCTGCGTCACACCAGAACTGAGCACTGACGGAAACAGCACACCCAAGATACCGACTGGCCCGGCCACACTTTCGCCGACTGCCGCCAGATCGGCCTTGGCCGCCTGGCGAGATTCTGACGAACCAAATAATTGCCCAATCGTCCCGTTGATCGTCTTCGCGAGGATCGAGCCAACGCCCGCCACTGTCTCATACGTCAATTGCCCCGTGGTCACCACTGCTGCGATTGGCGCCGACCAGGTACTGTGAATTGTTTCCGTCTGTTGCGGACCAACGCCGAGATGGCCGCCATTCTTTGCTTGCTCGGCAGTTTGCAATTTAACCTGCTTGGTGAGCGTCTGACCGCCGCGCACCAGCTCAATCGTCACCTCGCGGCCAGCCTGCGCTTTCGTGGCCGCCGATAGTTCCGCCGGTGTTGTCACGCCGTGGTCGCCGATCTTTCGCACCTCATCGCCACGCTGAAGGCCGACCTTTTCTGCCGGCGAGCCTGGTGTTACTCGCGCCACCGTTAGCGCTGAACGCTCCACCCGTGAATCAAACGGCAGTACTGCCTGCTGTGGTAAAATTTTTGGCATCCCCACCAGCGCCAATATCATAAACAGCAGGACAGCCATCAGCCAATTCATCATCACACCGGCTAATAAAATCTTGGTCTTTACCCAAAAAGTAGCACCGCCATACGTCCCTGCGCCTTCGGCCGAATCGTATTCACCCTTCAGCTTGACGAACCCGCCGAGCGGCAGCCAGTTCAGACTAAACATCACGTTCTTGCCGAGAAAGCTCTTTTCAGGCCGCCACTTTTTTGCAGCCGGCGGAAAGCCGATACCAAATTCCTCAACCACCACACCGTTACGCCGCGCCACAATCGCGTGACCCAATTCGTGCACCACCACCAACAAAACCAGTATGATCAGTCCGACCAAAATTCCAATGAACACCATTATTACCCTCCAAAGCGCCGATTACGTTTTTTGTACTCCTCCAGAATGAACTCCACATCTTTTATCGTCATGTCTGGCCAGTTTTTCTCGATGAACATTAGCTCACTGTACGCCGCCCGCCACAGCATAAAATTACTCAATCGCTGTTCGCCGCTTGTTCGTACAATGAGATCACACGGCGGTACTTCTGGCGCATATAAGTTCTGAGCGATCAGTTCTGGCGTCACGTCTTCGGCTGCCACGCCCGACTGAACAATTTTTTTAACCGCGTCGGCAATTTCCAAATGTCCGCCGTAATTAAGGCACAAAAGCAGCTCGCCGCCCGTCAAATTCCGCGTTCGTTCCTCAGCTCGCTCAATCGCTTTTCGTAAGGTCCCTGACAGCCCCTCGCGCGAACCAATCACCCGCATCCGCACATTATGCTCCAAAAATATTGGTACGTCTGACTCCAGCACCTTGAGCAGCAGACCCATCAAATGCCCGACCTCCTCCTCGGAGCGCTTCCAATTTTCTGTACTGAACACATACGCGCTGGCATACTTCACGCCACGGCGCAACGTCTCCAGTAGCACATCCTTCAGACTATTGTATCCCGCCAAATGCCCCTCATAGGCAGGTAGTCCGTGCTGTCTTGCCCAGCGACGATTGCCATCAACAATAAACCCAACGTGCCTCGGCAATTCTGTTTTTTCACTCATGTTTCGCCCTCCACTCATCAATTAACCTCACATCCTGCATATCCTTCTCGCGCCCGCGCCAGTTTTTCCAGCGGCGCAAGAAATCTAGATTGACAAACTTCACACCGTCATATTCCACCGCGCAGTCCAGCAGCTCGTCGTACTCAACAACTCGCCCGTCGATCTCCCAGCCGTCCCATATCTCGGCCGATCCATCATGCTTCACCAAATACTGGCGTTGATTTTTATCAAGCTTTTTGACCCAGTCGCTACCATCAGCAGCCAGCTTTTCTAACATCGCCCGATCAACTGCCACGTCAATATCAGCAGACTGACGAATGCCTAATTGATCCAAAATACCACTGCCAATGATAATAATCTGATCTAGCGGCAGTCCTAACTCTTTCACGCGCTCAGCAAATGTCTGACTCATCAAACCGTCAACACATCCTTTTCTTTAGCTTTAAACGCTTCGTCAATTTGTACCTGCACTTTGCTCATCAGTGCATCAATTTCTTTCTCGACTCGCTTATAATCGTCCTCACCGAGCTCCTTGGCGTCTTTCATGCGCTTGGCATCTTTCAATGCATCCTGGCGAATCGTCCGCATAGCGATCCGCGCCTCTTCGACCTTTTCGCTAACTTGCTTGACTAATTGCTTGCGGCGCTCTTCAGTCAATGCCGGCACCGGCACGCGCACCACCCGCCCGTCATCAGACGGATTAAAGCCCAAACTCTGATTATCGCGAATCGCTGCCGAAATTGCCGTAATATTACTCGGATCAAACGGCGTCACCAGCAGCATCTGCGCCTCCGGCGCCGTCACATTTGCCACCTGGTTGAGCGGCATCCGCGTCCCGTACGCCTCTACCATCACGCCGTCCAGCATTCCGGCATGCGCCCGGCCAGTCCGTACTTTTTTCAGCTCGTCCTGAAAATGACCAAACGCCTGCGCCATTTTATCCTCATATGGTTGTGTGTCAAACATATTTCCTCCAAACTTAACCTATTACCATTATAACAGATCACCATATCAAGTGTCTTATTGACTTTATAGGTTTTTGATGTTAAAATTAAACAACCGATTTAGGCCGAAATGATACCATGTCAATCTCAAGGATTCCTTCACAAAAAACGCCCAAACCATGTCATGTGGTTCGTGAGGCTTTTGGTGCCCAATCGCCCACCGATCTAACCGAACTGCAGTCCTTTCCCAATGCAGACGAAGTCGCCACTCAGGCTGCCCAGCAAACTATCGAAGAGACCGCACAGAAGCTAGCCAATCCAGACCTCGGTATCAAGTTAGGAGGAGCGGCGCTCCGAGCCCTCACTACTCTGTGTAGACGATGTGAATTATCTGGTATCTGTTTAACCCGAGAGGCTATAGCATCAACTTATGAAAAGCAACGCAACCAGGATAGCAAGTTCTCTAACCTCCTGGATACCAAAGAAATGCCACATCCGCTATCCCTTCTCGTAAAAAATGACGTAATAATCCAGCCGCAAGATCCCGTGCAGTTGGTGTCTATTCGATCTAACATGAAAGGTATCCAGCTCCGGTCTAATGCCCGGGATGATATCGAACTAGTGTCATTTTCTGTCTGTTCAGACAGATACACGACAGGAGCAGTTATTATCGATGCTTCGCCGATCGTAAACAGTGGTAACATCCAGCCAGCAGCGCCAGAAGATATGAAAGTTCTCCTCGATAAATTAGTATCATTTGCTGTCGCACCCAATAATAGAAGTGAGTCTCAACTATATCAGACTAACAATAGCGCTATACGCCTCATGCGCTCTGGCTCAACAGGACAAACAACTATTCGCGAAGTACGCATGAGAAGAAAAAACCGCCTATATTTTACGATTTCTCGTAACAACAACGGCATCCCGACTATTATTATCATTGGGTTTCACGGCAGCAAAGAGTCATATCAGATCGAATTCTTTAGAGCAACTGGTTGTACTTATAGATAAGTTAGCTGCGCTATGTAGCATGCTATAATATCCTCAATGATTTCTAGGGTAAAGGTATATAATTTTCGCTCGTACAATCTGTTCGAAACCGAGCTATCTCCGCATGGTACCGTCATCATTGGACCAAATGGTACGGGTAAGACAAACTTGCTCGAAGCGATATACGTCGCCCTCCGCGGCAGCAGCTTTCGCGGCAGCCTCGCCGACTGTATGCAGCACGACCAAACGCAAACCATCATCCACCTCGAAACCAACAACACCTCTCGACGCCTCCAGCTGCTCCGCACAGCCGACGGCACGATAACCAAAGAATTTACCATTAACGATAGCCGCAGCAAACTCCTCCCTCGCAAACATCGCCTGCCGGTCGTTCTGTTTGAGCCGAGCGAGCTACGACTCATCTCTTCCTCGCCATCGCGACGGCGGGATTTTCTGGACGGTATATTATCTCGGCTGGATGCTCAATACGAAGCCACGCTCCGCGCCTTTCACCGAACCTTGCTCCAGCGCAATGAACTACTCAAACATCCCCACGAGACGACCCAAAACTGGCGCGACCATCTCTTTGCCTGGGATATTAAGTTCGTCCAGATAGCAACCCACATCGCCCAAGCCCGCGCTGAATTCTTGGCTAAGCACGAGGCGACGCTGAGTAGTTTATATGCAGCGCTGGCGGGACACGAAACAGCTTTTGCAGCCGTCTATCAAGCCAGTGCATCGCTTGATCGATACGAACAGGCACTTCTCGACCGCCTGCAGCGCGCCCGCGATTACGAAATCACCACAGGCCACACCTCGGCCGGCCCGCACCGCGAAGATTTTACGATTTTCCTCCACAGCCAGCCAGCCATCAAAGTCGCCTCGCGCGGCGAAATGCGCACCATTATGCTGGCTTTCAAGCTGCTCGAGCTGGAACTGCAAACGAAAATCAGCCAATCGCGGCCACTGATCCTCCTAGACGACGTCTTTTCCGAGTTGGACGCCACTCGCGAAAAGCTCCTCCAAGAGACCATCCAACATCATCAATTCATCGTCACCACCACTGACGCCCGCCACCAGAGGGATGATTGTTTGATAATCTCAACGCGCTAAAATCCCGCCAAAATGGCGGGATGTATCATGCTAAGCTAAGCGTGACGATATTATTCACTCTCGCTCGGCTTCAGGTTTTGGTTGTTGAATTGCATCAATGTCATCGGCGACTTCGCCAAGTACAATCATAGTATTATCTTCAACTATTTGCTCGTAATCCGGTACTCGTGTACGCAACCACTCACTAATCTGATCGCCCGGTGCACCATTATCCTGCATTGTGATTAATTCTTCCAGCTGTTCACCTGTTAGAGACTCTACAGCCTCCTCGCCAATCCGCTCATTAATCGTATCTTGCACGTGAACAGCCAACTCTTGCAACTGCTGTTCTGGCAGATTAATACCCATCTCTCGTAGCCGACCGACCGTAATCAACGCTTCATCAAGATTAACCTGTGGTGTATTGTCGTTATTCATAAACTATCCTTTTTTTATTTTATTAGTTATCTCAACCGTCGTATCAATTTCCTCAACAAGTTGCCTACTATTTATCTCGTTAGGATTAGACCCTATCACCTACATTAGAATTCGAGTTTTGCATTTCCTGTGTGAACGCTACATGACCTGCAACTGCTGCCCTACCAACCCGTCGGCTAAACTCGCCCATTACCGTGAGCGTTTCTTTTGTCTTACGTCCCATAAGAGCAAACGGACGTGATAGATAGCTACCGATGTCCCGTAGTCGCTGCGCTGCGGTAGTACGCATCTCACCGATTCGCTCGGTCGCACGACCAGCCACCTCATCTAATCGATCAGCGGCAGCACTAACCCGTTCACCAACAGACTCAAAACCATCATCAACCGCTCCCTTTACAGCGGCCCACTTTTCCCGGCGCGCCGCGCGGCGTGCCGCCTTCCTTTCTTTGGCAGCCGTTATGCGCTCACCTCGCTGCTCATTTATCTCACGAATCTTATCAAGAGCCTCTTGGCGCTGACTCTCAAGACTTTGCCGTTTCATCTCAAGTTCTTGCAAGCTAAGCTTGAGCATCTCGACTTGACCGCTGGCGACTCGCCATGCACTTTCTGCTATGCCTTCTGCTAACGCCAGTTGTTTATTTTCGAGAGAACCAACTGGGTGTCTACTGCTCTCGTACGCCTCACGCGCCGCCGTGAGCCGTTCAAATGCGCTCGCCAGTTCGCCACTCGACATTGCTTCAATCTCTGCTTTCGTTTCAGCGATTTCTGTATCAGCACCCCTCTGCTTACCTTCTACGGCTACGATCTCTTCTCTGAGTCCAGCCCTTTTTCGCAAATCCTTAACTTCAGCATTTCTGTCATTCCTGGCTGCCTCACGGCGTTCACCTGCCGCCTCTTTGCGCTTCTGGGCCCGCTCCTGACGCTCCTGCCTTTTTGTAGCCAACTCATTTTTACGGTTCTCGCGAGCCTCCTTGCGTTGCTGGCGGCGCTCAGCACGACGCTCCTTAGCACTCTGGGCAGCCTGACCGATAGTCTCTTTTAGGCTATTCCCGGTCTCAGCTGCCTTACTGAATACTTCACCAATTTTCCTCTTTGCCACCCCACCATGATTTGATAGTTTTTCTCCTAAGCCTTTCATGCCACCAAAAATTCGTTTTGTCAAAGACTCTCGACGACCTCCTGGTGTTTGTTCAAGCGGATCAACCCATCCTTGAGTCTTACTCTCTGGTAACACAGCAGCACTCCAGCCGTCCGTTTCCTCTGAATGAGATACATTACTATCAATAATCTGTCGGCGGATCTCTTCATATCCAGGAATTTCTGCAAACTTTCGATTATTTTTATCGGTGGTTGTGTAGGATGTTCTTCTTGCGCTTGATTCGGGGCTCATTTTATGCATACAGACCTCATATTCTTCATATGTTTTAATATCACTGTAGTTAATCTTGTGCTTTATACTATCACAGATTTAATATATTGTCAACACATAAAATCTTAACACCTTACGGATCAATATGCTAGCACCAGGGGTCTAGCTAGATATGAACGACACCCGAATAAGCTCAGAGCTACTCGCTCACGCCCAGCTCGATTCGCCTAAACTGGCGCACCACGATGTTCTCGCCGAGTTTAGCGATCGCTTCCTTGACGTGCTGCTCGACTGTCTTAGAGTCATCCAGGATGTATGCCTGACTCATCAACACCTGTTCGACAAAATGCTTTTTCAATTGACCTTCAACGATTTTTTCGCGCATTTCTTCAGGCTTGCTTGCTAGCGCCTCGCTAGCCATCAATTCAGCCTTCACCCGCTCCATTTCCTCAGCCGGAATGTCCGCCTCAGAAACATACTTCGGACTCATGGCTGCAATTTGCATGGCAATTTCATGCGCCAACGTCTTGAAATCATCCAGCCGCGCCACGAAGTCGGTCTCACAGTTCACTTCAACCACCACGCCAATTCGGCCCGAGTGTACATAACCCTCGATCAGGCCTTCACGCGCTTCGCGGTCACCCTTTTTCTCAGCCTTGGTCAAGCCTTTTTTACGCATCGCCTCCAGCGCCTTGTCAAAATCGCCATCAGTCTCGACCAGCGCCTTCTTTGCATCAGTCAAGCCCACGCCAGTTAATTCGCGCAGCTTTTTAATGTCGTCAACTGAAACTCCCATCCTATTTCTCCTCTTTTTTCACTGGTTTTTCTTCAGCCTTCACGCTACCCACGCCCTCAGCTACGGCCGCCGTGAAGTAGTCCAGCAGCTGCTGGATACTCTTGATCGCATCGTCATTGCCTGGGATGACATAGTCGATGCCTGTTGGATTGACATTGGTATCAACCACGGCAAACACTGGTACACCCAGGGCCTCTGCCTCGCGTACCGCATTCGCGTCAGTCAACGCGTCAACCACGACCACGGCGCCCGGCTTGCCCATCAGGTTCTTGATGCCACCGTATTTGAAGTTCAAGCTATCAATTTCCTCCTGGAAACGCTGCACTTCCAACTTGTTGTAGCGCTTTTCCAGGTCACCTGATGCCATGCGCTTCTCGAGGTTCTTCAGCTTCTTAATCTGCTGAGCGATTGTCGTACCGTTAGTCAACATACCACCAATCCAGCGCTCAACTACATACGGCTGATTGATACTCTCGGCCGCTTGGCGCACTACATCCTTGGCCTGCTTTTTTGTACCGACGAACAGCACCTTTTTACCGCTAGCGGCGATCTTGGTTAATTCTGGCAGCGCCTTCTCTAGCGCCTCTACCGTCTTCGCCAAATCAATAATGTGGCTATCCTGGCGTTTTGAATGAATATACGGCGCCATCTTTGGGTGCCAGCGACTAGTTTTGTGTCCGAAATGAACACCAGCTTCAAACAAAGCTTTCATGTCTACTGTTACAGACATTAGGTTACTCCTTTTCCTCGCCCACCGCTTTTGGAGCTGCGACGGGCTGTGTCGTTATGTTTAGTTACCCCGTCATTTTACCACGAGCCGCCGCCAAAAGCAATCAGTTACTGAGCAGAGCGAGACGCTATGAACTTATCTAACTCCTGCTCAAGCTCGAAGACCTCATCGCTTGAAGAAGAGAGCCTTTGAACAATAAGTTGATCCTGCCCTGGTTTCACGACTTGCATCTCGACAGATTGACCATTCTTTTCTGTCGGATCATTACGACGTAACTCTGACTGAACGACATCACCACTCGTTTGAGCAATCTCGAAATAGTTAATTGTGCTACCATCTACAAAAGCACCATACGCACAGTTCTCACCCCATGCTAAGTCCTTTGCAGTTATATCTGGTGCTGACTCCTCGATAAGGTTTCCCGCTACTTTAAACAATAAGATCGAACCGACCTTTGGCCCATCTCTCCCAACAGAACCAGGTCCGTAGGCATCAAGCGCTACAACTGAAGTACTTACTTCCATTGGTAAGCCAAGAGAATCATCGACGACACGTTCGTGGGGATTAAACAGCTTTACCTTCACAGTATCGCAAGAACCAGAAGCTAAGTTCACTTCAAAAACCCTTCCAAGTGCCCAGCTAAGGCACGACAATGTGTTCTCAGATAGAAAACCTATAGTATTTGCCTCATTACGGTCGGGGCGATCTAGTATTGCACCCACAGCCTGCGCCCTTGTTTTCTCTTCACTACGTCGAAACGCCTCTTCTGTTAATTGGTTAAAGTTGTGTCCCGCCCAAACTGTCGGCTGTTTACCCTTGTCCACGCTATGTAACTCCTTGGTTTTTAGCTATCGGAGTCAACTGTACTCTCTATCTCTTGATTTATCAAGTACATTACAATATTTTTGATGATTTACAAGCATAATTGTTGAGTGGCCCTTGCCAAACGACGAGTATAGCTCCAGTATGCAGCTGCACTGGTGGCGATATTTGCAATACCTGTGCTTTTTTGCTAAAATACCAAGGTTATGAAAAGCAGTATTCACCCACAGAACTATCGCCCGGTCGTATTTAGCGACGATCAAGCGGGCTTCGCGTTCTTGACCCAGTCAACAGCGCAAACTACGGATACCATTGTTTGGGAAGATGGCAAGACCTATCCACTCGTCAAGGTGCACATCTCTAGCGCCTCGCACCCATTCTTCACCGGCGAAGAAAAGATCATCGATACCGAGGGTCGCGTTGACCGATTCAAGGCACGCCAAGCAGCCGCCGAGGCTCGCAAGACAGCCCTAGCCAACAAAGCCAAGAAGGCCGCCGCTAAAAAAGCCGCCAAGGCAGCAGATGATGGCGCAGCAGACGACACAAAGAAGAAAGCATCTACGCCTAAGGCAAAGAGCAAGAAAGCTAAGAAATAGCTCAAGTCACGACACGGTATAGCTCAAAACCACCCCAATGACTGGGGTGGTTTTAGATTAACAAGACTTAACGAAAATTGCCAACTAGATCAGATTACCGCCCCTGCCGAAGCTGTTCTTCAAACTCCCCCTGTTTCCGAGCCGCTAACTTAGCTTCAATAACCCTAGCCATAGTTTGTACCGATCGCTGATAGTTAACCACACCTTCAGAGCTTGCAGGCTTGTCAACTCGTGAGCCCTCAATAAATGAACCGTCTCTATTCAAGTCAATGGTAGTACAATGACCGTCAGGATGAGACCAGCTTACATAATGCCGCACAGGCCCACCATCACCCGGCTCAAAACACGACACCTCCTTCAAAATGCCAGTACTCCTATCTAGGGCAAACTCATCCATATGCCTGTTGAGTGCTGTTGTAGGACCTCCTTCATAGGCGCGCGCTACACCGACAACCTGCTCGCCGCCCCTAGTAGCAACGAAGTCATCCGCAGGAAAACCAGGACTAAACCTAACCTCCATCCCCATCAGCGATTCCAGCTTATAATCTTTTACTAAACCTTCGAGCTGCTGCTCACTTGGGGTACCAGATGTAAGTTGCCCAACAGTATCAAACATCTTGTCAAAATACTCGGGAGAGCCGGGCTGCATTTCCGGACTCGGTTCCGCCAGATTTTCTCCTTTCGCGGTCCTTACTGCAACCCATTCCCCCACTTTACGTTCTGCTTTGCGACGTCTTTTTATTTTCTCTTCGCGTTCCCAGGTCCTATTTTCTTCTTGTGCCATCTCCCATGCTTTCTCGACATTACGAACCCGCCCAAAGTTTGTCCCGAAAGCTTCATTGACCATACGTCGTGCTGATTGAAATAATTTGCCCATACTTTTTATTTTCCTTATCTTTGCTACTGCAATATGTAATGTATTTAATAGTCTACACTTTACTTCATTTTTCTTTATTTGTCAAGTATTTTATCATACTATCGGTATTTTACTAGTAAGCCCGCCGCCCCCACCAATATGCTATAATAATCCATATGACAAAAATCTCTCTTGACCTCGAGGCGTTGAAGGCGGAGCGGGCAGCGCTGGGTGATTTTTTAGCGCGTCCTGACGCTTACGGCTCACCAGATTTTACCGTAAAAAATAAGCGGTTTTCAGAGCTGGAGACGCTTATTGCCAAGGGCGACGAGCGAGCGGCATTAGAACAAAATCTGCGTGACGCCAGAGAGCTAGCACAGGATGGCGGCGAATTAGCGGAACTAGCAAAAGCCGAAATCACTGAAACTGAAGCGCGTCTGGCAGAGCTGGAAGAAGAATTATTTATCCTGTTGACACCTAAAGACCCGAACGACGAGAAAAACATCATCATAGAAATCCGTGCTGGCGCTGGCGGCGACGAAGCATCATTGTTCGCGGCAGAATTATACCGCATGTACTTGCGCTGGTGCGAAGCCAATGGCTACAAAACTGAGCTTATCGGCGAGTCCGCCAACGATTCCGGCGGATACAAAGAAGTCATTTTCATGGTCAAGGGCGATGCGCCATACGCTAAATTGAAATTTGAAGGCGGCGTCCACCGCGTCCAGCGCGTCCCAGTCACCGAAAGCCAAGGCCGCGTCCATACCTCGACCGTCACCGTGGCGGTGCTGCCAGAAGCTGAAGAGACTGACATCGAAATCAACCCAAGCGACCTGCGCGTCGATATTTACCGCTCCAGCGGCCACGGCGGCCAGAGCGTCAACACCACTGACTCAGCAGTGCGCATCACCCACCTGCCGACCAGCATCATCGTCACCAACCAAGACGAGAAATCGCAGATCAAGAACCGCGAAAAAGCCATGAGCGTGCTGCGTTCGCGCTTGCTACAGATGAAAATTGACGAGGAAAACGCCAAGTTAAGCGCCGAGCGACGCTCACTCGTTGGTACTGGCGACCGCTCAGAAAAGATTCGCACCTATAACTTCCCACAAGACCGCATCACCGACCACCGCATCCACTACAGCCGCAGCAATATCCCCGCGGCGATGAACGGGGATATTGACGATTTGATTGAGCAACTGCAGCGGTACGAGCGGGAGTTGAAGGCGAAGAACACTACCTAGCGTGACCCACCTACCCGTTAATTATTGATTGTCATCTGCATCGCGTAATAGGGCAATTCTTGCGAGTATCTGCTGTTTCCGTTTAGGGTACATTATTCCCTCGGCATCTTCTCTCTCATGGATCTCTTTCAATTGCGCAATAATCTCTTCCCGTACCTGCTGAGAAGCGTGGTAAAGTGGTTCAGGCAGACCAGCAGCAGCATGATCCTTGCTGTCTGATTCTTTCACTAGGCGGGCCCTACGCCTCGCGTCCAACTCGGGACCATCAAACCCAGGAGGGGCTGAGATGGGGAGCTTAGTAAAGCCTGTATCCACTCCTTCAAGGTACTTCTCTCCCTCTTCAAGAAAAAGATCCTGTTGAAGTTCAAAATCATTTGGGTCGTCAGTAAGATAGAGACTGCTGTCATAGCCATTAATAGTAGTCAGGATTATAATGTACCACGTGTTCACATCCTTTCATTTAAAAATATAGTTTGTTGCACGAATCGTATATTACTCTCTCACTCTTGATTTGTCAATACTTTTTACAACTTTCTAGCTATTTTGCAACCACAATCACTTTACTTACTCCCAGCTATGTAGTATAATTAACAACATGAATATAGCAACCTGGCTAAAGAACGCCGCCAAACAGTTAAAGGCTGTCGGTATTGCGTCGGCGCGGTTGGACGCCGAGCTGATACTGGCTAACACCCTGCGGAAGAACCGGACATACCTTCACGCACACCTGGATGAGGAGATTGACCCGCGGCGGGTTGATATCGCTGACGCCAGGCTGAGCCTGCGCCTTGACCGAGTGCCACTGGCGTATATTTTGGGTTGTAAGGAATTTTACGGACGGAAATTTACTGTTTCACCGGCCGTCCTGGTGCCGCGGCCGGAGTCGGAGGAGATGATTACCTTGTTTTTAGCGCTGACAGCCGGTGAGATCACACCAAAGACGTTAATTGATATCGGTACCGGTTCGGGCTGCCTCGGTATTACAGCAGCGCTAGAGCGGCCGTCTCTGCGGGCTATTCTATCTGACATTAGTCCACGAGCCATAAAAATCGCCGAGAAAAACGCGGGCAATTTGCAGGCGCGGGTGACAGTGCAGCAACAATCGCTCCTTTCCGGGCAGATTGAGCCGGTGGATTATATCTTTGCTAATCTGCCGTATGTTGATCGGGACTGGGATGTTTCACCAGAACTGCGCCACGAACCTGCCGAAGCGTTATTCGCAGCGGATAATGGGCTGAGGTTGATTGAGACACTCATTGAGCAAGCGCCGCACCACCTAAACCCTGACGGATTGCTCTTTCTGGAAGCCGACCCGCGACAGCACCAGGCAATTCTCCATCAAGCAAGGCACCACGGCTTTCACGAGGTAGAGACGCGCGGCTTTATCATCGTCCTACGCCTTGTAAGCACCAAGCGTTGGCTTGACCTTCTGTTCCTTGCCGTCGCGCAGGATAGTCAGCTCTACTGTCTCGCCCGGCAAGAACTCAGAGATAAGACTGCCGAGGCCGCCCTGCTCGCCGATCAGCTTGTCATTCACCTTGGTAATGACGTCGCCGTCCTTGATGCCTGCTTTATCTGCCGGCCCGCCAGCGACGACCGCCGATTTGCGACGCGAGCCGCCGACATACGCACCGCTTTTGACTGGTAATTTATACTCAGCACGAACTTCAGGGGTAATCGCAATATATTGTACACCGATATATGATTTCTGAATTTTTCCAGAACTCAGCACACTACGCACCAACCCCTTGGTAGCGGCAATTGGAATTGCAAAACCCACACTCTGCGCATCCGAGACGATCGCTGTGTTGATACCAATAACTTGGCCCGACATATTGAGGAGCGGCCCGCCAGAATTGCCCGGATTGATCGCAGCATCAGTCTGAAGTAGATCAGTCAGACTCTCGGCTTCGTCGCTATATTCACTGGTAGAGGCCTGAACTGGTCGGCCCTTCCCCGAGATAATGCCCGTTGTGACGGTGTTCTGGTAGCGACCCAGTGAATTACCAATCGCGATCACCTTCTGACCAACACGCACAGTGCTTGAATCACCCAGCGTGGCTGCCGGCAGGTCATTCACACCATTAATCTTGAGAAACGCCACATCGTTGAGTGGATCAACGCCAACAAGCTTGACGTCCGTATACTGCGTACCGTCACTACCCATAATCTCGATAGTTTCAGCATCCTTGACGACATGTTTATTCGTCAAAATGTAACCGTCTTTACTGATGATAATCCCCGTACCAGCACCTTGCTGCACTGTCGCACGCGACAATGTCCGGCCATTCTTAGTGGTTACGATCGAAACCACACTTTTAGATACACGCTGCACAACCTCGCTGATATCTGCCTCATCACGCGACATGACGAGGTTGCCGTCAGGAGTAGACTGGATGGACTGTTTATTAAACTGCGTCGTTAGCCACGAACCCAGCACTGCCGCCCCAACCATCAGCCACACAACCGTGATAACACAGGCGCTAATTAATGCCAGTTTCCTACGACGCGGCACGCCCGGTCGAGATTGGGTCTGCTGAACTGAACGAGGTTCTTGCTCCATTATAGTGTCACCGAGTTAAAAAATAGCAAAATGGTCAGGATAAGCGCCGACGACAAGATAGCCGGTCCGGCAACTTCAGCAATAACAATCGTCTTATGCTTATGCCAAGAGGTATAAACACGCTCAGCTACGAATGACAGCAGCGTCAAGATAATCGTTGCCTGTGGTAGTTGCAGCGCGTTTACCCCAAGCAGCGCATAGCCAAACGTCCAGTAATGCGCCAGCCAGCCAATCTCCGCAAACACCAGCCCCCAGGCTAGACTGAGTACAGTAATCTGCTCCTCACGAAACGTCGATAGGAAATGCCGAGCCGTGCCATACCCAATGACTAGCGCACACAGCACAACCACCGCAGCTGACCATTCGTGTGACACTGCAAACAGTGCTGCTGTGCCGATAAATACCGCGAGACCCGCCTGCAATGTCATCTGCCAGCGCTTTGATAGCGGCTTAATAGCGACAAGCCATATCGCATAAAATACCGCTAGCGCAATTCGTAGCACCAGCGTCGCCTGCGGCGCATACATCAGCGCCACCACACCGAGACCAACCACCACGTCAACCAGGCTTCCTTGAATATTCGTTAGCCAAAACTTAGGGCGCACCGACAATGTCCGCCACTTGCTTAAGAGTACCAGCACAATCGCCGCCAACGGATAATGAATCTCCTGCGACATCCAGAACAAGACTGCCACCATCCCTAAATTGAGCGCGTAATAAGCGATATTACTGAGAAGCGACCGTCGCCTGGCTGTTTTTTTCAGAAACTCCATTGCCACCCTATTATACCAAATTATGGCCCGATTATCACCACGAAGTCAGCTTCGGCTGGCAGGTTAAATGGCGGTTTGCCTTCGGTTAATGTTACACCATACAGCTCTTTAATCTTGTTGGCAGAAGCCTGCTTGGACTTGCCTGACTCCAGCTGATAAACCCTGTACTTTTCGGTAATTTTCTGTGGTGAATTGCCAACGCTCACCACGTTGAGCGATGCCGCCTTTAGGCGATCGGCTTCGGATTTGGCAGCCCCAACCACGCCGCTGCCATTGAGCACCAGAACACGCGCCTTTTCCTTGGCAAGTGCATCACCGTATATTTCCACCTTGATAAACGATCGAATTTGCGAATAATCAAACTGGCCAGCCGTTGGCACGACCACACTGGCGCCACCAACACTACTCGTACCGAGCAGGACATTATTTTTTTCAATAAAGCTGAGGCGGTGGATATCAGAATCTTTTATCTTGGAGGCAACATCCATCACCGTACGAACTTCCTTGGCGTCAACGTTAGTGCGTAAGTTCTTACCCATGGCGTCCATCAGCGCCGTCACCTTGCCAAGATCAGTTAGCGTACCTGTCGAGGCTGCTTTATTCTTGAGCGCCATCAATACCAACTGTTGGTTTTTCTCGCGGTCAAAATTCGACTTATCCAGCCCATAGGAGCCACCCAACGCGCCACGCGCTCGCGAGAAATATAATGCTTTATCACCATCCATATCATTTGGCCCATTCTTGAAGTGAATGTAGTGTCCCGTTGGACAGCGCTGCTTCCGTTGCTCTGCCGACAAGCCCTTCTCCCGACACATCCAGTCAACACTTGGGTCAAACACACCGCGCGGATCATCACTCTGTACGTTTACCGTCACGCCGCCAACTGCGTTAACGGCGTCCTTGATCACTTGAGCATTCACATGCGCCACATACTGGAGGTCCATACCAAAGATCTTGCCAACAAACTCGCGACTGGCCTCCATCCGCTTTCTCTCGGCTTGCTCATCATTACCCTTGGCAATACAGTCAAAATACTCATTGATCTTGCCTGCGCTACCAGAATTACAAACCCGCCCAAACTGCACGTATAGGTCGCGCGGAATGCTGAACATATAGGCGTCGTGTTTCTTCTGATCAATACTGAGCACCATCATCGAGTCAGTCAATGTCGCGCCCGGGTGCTCCGGGTCGTCATCCGTCGTACCAAGGATCAACATATTGCTTCGTCCGTGTGCATCCATTTTCAATGGCTGGTTCTGGAACAGGTCGATCAAATTACCACCACCAAACACTCGACCGGCGTTGACCCACGCCTTGTACAGCAAAAATCCACCCACCAAAATTATCAGTGCTACGATCACCAGGATGATAATCTTCAGCTTACGACGTTTCTTATGCGGTTTCTTGCGCTTTTCACGGGGTGTTTCGGGCTTTTGAAGCTCGAGATCTTTGAGCGAGTTGCTAATGTCCTCATTAATATCGGCAGTCGATGAAGTCGCGAGGCGAATCCGCTCAGCCTGCGATAGTGACTGGCGTGGTACTGAGATCGGCCTCCCAAGTGGCTGCACTGGAACAGAATGTACCGCCGGACGAGGTTGCGTAGCCGCTCGCTCTGGCGATACACCACCCAAACGAGACCGCTGAGCCCTCCGCGGTACAAATCCATCGACCGAATTCCTATTTGAAATTTTCACTGCTCCTTATTATAGCACACTTCTCTATTGATCAAGCTTTTGGTTTTCGCTCATAAACCATGTATAATAAGGCGGATGGATGCTCACTTTCTCGATCGACACCCGCGCCTGAGGGACAGTCTGGGACTGATTATTTTTGTAATCGGGGTAATCATCGGAACAATTTTGATCAATACCTTTGTTTTTCGTAGCTTTGGCGTGCAAGGTCCAAGTATGGAAAACACCATGCACACCAACGACCGCCTGATCGTCGACCGACTATCAGTCACCATTAAACAGCTTCAAAATCAGCAGTATATCCCCCAACGCGGCCAAATCATCGTCTTTAAAAATCCTAATTACAATCCGACCCTAGGTCGCGATGAATATATCGTCAAACGGGTCATCGCTTTCGCGGGTGAGCGCGTCACCGTCAAAAACGGCGTCGTCACCGTTTATAACAGTGAACATCCGAACGGCTTTAACCCTGATACAACCGTCAACAAAAACGAACCAAAGTCACCCACCTCCGGCGATGTCGACACCAAGGTGTCCGAGGGGACGGTTTTCGTGATGGGTGATAATCGTGAGGGTAATTTTTCGTGTGACTCGCGTAACTGCATGGGCAACATTCCGCTATACGACATCGTCGGGCCGGTCATCGCCCGTATTTTCCCCTTCACACAGATCAGAGGGTTTTAATAATCAGCCAATCAAGTCACGGATCCGCTCAAAATCCGCTTGGTCTTTGAACGGGATGATAATCTGACCAGCACCGCGCTTACTGGTGCGAACCGTGATGTCAGCACGGAGTTTTTTCGACAGGCGCGCCACCGACGAGGCGTGCGGCGAGCGGGCTGACTTTGGAGTTGGCGCGGGGCCCGACGGCTGCTGTGCCCGCTTCCAGGCAGCGATCATCTGCTCGAGCTTACGCACACTCCAACCCTGATGAATCGTTTGCTGCAATAAATCTTCCGCCACGTCATCTGGCAGCCCCACTAACGTTCGCGCCTGCCCTTCAGAAATCTTATTTTCAAACAGCGCCGTCCGCACCACGCTCGGTAATTTCAAGAGGCGCAGCGTATTGCTAATGGCGCTGACCGATTTACCGCCAACGTGCTGGCCGATTTGTTCCAGCGTCATATTGAACTGGTCGCGCAGCTTCATGTAGGCCGTCGCCGTCTCCAGCGGATTGAGGTCGCGTCGCTGCAAGTTCTCGATCAGCGACACCTCCAACCGGTGCTGATCACTCAGACTACGGATGATACTCGGTATCTCGATTAATCCAGCCAGCTGCGCCGCTCGCCAGCGCCGCTCGCCAGCCACTATCATGAACTGCGCCCCATGTGGTGTCACGACGATCGGCTGCACCACGCCATGCCGACGGATCGAATCGGCCAACTCATGCAGCGCCTCCTCATCAAAGAACCGCCGCGGCTGGTCTGGATCTGGCGTAATATCGGTAATTGGTATCTGACGTAATTGCGACATTGTCGCATCTTGACCAGCCGTCGGGTCAAAGGCCTCGTCAAACAAATTTGTCGGTATCAGCGAATCAAATCCCCGCCCAAGCCCCTTTTTCATCCTTCAATCCTCTCAATAATTTCTTTGGTCAGCGCGTGGTAGGCTCGCGATCCCTTTGAGAAACGATCATACACGCCAACCGGCACGCCATGACTTGGCGCCTCAGCGAGGCGAATGTTACGCGGAATCGTCGTCTTGAAAATCGTATCAGCAAAATGCTTTTTAATTTCATCATACACCTGACTCGACAGAGTCGTTCGCGAATCAACCATGGTGGTCACCACGCCAAGTAGCCGCAGATGTGGATTGAGCCCCTTGCGAACCAACTTCATTGTCTCCATGAGTTGCCCCAGCCCCTCTAACGCATAAAACTCTGCCTGCACTGGCAGCAAGACATACTGTGCTGCGATCAGCCCATTCACGGTCAGCAGGCTCAGACTCGGCGGACTATCAATGATCACATAATCATACCCAGCGAGGCTCGCCAGCGCCTGGCGCAGCCGCACAAACCGCCCCTCTGCTTGGGCCAGTTCAACCTCGGTATTTGCTAGGTGCGACGTGGCCGGTGCGATTGATAGATTCTTGATGTCAGTTTGAATAATTATATTATTCAAGGCCGTCTGGCCAGTCACCACCTCAGTCATCGTTATGCCCAATTCTTGCTTATCAATGCCAAGGCCACTGGTAGCATTACCCTGCGGATCAAAGTCAACGATCAGCGTCCGCTTACCGGCTTTTGCCAAAAAATATGCCACGTTGATTGAAGTCGTCGTCTTGCCGACGCCACCTTTTTGATTTGTCACCGCAATAATCTTCGTCATCGATACCCCTTCTGCTTACCTCATTGTACCATAGTTTCGGCCATAAAAATACCGCCCTCATCACGGGGCGGTATGCTAATTCATCGGTTATTTGATCGAGGTAATCTCAATCTTGGTGTACCTCTGGCGATGACCCGTTTCTTTGTGGACACGTTTCTTGCTCTTGTAGCGGATAACGCGGACCTTGTCGCCCTTGACTTCCGCCTCAACAACTTTCGCCTTCACTACCACGCCTTTTACGGTTGGTGTACCAACTGTTGTTTTATCACCATCAATCACTAAAAGTGCGTCGAGAGTGAGTTCTTTTGTGCCTTCAGGGAGGAGATCCACCAAGAGGGACTCTTTTTCGCTGACAATATATTGCTTGCCAGAGATTTTTACGACTGCTTTCATTTCGTTCCTTAAAAATTAGTTTTCAATCCGTTCCATTGTACCAGAGGCGCACTAACAAATCAATACTGCCCCAGTTTCTTTACCTCGCCGGCGCTGTGCTATCATCCTAAAATCAATTGCACGAACACGACCCTGACCGACCGCATACCACATTGTTTGCGTGCAGCCAGCCCTCGACATTACCACCGTCAAGATGCATGCCCACTGCCGGCACAACCTTGACGACGCCACCAGCTCGCGCATAATTACTGACTGCATCAGTTAACTCATACTCACCACGCGGCGATATTTCAACATCAGCACAAGACTGGATAACTTTCTTGGTGAGGACGTATTTACCGATGTTGGCAAAGTGACTCGGCGCCTCTTCTGGCTTTGGCTTTTCCACGATCTCTACAAAATTACCAGCCTCGTCTATCACAATCGCCCCGTACCGGCTAATGTCATCACCCGGCACTTCCTGGGCTAGTAGGCTACACTGACCGTCTGGCGTCGCCGCTAGGAGTCGCGCCACTTCACTGGAGCCATCAGCATTATACATAAAGTCATCACCCATCAGCACCACTGCCGACTCACCATCCTCGAGATAATCAGCCGCCAAAGCTACCGGCACCGCCGAGCCATACTTGCCGTAGCTTGGCTGCGTCACAAAGTGAAGCTTCGCATCAATTGGCGCCACTAGAGCCAGCTTGTCATCCTTACCCTTGCTCCGCAAATAATCGTTGAGCAAAATATTGCTCCGATAATAGCTCTCCAGCTGTGAACTCTGCTCACCAACCACAAAAATCAGCTCGCGCACGCCGGCCGCCAAGCAGTCCTGCACCACATAATCAATCAGCGGTCGATTGCCAATTGGCAGCATGCATTTTTCAATTGATTTAGTAATTGGTAGCATTCGTGTGCCCCAACCAGCGACCGGAATAATAGCTTTGGTAATCATATCTCCTCCTTACATCTTGAGTTCTTTATGTGATTTCTGCAAAATATCCATCATCTCCCCGTAGCGTATCTCGCCCGCAGAAATTTTGGCATAGAGATAAACGATATTATCTACCACCTCAATATTAACCTTAATGTCCTGATCGTACAACCAGGCCATGAAACTTGGATTGAGCAGCTCAAAGCTCGTCACCTGGTTCTCATCGGTGGCGTATACTTGGTAGCGCTTGTTAAAGTCACCCCACTCCAGTTCTACCTTTTTATAACCCGACGGCGCCCTGAACCGCTTCAAAAAACGTGAATCCCGACGCTCCACCAAAATTCCGCCATACGACTTTGGCAGATTGACCTGTCCAATGATGTACGTAGCCGCCGAATCGGTATTTGAAGCGTCAGCCACATAGGTGTATAGCTGCACCAATAAATTGCCCGTCCAGAATCCAATGATATGGTTGTTGATATCAGTGCCCTTAAAACCGCCCTTGAATAATTCACCGCGAGTTGGTAGCAGTAACCGCCCCCAGTCCGGACTGAAATACATGTCGTATTGCGCTGCAAACTGCTGCATAGAGGCAACAAGCTGGGCGGGATCTTCCGTTTCCTGATCAATACTATCCAGTAGCCAGCCATCACCCGAGCGCACAAAGTTCCACTGCTCACCAAACTCGCCCGTGTCACGATGCAGCACCGCACCGCTCGCCGTGTCAACCAGCTCATCATTTGCCGAGGCAACAAAACTCACACTCACTCGGTCATTCTGATCATTCGCATCATCATACGCCCGGGTGATAATCGCTTCACTGATCGCCACATTCCTCATGCGATTGACTCGCCCCATCTGTTGTAGGGCATACAACATTAGTCCGATGTGCCGCGCATAATTCGGCGTGACGTACTGCTGAATTGATGGCAAATCCATCCGCTCCCAATCATACTGAAACCGATTAAACACCGTCGTTGCGTAATTGACAATAACCTGCTCATTCCAGGCGCTGTCCTGGGTAGCTGCTTGCTGAACGGCCTGTTTTGCAGCCTCGCTGCCTTTGCGAAAACGGCTGATCTTGTCTGTAAATGCCCCGATAATCGCACCGACCAATGCCGAGATGGCCACCAGGATAAAAATAACAACACCGCCGAGTAGGTAGAACAAGCTGGCGAGTAGGCCGGCCAAAAACCCGACCGCTATGGCGGCCATCTTTGACTGAGTGGTTTTTTTCACAAAACCACTTACCGAAATCGCAACTACCATCGGTATCCCGAAAAGGGCAACGCCACCACCACCGCCGCCAGAACTTGACCCGCCGCCACCGGCTCGCGCGAAAAAGAGTAACTGACTGAGCACTGCTAAACCATACATAGACCCATTGTACCGCGTTGCATGGCGATCGCCAAGGTCATGAGTGCCCGATCAGCGCGAGACCGAGCAAACGCTTGCCACGCATTAGTTTTGAGGTAGTAACTTTTATCCTGATGACTATTTTACAACAGCAAGAGCAATCTCGAGCCCAGCCCCTTCAACCGTCACTGTCGACTGATTGTCATGCACCTCGCCAAACACCGCCAGCGTCTCAGTAGCAATCGCCTCAGCATGCTCATCGATCGCTTGGCGGAGCTGCTCGTCATTCGTCGTCAGCTGTAGCATAATCCGATCGTCCACTTGCAATCCCGCCTTCTTGCGCGCGCTCTGCACGTGACGAATGACCTCACGCATCAGGCCCTCGCGTTTGAGCTCGGGCGTCAATTGCTTACTAATTTCGATCCAACTCTCTGGCTTGATCGCGCCCTCGGTCACATCATAGTCCGCCAAGTGCTCGTCTAAATTCTCAATCCAGCGAATTTCCTTAACATTTAGCTCCTCGGCCATAATCTGCTCGTAATACTCAGCCAGCTTCACGCCCGCATATGCCGCAAACTGCAGCGGTTGGCGAACCTTAATTGATGTTTGGTGTTCATCCTGTCTCATACGCAAACTAAGACCATTGTTGATCAATTCACGCGTACGGGACATATCGGCTAGAACCTGCTCGTTCACCGCACCCGCTGGCAGCCAATCCTTCAGATGAATCGACTCATCGTCGCCCGTCAGATTATGATACAACTCCTCGGCTAAGAACGGCGTAAACGGCGCCAAAATGTAACTCAAACGTACCAGTACGTAATGTAGCGTACGATAAGCATCATCCTTGTCACCATCATCTTCAGACTTCCAGAAGCGGCGGCGACTGCGGCGCACGTACCAGTTGGACGCGTCGTCAAGGAATGGCAAAATAGGGCTGAGTGCATCGGGGATATTGTAGGCATCCATGTGACGCTCAACTTCTGCCACCAACTGATGCAGCCGACTGACGATCCAGATATCGAGCGGATTCGTCAACTCGCCCAGCGGATCTTTCAACTCGCCATTAAATTCCCAGCCATCAACCTCTGCGTACATGGTGAAGAAATCATACATGTTCCAAATCATACTCAGCTTACGCGCCACGTCGCCCACGTCCTTGTCGTGCAGGGCAAAGTCCTCGCCGTTAAGTAGCGGACTACTCAGCAGCAGGAAACGCAAACTATCAGCACTGAATTTATCCATCAGCTCATTCGGGTCGGTAAAATTGCCTAGGGACTTACTCATCTTGCGACCATCATTGCCCGCCACTACACCGGTGGTAATGACATTGCTGTAGGCGTTTTTATGCTGCTCACCCGCCTCGCCAAAGGCACCGATTTCGGCCAAAGCAACGTTGACGGCATGCACATAGTAGAACCACGCCCGCACCTGTCCGATGTACTCAACGATGAAATCCGCCGGGTAATTCTGCTCAAACTTGGCCTGGTTTTCAAACGGATAATGCAGCTGCGCAAACGGCATGCTGCCGCTCTCGAACCAGCAGTCCAGCACCTTGTCGATGCGGGTAAACGTTTCGCCGTCAATCGTAAAGGTGATATCATCCACCCACGGGCGGTGGTAATCATCCAGCTCCACGCCACTCAGTTCCTTCAGCTCCGCATACGAGCCAACCACCTTCACCGTGCCGCGGTCGCCCTTCCACACCGGCATAGCCGTCGCCCAGAAGCGGTCGCGACTCAGGTTCCAGTCGGGCGCTTGCTCGATATTTTTGGCAAAACGACCGTGCTTGAGGTGGCTCGGGAACCAATTGATATGCTCATTTTGCTCCAGCATCAGCGGCTTTTGCCCCTGGATGTCAAAGAACCAGCTGGGGATGGCCCGGTACATAATGCGCTGCTTAGAGCGCGGGTTGAACGGATATTCGTGACGAATGTACTCGACCTTCCACACCGCGCCCTTTTCCTTCAGGTCTTTGGCGATGAACTTATTGTTATCCCACACCTCCAGGCCTTTGTAATTGCCATCAGTATAGTAGCCGTTATCGTCGATGACGTGGAAGGCGCTGATGCCGTAGCGTTTGGCCAGCTCAAAGTCATCCTCACCATAGGCCGGCGCGATATGCACGATGCCTGTACCCGACTCGTGCGAGACGAAATCCGCCGCGTAAATGGTGTGAATCTTGTCATTCTTCGGCCAGGTCGAGCCCGTATTGAGCGGCTGGTATTTCTTACCCACCAATTCGCTCCCTGGGAAGGTGCGCAATACTTCGTAATCAAGCGACTGGTGCTTTTCATCTTGCAGAGTGCGCTCGAGGGCTTCTTCGGCGATGATGAGCTTTTCGCCATCCACCAGCACTTCACAATACGCCATCTCTGGATTGACAGCCAGCATCAGGTTGGCTGGCAGCGTCCATGGGGTGGTCGTCCAAGCCAAAACAGCAGCGTCTTCATCATCCAGCTTAAACTTCACATACACACTCGGGTCAGTCACCGTTTGGTAGGCATCGTTGTCCATAGTCACCTCAGCCTTGCTGACAGGGGTAGCGAACTTGGTGTCGTACATCAAAACCTTTTCACCTTCGTAAATTTTGCCGGCTTCATACAGCTGTTTGAAGGCCCACCAGACGCTCTCCATAAAGTCCTTGTCCATGGTGCGGTAGGCACCCGCAAAGTCCACCCAGCGACCGATGCGGTCGATCACGCCCTGCCAGGTTTCGCTGTTGGCCACCATGCTCTCGCGCGCCTTGGTGATGTATTTTTCCAGACTGATGGTTGGCAAAGGATTGCCGTCTTTGTCCGGCAGTAATGGTTGACCATACATAGGATCTGGAGAGCTACTCACTTCGAGACTATATAGCAACCAGTTGGCCCCTGTTTCGGTAGACATATGCTCACCAACTCTTTGAAATCCATTGCGCTCATACAAATTCACCAATTTAGGTTGATGCTCGCCAACCTCTATGCGAATCTCTTTGACCCCTTCCTGCTTACTTAAGCGAAAAGCTTCTTTTAACACTGCATCCGCATAACCTTGCCCTTGGAATTCCGGTAGTACCGCCATTTTATAAAGATAACCAACCGACGTGCCATTATCCTTTTTGCCA
Organism: uncultured Candidatus Saccharibacteria bacterium; assembly: GCA_963553465.1. Classification (GTDB taxonomy): domain Bacteria; phylum Patescibacteriota; class Saccharimonadia; order Saccharimonadales; family Saccharimonadaceae; genus Nanosynbacter. Next base: position 27,343 of record CAUVOB010000004.1, on the reverse strand, counting down.
GCAAAAAAATTATAAATATCCTTATTACTTATAACGACACCCCCCACTAACTTATCGTCATCGTAAGCTACATAAAAATTATCTCTCCCAAATTCCTCTTTTAATTTATCTGGCGTTAGGTTGTCGGCATCCCAGCTGCTGCTACCATAGCCTCGCTGCTCCATCCAGCCAGCAACTTTAGTAATAACTTTCGTTGCGTTATCGAAATCATTTACCAGTTTGACTCGCTTGACACTACTCGTCACAATCTGCCGCCGATCCACGATATTCATCTGCTTTTCGACGAAATTCTCCGCCGGCAAGCCATGACAGTCCCAGCCCCAGCGGCGCTCCACGCGCTTACCTTTCATCGTCCAGTAGCGCGGCACCGCGTCCTTGACGATTGAGCTCAGTAACGTTCCGTGGTGCGGCACACCAGTGATAAACGGCGGCCCGTCATAAAAGACATAGGCATTATCCGCCGGTCGCTGCGTCACCGACTTTTCAAACGTCCCGTCCGCCTTCCATCGCTGCACCCAGTCTTTTTCATATTCTGCCGCTCGACGGCGTGTTCCGTGTTTGAATTTCATTGGTTTCCTCCTTGATTTGTATTCATTACATGCTTTTCACTATTCAGCTCGTTTCGTAATTTCATCCGTATTTTGCCCAGCTCATTGCAACCATCACGGTTCTCACCCCAGCCCCACAGAGCATCTTTTAGCGAATCCTCAACAATCTCTTCGTCCAGTATTTCAAGCAGTTTTTGCTCATTATGCTTCCTCCCATATTTTACGTTGTATCATCTCAAAAATCGGCACATTATCCTTGTATCCACGCGGCGATATTGGTGACGGATGAAAGATCGGTATAACTCGCGTCCCATGAACAGAAAAACTCTTCCCCGCAACGTCAGTCAATCTCCGAAATGGCTGATCAATCAGCATTTGCGTCGGAGTAGCCCCCATAGTTAGTACCAGTTTTGGCCGTAGGATCTGAATTTGCCGCTCGAGAGTCGGCTGGTAAAGCTGAGCCAGCTTCTTCAGGTGACGACGATCTGACGGAAAGCATTTGATCGCCTCTAAAAAGGTCACCGACAGGAGCTCCTTATCAAGGATAGAAAGGAGTTTTTGCATTATCACACCACTTGGCAGCAGCTTTCCGTCTGTATTGTGCCAGGCAACACCACTTTTCACCCAGCCGGTTCGTGCCGGTGCTTCGCCAATAATGACAATGTCATTATTGTCCCCAAACCAAATAGTCTGTTCCTGCAGACAATCATCACCCATACATCCATAATCCACGCTAGCTATCTCGTCAGCCACCTGATCTAATTCCGCTAGAAATTGCACCACCCGCATGCGCAACAACTCATATCGCTGAAGAGTATCTGCATGTCTCAGAATCCGCCCCTTTTCACGTACCGCCGATGTATGATATTCAATTTCACCCCCATCAAATTGCCCCGCCGTGCTATCGACTACCTGGTCATTAATAATATTGAAATAATGAGGCGCGCCAGCCACCATGCACTTTCGTATCTCACCACCACAATGGTCTTGCAATATAAGTGCTGAGACCGCACACTGTCCGGCACTTGGATTATTTGGCGACCAATTATCAAAATAGGACGTCTCGCGCGACCAGCCAACAGAGAGAGTGTTACGGATTTTTGCAATAGAGCTCATGCGCTGCCGTTTCAAGCTATCAATCATAGTTTCCTCATCGCCTCCACTATCTCCTCATGAACAATTCCATTGCTTAGTACCGCTCCGCAAATATCCTGATCATACCGCTGCTCCCGGCCGAAGAGGTCAGTCACCTTACCGCCAGCTTCCTCGACGATGACTTTCGCCGCCGCAATGTCAACATTTTTGCCCTTCGTGCCAGCAAAGACCGACGCAACAAACCCACCACACGCTACTAAGGCTGCCGCGTGCGTCGTGCTTCCTAGCGCCGTGACATATGCACCCTTCTCATACGCTAACTTGTGAATCACCCGCATAACATCCCACTCTGCACTCGGCCACCAATCCACATTCACCCCGGTCATCCCACCAAAACTCTTCTTATTCACATAAATCTGTTTACCATTCATAAACGCGCCCTGGCCACGGACCGCCCAATACAAATAGTCACTAAACGGCGCATAAATGACACCAATTTCTGGCCGGCCGTTAATCACTAGCGCTAACGAGAACACCGATACCGGTAACTCCATCGCAAAAGGTACCGTACCGTCAATCGGATCACATACCCACACATAGTCCGACCCACGGCGAGCACTCGCCTCTTCACCGTCAATGTCATGGGCTGGATATCGCTCAGCTACTCGCTTGATCACAAGCTGATTGATCTCCTCATCGGCAATGGTCACAATTGTGTTGTCCGCCTTGAGATGAGCATCCGGTTTTTTACCAAAATATTTTTGCATAATGTCGCCCGCTTCTCGTGCCACACTTTTTGCAAAATCAAGCCATTCTTGTTGTTGGTCAGTCATACTCTACTCCTTAGTAATATATTTCTCAGTGCCATCACTGCTGCATCATCCAGCGCCCGCACTCGATCCCTATGCCGATCGCTATACCCAAGCGCACCCTTCTGATTTGTATAGAGTGTGATATGTGGAATGATAAACTCTGCCCGCGGGATCAGATCGCGAATAGCATCACGCCACGTTTCCAGCTCATCCCATCGAACGAGCGCGATAATCGTTTCACGGTCAGTCACATCATCTTTTAGCTTAAGAAAATCACCGATCAATTCTGGCTCTGTGGTCATTGCTGCACCGGCTTGACACGATACCTGCTCTAGCCGCCCATAACCAGCCTCATCCAGCCCGTACTCCTCACGCGCCGCAAATAATGACAAATGAAATTCATCAGCTTTCAGCGATAGCCCCGCCACCTGATGCGGAAAGTCTACCGCACGAACCAAATCAGTCATATCATACATGATATAATCATGCGTCCGATCAATGACAAAACTCGTAATGCGATTATCCTGCGGTATAATGCTCATCCTCTCTCCTCCATAGCCTTGCGCAACCTACCGTGTGCATTTCGCAATGGCGCGACTGTGTTGAGCTCAATTATCCGTGCCATGGTATACTCTCGTCCACTCGTCTTCGTCCGATACCATACGACGCGGTAGAGGTCGTCTTCTGATGTCTGCTCGATCAGTTGGTCAAGCGCTGCCACCGTTTCATCAAGCTTTGTCAGTACGGCACCATACGCTATATCAGCATATTGCATATAGAACTTTTGCGCTACCGCACCATAGCCAGTGGTAATAATCGTCGGCACCGTATGAGTCTGATGATATACACTACCCCACTCTAGCACCATGGTAGCCCACCCCAGTAGATAGCTGGCTAGCTGGTGAGTATTCATCATCGTGCCTTTTATCTGCCCCGGAAGCACCAGCTCATCCGCCCAGGGAGCGGCTGCCTCGAGCAGTGGCCACAGCGCCGCACACTCGTGGCGAATGGCGTGCTGCAAGGCTGACTTGTGGGCTGGTATTGGCATGGCTACTCCTTATACAAACAAAAATCACCTCTTCTGACTTCGAGAATCCGCTGGAGGTGTTTCAAGCGGACGGTACCATCTCGATTCCAAAAGAAGTGATTCTTCCGTGGGTTTTGCCGAATTAACCGGCATCCACGCACTCTTTTAGCACTCAATTGTCACTTTGTCGCAGCGAGTCACGGCGGGGTCTAATCTCAGCTGATAAAAAGCTGATTTCTTCCCGCAGGCTTCGCGGTTGATAGCCGCTCATCTCGCGCTGGCGCCATCAGAGATGTACTCTATCAGGCACACGCAAAAACGCCCTACTCTCATTGTAGCGCGTTTTCACCAAAATCCCAAGGGAATTATTTAATTTCCAAACCACCCAGGACGCACTCACCCTTCAGATAGATCGTCTTTTTAGCAGAAGACTTCGGCGCAGTTTTATTCTCACTGCCACCCAAAACACCACGAACATCATTTTTGACAATCACGTCGTCAGGCAAACTAATACTGGCGCCGCCACAAAAGGTAAAGACGTCGATGACTGCACCATCCTTGATCTTCGCCTGGCGCAAATCCAAATCTACGCCGCCAAATACCGCTGTCACCGAACCACCGGTATAATCACCCCTCACTCGCGACTCTTCACCGTAAAAAATTGCAACTTTTTCACTATCACCATCATCAGCCACCCGCTTTTTAGGCTGCCGACGGCCTGAACCAATACCAAACACGACCGACAAACCAATAGCAATCAGTATTACCGGCCAGAATGATTTCCACGTACCAATATTAATTACACCATAAGCGCTCAGCCCGATCAACACGCCAACAGCTATCAATAACAGCCCCCACACCCAGTCTATCGGTCTGCGATAACTGAATAATAGTATCAATAAGCCAGCAAAGGCCCAAAAAGCGCCCCAAAACAGGGGCCAGCTATTAAAGGTAATAACTCCGAGATTCCGCAGCAGCAAAATCCCGCCGAGCGACAAAATGGTAACACCCAAAAACGCTCTAATGAGAAAATTTTTCTTCATATGCCCAGTATACGGATACCAGCACCATTATTCAATACGCCTACTCTTAATTTATGCAAATAGCTCACGCCCAAATGTTGCTAAAATAACAACAACGATCACAACGGTCACTAGCGCCAACAGGAACGTGTCAAATCCCCGGTCGACAAATTTTCTCATACGCCTACCGCCAACCATCCTAGTCACCACATTATATCTAGTCAGTCCGTAACAGACCAGCAGCATACCCGCGTCTAGCGTCAAACACCACGGACACAGCGCACCAATCTCGACATAGCTCATATAGAACATCCAGCCAGCGAACAACAGGCCGACCACGGCGCCCAGCTGTGCACCCCACATAAACCATTTCGGAAACTTCGCACCTGCCAGCAATGCCACCCCGATAGTGACCATCACCGGCAGTGTCATCATACCGATAAAGCTATTAGGGAAGCCGAGCAACGCCGCTGACCAGTGATTTGCCACTACCGAACAACTTATGGCCGCATTTAGATCGCAGTTCAGCACAGCATGCGAATTTTTGGCAAGCGTCAGCGCTTCAATTGACAGTACAAATGAAGCCAGCAAACCCAAACTGCTACCAATCAGCAACGCTAGTGCTGCAAGCCGCTGGCGTCTTAAATTTTTGTCTGAACACCACTTACGCAGCGCATCAAACATAAAAACTCACCTCGCTAATCGTCGGTAGCGGTAATCCGCGCCACATATTCTGCATCTGGCTATCAGCGCTCAGCGCGATAACGGTCGGGTATTCAACGATATCGTACGTCCGGCAAAAATCACTGCCCTCGGCCGAATCTGGGTCAAGCTCTTCAATCGTGTGCCCCGTCTGCCGACTAAAGTCATGCAGAAAACTAGTGACTTGGCGCGCGTAATCACTTTCTGCCCGATATACGACAACGACTCGCATTATTCTTGTCCTTTCTGGCGGCGCTGTTCTAGTATCTTGACGAAATCATCGAGCGTCTCAAACTTCTGAAACACGCTGGCAAAACGTACGTACGCCACCTCATTACGCTTCGCTAATTCATCCAGCACAAACTCGCCGATCTGCCGCGACGGTACCTCTGAAGCACCCAGCGCATATAATTTATCCTCAACCGCCGTAATAATCGACTCGACTTCCTCGTCGGACTTGAGAAATTTGCCGACCGACTGGCGCACCGCATGCGCGAGCTTAACTCGATCAAACAGTTCACGACTACCGTTTTTCTTGATCACAATGAGGTTTGGCTTTTCCACGCGTTCATACGTAGTGAAACGCCGTCCATCCGGCGTCTCGCGGCGGCGGCGAATCGCCACGCCATCAGAAACCTCTCGCGACTCGATCACGCGGCTATCACCAATGTTAAATCCGCTCATTTATTCCTCCTTGTTCTTTTTGCGGCGGCGAAGGAAGGCTGGCGTATCATCTTCGTCCGCCTCATCCTCAGCTGGCTGATCCCAGATGTTATTTTCCTGCTCAGACGTAAAGTCCGTCGCTCCGCTCTGCTCACTGAGCTCCAGATCAATCCCTTCAACCACCTCGTCATCGACCTCGGTCCCTGATTCATGCGACGTTTCACCCGTCAAACTCACCTCGTGATCATGATATGTCTCGCTATCAAACCCAGTGGCGATAACCGTGATGATCACCTCATCTTCAAGCTCTGGCTTGAGCGTCGCTCCAAAGATAATATTGGCATCAGGACTGACCGCGCTGGTAATTACCTCAGCCGCCTCCTGAATCTCTGCCATACTCATATCATAGCCACCGGTCACGTTAAACAACACGCCCTTCGCGCCGTCAATCGACACCTCAATCAGCGGGCTCTCAATCGCTTGCTGAGCGGCCTGCACTGCACGATTTTCACCATCAGCCCGACCAATTCCCATCAGCGCCGAACCAGCCCGACTCATCACCGCCTTGACGTCAGCAAAGTCAAGATTGATCAAACCATGTTCGGTAATCAGCTCTGATATTCCCTGCACACCTTGGCGCAGCACGTCATCAGCAATCTTGAACGTCTCGAGCAGCGGCGTCCGCCGATCAATCGTCTGCAGCAATCGGTCATTCGGAATAGTAATCAAGGTATCAACCTGTCGGCCCAGGTGAGTAATTGCCCAGTCTGCATTCACTCGACGCTTCTCGCCTTCAAAGCTAAACGGCCGCGTCGCCACGCCAACCACCAGGATGTCCATCTCGCGAGCAATTTCCGCCACGATATGCCCAGCGCCCGATCCAGTTCCGCCACCAGCACCAATCGTCACAAACACCATGTCCGCACCCTCGAGCGCCTGGCGGATCTCCTCGCGCGACTCATTGGCTGCCGCCTCACCAACCATCGGATCAGCACCGGCACCCAGCCCATTAGTCGTAGTGTGCCCGAGATGAATCTTGACATCCGCCTTGGAATTGTGCAGTGCCTGAGCATCAGTGTTCATGGCGATAAACTGCACGCCAGCCAGCCCCGCATCTTTCATCCGATTAATGGCCGAACCACCAGCTCCACCGACACCGACAACTTTGATACTGGCAAACGTTTGAACTTCACTTGGTGTAATCTGCGGCATTTTCCTCTCCCTATCTTTCTCTTATCAAGTATACCATCTTTGTCTACTAGCTCCTACTTAAACCTCGCTAGCAATCGACTAATCATCCCGCCGGCTTTCTTGGTCACCGAACCTACCTTGCTCTGCGCGTGCTCGGCCCGCTCAGCACCCGCCCCGTCAATGAGCATCAGACCAATTGCCGCCGCAAACTCCGGCCCATTCGCCTCGTCACTCACGCCCGCATATCCTGCCGGTACACCTAGTTTAGCCGCCACGCCGAGGCTATTTTTCGCAAATTCGACCAGATCCTTAACCTTAGCGCCACCACCAACCAGCACCACGCCGCTCGGCAGCCGCCCAATGCCACCGGCCCGCTTCAACTCTTTGGCAACTAGCTCGAAAATCTCCTCGTAGCGCGCCTCGACAATCTCATCAATCTCGCTTTGTTCGAATGTATACACCTGTTTGTCGTGCTTGGTATCAACGCGACCAGCCTTACCGCCACCCAGCCGGGCATGCGCCAATTTGACTGCCTCAGCGATCTCCGGGTCGGTCTTTAGCCCAATCGCCACATCATTTGTCACATTCTGCGCTCCCATCGGGATCACCGCCACGTGCTGCAAATCACCCTCTTCAAATACTGCCACCCCGGTCGTGCTACCGCCGATGTCGATAACCGCCACGCCGTTCTCAATCTGCGACTCACTGAGCACCGCTCGCGCCGCCGCCAACACGCTCGGTGTCAAGCTCGAGGCAGTGACATTCGCCATCTCGGCCGACCGGCGTAAATTCGCTACATACGGCGTCAAGCCCGAGACTACATTTGCTCGCAGCTCCAGACGCGTACCACTCATCCCCACCGGATCCTTGATGTTATCCTGTCCGTCCAACCGATAGGCATGCGGCACAATCTCCAAAATCTCTCGATTTGCCGGCACCTTCCCAGTGGTTGCTACCTCTTCAATCCGCAGCACATCCTCGTCCGTCACTTCGCCGCCGCTCATCCCCACGGCGATCATACCATCGGCCTTGGTACTCAAAATATGCGAACCATTGATACTCAGTGCCGCTGTATTAATATGATGGCCACTCATGCGCTCAGCCGCCTCAAGTGCCTTGTCAATCGCCGCCGCTGGCCCTGTTAGGTTCGATACCGCACCCTTACGCATGCCGCTATTTTCACTCACACCAACGCCAACAATATTCGGCAGACCCGACTCTCCGACATGTCCGACCACGCAGCGCACGGTCTTCGTACCAACATCAATTCCTACCACATATCGAGATTGTTCTTGCATATGCTTAGTATACCAGATAGCCTAGAGCGTCGTCAAAATCTCCGCACCCGTCTCAGTAATCAATACGGTGTGTTCAAAATGTGCGCCCAGACTACCGTCCTTCATGCTAATCGTCCAGCCGTCATCCTCGGTCACAATTTTCTCACCGCCAAGGCTGGCCATCGGCTCGATGGCAATTGTATCGCCTGCGTGCAGCACTGGCCCGGTACCGCGACGACCATAATTTGGAATCTCTGGGCTCATGTGCATTTCCAGTCCCACACCGTGGCCAACCAGCTCGCGAATGATACCTAATTTGGCTTTCTTCAACACCGCTTCCACACCAGCCGAGATGTCACCAACGCGCGTTCCGTCACCAGAAATCGCATCAATTCCCGCATACAAACTCTGTTCCGTTGCGTGCAATAAATGCTTTTTAGCGCCACGCGGTTCTTCATCCACTACCATAGTAAAGGCGCTGTCCGTTTTCATGCCGCGGTAACCGATTACCAGATCAAAGCTCACCACGTCGCCCTTCTCGAACACATAGTCTGTCGGAAATGAGTGCACCAATTGCTCATTAGTCGACACGCAAATCACCCCTGGGAATTTCACCTCATCCGTTAAATACGTCGCTTCCGCACCAAAATCCTTGATACGCCTGGCCACGAAGTCATTAACATCCAGCTCGCTCATACCAGCCGTTACCTTCCGGCGCAACTCGTCATAAATCGTCGCTAACATTCGCCCGCATTCGCGCATATCCTTCATCTGCTGCGGCGTTTTTTCGCCAGTAATTAAAGTTGACATGCGTACGCCGCCTCTTCATAAATTCGATCATGCACTTCGCCAGCCGTACCGACGCCATCCAAATGGACAATCCTAACGCCTGCCTCAGCAAAAATCCCCAACACCGGATACATTTTTTGCCGATAAATCGTCATTCGCCGGGCAATTGCCTCTGGCGTATCCTCCAACCGGCCGCGCTTCTCTAGCCGCCGCATAATCTCCGCCTCCGGCACTTCCAGTGAAATCACCGTATCAATCTTCTCATTCATCCGCGCCATGTAATCATCCAGCCATGCCGCCTGCTCCTTCGTCCGTGGAAAACCATCAACGATAATATTCGAATATTTTTTATCGCGCGCATCCTGCACCGCCTGTTCAAACACTTGGTAAATCAATTCATCGCTCACCAACTCGCCTGAGCGTAAAATATTAATCACCGCCGGATCATTACTGCGGCGCAGCATCTCGCCAGTCGACAGCCATTTCCAACCCTGGCGCGCCGCCAACATCTGCCCCTGCATACTTTTACCAGCTCCCGGCGGTCCAAATAATAAGATCATTCTTTACTCCTTTTTCTGTGTTGTTATTGTTTTGCTAACGTTTCTTTGGTAATTTTCGCAATCAAGGCGCCGTCAGCCGCATTGCCGGCTTTAGTCTTCACCGCGCCAATCACCTGACCCATTTGCTGCATCGTCGCACCCAGATCAGCAACTACTGCCTCGACCATTGCCCGAACCTCGTCTTCGCTCAGCTGTTTAGGCAAAAATTCCTGTAAAATTGCTGCTTCTTTCTCCTCTGGCTCAGCCAATTCCGCCCGGCCATTTGCCCGGTACAATTCGGCACTTTCTTTGCGCTTTTTGACTTCGCGGGCAATAACCTTCTCGACTTCTGTATCACTTAGACCTTCGTCGCGCTTGCCTAAAGCCACCTCCTCATTAAGAATTGCCGCCTTCAAATTACGCAATACACCACCCCGAAAACGATGCCGCCCTAGAAGAGCGGCTTTTATCTCATCAGCAATACGCGCTTTTAGCGCCGACATTAACGCGTTGCCCCCATACGCATCCTGGCTGTTTTCTCGGCCCGGCGCTCGCGGCGAATAATTGCTTTCTTGCGGCGCTCAACTTTGGAAATCGGCTTGGCAAATCGCATCACCGACTTTGCCCGTGCAAGGACACCGCTCTGCAGCACCCTGCGATTAAAGCGACGAATCACATTCTCGTTCGCTTCTTTCTGATCTTTACGTGTAACTTGAACCATACTTTTTGCATTATAACAGATGAGAAAATATTTGACAAATTAGTATTCCAGATCAACCGAATATATTGCCGCCAAACTTGCTGGCCGGTTCATATTGGCGTGTGTATGACGAAGGATATTCCACTGACTGATTTCTGGAATATTAGGTATATTACGTGCACGCTCAACTATCATTTGGATATCTTTCCACTTATTTAGATGGCTCAGTTCTGGTACTAAAACATGGATCGCATTTCGCACATTTGGAGCCGCCACTCGAAAGTCGCTCTCAAAAGCATTCCGTTTCAATCCAGACGGATCAACCAAGAAAGACTGAATCCAACCATTCTTTGGTGCTTCAAACGGACGGTCCAACTCCTCCGGGCTAAACTGAACGCCCTTTGCATATTCGGTATCACGAAGATGAGGAGCTTCCACGGCAAGCGGTATCAAGCCAGCTTCTTTAGCTGTTGGAGAAGCAGACTCCTTAGCATACCGAGCGTCTTCTGCTCCTTCTTTTCCGAAAAAGCCAACAGCAATACCACCCAGACTCATATCCCGTGTACCTGTCGGATCATGCAATCGTAACTCCGATACTGCACCTGGCTCCATATTCGCGACTATTCCCGCAGCTTGCCTTGCCCCCAGTGAGTGTCCAGCTACATTGACCTCGTCATAGTCTTGAGCAACATGCTCCAACACCTTTGCATAATATTCACCTACTGGTACATAGCTACCGGTCTGCCTGATTTCTTTTTGGACCGACTTTGACAGCATGCCAGAATTGCCAATTCCCGGGCCATTCATCACCATATAGGCAACATCTTGATTTGCGTAAACCATATTAACTGCTTCACGCTGGGCATTTGGATGACGAAAAGCACCACCCCAGCCATAATACACAGCCTGAAGCTCTTCTGCATTAGGGTCACCGATTATCGCGACCTCGATTCCAATACCACCCAAGCCACGAATATAACGTGGGCTTTTCAACTGCTTAATAACTTTTTCTTTCCTATCACTGTTTATATCAACCCATGGATTGACCTCCAGCTCTTCAATCCGTTTTGACGGTATTTGAACTGTTACGTCACCACTAAACAACCTATTCTCAGCGTTCTCTGATGCGGGCAATATATGAGCGACCCGCTGTAGACGAAGACCTTCGTCAAAGCCATAGTCCGGTGTTATTTTAGTTGCTTCACTCATATGCGCAATGCTCCAGTGTAGATTATCTCTCAAACTGACTTTTGTTATATTACATAAATTGATATAAATCAACCATACGGTGGCTACTGACACCTATGCTGTAATTATTCTGCACTACTTACGTGTAGCAACCGCCCCTCAACTGTCCGCGCTCCCTGCCATTCGTTGATGGTCGGCTGGAACCACGCCACCACCTCGTCGCCCGGCTCGCGGAAAAATTCCTCTGGCGCGCTGAACGCTAACATCTGCAGTACTGTACCATTTTTATCACGCAGCGCTAATTTAACGTGCTGCCCGTCCGCGCCCATTCGTCGTGCGCTTAGTACGATCGCTGTAGTGATTTTTACCACAGGCTCGGGATTACCATTGCCAAATGGCTCCATTTTCGCCAGATTTGCCACCAATTCCTCGTCAATTTCCGAAAAATCATCAATTTCCACATCAGCCCGCGGCAACAAATATCGCTCTTGGTTTGTGAGTTGCAGCGAATCATAAAACTCATTAACGCGACGACGAAAATCGCCAATTTTCTCAGTCTCCAACGTTACGCCAGCCGCCGCTCCGTGCCCGCCGCCTTTGATAATAATATCGTCCGCCGCCCTCACTGCATCTGCCGCTGAAAAATCACCAAAACTGCGCGCCGAACCCGTCGATTCCTCGCCGCGCTCGCCAATGATAAACACCGGCTTTTTATATTTCTCCACCAATTTCGACGCTACAATGCCGATGACACCGTGGTTCCAACCGCCACTACTGACCACCAGCACTCGATCATCAGCCAGCTCCTCAGCTTGCCGACACGCTTCCTCAAAAATCACATCCTGAATACCGCGCCGCTTAGTATTTAACTCCTCCAACTTCTCACTTGCCTCCAGCGCCGCCAGCCCGTCGCACGCTGTCAGCATATCTAGCGCGTGCTGCGCCGTTTCCAGCCGACCCGCTGCATTCATTCGCGGACCCAAACCAAACCCCAAATGTCTAGCATTGACCTGATCCGGCTCAACACCCGCCACCGCCATCAACGCTTTCAATCCTGGACGTTGTTGTTTTTTCAACACCTCCAAACCCCAATAGACATTCGCCCTATTTTCATCCGCCAACGTCACGATATCGCACACCGTCCCCATTGCCACCAAATCGAGCAGCCATTTTTCATAGCCGTCAGGCAGTCCATCCAGTTCAGTCTGCAGCGCCTGCACCAACTTAAATGCCACACCTGCGCCGCACAAATCACGAAATGGATAAGTATGTCCTGGAAATTTCGGATTCACCGCTGCCACACTCGGTGGCGGCATTTCGGCCACGTTGTGATGATCCGTCACCACCGTATCAATCCCTAGGCTGGTGGCATAGGCAATCTCCGCATGACACAAACTGCCGGTATCGACTGTCACAATTAAATCTGCGCCCATGTCGCGCACCTTGTCTACCGCGCCCATAGTCATGCCATAACCCTCAACAAACCGGTTTGGAATGAAAGCATCAACGCTCTCAAAGCCAAACTTACCAAAGGCATCCAGCAGCAGCGCCGTAGCGCTCAGTCCGTCAATGTCATAATCGCCGTAAATGACGATTTTTTCGCCCTGCTCCCGCGCCTGTTTCAACCGCGTCACTGCCTTTTTCATGTCTGGCAGCAAAAACGGATCATGTTTCACTGCCGCATAATCCGGCTGCAAAAAAGCCTCACGCGCTGCCCGCGTCGTCAAGCCCCGCGCAGTCAAAATCCGCTCAAATAAGGTCATCAATCTCTATCAACCGAGCCGCGCTTCGGCCGGGCCGCATGTTGCTGCGACTTAATCACCATACTCTGTAATTCCTTGAAAATCGGGAACTGCTTGTTTGTAAAGTATGCCCGCGAATTGCCCTGCTTCTCACTCCTCAGGAAACCAACTTTCTCTAGCCGCTTAAGCTCGCGCTGAATATTACCAGGATCTTCCTTGATCAGCTTGGCTAGCCCCCGAACATGCGTATGAAAATCAGGATACTTGGCATACACAACTACGATTTTGCGTCTCACTCGTGATGTAATAAAAATGTCAAGCATTCTCTCCCCATATTCCCTTTCGTTACCACTCAGTGTATCACAATTTTACAACACCCGACAAGCTTTTTTCGACAATTATATACCCTACACCCCAACATACGTGCTTACACCCTAAAACGCTCGTGATTATATTCAACCAGCCAGCGCGGTATAATAAAGCAAGACATGCACTACTATTTGGTATCACCGATCAAGATCATTCGTGCCGATGCGCACTCGTTTACCTATGCACACCCTGAGCAGCTGCCAGTCGGTGCGCTGGTCGTTATAGAAGTTGGCTCGGCTCATTGCGTTGGTATCATCATGTCAGCAGTCGTTAAGCCTGAGTTTACAGTTAAAGAAGTGAACCAGATTTTAGATGACGCCCCTATCCCGCTACCGCTCATCCAGACGGCTCTGTGGATGAGTAGCTATTATCATACGCATCTCGCAACCGTCTGGCAGACCATTCTACCACGTGGCCTGACGAAAAAACGCCGCCACATATCCTCACACGCCACCAGTCCGCAGGCCTCACGACCACCGATGACAGCCCTCACGCCCGACCAGAGAGCCGCCATCACCACCATTGACGACATGCTTCCTGGTAGCGCCCTGCTACATGGCGTGACTGGATCTGGCAAAACACGTGTCTATATTGAGCTCGCCCGGCGGCTGATGGACGAGGGCTTGTCGTCAATTATTCTGGTGCCAGAAATCGCCCTCACCTCACAGCTCGTTACCGAATTTGCGAGGTATTTCGATAATATTATCCTCACCCACTCGCGCCAGACCGAGGCTGAACGGCACGTGACTTGGCAACATGTTATCAATTCACGCGAGCCACTCATCGTCATTGGCCCTCGATCGGCCCTGTTCATGCCCGTCCAGCAGCTGGGGCTCGTCGTCATTGATGAATGCCACGAACCCAGCTTCAAGCAGGAGCAATCGCCCCGCTACTCAGCGCTGCGTACTGCGGCCATTCTCGCTCGCCAGCACGAAGCCAAGCTCGTCCTCGGCAGTGCCACCCCTACGATCAGCGATTATTTTCTGGCAAAAACTGCTGGCCGGCCTATCATCGCTATGCCCACGCCCGCCCGTTCAGACGCCGTCAAGCCACGCATCTCGCTGGTTGATATGACCAAGCGCACAAACTTTACTCAGCATTTCTTTCTCTCTGATCAACTACTCGCGGCTATCACCAACTCGCTGAATGACGGCCATCAAGCCCTCATCTTTCACAATCGTCGCGGCACCGCCGCTATCACCCTATGCGAACAATGCGGCTGGAACGCTGGCTGTCCGCGCTGCTTCGTGCCGCTCACACTACACGCCGACCAGCACCAGCTCCTCTGTCATATCTGTGGCTTCAGAGCGCCCGTCCCTACCAGCTGTCCCGAGTGCCATCATGCCGATATCATCCATAAAGGCCTCGGCACCAAGCGCATCGAGGCAGAATTACGCAAGCTCTTTCCCACCAGCACCATCGCCCGCTTTGATGGCGATACAAGTACCAACGACGCAGCTGATAAGCGCTACGATGAGCTCAAAAACGGCTCAATTGACATCATCATCGGCACCCAGGTTATCGCCAAGGGCCTCGACCTGCCACACCTACGCACTGTTGGTGTCGTCCAAGCTGACGCTGGATTGACGCTGCCTGACTTTTCCTCAAGCGAGCGCACCTTTCAACTCCTCGCCCAAGTCGTTGGTCGTGTTGGCCGCTCCCATCACGCCACCGACGTCATCGTCCAGACCTTTCAGCCGGATCATCCTGCTATCCGCGACGGGCTTGCCCAAAACTACGCTGATTTTTACACCCGCACTATCGCGAGGCGACGTGCCACTGACTTTCCACCGTTCGTCTATCTCCTCAAATTAACCTGCGTCTACAAAACCGAAGCTGCCGCCATCCGCAACGCCAAAAAGCTCGCCCAGACACTGCGGGCAGCCGCCCCGGCCGACGTACGCATCCTCGGCCCAACACCGGCATTTTATGAACGAGTCCGCGACACGTACCGCTGGCAGCTCATTCTCAAAAGCCCCCACCGCAGCGACCTCGTCAGTCTCCTTGATCTCGTACCACCCGCTCATTGGCAGGCTGAGCTCGACCCGACCAGCCTCCTCTAACCACCTGTGCTATAATAATCACAATGACTAAAGACGACATCATTGCCCTACCCAATCCGCATCTCCGCCAAAAATCAGCTAAAATTCACGTCATCACCGACGAGGTGCGCCAGTTATCAGCCGATATGATCGCGGCCGCTCTTGACTGGGAAGATTCTCGCCCTCATGAAATCAGCGCTGCCCTCGCCGCCATCCAGGTTGATCGCCTCGAGCGCGTCATCATCGTCCGCAGCGACTTTGACGACAAAGCTACTCGCGAATTCACTACCCTGATCAACCCCGAAATTGTCAAATACGAGGGAGAAATTGTCGCCGATTTCGAAGGCTGCCTCAGCGTCAAGCATGTCTACGGCAAAGTTCCCCGCCATTCTAAAATCCGTGTCAAGGCCCTTGATCTCGATGGCAACGAGATTCGCCTCAAGGCCGAAGGCTTCCTGGCCCGTGTCATCCAGCACGAGATTGATCACACCAATGGCGTCGTCTTTATCGACCATATCCGTGACCAGCACGATGCTTTTTACACGCTTGATGATTCCGGCGAATTGCAGCCGCTTGATTACGAAGTCGACATCAAAGATAATGCTCAGTTGTGGGACTAACATGCCGCCAATCATCTTTTTCGGCACCGAAGCGTACAGTCTGATTACCCTTAAGGCACTCTACGAGGCAGGATTTCCCATTCGCGCCGTCATCACCAAACCCGATATGCGTAGCGGCCGCGGCCATAAGCTTACCGAACCACCAGTCAAGACCTTTGCCCGCCAACATGGCATCCTCGTCTGGCAGCCCAACAAACTCCGCGACATTATCCCCGATATCACCGCCCTTCAGCCCGTCGCCGGCGTCCTCGTCGCTTATGGCAAAATTATCCCCCAGTCAATCATTGGCCTCTTCACTCCCGGCATTATCAATCTCCATCCCTCGCTACTGCCAAAATGGCGTGGCCCTTCGCCCATTGAGGCCACTATCGCACACCAAGACTCAGAAACCGGCATCTCCATTATGCAACTTGACGCCCAGATGGACGCTGGCCCAATTTACACCCAACACCGTCACCCGCTCACCGGCACTGAAACCAAACTACAGCTATATGATGAACTGTTTGCTGCCGGCAGCAACCTACTCGTACGCACGCTGCCAAGCATCCTTGCCGGTACGCTTCAGCCGACCCCGCAAAACGACGCCGATGCCACGTATTGCCAGCTGCTCTCCAAGGACATGTCACTCATTGATCCGACGGCAATGACCGCAGCCGCCGCCGATGCCCATGTGCGGGCATATCTCGGCTTTCCACGTAGTCGTCTGCGCATTCATGACCGTGAACTCATTATCACCAAAACTCGCGCCTCAGACGCCCCAGAATCGCCGCTGAGCGTCAAATGCTGTGACGGACGATACGTAGCCATCCTCGAGCTGATCGCCCCGAGCGGCAAACAAATGACCGCAGAGGCGTTTCTCCGCGGCCATCAAGGCTAAGTTCATGGGCTATAAGGTAGCTAAAAGTCGTTCTAAGCTTGTCCCGACGCCGAGGATGCACCCATACCGCCTAAAATAGCCTCGCGGTTAGTTATAATCTCCTTCTTCAGCTCGTCCATTGTTGCCGCCACCACGTCGCGATAATCAGGCCGATTTACCTCTAGCCACTTCGTCGCCGCAAACTCATCTTTTAGACCAGGATTATTCGGATCAGCCTTGGTCGCTTGCACCAGCCGCTGGAACATCGGCTCCTGCTGGTAATTTGGCGCATGTTTGGCGAGAAACTCATCTACCGCGCCCGGCGCCTTGTCAATAATGTTCGCAAACTCATCCAGCTGCGCGTCGCTCATCCCCTGACTCAGCCGCTCGCCGACTCGTAGCTCCAACTCGCTATAAATATGCTGCAAAAACGGCTTCTTCTGCTCATCCGGCAGCTGATCTAGTCCTAATTCTTTCAAAAAATTATCGTCTAGTTGGAACATATCGTCTCCTTTGCTTCACTGCTCTTTTGTCTATTATATCAATTCTTCATGTTTATACCAACTCACTAGCGATTGCAGCCAAGAGACCCGACCCATAGCCACTAAAGATCTCACTCGATATGCCTACCTCTCTACAAAACCTGCGCTTTTGCCCTGCGGCACTCTCACCTCTTTCCTGCATTTGTTTTATTTGCTAGATAGCTCGTTATTATACGGCTCATTAATGCCGTACCGGATGGCCCCCCAGCCAAATATCTTCCTTATACTGGCTGCTCCCTTTTTTTCCGAGCCATTCTTCAACTCAAGGTCACTCCCCTGTTGCTTCTGCTTTGGGTCATCGCCTTCTCGCCCTGGATCTAGTTTGGCTGCTTCACCATCTCTATCAATAGTCAGGCGCGGTGGCTTATTATTCTGCCACCATGCAAACTCACCAAGTAACTTCTTTTCTTTTGATAGATAAAACTTTCTCACTTGCTCTGACAAGGAGGGCTTGTTAAGTTTCTCCTCCGCCTCCTCGAGGCCGGCAATAACATCACGCACTCCACTGAACCACCATATCAGCTCATATTTAGAGGTATCTTCTTTATAACTCTTCAGAAATGCTTCATGCTTTTTATACTCTTGCTCGTAAGCTTCTCTCAGTTTCTTGACCTCGGCGGCTGTCGTCAAGCGACCCTCTCTAGCACTATCATTCAAAGATACTTCTGGCTTCACAGCGCTAGACCGTCGTGATTGCTCACTATTATCCGGTCCGCCTGAAGCACCGCCGCCAAATATATCAAGCTGCTTATTAATCTTATCAATCATACCGTCTACTATTCCAATACGATGTAGCAGCCGACGCCCCTTTTCACTTTTCTTATCTTTAAGATCATCATACTCTTTCTGCAAAGCACGTCGCCGGGCCTCTAATCGACCGCGGTGATCCTTCAGCATCTTGATTCTCTGCTCCTCCTCGGATGGCTCACCTGCGCTCTCCGGCCCGCCTTGACCACCGCCGCTCTCACTGGTCGCCGGTGCTGGTCGCTCGCCAGCCTTCAATGGATCAGTAGCCGAACTGTCAAGAGCGTCGTTTAGACCCTTCATCAGCTGTCGCACTTCACGCATCAGTGCAGCTTTGCTTACGGGATCAATATTTGGGTTGCTAATAACTGCTTGCGCGTCGCGCATAAAGCCAACGGCTTCATTCATCAACTCTTTTTTTCCAGACCCTTCCCCTTCACTACCTGAAGCCCCCTCTGGCCCCCGCACCGGCTTCACCGGAGCTGTTGGCACGGTCTGGGTTGGCTCGGACTGTGCCGCCGGGGCAGACTCTGGGGCTTGAGGCATGGCCGGGAAAGAAAGAGTTCGCTGGCTGGCTGCTTTGGTGGCTTTTTCTTTAGCGACATTTTCGGCGTTATCCATGATCTTAGTAAGCTGACGGATACGTTGGTCAATGGCTTCTTGGCTTAGATCGTAGGTTTCGGCTCGGTCAATAAGTCTTTGGAGGATCTCGTCTTGGAGATCATCAGCCATAGTCTTGTCGCCACGAGCAAGGGCTTCTCCGGCAGCGGTTGCGAGGTCAGTGAGACTCGTGGCCTCACGCTCACGGCGTGCTTCGTTGAGGGTTCGGTCGTAGAGGTCTTCTTCGGATGGAAGTAGGTTGCCATTTGGATCTTTGCCGTATTCGTCGGGGCGTTGGTTGAGATAGGCTTCCCAGTCATCTCGTGCGAGTTGAGCTTCTTCCAGTTGCTTTCGTCGGGCTGGATCAAAGAGTGCTTCGGCGTCGAGGTCACTGGCATTAAGCTTTCCTTTGAATCGATCGTCTAAGTCTGGGGAATATGACGAGGAGGTTGCAGCCTCTGGGCCGAGAGACTCAGGGGAGGATGTTGGCAAGCGGTTTGGGTTTTGGGGCATTGTGGTGGTTCCTTTCTGAGGGATACGATGGTCGGCATTTTTGCTACCGACTAGCTTATGTTTTGAATGGTAGCAGATTTAGGGGGGAAAGTCAATAGCTTGCTGCCCGTCGGACAGAAATATGATAGATATTGTCCTACAACGTCTTCTTCACCAGCTCCCGTGTAAAGAACTCCAGCGTGTCACCTTCCTCGACAACAACTTTTCGCGTAGTTTTGAGACTAAGTCCACACATTTCACCCTCAAACACCTCTTTGGCTTCCTGATGTTGACGCTGGACGGATGATACTTCAACCTCGGCAATCTGCTCATCGCCACGCTTCAGGCGCGCCAACAGGCCCTTATGAACCTTGCCCGTCATCATTTCACCACCAGCGATCACCTCTTCGCGCACCGTTCGGAACACGCCCTTAACACTCAGCCGGCCGACCTCAGTCTCGACGACCTCTGGGGCCAGTAGCGCCTCCATGGATTGCTTGGCATTATCAAGTAGCTCATAAATCACTCGATACAGCCGCACCTCAACATGCTCACGCGCTGCCAGGCGTTTCACCGCTGGTGGCAGATCGACATTAAAGCCATAAATAACCGTATTCTCGCCAACTGCCAGATGAATATCATTTTCTGAAATATTACCAACCCCACTACCGATGACATGTAGATCCACCAAGCCGCCCGTATCAATCAATTTCAGGCTATCAATCACCGATATGAGCGACCCCTGAACATCAGCCTTGACGAGAACATTGAACGACTCAGCGTCATGCTGCTGACTCATCATTTTCAAAATATCCGAGCTGGTGACATTGGTGCTAGCGGCCATTTTTTCCTGCTCTAGGCGCGCTGCCTGCGCCAAGTGCCGTGCTTCTTTCTCGTTTTTAGCCAGCCGAAAACTATCCCCAAACTGCGGCAGCTCCTTAAATCCAGTTACGTTAACCGGTGTGCTCGGGCCGGCCATCTTCATCGTCTGACCACGAAAATCCGACATTGTCCGCACTCGACCGTACGCCGTGCCGGCCACCAGATAATGTGCTGGCTTCAGCTGACCGTGCTCGACGAGTAGCCCAACCACTGCGCCGCGCCCGGTTTCCATGTGCGCCTCAATCACCAAGCCCTCTGCCGGAACATCCTCATCCGCCCGCAGATCTTCCATGTCTGCCACCAGTAGCACCATATCCAGCAGCTTATCCAAATTCTGGCCAGTTTTAGCGCTGACCTCCACCATCACCGTGTCGCCGCCCCACTCCTCAGGATTGAGGCCGTGCTCAGATGCCAGTTGCGTTTTTACCAGCTGTGGATTGGCGGTATCTTTATCAATTTTGTTGATTGCTACCACGATTTTGGCGTTAGCCGAACGGGCAAACCGAATCGCCTCGACCGTCTGCGGCTTGACGCCGTCGTCCGCCGCCACTACGATGATCACCACGTCAGTCAGTACCGCGCCGTGTTGGCGTAATGCTGCAAACGCCTCGTGCCCTGGTGTGTCGAGCAGTGTAATCATCCGCCCGTTGCGCTTCGTTTGGTAGGCGCTAATGTGCTGCGTAATGCCACCGGCTTCGCCTGCAGCAGTCTTGTTACCCAAAATCGCATCCAACAAGCTCGTCTTGCCGTGATCAACATGCCCCATCACCGCCACAATCGGTGGGCGCGGTACTGCCCTTTCCGACAGTGTATGCTCCACACGCGCATGACCAACGGCCGCCTCCTTTTTCTTGAGCGTCACCTCAAGGCCCAGCTCTTCAACAATAATTGATGCTGTTTCAAAGTCCAGCCGCTGATTAATCGTCGCCGCGATACCATTCTTAAACAGCTCGCCGATGAGCGTCGTAACCGGTAGATTCAAGGTGGTAGCGAGCTCTCCGACGGTTACTGAATCTGCAATTGCGACAATCTTTTCTGTCATCTGCTCGTGCTCCTTTCATCGCCGGCGTGACACCTCGGCGAACTGTTTACATTACTCTTTTTCTATAGGCTATTTTTTCTTGCCGCCAGCCAGCGACAGCGAAATCTTGCGATTATCTTTATCAATTTCGAGCACGGTAAAGGTCTTGCGCTCATTCAGCGTAAAGACTTTCTCCGGGTCAGTCCCATCGCCACCCAGCTCCGAAACATGAACGAGAGCCTCGACGGCCGGACTCAACTGTACAAACGCACCAAACGGCGTAATCCGCGTGACTGTGCCTTCGACGTCCTCGCCTGGCTTAAATTGCTCCACCTCATCGAGCCATGGATCCTTCGTCAGTTGCTTCATACTCAAGCTGAGGCGCTCCTTATCAATGGCGATAATCTTTGCTTCTACGGTCTGGCCAACCTTAACGTAATCGCTCGGATTATTGACCCGCTCCCAGCTAATTTCTGAGATGTGAATCAGTCCCTCAATTCCCTCAACATTCACAAATACGCCAAAGTCCACCACGCCAGTCACGATACCCTTGACGGTATCACCAACTGACAACTTCTCAAACCGCTCCGCCAGGCCTTCTTTGATGGCCTCCTTTTCAGAAAAGATGAGCTTGTTCGCCTTGCGATCAGCATCCAGAATCCGTACGCGGATCTCTTTATTAACTAGCGTATTAAGCCGCTGCAAGATCTCATCCTTGTCGCTTGAACCGACCCGTGGATAATGTTCAGCCGATAGCTGCGATACTGGCAAGAAGCCGCGCACCCCTTCATATTCAGCCAACAGACCGCCACGATTGGCGTCATACGGCGTCACTGTTACAATTTCACCACTCTCCAATTTGGCTGCAACCTCGTCCCAACCACGATCGCGCGCCGCTTTACGCATACTGAGCAGTGAATAACCGTTGTCCAGCTCAACCTCGACAACACTCGCAGTTACCTCGTCGCCTTCTGCGTAATTGTTCGACATACTTACCTCACGGCGTGGCACCAGGCCAACGCCCAAAGGCCCCAGATCAATCAGAACTTCGTGTTTCTTTATTGATAAAATAGTTCCGTGCACAACCTCACCTGTGGTTAGTTGCTTCACGGAGTCGCTCGCCTGAGCAAGCAGATCGTCCATGGTCAATGGATTTGCCATACGTCCAAATAGACTCCCATATTACGTTAATATTCTTATCCAAGTGGCCTGCCAAAACAGCTACCTCTTGGGGATCTCGTTTTATTATATCGTAGATAGTGCCCCGAGTAAAGAGAAGGAAGTTAAACTACCAACATTGACCGACGATAAGCAAAGCCCGCAGCCACAACTAGCCCCAGCACAAAGCCAACTGCCAACGAGTCAGCTGGCCCGGTTGCCGGCAGGCGGGATGACTCACGGCTATTGTTTTGAGCTGGCGGCGTTGGTTGATTCTGCGCGTGTTGTTGAGGCTGCTGCTGCGCGGACTTATTTGACTCAGCCGAAGAAGTGTCTTTTTTCTCATCGCTCTTCTCGTTCTTCTTTTTGTCGGCCGATTTATCGTCAGGCTTCGTGTTATTCGTCTCTTTTTGCTGCTCACTCGTCGCAGCATTTTCCGTCGATGAGGCGGCCTGGTTCTGTGCTGATAATTGTCGCAATCCGTATAACGTTGCCAAAGCGATCGCCGCCAAAATAACCCCTACAATCACGTAGATTACAACATATCCTCGCTGGCGGTTCTGCTTCATACTATTATCTCCCTGATGTTACTAATACTTACTGTACCATATTGTCACCGCTCTCGTAAAGGGGTATACTAGCTTCATGATTATTGCGATTGATACTGGAGGCACAAAAACATTAGTCGGACGATTTACCGACAACGGCACACTAGAGACAACAACTCGGTTTGCCACCCCAACAGACATTACGGCGTATATCAAACAAGTCGTTGACACCATCACCGTGATCGCCGAGGGCACACCTGTTACAGACATCTCGATCGGTCTACCCGGCACCGTCACTGACGGTGTCGCTACATATTGCATTAACCTCGGCTGGTGCGAGGTGCCCATCCGCGACCTCCTAGCCGAGCACTTTCCCGACGCCCAAATCATCCTCGAAAATGACGCCAACCTCGCCGGCCTCGCCAGCATACGTCGCCTTGAACCACAACCAGCCTGCGGCCTCTACGTCACTATCGGCACAGGCATCGGCACCAGCATTATCCTCAACGGCACACTCCACCCCAGCCTACGCAGCAGCGAAGCCGGTCATATGCAAATCGCATATCAGTCAACCATCGATTCGTGGGAAAACCTCGCTTCCGGACGAGCGCTCAGTCAACAGTTTGGTGAATTATCGGACGCAACACCGCCCGAAGCTTGGTTTGAGGCTGCCAAGAGACTCAGCCTAGGACTGCAGGCACTGATCGCTGCTATTCAGCCAAATGTTATCGTTATCGGCGGCGGTATCGGCCGCTACACCGATAAATTCTCTGCGTCACTAGCCGGACTTATCACCGAGAAACTACCGTCATTTATCACCTGCCCGCACATCGTTGGTGCAGCGCACCCCGAGGAGTCTGTGCTCTATGGTTGCTACGATAACACTATCGCCCATCGTTAAGCAGCTGGCCAGCGACTACCCAGAGTATCAGTTCCAGGCTGGCGATATTTTTTCGTGGTCACACCATTCACGGACTATCACTTATATCAACGAGGCGTCACCAGCTGCTACCGCCCAGCTGCTCCACGAAACCGCCCACGCCATCCTGGGCCATCATCACTATACTCGTGACATTGACCTCATCGCTATGGAACGCCAAGCCTGGGAGCTAGCTGTCCATCACTTAGCTCCGCACTATAACATTACTCTAGCCATGAATGACGACGTCGTTCAGGATGCACTTGATAGCTACCGCAGGTGGCTACACGCCCGCAGCACGTGCCCAACATGCAGCGCTGTCGGCATAGAAATCGCCAAGCACCACTATCGCTGTCTCCACTGCGCTAGCAACTGGCGCGTCAACGAAGCTCGATCCTGCGAACTCCGCCGCTACCGCAAATAGCCCTCTACGAAAAGAGGGCTACCGCATCATTTTAAGCAGTTTGGCTACGCGGCCAGCGTCACGTCGTCTTGAGCCGTTGCCTGCACTGTTGATACCGTCGTTGTCGGATTAACGGTTGTCGTGGCCATCGTCGTTGCCTTACGCCGACGAGAAATGCGACCACCTTTAGCACCAGCGATCCGCGCCAGAGCTGGGTTTGCCGCAAAGCCACCGGTCCGTCCGTTCCGACCGCCCTTCGCGCCGATCTTGGCATAAAAGTCTGGGTCACGTGCTAAGTTTTTCGCTGCCGCTTTCATACCGCCAATTTTTGTACCTGCCATGTGAGTTTTCCTCCCTAATTAAAAAGATTTCCACATCATTTACTATGGAAACCCTCGCCTTTATATATCACACATGATATGTGTTATGTATGCATATTATCATACTGCTCATACTTTGTCAACATTTACATAAGCTATTTTTATTGTGAATAAAATATTGCAATCAGCGATTTACTTCGCTATAATGAGATCTGTCACACCTTGTGACGGCACCTGTTGGGGCTTAGAAATGATGAGTTCCACCACTCAAAAACCACCCTTTCTGCGAGATGGGTGGTTTTTGATTGTGAAAGCAATTTCGCCAATAGCTAAAATTGTCTAAATCGAAAATTACCCCGACGACGAGAAAAATACGTATACCCACCTTCAACTTTCCGACTACAAAGCCGTGTCTATAAAGCTAAAAGACGCGGGGTCCGGCTATGCCATCCTCACTTCAGTACCGATTAATGCACCGCCAACAGCTGCGCCGCCGGTCCAGCACCAGCTGTCATCGCCACAAACTGTGCTCTTGTCCAATAGAGCTGTCCTAAGATCGGGTCATTAACATAGAACCCGAGCGGATCGTGCGGCTCACCGCGAACCCCAACAATGAGGCGTACGTGCATCGGTATCGGCCCACTGACCGTCCGGCCTGACGGCGTTCTCCAACTATCAATTTTTGCACCAATCCGCCACACACCCCACGCGATGACTGGATTACCATTGTGAATTTGCTGCGCTACGAAATTCGCATTGGCACCATATGCCACTGACGTCCTGCGACCATACTGACCAGCCGCCCGCGCCACCGGACCAGCGTATACACCCCAGCCCGTTCCCGCACCTTGGTTACCGTTTACGTCGCCCACAAACTGCGCATTCGGATCGTCCCACTCATTTGTCGCCTTGTCTCGTGGTCGTGGACGGTACCCAAAACGCTGCAAAATGTTCCAATCATTATCATGTACGCCACGATATGCCAAGGCCATACGCAGCGAGGCCGCTTCGCAGCTTTGGGCGTACGCCTGACGATAGAATGGTACGTTATTGAGTTTGACGACCCGTGAATTAGTTGTGAACGACGTTGCAATTCGCTCTACACTCGGCAGTCCAAATACTGGCTGCACGCCCGGCTCTACCCAAACCTGAACTTGCCGCTGAAAGCCCATATTGACCACCCGAGCAACCATCGTATTGCCACGCCAGGAAATACTCTGAACTGTACCAGATGAAACCCTGAGGCGATCCTGAGCACTCTTGTGGTCAACCGCCTGATCAAAGGTTATCCGTACATCCTGCGCCGCTTGATCAACAGTGGTTCGCCACGGGGACGCCCCCACACCACGCACGTGCCCATTAGTGGTGAATGTCTTTTTTACTTCCTCAACAAGAACACCCCCACGAGCTGTCCGCAAGCCTTTAGGAATGGCGTATGTGTACGTTTTACCTGGCTCCAATTTATCCGCCTTGAATACGTACTCGGTATCGCTCCGCCACGAACCATTACCAGCCGTATCAACCGCTATATTTGGCCGATCCTTTGCATCAATTGCTTCCTGAAATGTCAACTTCAATTCGTCTGATGGCGTCACCGAATACTCTTTAATCGGTGAACCAATCGCTGGTAGCGGCGCACTTTTCACCGTAAAACGTTTTAGCTCTTCCTTCTGGGCTTTATCGTATAATTTGAAGGTGTACTGTGTATCAGGTGCTAATAGGCCGGCATATTTCCATGAAAATATTTGATCATCAGACGACTCACGCTTCAGCTCAAGCGCTGGTTCAGCCGTCAATTCTAGATCGCGCAATTTACTCGCCCGTGAGCCTAAACGCACCGTCAACGCCTGATCCATTGCGATTACTTCTTTGCCGTCCAGTGATGTCGTATCCACTCGTGGTGCTTTTTGCGTCTTGAACGATACATCATGGATTGTTGCATTACCAAACAGCGAACGTCTCGCCCCCGGGAACGCCACGGTGTAATTTGTATCAGCTGCCAGTGGCTGGTCGGGCGTAAACTCCATCTCAAAAACGCCGAACAACTGTCGCTTTTCGCGCCACGTACCACGCACTTCTGGTGTAATCTTCGGTTTTACTTCGCCCAGTTGCTGATTAAACTTTAGGCGAACTGGACGGTCAACTTCCTGCAGGGCTTCATCGGACACACGCTCGACACTGACATTACCACGCGTTGTAATAACAAATAACGTCCCAACTACTATCACCGCCAAGGCAACGATACCGCTACCAATAATAACCCACGATTTTGGCCGCCTTAACCAAGACGCACACATCGCCACAAATCCCCTACGCTCCGACCTCAGGGACTCTGGCTGTTCTGTTTGTTTTTTATCCATTTCCTCATCATTATATCATACTTATGCTACTCGCAAGCGCCTCTGGCAAAAACGAAAAAAGACTCCCTATTCGGAAGTCTTTTTTATAATTCGGCACCGTGCTAGTTTCCCACTTTCGCAGTATAATCGCCGCTGGGGAGCTTAACTTCTGTGTTCGGAATGAGAACAGGTG
>CAUVOB010000003.1:0-72996 GCA_963553465.1 uncultured Candidatus Saccharibacteria bacterium | reverse complement strand
TCGCTCAGCAGGGCAAGGCGTTTCGTAATGAGATTGCGCCGCGCGATTTCGTCTTCCGCAGCCGCGAGTTTGAGCAGATGGAGATTGAATATTTCGTTGATCCTGAGCATTGGCAAGAGGCGTTTGATGAGCTACTTACAGCGACACATGCGTTTTTGGTAGAACTGGGCTTGAAGCCAGAGCATATCCACGAGCTGGACGTGCCGGCGGAGGATCGGGCGCACTATAGCAAAAAGACGATCGACATCGAATATGATTATCCAATTGGCTGCGAGGAGTTGATGGGCATCGCGTACCGGACTGATTTTGACTTGATGAACATCCAACGCGCCAGTGGCAAGAGCATGGAGTACACCGTCAAGGGAACGAACACAAAATTTGTTCCGCATGTCATCGAGCCGTCGTTTGGTGTAGAGCGGGCGCTGATGGCGGTGCTGTCGGGCGCGTACCGTGAGGATGAGCAAAACGGTGAAAAGCGGGTGTATTTGGCACTGCCAGAGCATTTGGCGCCGGTTAAATTTGCCGTCTCGCCGCTGCTCAAGAACAAGCCAGAACTGGTAGAAAAAGCCCGCGAAGTCTACGCCCAGCTCGCCAAAGCCAACCCAGGCCGGGTGATGTGGGACGACAACGGCAACATCGGCAAACGCTACCGCCGCCAAGACGAAATCGGCACGCCGTACTGCGTGGTCATCGACTTCCAGACGCTTGAGGACGACACCGTCACCGTGCGTGAGCGGGATACGACGGAGCAGAGGCGAGTGAAGGTTGAGGAGCTATAGATACTAGAGATGAAAAAGTAAATTGGGTTTAAGGAGCTACAATATTGACAAAAAGTAGACCTGAGTTTGATAAAATTACATCGTTTGACGAGTTTAATAAATACTATTGGTATCGTGAAGAAATTTCACAGATATGTAAGTCATTAGGATTAGAATATAGAGGTACAAAACAAGAACTCAATTACATTATTGAACAGTACTTTAAAGGTAATTTAATTAAAAAATCACCAATAAAAAACGAAAAGAAGCAAGTTGAAACTATTACTTTAGATACGCCATTAATTGAATGTGGTTTTTCTTTTAATGCAAAATTCAGAGAATATTTCTCCGCCGTAACAGGTATTACACCTTTTAAATTTACTGCCGATATGGCTACCGCTTGGAGAAAAGTAAAGAGAGAAAATGATTTGAGTTTTACCATTCAAGATATGCTGAAAGTTTATTATGGAGAGTCGGATTATGCCAAGTATGATAATTCAGTTTGTCAATGGAATCAATTTTTAAAGGATTTCTGTGCAGATGAAAATAGCCGCAACTATTCGAACAAATTAAAAGTGGCTTCTATTCTTTGGAAAGAAGTTAGAAATTCAAAAAAGGAAAAAATTTATTCAAAGAATCTTTTGAATGAATATGAACATAAAATAAAAGAGTATCACAATTAGATAATTCCCAACGTGTTAACACTCAATGAGCAGTTAATCATGGATATTGGAAAGACAGAATATACTGTAGGTGAAATGGTATCAGCCATTTAGCGCTCAGGTGTAGTACAATGACTCTCATGACAAAAATCACCAAAGGACACATCATTACGCAGAATTTAGATGGAACGGATCATCTGGATTGTCTGTATCGCATCTCGCTCAAAGCCTTGATTTACAACGACGCTGGGCAGATTTTGGTCGTCAGGGAAATTGATCGGACGTATTGGGATTTGCCGGGTGGTGGCATGGATTTTGGCGAGACGATTGAGTCGTCGCTGAAACGTGAGCTGCTCGAAGAAGTTGGCTACAAGGGCGATTTGCGTTATCAGCTGTTTGACGCATCAGAACAGATGTATATCGAGCGGCTTGATGTAAATCAAATCTGTTTTTATTGCCGCGTCTGGCCGGAGAACTTTGATTTTATACCAGGTGAAGAGGGCGATGAAGTGATGTTCGTTGACCCTGAGGAATTATTGCTTCAGAAAAGCGAGGTTGACGCGCCAGCTCGAGCGTATAGGGCACATATGAAATGGCAGGAGCTATGTAGAGGACAAGAGCTATCATAATGCAATATATAGCGTGTATCGTTGGCAGATTTGTTTTTGCGGCGTACAATAGAGGAAATACATTGCAATAAAATTATAATTTTGTTATAATATTTGCATGACAATCACTACAATTCAGAAGATTATCAAGATTGGTTCCAGCCGCGGCGTGACGTTGCCGGCTAAGCAACTACGGGCGCTGGGTGTTCATGATGGTGACGAAATTGAGGTTACGATACGCAAGCGGACGGCGGCGGCTGATGGCGATGAAGTGTTAAAGGTTGCAAATTCGCTCCTTGAGCGATACAAAGAGGACTTTTCTCACTTGGCGAAGCGCTAATGGTTAGTTTGACTCTCGAGCAGATTCTGCAGCTTCATGCGCTAGTGCTTGTCAAAGACGGCGGTGCAGATGGCGTGCGTGACGTTGGACGGCTGGAGGCTGCGGTGTCAACACAGCATCAAGTAGTATTTGGCGAGGAATTATATGCAACAGTACTTGCCAAGGCAGCGGCGTTGATGCGCGGGATTATTGGCGACCATCCGTTCGCTGATGGTAATAAGCGGACGGCAATGCTAGCCGGGCTGACTTTGCTGGAGGTGAATGGGTATAATTTTACATTACAGCGAGGTGAACTAGAAAATTTCGCCGTCCGCGCCGCGACTGATCATCTCGATATTGATGCGATTGCTGATTGGCTGGAGCGTCACTCGCAGGTGTGTCAATAAATATATCTGGACTCATCGGCTTGGACGCCGCTCTGATATTTGAGGCACCCACGCTCGGAATTTTACAGTCCATCATTTCTCCTGCTATAATAACCACATGCATATTATTCTTGGTGGGACGAGTGGGCTTGGACTGGAGATGGCCAGGCAGCTCAGAGAAAGCGGTAAGCGCGTGCTGGTGCTGGGGAAGACATATAACGCCCAGGAGCACGGCGAAGGATTTTCGCTAGACGTATATTATCCCGAGCAGGTAGAGGCAGCGCCGGCGCGGATTGAGCAGATTCTGGGCGGCGATGATATTGAGCAGTTTGTCTGGGCGGCGGGCTATGGCTGGCGCGGTAATTTCGGGGATCAGCCTGATGCGCGCTCGATGGCGGAGGTTAATTTCGCTGGTCCGTTGCCACTGGTGCAGTGGGCCTGGCATAGGATGGCGCAGCAGCGGATACGCTCTACACTAACGGTAATCGGCTCAACCAGTAGTATCAAAGCTCGCGGGGACGAAGCGGTGTATGTAGCGACCAAGCACGCCCAAGCGGGGCTGGCGCGCAGCTTGGCCTTGCAGGCGGACGAGCAGCATTTACCGATTCGCGTGGCGCTATTCTTGCCCGGGGCGATG
Organism: uncultured Candidatus Saccharibacteria bacterium; assembly: GCA_963553465.1. GTDB lineage: Bacteria > Patescibacteriota > Saccharimonadia > Saccharimonadales > Saccharimonadaceae > Nanosynbacter. Next base: position 69,626 of record CAUVOB010000003.1, on the reverse strand, counting down.
AAAACACCGTTTTGGCGGGGACATCGGCCGGATGATTATGCCTTTTTTAACGACCCGGCCAAGGTGGCTGACCATATATTGACCGCTGTCAATACGCAGCATCAGACGTTCTTAGAGTGGCCGCTACCAAAGGGCACGTTGGTCTAAGCTCGCTGAAGTGCTATAATGCGGGCATGACATACGAATTGAATAGAGAATATTTCGGAGTAAAAATTGTAGTAATCGGCGGCGGAACTGGTAGTTTCACGCTGCTGTCGGGTTTGAAAAAGTATACCCATAGTATCACGGCACTGGTTAACATGGTTGACGACGGTGGCTCGACGGGCATGCTGCGCGATGAGCTAGGCGTGTTGCCGGCGGGTGATGTGCGGCAATGTTTGGTGGCGCTGAGCAGTTCGCCAAAGGTGCGCGACTTGTTCAATTACCGGTTTGACGAGGGTAGTATGAAGGGGCACGCGTTTGGTAATTTATTCATGGCAGCGCTGGAAAAGATGACGGGGAGCTTTTCGCAAGCGGTCGAGACGGCCAGCGAGGTGCTCGGCGTAAACGGACGGGTGTTTCCGATCACGCTGGACGATACCAAGCTATCGTTGAGGCTGCGTGACGGCACAGTCGTCGAGGGCGAGCACGCTATTGAGGTGACGAATATTCCAGGTGATGAGCGGCCGTGGCTGGAACTCAGCCCGCCAGCAACGATTAATCCGCACGCTCGACAGGCGATTCTGGATGCTGATCTCGTGGTAGTAGCGCCAGGGTTATTGTACGGTAGTTTGGCGCCAGCACTGCTGGTGCGCGGCGTGACGCGGGCTTTGGCTGAGACCAAGGCTAAGAAGGTGTACGTCTGTAATCTAGTGACCAAGCCGACGCAGACCGATGGCTTTACGGTGGCGGATTTTGTTGACGAGATCGAGCGGTTTGCTGGGGTGAGCATGGATTATGTGCTGTATAATAATTATCGTCCGCCACAGGAGCTGCTTGATAAATACGCGCACAACGGTGAATATTTGGTTGAATGGGATGAGGAGGAGCTCAAGAAAAAGCATTACCACGCCTCGGGTAAGCACCTGATCGCTAACGGCGTTCGCCAGCATAATAAAAAGGCCGATCCGCTGGCGGCGCTGCGTAGTCTGATCCGTCACGACAGCGATAGAATTGCGCGAGAACTGATGAGGATTTACTTTTCATGAGCTTGAAGTTAGTTCTTGATCTTGATCGCACCTTGTTTCGGACGAGCGAATTGGATGCGGCAGAGTGGGGGCTGCTTGGGCGGCAGTTTGGCATTAACAGCGAGGTAGAGCTGGCGCGGCGGACTGACTTTCATGTGCGCACTGAGAAAGCGTACTATTATGATTTTGCGGCGCATGTGCGGGCGGCGGGACTTGGTGAGGAAGCAGTGTTTGCGTTTCTCCTCCAGTCAGAGCTAGCTGATGGGCGAATGGAATACGATGGAGTGGCTGAGCTGGTAGCCTGGGCCAGGCAGCGTGGAACGGTGCATGTCTTGACCTATGGGCCGGCGAATTACCAGCGGTTCAAGGCGGCGCTGTGTCCATCGCTTGAGGGGGTAGAGATTATCACCACGCTCCAGCCAAAAGGCGATTATTTCCGCGAGCAGCGTCCGACTGGCGAGGTATGGATGGTTGATGATAAGCCAATCGGCGGTGATCTGCCTGATACTGTGCGATTTATTCAAACGGTAGAATATAACGGCATTGCGGCGCCAGAGCATCCAGCGTGGCCAGTGGCGACAGCATTAGGCCAGATTCCTGAGATAGTAGATAGGTATGAAGTTTCCAATTGATCAACTGCCCAAAGTGCTTGATACGCCGAGCTTTGTGTATTCGAGGCGGATACTAGAGGAGCGGGCCCGGCAGGTGCTGGCGTGCCAAGTGCCGTTCGGTCTGACGGTGCGTTACGCGGCCAAGGCAAATTCGCACCCCGAAATTATACGGCTGTTTGATGAGCTGGGGCTGCAATTTGATGCCAGCTCAAGCTACGAGGCGTTGCTGCTACTCGAACGAGGAGTGAGCGGCCCAACGATCAGCCTCTCCAGCCAGCAGCCGGCGCACAACCTCAATGAACTGCTCCAGGCTGGCGTGTGCTACGTGGCGACGTCGCTTCATCAATTAGAGCTGGTTGCGGCCAGTCCATATCGCCCAAATACAGTTGGTCTGCGGCTCAATCCTGGCATGGGCTCGGGGCATAATAATCGGACGATGACCGGTGGGGTTAATTCTAGTTTTGGCTTGTGGCACGCGTATACTGAGCAGGCACTGGAGCTGGCGAGGCGTCATAACATAACGATTGATCGGCTGCATATTCACATCGGCTCGGGTGCTAATCCGCGGTTGTGGGGCGAGGCAATGGATGCGGCGCTAGCACTCGTCAGGCGACTGCCGGATGTGACCAGTTTAGACATTGGCGGTGGCTTTAAGGTACATCGATTCGGTGACGAGCAGGAGGCGGATTTGGCAGCAATTTGTGAGGTGTTTTCTCAGAAACTAGCTCAGTTCGCTGAGGAAACCGGGCGGCAATTACACCTAGAAATTGAGCCGGGAACGTGGCTGGTGGCTCATGCTGGCGTGCTAGTAGCAGAGGTGGTGGATATCGTTGATACTGGTGCGGATGGTCATACGTTTTTGCGCCTTGATACTGGCATGAATGACATCACGCGGCCAGGGCTGTATGGCGCGCAGCACGAGATGGTGGTGTTGTCGGGTCGCGAGGAGCAGCAGGAGTACATCGTGGTGGGGCACTGCTGTGAGACGGGCGATATCTTGACACCGGCACCCAGCAACCCAGAAAATCTCGCATCGCGACGACTAACTCAGGCGGAGATTGGTGATAAGCTAGTGATCTTTGACGCGGGGGCGTATTGCCAGAGTATGTCGCTGAAACAGTACAATGCGTATCCTGACGCCGGCACCTATTTTATTGACTAAATTTAATTCATCTGTTATAATAGCCCAGTTTGACAACGGACTGGATTATGAGTGAATTATATCCTTCATGCGATGAGCAACGAGAACCGAGCGCGTCACAAAAAATCGAAGAAATGATCGACCTTGAGCGTCCATCTCTTGAATTTCCTTTTCAGTCGGCACTTGAGGAGTATTTTAGGGGTGAAGGCGTGAAGGAACGAGAGGATTTGGTGGCGCATGCTGAGCGAACGATGAAGCTGGTCGAGGAATTCGCCGGTTTGAAACTACCGCCTGAGGCAATTCATGCCGTGCTGCTGCATGACGTGGTTGACCGCTTTCACAACAGAGACAGCCAGAAGTGCACGCCGGAGCGTCGACAGGCGGCTGGCTTGGCTCTGGCCGATGTATTTACGAATCCTGGAACTGGGATGACGTGTGAGCAGGGTTTATATATGGCGTCACTACTAGCGGACTTTATTGCAACGGAAAAGGCTTCTGGCCAGCACCGACTACAGGTGGCTAATACTATTCCTGAAAGCATCAGAGAGATTATCACGGATCGTTACGAAGGTTTGGTGCCGGCTGAAGCATGGCGGCAGGTTGAGCCATTTGTTGATGTCGAGCAGATGGCTAAGTTTTTGGATAAGACCAATATCGAGGCGGTGATCATCAAGGCCTGCGAACTGCTTGATAATATGCGTTATCCGTCATCATCGCGTGAGTCTGCCAAACTGCAGGATGTCTTGGAGGCGGAGTCGTTCTATGCACCGCTGTGTGAAGTGATGGGGTTTGATGGGCTGGCGGCAAGCCTGCGTTCACAGGCACATATCATTCGGCTGAAGGGGCAGGGCGAGCATGATCTCGTTAAGGAGATTCGTGGGCAGTATGAGACAATTCGCCAGGTTGGTGTCCGCAATTTAGTTAATACAATTTTTGGTACTGAGCAAGTTGAGACCGAAGCAGTGGTCGGTTTGCGCAGCGAAGCATCGTGTTATAATCGGCCGATTCATATTGGGGATTTTGTGGCACAAAATGGTAAGGAAGTAGAGGGAAAATATCGCCTGAAAACTGTGGGGTCGTGGGCGGCCAAGGTGCATGAAGCTCGTCAGAATGGCAAACCGGAGTATACGCCGATGGATGTGCTCGGTTTGACCGTTATATCAGATACGGTAGAGGATCAGGCACGTGATTTTGTGGCGTTTTTGCAGCAGCGAATTGATACAACCCCAGCGTTTCAGCTGAAAAAGGCCGCCAGTAAGTCCAGTGCCATTTGTGTCCATGGTACGGTGGATTATGTTACTACCGTGCGCCAGGAGATGGAGCGGTGCAGGTTTGATACAAAACGCTGCGAGTTTGTGGTCCAGGATGATGAAAGTGTAAAGCAGCGCGGTCAGAAATATCAGGTCTCTAAAGTGACCTTTTTGATGGATCATCCAGGAGTAGACAAGGGTGTGCCGGTCGAAGTGCAGTTTGTCACTAGGGATGAGCGGCAGCGTTCGCGAACGGGAGAGGTGGCCCACATTATTTATAAGTATATTCGCCAGTTGGAGCAGCAGGGATCCGTTCCTGATGAAGATAAAGTTTCTGATGAAGATAAATATGCCATTGCTCAAACGATGTCTCGGCTGCTCAAGCAGATCCATCAGCGGCGCGACTATGCCAGCCATGATCTGATGGTAAACGAGCGCTCAACTCCAGCGCGTGATGCATTTTTAGAGGATCTGTGGCATTTCCTGCAGTATGAACTCGCCTAGGCTCGGCAATCTATGTATAATCAGAATATGATAATCTACTACACTGACGGTTCGGCTAGCCCCAATCCTGGCCCGGGCGGCTTTGCGGTGATTCGTGATCTCCAGCCGTGGATCTTAGGGTCAGAGGATGGCGAGACGACTAATATTCGCATGGAAGGCAAGGCGCTGATCGCGGCGCTTCAGGACGCAGCCGGTGCGCCATGTGTGATTTATACTGACAGCGAATTTTGGATCAATGTGGTGACCAAGTGGGCGCCGAGTTGGCAGCAGCGCGGCTGGACAAAGAAGGGTGGTGAGATCAAGAATCTGGATATCGTGCGTGAACTGTATGAGCTATACTCAAATTCGCAGGCGGATCTGCGCTGGGTGCGCGGCCATGAGGGTGATGAGGGGAATGAGCTAGCGGATGAGTGGGCCAATCGGGCACGGCTGGGAGAGCGGCTATAATCAGCCATCTGGCGGTTCAGCAAGAAAATTGCTATAATTACCCTCATGGAAGAAGTGAGGGAAACGACTGATATTTTTTTGTGGGCGAATCAGACTGATGCGAAGAAGAATGATCTACAGATTGAGCTGTTTTTGTTTAATAAAAATTACACGCCGTATTTCATGCCCCTGAAGGGCGATGTTGAGCAGCAGCTCCGGCCGCTATTTTTGTTTGATTATATCAATCAAGTTAATTTGGGCGCCGGTACTGGCCTTAGTGTGCGCGATTATGAGCTGAGCGAAGCGGAAGACAACGTGCTGCTGCGGACGGACCTTGCCAAGGTTGGCCGAGCGGAAACCTTGATTCATTTGATTGAGCATGAGCGTGGCGACATCGTGGAATTCTCGGAAACCGAACATGAGTTTAAGCGAATGAAGGGCGTACTGGCGCGGTTTACTGATCCGAATGATCCAGAAAAAGTCTTTTACACGGCTAAGTTAATTCAGCAGGGGCAGACGCTCAAAAGTACACTGGCGTGGGAGTTTTCTGACGGCAAGTTTGGTGCGTTTAAGGCGGAAGTCGGCTTTAAGGTGCCGGATGATAACCAGGTACTGATCATCGGTCAGGATATGTTCGCCTTTAATCCAGGCAAGTTCGAGCGGATGTTTGGCTATGAGTACAAGAAGCAAGTGATTGCCGATAAGAAAGTGGCGGAAATTGAAAAGCAATATAAGTTGAGTTTTCCAGAGGGCTTGGACCTCAACGCGCTGGTCAAGGAGCGCAAAAAGACCATCAATAAACTACAGAAATTAGAGATCGGCGAGGTCAAACAAGAGCAGGTGTTAGACTATGCCGACGAGATGCAGTTGGAGCTAATGAGTGATGATAATGGCGCGATTATCATCATGGACGGCAATGACCTCGACATGTTTGTGAACTTGATCAATGAGGACTACATTGAGAGTAGAATTACTGGTAAGCGCTACGAAATTAAGTCGAAAAAACTGCTGGGTGAGCCTGAGGGCGAACCGCCACGAGGTTAAGTATGGATCAAGAATTAGCGCTGGCGATTTTGATGAGCGGTCGGTCGGCGCTGCTGACGGGCGCGGCTGGGACGGGCAAGACGCACTTGTTGAATACTTTTATTGCACAGGCGCGTGACCAGGGTAAAAAGGTGTCGGTAACAGCGACGACGGGGCTGGCGGCGACACATCTTGGTGGCAATACCATTCACAGTTGGAGCGGCATTGGCGTCAGTGATCACCTCGCGAACAACTTTTTTGATCGGCTGTCAAAAACGCGGCGTGAGGTGATTACCAAGACTGATGTGCTGGTGATTGATGAGATTTCCATGCTACATGATTTTCGGCTGGACATGGTTGACCGGGTGCTGCGCGGTGTCCGGGAAAACGACCAGCCGTTTGGTGGCGTGCAGCTAGTGATGAGCGGTGATTTTTTCCAATTGCCACCAATCAATCGTCCGGGCGAGCAGGGCGGCGGTTTCGTGGTGTATTCGGAGGCGTGGCAGGAATTGCAGCCGGCGGTGTTGTATTTGGAGCGGCAATACCGGCAAAATGACGAGCAGCTGCTGGAGATTTTGACGGCACTGAGAAATGACGATATCAGGCGGCATCATGCCAAGACGTTGCTGGCGCGAACAGAGGTTGAACTGCCCGATGGTGACATTACCGAGCTACATACCGTCAATGTTGACGTTGACGCCATCAACAGCCAGAAACTGGCGGAGCTGGCGGGTGAGGAGCGAGCGTATCAGCAGACGACGACTGGTTCAAAAGTGTATGTCGAGAGTCTGCAGCGGTCGGTGTTGGCACCGAGTGAACTCGTGTTAAAACTGGGCGCGTTGGTGATGGCGGTGAAAAATTCGCCGCAGAAATTGTACGCCAATGGTAGCATCGGCACGGTGGTGGATTTTGAGCCGCTGACGGACTATCCAATTGTGGAGTTTCGTGACGGCCGGCAGGTGACCATGGTGCCGGATGTATGGGAGCTGCGTGACGGTGAGCGCAAGCGCGCTAGCATTTCCCAGGTGCCACTGCGCCTGGCGTGGGCCATCACCGTGCATAAAAGCCAGGGCATGACACTGGACGCGGCAAAAATTGACCTGAGAAAAGCGTTTGTTGAGGGCATGGGTTACGTGGCCTTGAGCCGGGTGCGCGATCTTGATAATCTGTATCTCTATGGTATCAACCGCAAGGCGCTGGAAATTTCGCCTGATGCATTGGCGATTGATGAGGTGTTGCAGCGGGCAAGTAGTGAAGCGGCCAAGCACTATCGTCCAATGTTGGAGGAAATGAAGCGAAGACAGTCAGTTCCGAAAAAATCCGGTAAGAAATCTCAGTCCGGTAGCTGGCAGCAAAAAATTGCCAAAATGCGCGAAACACATCCCAAAGCCTATATGCCGTGGGAAAAAGCTGACGATGACATCCTCAAACAGGAGTTTCTGCAGGGAGCAACCATCCAGCAGCTTAGTCAACAACTTGGCCGGCATGAAGGCTCAATCAAGATGCGACTACAGAAGCATTTTGGGGAGGATGTGGTGCAGTAGCCCCAGGCTGGCAGATGAGCTGATAACTTGGTATAATATATTTGATGACAACGAAGCAATCTGAACGCATCGTGTTTCCAAAGAAGTTTTTATGGGGTGCAGCGACGTCGGCACATCAGGTCGAGGGCGGCTTGGTAAATCAGTGGACGACGTGGGAGCTCGAGCACGCTAAGCGGCTGTCCGTGCAGGCGCCGCATCAATTTGGTGATATTGACAGCTGGCCGCGCATCAAAAAAGAGGCGACCAGGCCAGACAACTACGTGTCGGGGCGGGGTGTTGATCATTACCATCGCTATGAGGAAGATTTCGCGATTCTCAAGAGTCTCAACATGAATGCCTTTCGGTTCTGTATTGAATGGGCGCGAATTGAGCCGCAAGAGGGCGCGTGGGACGCGGCGGCGATCGCCCATTATCGGACATATCTACGGACGCTGAAAAAGATGGGCATTACGCCGGTGGTGACGCTGTTTCACTTTACGCTACCAGAGTGGTTTGCTGCCAAGGGCGGCTTTGAAAAGCGGCGCAATATCAAATATTTCGTGTATTACGTTGAGAAAGTTTTGAGCGAGTTGGGGCGCGACATTGAATGGATCGTGACCATTAACGAGCCGACTGTCTATGCTGGCGAAAGTTATCTCGAGGGGCATTGGCCGCCGAATAAAACTCGCAAGCGTGATATGCTGCGCGTGCTCTATAACCTCGTTACGGCGCATAAAAAAGTGTATAAATTGACGCGTGCTCGCAAAAAGTGGAAAGTGTCGATGGCGCATCATCTGATCTATTGCTATCCTGGCGATGATGCGATTCTCAGTCGTGCTAGTGCGCGGGTGGCACATTATTTCCTGAACACATGGGTGCTGCGTCGAGTGCGGCGGCATAGTGATTTTTTGGCGATCAATTATTACTTTGCCCGGCGGATTTATGGCTATCGAGCGCATGACCCGTATCTGAAGGTCAGTGATCTTGGCTGGGATATGCAGCCGGATAAATTGCAGTATTTACTGGAGGACGTGGCCGAGCGCTATCGGTTGCCGATTATGATTACCGAGAATGGACTGGCGGACGGCACTGATAGTCAGCGGCAGTGGTGGCTGACCGAGACGATCAAGGCCATGCATGAGGCATTGAAGCGTGATGTCAAGCTAATCGGTTATTTGCACTGGAGCCTGCTCGATAATTTTGAATGGGACAAGGGTTATTGGCCAAAGTTTGGTCTGGTGGCAGTTGATCGGCAAACCATGGCCCGGACGGTACGGCCAAGCGCACGCTGGTTCGCGGCGGTGATCAAGAAGCTGCGGAAATAATTTTCCATAGAGTAGAGCGCTGGTATAAGCTATGGGCGAGACAGCGCCAGCATTGACATTATTGGTATATTATGCTACCATGTTATCTAGCAATGATCGAAACAAACACGGCTAACACTAGCGCTGCCAGCGAGGGGACGCCCCCGTCTCCGGTTGATGAGAAATTCCTTGTGCTAGAAACAAAAGTTAAAGAACTGGGCGTCTTGGGTAGAATAAAAAGGACTATGGGTAATTTGGCGTTGCGGCTTACGGCGCGCGGCAAAGATGACCAAGCTAACAGAGACAACAGTGGTACTGATAGTGAAAATTCTGATGGTGTGGAAAAAGCGGCAGAAGCACTTGACGATGAAACATTGCAGAGAATTGAGGAGATTGAGAAGGAGTGTAACTTTTATACTGACCTTCTCATGGGGTATAGGAATAGTGATATTATAAACGCGTTTATGTATTGTGAGTATGAGAAAATTGAAAAGTTCATACCCAATATAAGAGAAGTAGTTGCGAGCGATAGCCGGCTTAACCCAGAGTCAGAAGGGATTGACGACAGATATTACGACACTGGCTATGCCGAGGAAACTTTAACATATTTGATACAAAACAATATAGCAGCATTTTTTAGCGAACATTATGAGCGTATGCCAAAATTTACTGATAGTCTGCGGCATACGATGCGGGATATGGTTGATTCAATACGTTCCTATTTTGACAATAACTATGATACCCATGAACTAGCCATTAAACTAATGAATGCTGAGAGGGTGTTACCCAAGGAGATAACCGAAGACCTTAGAGACACAATAATTAACGAGGTGGCTAGATGTATGGACGTACAATGGCATGATTTTAATAAGTGTGTAGACTGGCTAGGGTCACATGGTTTTCCGCAAGAGTGCTGGCCGCGAGATGCGAGGGAGCGAAAAGATTTTCCAGAGTCGCTGCGTAATCGAATATTTACTGGAGATGAAATAGAAAGAGAGTTCTTCGATCTCGAGATAATTGATTATTTTGTAAGAAGCACGGCAGACATACACGGCGGTGATGAGAGTGTACTGACAGAGCCTGACATCGGTAGGCGGTCCTATTTGATAGAGGAGTATCTTGCGGGGCGCTGGCCGGATATTGCTCCCAAGGTATTTATTAATGGCCACGAGGACGAGGATAGCTGTTCTGAACTTATCAGTACTATCTACCAAATTGGAGAAACCAACGCCAAAAAATTGCATGAAGAACTTGGCATAACCCATTTTGGCGATTGGAGCTTAGAGACTTTGGTAGGCACGCTGGAGCTACTCAAAGATGGACATACCGAATCTGGTAAACCGGCGACGATTATCATTAGGGGAGTTACAGGAGATCATAACGGTGCTGCGAGTGGGTATAGAAATATAAACTCTGCTGATACGTTTGCTATTGAGGTAAGCCATACCGATGATCTATCTCGTATCGTAGAAAAGCTACGACAGGCTTGTGTTGATAGTAATACGTTTGATACAGTTGTCCTGTTTGGTCATGGCTCCGAGAAGCATTTTTTCATGTCGTCGGACGAGAAAATACCGCCCAATTATAGGAAATGGTACAATAAAAAAGGTATGCGTAGCCTGATAGAGACGCTGGAGATAGACACGATCATCCTAGACTCATGCCATCCGCTTGTGCGGGAAAAAAGATTTGATGCTCTTATGGTTGGTGACGAGCCACAGCAACGTAGAGGTACGGCGCCAGCGCTGTCTCGGGCATTTCCTCGGGTACAAGTTATTAGCGGATTAGATGGAGCAGTATATTCTGGTATAGAGGGAACAGGTAATATACAAATCACCACAAGGGATAATACGGGAGGCGAATCATCAATGACAGCAGTAACTAAAAACGGGTTAACACGTGTGCATAGAGAGGAGGTTAAAATCCAATGAGCGAGACAGTAGAAAGAAACAGCGGTCCATCACTACGAGAACAGTTACTCAAAGTATCACAGGAGATGAGTCAAACCCTCATTGACTGCGAGCAGACAGCGCAGAATTATTTGGATAGTATAGCGGGCGTGATGCGTCGTCTGGGTGTTAGTTCTCAGGACGTTGCTCTCGGTCAGTTTGACGAAAACGGCGATGTGTCGAAGACAGAGTTCGACACATATCGTATTTGTTGCGATAACACCAATGAAAACGAAAAGGGCGATTGTCACGTCTATATTATTGATGATAAAAATTTGCACGAGATTACTGCACAAGGGGCAGATCTTGATACATGCAATGCATTAGAGCGACTTCAGCGTGAGTTAAATCGAATGAACCATGATTTGGCACAGCGTGACTAATTAGCGGTTTGGCCAAGTATAGCACCACTAGACTTTTCCACAGAATCGTGGAAAAGTTTTTGTTTGGTAGGGAAATGGGTAGAAAGTGGGTAAAAGGGCTTGCATGTGGGTAGTTGTGGGTAGTATAGTGGAATCAGTGGAACGAAAGTTGATGGCAACACCAACCAAAACAAACATCCACTGCGAAAAACCAACTAATCTACCACGGAGGAAGGACGACGTGCAGACAGATTACTTTGAGCGAAAGTTGGACGACAAGCGGCGCTTGACCATCCCAGCTGAGCTCAGGGCAGAGTTTGCGTCAGGCGTCGTGTTGACCCGCGGGTTTGGCAACTACCTTCACTTATATCCGCAGCAGGTCTGGGATCGGGAAGTGGAGGGCGCGCTGACTGGAAGTATTCTGGATGAGCGCGTGGCCGACCTAAATGTCAAGTTCCGCCGCGGTAAAACCGCCTCGGCGCTCGACCAGAAACAGGGTCGGGTGACGATTGAGCAGCATCTACTCGACTATGCTGGCATTGACCGGGAAGTCGTGGCGGTGCGAGCGGGCGCGTATTTTCGGCTAATGGCGGCTGAAAATGCGGGTTGATTAGCTGGGGTTAGTACTTTAACAACTTGAAAACCTCTCGAGATCAACTATCTGGGTATTTGAAGATGGCAGGTGGCAATTTGCTCCACGATAAAAACGGCAACGTTCTTTCCTCAAAACACCTCCCAAAAAACTCCACCTCACACATAAGTCTCTTTTGGAAACTATGGTTGTCACTGACAATCATCCATTTTCCACTCTTAAGACAAAAAACAAACAAAACACAAATACAAAACAGCCAGAATTAAATATCCAGTTAGGTGATCTCGAGCATTGCTATACGTTGTGGTGTCAGCCGCGGCGATTTGTCGAGATTTACTCCTCTTTACGCGCCAGGCGACTCAAGGTCGCTTGGGCTGCAATCGCTGTACGGAGATAAATCTCGAAAATCTTGCACCTGACTGCTACAATAAAGCAATGATGAGTATTAAAGAACATCCACCACAGTCGGAAGCGCTTCAAGTGAGCGAACCGATTCATGTTCCCGTACTCCTGGAGGTGACCTTGGATAGGTTGCGGCCAGCCAGAGGCGAGAGGTATCTCGACCTGACGGCTGGCTACGGCGGCCACGCCAGGGAATTCCTAACGAGGACGGATAATTACTTGGGCGCAGTGCTGGTTGACCGCGATGATAACGCGATTAACACGCTGGGCGATTTGGCTAAAAAAGGCGCGACGCTAGTTCACAAGGATTTTGTGAGCGCAGCGCAGGATTTGGTCAAGCAGGGACGTACATTTGACGTGATTTTGGCTGATTTGGGGGTGTCGTCACCGCAGCTTGACAGAGCAGAGAGAGGTTTTTCGTTTCGGTTTGACGGGCCGCTGGATATGCGGATGGATAATCGGACGGAAACGACGGCGGCAGATATCGTCAATTCGTATTTGGTTGATGAGCTGACGCGGCTGATAACTCGTTACGGCGAGGAAAGTCCCGGGCGGGCCAGACGGATTGCGCAGGCAATTGTTAGTGCCAGGCCGATTCGGGGAACGACCGAGCTGGCTGATCTGATCAAGCAAACTGTCGGTCGCGGCAGGATGAAACACCATCCGGCGACTCGCACTTTTCAGGCACTGCGCATTGAGGTCAATCACGAACTTCGGCTGGTTGAAGAATTATTGCCGCTGCTGCCACGCCTTCTTAACCAGGGCGGGCGCGTTGGAATAATTAGCTTTCATAGCTTGGAGGATCGATTGGTCAAGCGATATTTCTGGGAGCAAGCAGCTGCCGGCTACGAGGCCGAGCTGATCGTCCCGGAGAAGAAACCGGTGTCTGGAACAGAAGATGTTCACAATCCGCGCAGTCGAAGCGCCAAGTTTCGCTACGCCGTGAAAAAATAAAACAAAAAAGGAGGGCGACACCATGCCAATCCACATCAAAGTACAATTCCAGGACGCAGAAGCAGCTGAGACCGTTGCGGTACGCCGCGGCTAAGTAAGCTCGCTTGATAGTTTTCCCGGAAAAAGTATGCAAGCTCGGCGGCTCGCTCTCCTAAGGTGAGGGCGGGCCGGCTGGCTGTGTTTTCCGTGTCGTTATGACGCGCCACCAAAAGTATTAAACCGTAACAAATTAAACACACACAGAAATTATTTATGCACACACGCTCATCTACCACATTTACTCCGCGTCGTCCTGGGCCGCAGCTTCGCCGTAACCAGAACGCCACCCGTTTTCGATCACAGACCAAGCTCGGGCCAGTGGCACATACGGTGCTGGTGGCGCTGATGATTATGGTGCTGGGGTTGGTGTACTTGACGCAGGCGACCAAGACGACGGCCTATGGCTACGAGGCGGAGGGGCTGGACTCACAGCTGAATGAGCTGGCGACGAAAAAGTCAGAGCTAGAGGTGCAGAATGCGCGGCTGACGGCGCTTGAAAAGGTCAAGCATAGCAACGTCGCCTCGGCGATGAAAACACCGACGCAGACGAACTATGCTCGCTAGTTCGGGCAAAAGTGGTACAATAGGACAAGCGGTATGAAACGTCACTTAACGCAATCTCGAACCGGCGTACTCGCTATCATTCTGTTGGGGATGATGGCGATTTTTGTGATGCGGCTGTTTTATCTACAGATCATTAAACACAGCGAATACGTGTCGCTGGCTCAGGCCAGCCAGCAGCGGCACTTCGTCATTCCGGCCGAGCGGGGCAAGCTATATATGATGGATGGCGGCGCGGCCGTCCCTGTGGTGCTCAACCAAACGGTTTATACGGTTATCGCCGATCCGCAGACGGTCAAGCAGGAACAGCGTCAGCAAATTATCGCAGCATTGCAGGAAATCGCGGGCGGCGAGGTAGTGAGTGACGCAGCTAAGCGACTGGAGCGCACCACCTCTCGCTACGAAGTGCTGGCGCGCAACATCACGCGTACCCAGGCCGAGAAGTTAAAGGCCAAGGATTTTGTCGGGGTCCTGTACCAAAAGGGCTCAATTCGCAACTATCCGGAGGGGCAGCTGGCGGCGCAGGTGCTGGGCTTTGTTAATGCTGAGGGCAAGGGTCAGTACGGGGTTGAAGGGGCGCTGAATGATAGGCTGAAGGGCCGCGATGGCCTGCTTAAAACAGTGGCGGACGTGCGTAATGTGCCGCTGACGCTGAGTAAAGACAATGTGCGTGTCGAGGCGAAGTCGGGCGAGAATGTGGCGCTGTCGATTGATCGCAATGTGCAGAGTCACGCCGAAGAAGCGCTCAAACGAGGGATCGAAAAGGCTGGCGCGACCGAGGGCAGCGTGATGGTAATGAATCCGAATAATGGGCAGGTGCTAGCGATGGCAAATTATCCGACGTATAATCCAGCCGAGTACGCCAAGCAAAAAGACGCAGCAGTGTTTAGTAACGCGACGACGATGCTGCCGTTTGAGCCGGGTTCCATTGTCAAGACGTTCAGTATGGCGACGGGGATTGACAAGGGTGTGGTGACGCCGCAGACAACGTACTCAAACACTGATTGTACTGAGGTGGGGGATCGGAAAATTTGTAATGCCCTAAGGGGGCTCAGCGGCATGACGAGTATGCAGAGTGCGTTTAACAATTCGCTCAACGTTGGTATGATCACGATTGCGCGGCGGCTGGGCGATGGATCGACGATCACCCCGGGTGCGCGGCAGACGCTGTATGAGTATTATCACGACAAATTTGGGTTCGGTGAGGCGACGGGGATTGAGCTAGCGGAGGCGCCGGGGCTACTCTATACGCCGAATCGGCCGGGGGCGGAGGTGAATTACGCGAATATTACGTTTGGGCAGGGTATGAATGCGACGATGGTGCAGGCGGCCAGTGCGTTTTGTTCGGTGGTGAATGGCGGGCAGTATTTTCGGCCGACGGTGGTGGCTGGAACGGTGGACGTCAACGGCGGCCTGAAGCCAACGGCCGCTTCGCTGCTGCGTAGGACTATTTCTGAGCAGTCATCAGCCACCATGCGCGGTATGTTGTCGACGGCGCGGGCAGTCCTCAATCAGCGTATGCCCGATAAAGACAAGCCTGGCTATGATGTTGGCGGCAAGACTGGCACCTCAGAGACGCTCATTAATGGCAGCTATACTATGGACGAAACGGTAGCGACGTATATCGGCTATGGTGGCGCAAATCGCCCCGAGTATGTCATAATGGTACGTGTCGCGGCGCCTGGCAAGCGCAAGAACTTACAGGGTAACATTCACGCTGCACCAATTTTTACTGATATCTCCAACTGGATGATTGATTATATGAAATTAGCACCGAAGGGATAGCCATGGCAACTGCTTTACAAACAATGACCAACGAATTGACACACGTATTTTTACTGAGCGTTGGGGCGTTTTTATTGGCGATGTTCCTGACGCCGATTTATACGTTTTTTGCCTATCGGTATCGGTTCTGGAAGCGGCAGCGCTCGGAGAGTACCGACGGCAAAGAGTTGAAGGTTTTTGCTAAATTCCAAGCGGCAAAATTGCGGCGAAATATTCCAACAATGGCTGGAATTATCGGTGTTATTTCGATTTTTGTGGTGACGTTCTTTTGTAATTTAGATCGAGCGCAGACATGGCTGCCACTCGCAGCGTTGATTGGCGGTGCCGCGGTTGGGCTTATTGATGATGTTATTAATCTACGCGGGCTGGGTGGTGGTGCAGCCGGCTTACGTAGTCCGGTGAAATTTGCGCTGATTATGCTTATCGGCATCGTCCTTGGCTGGTTTTTCTATGTCAAGCTGGGCGTGGCCAGCTTCCATGTACCGTTCATGGGTGACGTGGCGATTGGTTGGCTGATCATCCCACTGTTTGCCTTTGCAGTGGTGGCGACTGGTAACGCGGTTAATATTTCTGATGGTATGGACGGACTGGCTGGCGGGTTGTTGGGGATTAGCTTTGGGGCGTTCGGAGTGATTGCCTTGCTACAACAACAAGTATTGCTGGCGGGATTCTGTTTCACGGTAGTTGGTGTGCTACTGAGTTATCTCTGGTTTAACATCTATCCAGCACGGTTTTTCATGGGCGATGTTGGTAGTTTTGCCTATGGGGTGAGTTTGGGGGTAGTGGCGATGTTGACTAATTCATTGCTGCTGCTGCCGGTGATTGGGTTGTTGTTTGTGATCGAGGCGGGCTCGAGTTTGATTCAGATTGTGAGCAAGAAACTTTTTAAGCGCAAAATTTTCTTGTCAGCGCCAATCCACCATCACCTAGAGGCCAGCGGCTGGCCGGAGACCAAGGTGACGATGCGATTTTGGGTGATTGGCTGCGTGATGGCGTTTATCGGCGTGATGCTGGCGCTGGCGGGGGGTCATATTGCGTAACCGCGCTGCCACCTCAACCGCCAAGGCGGTGCGTCGACACCGGCCGATGTATCAGATTGTGCTATATATGGGGTTGTTGTTGATGCTCGGGTTGGTGGTGATGTATGCGCTGGGGCCGCAGCGGGCGAATGTGTTAAATCATACGCACGGCGCGAATTATAGCGACACCTTCTTTTTCAATAAACAGTTAGCTAGCGTCATCACTGCTGTGGTGGCGTTTGGGGTGGCAGCGATGATACCGTATCGGTGGTTAACCGAGGCATGGGCCAAGCGACTGTTCATCGCGGGCTTGGCGGCGTGCTTCTTGTTGGTGGTTTGCGGGGCGCTATTACACTTGTCATTTGCATCGGACACCAATGGTGCGTATCGCTGGTTTTATCTGGGTGGACTGGGTAGCTTTCAGCCGGCGGAGTTATTGAAATTTGGTTTGCTACTGTTTGTGGCTGGGTTTTTGGCCAAGCGAGTGCGCCAAGGCAAACTCAACGATATCAACGAGACGCTGATCCCGCTGGGTATTGTTATGGCGGTGTCGATATTTGTGGTGGTGGTGCTGCAGAAAGATTTGGGGACGGGTGTGTCGCTCGTAGCGCTGGCGCTGTCGGTGTTAGCGGTGTCGGGGATGGACGCTCGGCTACTGCGACGCATCGTGTTCATTATCGCGGCTGCGGCGTTAGTGCTGACGTTCTCATCACCGCATCGCATCGAGCGGGTGATGACCTTTATTCAGGGTGATACGCATCAATCAGCCAGTCGGGATGAAAATAATTATCACATCCAACAAGCGCGCATCGCCATCGGCTCGGGCGGCCTATTGGGCCTCGGCATCGGTAAAAGTGTGCAGGCGACAGGTTACCTGCCAGAGGCGATTAACGACTCGATTTTTGCGGTGATGGGCGAAACGTTTGGATTTGTTGGCCTGTTGGTTATTTTGGCGCTGTTTTCGGCGCTGCTGCTGAGCCTGCTCAAGGTGACGTCGCGGCTGGCTGATATGCACTTGCGGCTCGTAGTGGCGGGTGTGTTTGGCTGGGTGGCGTCGCATGTGCTGATGAATATTGGCTCGATGACCGGGATTATTCCGATGACTGGTATCTCGTTGCCGCTGCTCAGTTATGGTGGCACGAGTATGTTATTTATTGCAGCCGCGCTGGGTCTGGCATTTCAACTATCAGCCTACACGGCGCACAAACCATTAACGGAAGGAGAGGGAAGTGGCAAAGATCTTGGCGGTCGGCGGCGGCTCGGGCGGACACGTTACGCCGGTCGTAGCAGTATGTAAGGAGTTGCGAGCATCGGGTGAGCACGAGTTGCGGTTCTGGTGTGATCGGAAATTTGGCGCTAGTGCTCGCGGTATTTTTGGTAAATTTGACGAGACGATCCCAGTCGAGCTGATCATCGCTGGCAAGATCCGTCGCTACCACGGTAAAAGTATGGCATTTCATCTTCGACCGTCAATTTTACTGCCGAATATACGTGATATTTTTCTGGTTGGTATCGGGTTCATTCAGAGCTTTTGTAAGTTGCTCAGGTGGCGACCGGACGTGATTCTTATTAAGGGCGGCTACGTGTGCCTGCCGGTTGGCTATGCGGCGCGGCTGCTGAAAATTCCGCTGGTGCTACATGATTCGGATGCGCATCCGGGACTGACCAATCGACTACTGGCGCCATTTGCTGCCAAGATCGGCACCGGGGCGCCGCTGGAGCACTATAATTATCCTGATGTCAAGGCGGAGTATGTCGGCATCCCGGTAGCCGAGGAATTTCGACCATACAGCGCGGCCGAGCGGCGACAGCTAAAGGCAAAGCTTGGCTTTGATCCGGCGCGGCCACTGGTGGTGGTAACTGGCGGTGGACTGGGGGCAGCGCGCCTCAACGAGGCAGTGGTAGCTACGCGCGAGCAGCTGCTGGCTGAGGCGTCGGTGTTCTTGATCTCTGGTAAGCATCAGTTTGACGAGCTGAAAGAGCGTGTTGATAGTCGGGCGGGCTGGCGATTGGAAGCGTTTGTTAACCACGGCATGGCCGAAGTATTGGCGGCAGCGGATGTGGTGGTGGCGCGGGCCGGTGCGACGACGCTGCTGGAACTGGCGGCATTACATAAGCCAGCAGTCATCGTGCCGAACGGTATGTTGACAGCTGGTCATCAGCTCAAGAATGCCAAGGTGTATCAGGATGCGCTGGCGGCAGTGATCGTTGAGGAGTCGACGCTGAAACAGACGCCAGAGGTGTTGAGCAAGAAGGTCATTGGTCTTGTTAAGTCGCCGCGGATCTTGGCCGGCCTCGGGCGAAACATCGGTACATTTGCCAAGCCCAACGCCGCCAAAGACATGGCAGCGATGCTCCTCACCGTCATCCGTCGGCAGGGGAGACGTCGGTGAAATTACCCTTTTCTCGGGCAAAATCTACGCCGACCACACGCCGCGAAATTGCGGCTCGTCGTCAAGCAGCGCTGATTAACGAGGATAGCTCATTCGAGACAGCCTATCGCCGTAATCGCAATCTCAACACCCGGCACACTGCCTCGCCAGTCGAGACCTCAGAGCGCACGGTTCAGTATGCGAAATCTCGACGTCGCCGGACGCGGTGGATTATGTTACTCAGCAGTGCGCTGGTGCTTGTCGTCATTGGTCTACTCGCATGGCAATGTACCGTCACGGTATCGGTGCAAACACCAGACGCAGCCAGTGCCAAAGAGGCCGATCGCTACCACCGTCTTATCGATGAATATCTCAGTGCACGTCCGGTCGAGCGATTCTTGTTTGTGCTGAATCACCAGTCGCTGGCTAGTTTTTTCCTCGAGAAAGCCCCGGAGGTCAAGACGGTTCGCCTCGAGGCCGACCAGCTCGCCAGGCCGCGCCTCAAACTTACCTTTCGCCAGCCAGTTGTCCAGTGGACTTCTGGTGATAAAAGCTATTTTGTTGACGACGCAGGTGTGACATTCTCGACCATCTACGTGAGCTCGCCGTCAGTCATCGTCAAAGACCAGAGCGGTGTGCCGACTGCCGCCGGCCAGGAGGTCATCAATCGCCATTTCCTTAGCTTTCTTGGTCAAGCTGTCGCCGGCTTTCGTGAGCACCAGCTAGAGGTTACGGAAATTATCCTGCCGCAAAACACCATCCGCCAGGCGCTTCTATCAATCAAGGGCCGTCCATACAGCATTAAAATGACCACCGACAGGGAAGCGGCGGCACAGGTGGCGCAAGCGGTCAAGGCTATGACATTCCTCCAGAGCAGTGGCGCGACTCCTGCGTATATCGATGTGCGCGTTAATCAGCGAGTGTTTTATAAGTAGCGGGCTAATCAGTAGCGGGCAGGGGTGGATTGCTCGTCCGCGCGGGTTGCAGGTCGAGCCACCAATAGGGTAGAGACGTAGCCCCTGATTATATAAGTTCGCTTTTTGTTCGTTTATCAGAGGATTAAGAAAAACATAGTTATAATAATATCAAAATAGCAAAAAATCAAATAGGGTGCTTGTGGAAAAATAGAGCAGGGGAATAAAATAGGAAAAAGTCAAATATTCGTCATGAGCCTAGCCAGCGGGACGCCGTATTTGTCGCGTGCGCACCTCGTGGACAAACAAAAGCGCCATGTACCCGTGCTGGGTGCCTTATGATGTGGAAAAGTCTACGAGTTGCTTTTTAGACCATAACGACCGTTCAAGTTTGGTAAGGCCTAGCTCGATATTTATTTGAGAGACGGAGATGACGCTGGCGCTGAGGTATCCCAAACTCCCCCGATTGAAAGTCGAAAGTGATTAGTATGGGAGCCTGTTTTGTTTATGGTAGCTTGAACGTATCCTAGTGTTAGCACTCACCGTAGTATGGTGAAAGTCCGGAGGAGATCCCCCGCCGCAAGAGGTGTTAGGCGAAAAAGTTATAAAGGGTATATTAAGTGTATGCATAACCGAAGTTCAGCGTATCAAAATACCTATAATACGTAAAAGCTACCTTGTGCGACATTTGATTTATATTGAGCCCTTTGATACTTTGGTTGTATAAGTAAATTTTAAGAAAGGTTTTGCGTATGTCAAAAACGGATCAAATCAAATTAAATGCTACCCCGGTTGTTCAAAGTGTTGAATTTCTTGAGGGTGTCTCGGCAAAAACCGGTAATAAGTATCTGGTCGGCGCTCTCTACCTAAAGTCGCCAATCTCTGATACGCCTCTGCGTATTGGCTTTGATTATATTGACCCGAACACCCAAGCTCTAATTAAAAAGTCGATAGAAGAGTTTGCTGCCGATCAAGCTAAAGATTTTAAGGAAGGTTTTGAGGACTAGTTCTCTTTTAGTTCTTTTTTGATAATATGAGGTTGGCGGATTCAATATTACAGGTAGTTGCAGCAGGGGCTCCACTGTTTTTTGTTCTGGTCCTGCTCTTTCTTGTGTTCTCTTGGATCCGCCTTTTAATTGATGCAATGAGCGGGAGGGGCATGTAGATGGGTAATCCTTTTGTGCTTTCGCGTGAGGCAGCTCTCGCCCTCCCCCCTCACGAATTAGCAGTGGCGCAATATGAGCTTCTGCTGTCTGCGATTTCCCTGTTCTTCTCGCTCATTGTCTTTGTCATGATTTTTATGTTTTTGCGGTGGATGTTGCCGCGCTTTTATAAATTAAAGAAAGAGTTAGATTAGATGTTGTGGTTTTTGCTCGGCGCTTTATTTGGCCATTATGTTGTTTCAGACATTAAGCGTTTTATTAGGCGCAAATTAGAGGACTAATATGAATATTCTCTTTGTTTACCTGTTGGTTCTCGTTTTTGCAGCTTTTGTTATTTTTCTTTTTGGCCGCCGTAGTCGTTTCTTTGTGTTGGTTGCGGCCCTCTTGTCTACTGTTTTTTTGCCTTTTTTCTCTGCCTCAGCTCAGCAGTTTCCCCCTTTTAACCTTGCTAACGGGATCTATCTAAAATCTCCTGATGGTGAGAGGGTCTATCATACCTCCGATCATTATTCCTTGATTCTTAAGAATTTAAACCCCAACTACAAGGATGATCCGTCTAGAAATAAAGCTGCCTTTGAGCGTGATTTTAACCGTTCCCTAAATAATGGCACTTGGGCTCTCGTTCAGCGGTCTGGTCGAGGAGATAATGGTAAGGAATATGGCTTCTATGAACTTTATTTCAATTATTCCCGTGACTGTAATATTCAGCTCCAGCTTCGCGGTGATATCTACTATTTCTTTTCGGGCTCTGACAATCCTGATTGTCGGTTTCGCAGGGCTTCTTTTGATGCCAACCCTATCTCCAACTATTACGGGGATTCAGACTTAAACTCAGCCTTTCAAGTTTCTCTTAAGAGAGGTGACTCTCTTGTTGCTCTGTTCCTCTTTAATGGCGACTATTCCCTCGCCCCTGGCCTCGAGGGTTTAGATATTGAGATTCCGAAAGGTGTTGACGATATGCCATTTATCCCCCTCTTTTGGTATAAGGTTGAAAAGCTTAACTTTTGGGGCGTCTATAATGGCCTTGGTCATGTTCAGGGCGGTTCTAGTGATCTAGAGAAACCTGAACTTGATTTTAACAACTGGCTCTGGAAGGTCTACAATGCTGACGACAACTTTAATATTCGAGGTGACCCCCTTTTCTCTTATAAGACCGCCGGCTTTAATTATGATTTTACTACTTATGGCAACTATATTGTTACGGTTGAATATGACATTCACCCACCCCGTGTTCCGCCCGCTAACGTGAAACCACTTAAATTTACATTTAAGTTAAAGATTGACGGTTCGTCCTATTCTTCCACTTCCTATGATACCTGTGATAGCGATGGTAACTGTAAAGTTCCTGAGGAGTCTTGTGAGTTTTATTCTGATGCTGCTGCTCGTATTCAATGTCGTATGCGCAAGGCTTTTAATTTTGGAGTCTTTGGTCCTTCCCTGACCGCCGTCAATCAGATGTTTTCGAGTTTTATTGTTAAGCGACCGAAGTGTCTTATTCCTCTTTCTGATACTGCCGTGCTTGGTCGTACTGTATCGTTTTCTTTTTTCCAATCTGGTGTTTGTGCTCGATCTGACCAGCTTCGGCAATCGTTCTCTGTTGTTCCGGTTTTATTAAACTTTCTCCTCGCAATTCTTATTCTTGCCATGATTGTTGGTATTGTTAATCGCGTTACTAATCCGCATGATAATAAGATTGTTGAGGCCCCGTAATGGATGTCGTAAGAGATGCGCTGCTTGGTTTTTTGGATACGATTGTAACGATCCTGTTTTTACCTATGCAGTTGGTTTTAGCCCCGATTGATTTATTACTTTCAAATTTTAAGGAACTCAATGTTATTCCGCAGTCTATTGGGGCAATTATGCAATTTATTTCAGTTTGGCCCTCGACCATTTGTTATCTTTTAGGTATTAGTCCTGTGTTGTTTAGCCTTATTTTTGTTACATTTTTGTTGTATATTGGTGTTATTCCGGCCATTAATGGGTTAAAGCGAGTTTGGGAGTGGATACGTCCATGAGGATTGAATTTGACACATTTGCTAAAAAACGCCGCAAACTTAAGCGGTCATTTCCAACCGGTACAGTACTTTTTACTGGGTATCAGGGTGCTGGTAAGAGCCTGTCGGCCACCCATTATCTTAATCGGTTAAAGAAACAATTTTCTGATTGTATATTGTCAGTAATATCCAACTTACGATTGCAGATAAAGTTGTGCCATCTGAGGCGATTGCTGATCACATTTTAATGATTTTAGAGGATCGCCCCATCGCCTTTTTTATTGATGAAATTCAAACAGTTTTGTTTAACGCCAGGAATAGTGTTTCGTTTGAAACGTTTAAGGCCATTTGCCAGCAGCGCAAGGCTCAAAAAACTATTATTGGTACTATGCAAGAGTTTCTCGATCTTGATGTCCGTTATAGGCGTCAGTTACAAGCTCAAGTAGAGTGTTTCAATTTTGGCGCTATTCAGTTTGAACTTTGGAAAGATCCGGGTACACTACGTTATGACAATAAACAGGGTGATTATGTTGGCCGTACAAAGAATATAGTGATTTGGAAGCGTCACAACGAGGCTTATGATCTTTACGACACTTATGAAATAGTCGATGCTACGATGCAGGTCGATGAGACGAAGCGTCAGCTCTATCAAAAACCTAAGACGCCAGCACAAGGGTCGGTGCCTTGAAAAATATAATACCGAGAAAGGATATTGTTCATGTCGAGTGAAACTGTAACAGCACTTACTACAGCGTTTTCCCCTGACAAGTTCATGGCAACCTTTATGTCGATGGCTCCCTTTGTTCTATCGGTAGTCACTCTTTTGGTTGGCATTGGTATTGTCAAGTGGGGTGTTCGTCGTGCATCTCGCAAACTTTCTGGTGGCATTTAGTTACCGGAAGCAGTACCCCACCCGCAGGTGGGGTACTGCGGTGCCTGAGTCCGGCCTTCCACCACGGCCAGGGACTCAGGCATCCGGCGGGTTGTGGCCCTTACTTGATATAGGGACACAACTTGCATACTTTTAATAAAACAAAGGGGAGTTGTGGTGGCAAAAACGGAGCTTTTTGATGATCGTTCGGCTGATCTAAAAGTCGAGTCAAGAGAGGGTCAATTAATAAGTGATATAGTAAAGGTTTACCCGGACATGATTAAAGTAGTAATTTATCATAATTCATATAAACTTCCCTCCTCTAGGTCAGTGCCAAAGCATGTGGCAAAGGAAACAAAACGTCAGGATTCGATCCACCGTTCGCTGCGTCGCACAAAGGCTACTATTAAAGACATTATGCTTTCAAACAAATTTGATCTTTGGTGTACGTTTACCTATAATTGCCGGAGTTGCTATCCAAAATGTACCAACAACCCGTGTACTTGCTTGCCCTCTGCCTGCAAGCGGTTTGATATTAATTATACACGCCGCGTACTTACAAATTGGTTTCGTAATCAAAAGAAACACTCACCTAATTTAAGATACCTTGCGGTTCCAGAGTTTCATAAAAACGGTGCTATTCATTTTCACTGTTTACTGTCTGGCTTTAACGGTCGTTTAAAAGACTCTGGCAAGAGGACAAAAAATGGCCAGACCATATATAATGCCTCTGGTTATTATTCTGGCTATACTGAGTTTGTTAAAATTGGTGATTTAACTGCCGATGAGTCAAAAGCTGATCAATACAATCGAGTTGCGTCTTATCTTACGAAATATGTCACTAAGGACATGCCGCTTATTCATGGTCGTCGTCGCTTTTTGGTTTCTCGTGAGCTTGAGCGGCCTGTTCATATTGTTAATGGTGTTGGTCGCTTGTCGCTTCGTTCTCTTGTACGTGGATATAAGCCGGATTATATTGATGGCCTACTTGAGGTTCAGACTCATCCCTATACGGGCTTTTTAACTCGTGGTGTTCAAGGTCGGCTATTTGCCCCTGCCCCAGTTTTTCATGTTGACAAGCAGGATAATGATGATTATCACCAAAAGCATCGCTATGAGCAGCTCACCCATTGAGAATGTGTGATATATTGCTCCTGTGTCAAAAATTTTTGTTATTTGTGCAAAAGTTATTTGTGTCATTTTTTCTCCTCTGCCCCCCATTTTATCATATGCCCCTAAATTTTGTAGCTGTTGTTTATTTTACATTTTTTGTTTGGTCTTTTCTTACCTCTGTTAGCATAACCAGAAACTTGACAAATTGTCCAGGCTACCTTGTGCGACATTAAATTATCTACGAAAAGACGCATGCTCTATCGTCTCTTCGCGAGAATATTTTTTGTTTTGTATGTATATGTAATTGTTAGCTTAGCTTTGACTGCCCTTTACTGGACGTCCCTGTGCTGTTACCGTGATTGACGGATAAATCTACCAAATGCGGTTTTGCGGAATTTACTGAAAACTTAGATTTGTTTTATTACCTCGGCGTTTAATGAGATGATCTAGAGGAATCTCTGGTGTGTAGCCATACTTACTTATGTCGAGCTCTTCTTCCGTCGTCGTCGGCGTTTCTTTGGTGCGGTGGTGTCGGTAGATGCTGATTCAAATGCGCTGTTGCCGCGGATTTGCAAGATGACTTCGCCACTGTCTGTGACGGGTGCGACGGGTTCGGGTTGTGGTGCGAGGTGTTGGGTGTTAGTGGCCGCCTGAACGGGCTGGGCTAGTGCGGCTGCGGCGACGGCTTGTGGGCGCGGCTGGGTGGGCTGCTTGTGTGGGCGCGGCGGCATGATGACGGCGGCAATCTCTCGCTCGACGTCTTCCCGGCTCCGTGAGTACATGCGCCGCGAATGTTCGATGATGTGCGGCGTGTTATCGGCTTGGCTTGGCGGGAGTTCGAGGGTGCGCGCGGAAAAGGCTGGCGTCTTCTCTCCCCCGATGACCATGTTGATGACGAAGTTACGATTGTGCATCTGCAAGAGGTCGACGGCTTCAAAATTCGGCTCAAATTGTTTGGCGAGGATCGGTGCGTCGTCAGCAGACACACGGAATGAAATCATGGTGCCAACGTTGCCAAACACTGCGTCGCGCACGGTTTCGTTCATCTGCGAGATGTACTGGTTGGCGACGGTCAGGTTGAGGCCATACTTGCGGGCTTCGGACAAGATGGTGGCAAATGAATCGGTGGCGAAGTTCTGGAACTCGTCGACGTAAAGGTAAAATGGGCGGCGGTCGCGGATGTCGGGGATGTCAGAGCGGCTCATGGCAGCCAGCTGAATCTTGGTGACCAGGAACGAGCCGAGGATGGCGGCATTGTCTTCGCCGATGAGGCCCTTGGATAGATTAACGATGAGGATTTTACCCTCGTCCATGATTTGGCGGATGTTGAAGGTGGATTTGGGTTGGCCAATGATGTTGCGGATGATGGGGTTGGCGGTAAAGGCACCGACTTTGTTGAGGACTGGTGCAACCGCCTCGGCGACGAACTTGTCATTCCAGCTAGCGAATTCGATGTTCCAGAATTGCAAGACCACGGTGTCGCGGCAATAGCCCAGCGTTTCTTTGCGGAAGGTTTTATCAGTCAGCATGCGGGTAATGTCGAGCATGGTTGTCTCTGGCCGGTCGAGCAGTGCCAGGATGGTGTAGCGCAAGATGTACTCTAGCCGCGGGCCCCAACTCTCGCCAAACATACGCTTGAGGACGCCGATGACCTCTGATGAAATGTTGGTTTTTTGGTTCGGGTTGGTGACCTCTAGTGGGTTGAAGCCGAGTGGATAGGCGGTGTCGGCCGGGTTGAAATAGACGACATCGTTCAGCCGTGAGCCAGGGATGAATTTCATGTTGTTGATAGCGAAGTCGCCGTGCGGATCGATGATGGCATAACCTTGGCTGTGAAAGATATCGCTGAGCGCGAATAACTCGAGTAGTCCCGACTTGCCTGCCCCCGTCTGGCCGATGATGTAAACGTGACGCGAACGGTCGTAGCGCAGCATGCCGAATTGGTGGTTGATGCCGCGGAAATTGGTGACGCCAAAAGCGGAAATTTGGTCGTCATTGGCGTCGCTGCCGGTCAGGACAGGCAGCTTAGATGGTGGCTCGGCAGTTTTGGCACTAGCCCAGACGATGTTTGGCGTCTCGACGTTGGTGTGCGGCAAGTGAAAGACGGAGGCCAGCTCTTCGATATTCAGGATGTAGCCATCGCCGTAAAATGCGCGCTTGCGGTACTTGTCGAGGAACTCCTTGCCGAACGCACCCTTGACGGCGCGAAAGCCGTTGAGGTTGGTTGAATTGAATTGCTTAAAAGCACCGACCAGCGCCTGCATATGTAGCTTGGCGCTGGTTTGATCTTCACCAAGGTACGCTAGGCGGATCTTGACGTCGTAGCCTAATTTAGTGGCTTTCTTCTCCGCCTCAGAAACGCGCGTCTTGTCACGCTCAGATAGCTCGGGTGCTTTTTTGCCATCACTTCCCTGGCCTGGCGGTTTCCAGAGAGCCTCGAGCAGCGTACCGATCCATTGCAGGCCGCCACCCCCGAGCCCGGGGATGAGTTTATGCCCACTCTTGACGCTGGCGATCCAGCGATCAGCGGACTGTTGCCAGCTGTCGGCGATCGGCCTGATGAGTACCTGCACCCAGAGTTCCTCGCCGGTCAATTCTAGCTTGGCCAGCGTACCGGTAATTCCCGCCAGTGGATCGACTTCAAAGGTCTGAAAGGTGCGGATTGGTAAGAACTCTGGCGCTGTCAAGGTTAGCTCAGTGGTGTACACGGTGGAGTGCTCACGCTCGTGCTCGGTGTAATCTTCGCTGGCGACGTGGATTTGAACGGTTGGGTATTGGGCGTAAATTTGTCCCTCGACGAAACTTTGCAGTGTTCGGGGTACCCAGACGTAAAAACGAATTTGACCGTTGACCGAGGCGATTTCAAAGCTGATATGCTCCTGCCGCCCGCCCGATAATTTGAGCTCGCGTTTGTCGCGCAAGATGCCGTGCAGGCTGGCGAATAATTGCTCGGCGGCCAGCTCTTTCTTGTCGTTGGCTTTGGGGATTTCGAGTACTAATAACACGCTCTCGGTTGGCTCAAACTCGTCAGCTCGCTGATAGTTGCGCCATGTCAAAAACGACAGCACGGCTGTGATGGGTATCCAGACGTACCATTGTGTCAAAAAGCCAATCATCGAAGAGATAATTTCCATGCTATTTCATTATCTCACCCCTTATAGATAAATGCAAACCTAGGCTTCGCTGACCAGAATGTAGGTGGCCTTGGCGGAGCGTTGGAATTGCGGTTTGGCTTGCAAGTTGAGCAGAATGGTGGTTTCTTTGACTTGACGCTTGTCGAGGACGCGCTTCACGATTTCATCGCGGTGCAGCGGCTCGCCGGCCTCGCGTAGGACGCTGGCGATGATGTCGGCGACAGTGCCGCGAGCGTAGCCCCATGATTCGAGGGCATAAATACCGCGGCCGATCAGGACGAAGCGTTTGTCTTTGATGAGTTCGTTGTGGATGGCCTGGATGGTGACATCTTTGCGTTTGAAGTCACTGGCCTTGATGGCCTTGGCGATATCTGAAAAGTGCATTGGCTGGCCGTTGCTGTCGAGAATGACGAAAATCTTGTCACGAATGGTTTTTGGGTTGACGAGCGGCCACTTGATCAGGCCCCACAGACCGCGGAGGTGAGCTAGTTTTTTGCTAATTGAGGCGAGCGCGGCGATGTTGGATGGGTGCTCGTAATTGAGCGTTTTGTGTAGTTCCTCGGCAGTGACTGGCTGGCCGTGCTGTTTGATGGCTTTGACGATTTCTTCGACTTGCTTCTTGATATTCTTCTCGTCGTTTGGTGTGCCGATGATGGCTGAGTGGTAATAGTCGTCGTTCTCGGTGATGATGTTGATCGATGGATTGAGTTCGGCGATAAAGGCGACGTGTGATCGTTCGCTATCGGTGACATCCCGGCCGAGGACGTGCTTGGCGAGATTATGTAGTGGTGCGGCTCGGCCCATTTCCGACAGGTGCGAGGTGACCATCTTTTCAGCAGCTGAGGCACTTGGTATACCGCCATCAGCCACCAATAGACGGAGACGAACGAGGATAGCCTTCTCCAGCTGGCGGACACGCTCACGCGTGATCCCGAGCATGTCGCCGATCTGTTCCAGCGTCTCTTTATTGCCGTATAGGCCAAAGCGACGGCTAATAATCTCTTTCTCGCGCTCCTGCGGAATCTGCGCCAAGACATCCTCGGCCGCTTGCCGAAGCTGCTTGTCTGGTGCGCTCTGTTCTTGTATGTCGCTCATGGCTTTATGTTAAATCCTCTCTGCCTCACCTCAGAAGTTATGTTGATATATGACGATATTGCTATTATACAATAAAATATTTTCGTGTCAAGCAAGTCGTGTAGTACGCCGTAATTATAGCATGTATTTAACAATTTTTGCAATGAAATGGTGTGATAGTTTTTAATTTTGTGAATTATGGGGATATGGTCTATACAGCACTAATAAAATGTGGCTTGATTGGGTTACTTTGCGGGTCAATTACTTCTTTGAGCGGCTGCTTTTTCTCGAGGATTTGGATGGTTTGGCTGAGGAGCGGCCGCGGCGGGCGGGTTTCGCGGGTGCGGCTTTTAGGAGTTCCAAGGCTTGCTCGTGAGTGATGGTTTTTGGGTCGGTGTCTTTGGGGATTTTGGCGTTTTTCGTGCCATCGGTGATGTACGGGCCAAAGCGGCCGTTGAGGACTTTGACGCCGTCTGGGAATTCGGCGATGTGCTTCTCGGCTTCGGCCTGGAGCTTGGCGGCGTAGAGTTCGCGGGCTGTTTCTAGGGTGATGGTGTGTGGGTCTTCAGGCTTGATGGAAACGAAGAGCTTGCCAACTTGGATGTATGGGCCAAAGCGGCCGATGTTGGCCTTGATGTCTTGTCCGTCTTCGGTTTGGCCGACGACGCGCGGTAGTTTAAACATTTCTAGTGCTTGCTCCAAGGTTACCGTCTCAATTTTCGCGCCTTTTGGTAGCGGCGCAAAGCGCGGTTTGTCCTCGTCGTCAGTGGCGCCCAGCTGTAACATTGGGCCAAAGCGGCCAAAGCGCGCTAGGATTGGCTTACCGGACTTTGGATCGATGCCGACTTCACGGTTGGCGCCGACTTTGCTGCGGTCGATGCCGCCTGACTGCTCAATCAGTTTGTGAAACGGCGTGTAAAATCCGTGCAGCATGGCGCTTTTGGCCAGTTCAGCAGCGGCAATTTTGTCAAATTCGGTCTCGACGTTGGCAGTGAAATCATAGTCAACGATTTGCGTGAAATGGTCGGTCAAAAAGTCGGCGATTAGTTCCCCGCTCGGTGTTGGGATGAGTTTGCCGCGGGTGGAACCAGTTTTTTCCTGGACGATGTCGCGGCTGACTTCTTCGCCGTTGTAACTGAGGACGATGACGTCGCGCGGCTGGCCTTCGCTGTCGCCTTTTTCGACGTAGCCGCGGGTCTGCACGGTGTCGATGATGGTGGCGTAGGTGCTTGGCCGGCCGATGCCGAGGTCTTCGAGCTTCTTGACCAGTGAGCCTTCGGTGTAGCGGGCCGGTGGTCGGGCGAAGGTTTGGCGGGCGGTAATGTCGTGCGTTTCGAGTGTGTCGCCGGTGTGGAGTTTTGGCAAGATTTCGTCTTTGCCGCCGCCGTAGACACGCAAGAATCCGTCAAAGGTGATGACTTCGCCTTTGGCTTCAAAGTGGAAACGCTCGAAAGAATTATCTGCTTCCTTCAAAACGGCTTCCGCACGCCGAGATTCTCTCTCCGATTCGTCTCGGGCAGCTGCGGAACTCGCTTCGCTCAGACAGTCCTCGCCGCGCCGCGTCTCATCGTCGTTCAATTCTCGGGTTTGTGCAGATGTTTTGTCGTGAGCAGATAATTCCCCACCCTCAATATCAATCGTCACCGTTGTTTTCTCTAACTTCGCTGCTGACATTTGCGACGCCAGGGTTCGGCGGCGGATGAGATCGTAGAGTCTTTGGTCGTACTCGTTGGAGGTGACGGTTTCGCGGGTGATGTCGGTTGGGCGGATTGCTTCGTGTGCTTCTTGGGCAGAGGCGGATTTGGTTTTGAATTTGCGCACAGTCGAATAATCCGGGCCGTACAGCCACTTGATAAAGTCGGTGGCGCTGGCTATGGCCTGCCCACTCAAATTGACCGAGTCGGTACGCATGTAAGTGATTTTACCGTCTTGGTAGAGCCGTTGGGCTGAAGCCATGGTGGCTTTGGAGCTGAAGCCAAGCTTGGCGTTGGCTTCCTGCTGCAAGGTCGAGGTTGTGAACGGCGCGGCTGGGTTGTGGGTGCCAGGCGTCTTGGAGATGTCGCTGACGGTGAATGTGGCTGGCTTGAGGCTATTCAAGAATTCGTGAGCGGCTGCTTCAGAATCAAATTTCTGGTTGAGTTCGGCTTTGAATTCTTGGTTATTATGGATGAATATGGCGGTTACCTTGAACTGCGAGCTGCCTTCAAATTTCATAATTTCTCGTTCGCGTTCGACCAGCAGCCGCACCGCTGGGCTCTGAACGCGGCCGGCTGACTTGCCGCCCGGCACTTTTTGCCAGACCACAGGGCTGAGCTCAAAACCGACCAGTCGGTCGAGGATTTGCCGGGCTTGCTGCGCCTGCACCAGGTTCATGTCGACGGTGCGCGGGTTTTTGATGGCATTGGTTATGGCGTCTTTGGTGATCTCGTGAAAGACAATGCGCTTGGTCGTCTCGATCGGCAAATCTAACACTTTACAGAGGTGCCAAGCGATAGCCTCCCCTTCGCGGTCTTCATCGGTGGCCAGCCAGACGTTATCTTTGCCGACAGCCTTGACGTTCTTCTTTAGCTCGGTGATGACTTTCTTTTTTTCGGGATCGACTTCGTAGACGGCAAAAAAATCATTTGCCACATCAATTGGCGGCGTACCGTCCTTGGTTTTTTTGACGATTGAGCGGATGTGTCCCACGCTTGACAAAACGTGAAAATCCTTGCCCAAGTATTTCTCAATAGTCTTAGCTTTGGCTGGCGACTCGACGATGACGAGATTTTTCATAACTCTATATTATATCAAATCACCTCGCAACCACAACCGCCGAGGGTGTTTGGGCGCGAGAGCCTCTTATTGCTGTTGGCGTATTTCTTTCTTGACTTGCTTACTGAGTTTGGCGGCACGTATCATATATTGAGCGGCTGCTAAGCCGGCAACTGGTAAGTATATTTTAGATACTCCGTCACCGAGGCTACGGAGTAGCTTTGCTGTTTTCTCGTGGCCAAACGACTCTGCCGAGCCGCTGAGTATGTATAATGATGTTGCGGTCGACACGAGGGCGCTACTGATACGGCCGGCCTGTGTTGGTCGGAGCGGTTCGGCTTGGTCGGGGAGCTGACGGTGCCTGTGTTCTGCTATGAGCGTGGCTATTGCTTTGGTCGCCTCGAGGCTGGTCATAGATGCAACGACAGTCTTTGAGGCGAGACCATCTTCTACTATCTTTAGGAGTGCAGTGGCGGCGACCACTTTATCTCTAATAGGATCAAGCTTGATACCGAGTTTTGATTGCTGATGGAGGCGTCTCGCTAGTGTTCCATCAGCCTTGTCCGACAGTTCGCCAATGATTAAGGCGGCGATACCCTTAATGGTGTCGGCGTTTCGGATGCCGTATATGCTGCATAGTCCACCTACTGTAGTAACGATATTGGGTAGCGTGAGTATGTCGTCTGATACCTCTTGGTCGATAGG
Organism: uncultured Candidatus Saccharibacteria bacterium; assembly: GCA_963553465.1. Lineage (GTDB taxonomy): Bacteria > Patescibacteriota > Saccharimonadia > Saccharimonadales > Saccharimonadaceae > Nanosynbacter. Next base: position 36,921 of record CAUVOB010000003.1, on the reverse strand, counting down.
GGTGTCTGGATTATGGTGCGTTTCAATGGTTGTATTAGGCCTTGATAACTCTCTATTCATTGAGACTAGCATAGCATCGTGGTAGAAGCGCCACAAGCATAGACGCATTGTTGACACTAGTTAAGAGTCCAATTATTCGCCCCAAGTGGTTTGATTACGCCGTTGATCTCTAGCATGGTTAGTGCCGTGGCGAAGTCGGCTGGGTTGAGGCCGGATTGTTGCTGTAGTTGGTCGCCGTCTCTCAGGCCGGCCCGGAGTAAGTCGATGATAGTGTTTTCGGCTGGGGTTTCACCGAGGGGGACGATGGTTTGGTCGGTGGCGGGTTGAGTGGTTGATGGGGCGATAGCGTCGAGGATATCTGTGGCGGCGGTGGCGACGAGAGCACCTTGTTTGAGCAGCGCGTTGCAGCCGGCAGACAGTGGACTGGTGATGTTGCCTGGCACAGCAAAGACGTCGCGGCCTTGGGATAAGGCGTGGGCGGCGGTGTTCAGCGTGCCGCTACGCTCGGCGGCTTCGGTGATGATGACGGCATCGGCTAGTCCTGATACCAAGCGGTTGCGCTCCAAAAAGCTCCAGCGATTGACGACTTTACCGTCGCCTTTTTTCCATTCGGATAGTATGGCGCCGCCGTTTTTTATGATGTTCATCGCTAGTTTGTAATTGGTTTGCGGCGAGATGTCGGGTAGTTCATTGGGAATGACGCCGATGACTGTGCCGCCAGCCTCGAGGGCGGCTTTCTGTGCAATGCCATCGATGCCGAGCGCCAAGCCGCTGATGATGATACAGCCGGCTTTCGCTAGGTCGCCAGCCAGCTGCTCGGTCACTTCTCGGCCGTACGCCGAGGGCTTGCGTGAGCCAACGATTGCCACGACCGGTGCGCCGCTCGTCGGCAATGTTCCCATAAAACACAAGCTTTTCGGCGGATTAGCAATACTTGCCAACCTCTGGGTAAAATTATACTCATCTGGACGGATTCTATTGATTTCCATGACTTTTGTGATAAAAAGTATTGACATGTTGTCAAATGCTTGCTATAATCAGGAGCGATTGGTTAGCTGAAGTGCTAATCAAAAGCACCTTATACCCCCTATTCTAACTAATATGTTAGGTTGCGCGCAATGGCATTAAGTATTCTTACCCTCCACTTTTTGCGATTCAACGTTACGCGCATACTAACCCCTTTAACTGCCCTTTTTTGAAGGCGACCTCTGTTAAGGTGAGCACTGGATGGTGTTGATATTATAATCAGGCGCGGACTTTTGGAGTTTTAGTCACGACGCTTCACTGAGACGGGAGCTCGGGTGGGTTGAAGGGTAACAAAGCGTCAGGTGATGCCCACCCTTACCTGGCGCTTTTTTAGTTGGGTTTTTGATGTGATCTTGCACCGTGTAAGTGAAGGTTGGGCGTAAATCACTGCGAGGTGACCCGCCAAAAAGCGAAACATTAGATGAATATGCGTGAGCATAATATTGACTTTTTGTCTCTAAAATAGTATAGTGAATACATATGACGCAGATAATTGAGCACGATACCTTAGTCAAACTAAGCCAAGAGCGCCCGTTGGTGTTTCGAGTCCAAGCGGCTACCGTCTTGGCGCGTGTGCCGCGACGATTTCGACGAGACGCGCGGATGCTGAATCGTAGTAAGCGCACAATGCACGACATGTTGACGGCGTGGCGGGACGAATGTTTGCCGAGGCTAGAGACGATCACCTCGGCGCATAATGCGACAACGTTGCAACAAGCCTTGCGGGAGGATTTACTAGCCGAGACGTCGTCGCAGCAACAGCTGATTGCCATGATGATACCGGTGCGGCTCGAGGAGGAGCGACTGGCCTTTGCGGGGTCGCAGTTTACGTCGAAGCGAGAGAAAAAGCCGTATCAGCGGACGCTGGCGTTTACCCAGCAGCCAATCGAGGTCTGTCGGCAGCAGGTTGAAGATTTTATGAGGTACGAACTGTACCGGGCGGTGCTCGGTGAGGTTGGTGTGACCGTGGTGGATAAGCAGGCCTGGGGGCTGGTGCGGTGCTGGCAGCGACTGCGGGCCGGCCGTCAGGTCAAGAAACTGCGGCGTGAGGTAACGCGGCGGCTAGCAGCGATTGAGCGAGAAATGGTGACGATTGAGCAGGAGCGCGGCGGCTTGGCGGCGCGGCTGTTCGGGCTGAATATTGATTATGTGACGGTGTTGGCAGCGCGACAGGAGTACGAAAAGGCGCTGGGCCGGCTGAGTAAAAAAGCGGCCGAGAGCCCAGCGAAGCGGCTGGCGCTATATGAGAAAAAGACCGAAGCAATTCGCGAGGAGTACCTCGATACGGTGCCGGGCGTGGCGAATTTGTCAGAAGCGCAGCGGGCGGTCAAGGAAATTGATTCGGTGCTGCTAGCGATTTTTGACCTAGACGCGACCGCGCGCAATGAGCTGATGGGCGCGTTCAAGCGCTACCGGACGCTGACGCGCGAGCGGGATATGCTACGGGCGAGGCTCGAGGTGTAGTTTGTAAGAGAGATATTGGGCCGTGTGGCTCGTTGGGATTGAGATAGCTGCTGCCGGCGGCTGATTAGGTTCGGCTGGTCGTTGTGGTTTTGGTTGAGCCGGGCTGCGTATCACCAGCTGTCATGCAGGCCTGGCATACTCCTTCAAGTTCAAAGTGGTGGCGCTCGACACGGAAGTGGTGGCGCTGACCAATCAAGGTAATGAGTTGCTCTAGCTCTGGTGTTTCTAGCGGTTCGGCGTTATGACAGCGCGTGCAGTAGAGATGGTGATGATGCGTGATAAATGGCTCGGCGAGCTCATAACGGACTTTCCAACCGATGTGGATGGTGTTAATGACGTGGAGCTCGTGAAAGGTCTCGAGGATGCGATAGATGCTGGTGCGGTTAGTGTTCGGGCAGCGCTTGGCGATTTCGGCGATGGTCAGTGGCACGTCGATGGATTCGAGTGCTGTAAAGACTTCGCAGCGTGATTTGGTCAGGCGAAGGTCGGCCCGGCGAAAGATGTCGCGTAAGGTATCCATGTCGCAATTGTAGCACTTATTGCGACAAAATTGCAATAAGCCGCACAATACGCCATACTGATGAGTTATGGATAAATGTATTAAACGAGTGCTGAGCTTGCCGCAGCTCACACCTTCTGAGGAAGTTAATGCGGCGTTTACCGAATTAGTTAATGCGGTGGTGGCGCACGGTGAAGAGCCACTGCTGTATGATGAGAATAGGCGCCATCAGGTGCAGCAGCGCTGCGCGGTAGCCGAAGGAGAGCTGGAACGACACTGGTCGAGGCGTATCACAGAGGCGGATAACCCATGGTCAGAACTAAAAGAATTTCCGTATCATGAGAATTATAAAGAGTTGACGCGGCGTGAGATTGGACTACTGGGGCGAGCTGGGCTGTGGCTGTGTGATTCCTCGGAGGTTGCGATGATCGGTAGCGGGCCGTTGCCGCTGACGGGCTGGTGGTTGCATCAATTAACAGAGGCGAGAATTACCCATATTGATGCATCGAACGAGGCGATTGAGTTATCACGCGGCCTTGCGGCGGCGCTTGATTGGCCGGGTAAATTTGTGACTGGTCTGGGCCAGTCGGTGGCGCTGGATGAGGGGCAGTATGATGTGATATATGTGGCGGGGCTGGCTGGCGAAACGCTGGCGGAAAAGCAAGCAATTGTTGATCGCGTGCTGCCAGCACTTAAACCAGACGGGCGACTGCTCGCGCGCGGGGCATATGGGGCGCGTACCCTGCTCTATCCAGGGTTTGATGCTGATGCCCTCGAGAATGTGCAGTTGATGGAGAAATACCATCCGACAGATAAGGTGATTAATTCGGTCTTTGTGTACAAGCAGGCCGCTTAGGTGTGAGAGCGTTGAAAACTAATTGAGACATTGTCGTAATAATGATACATAGCTAAACGCCGAGGAATTCGTATGGATTGGCTGGCTCGGTGGTTGGGGTGATGGTGGGGTTGGTGAGGACGTAGACAGCTTTGCCGCCGGATAGTTCACGTTTAATTTGGCCGCTTAGGCGTAGCCACTGGTTGTTGCGGTAGCGCTCGGCGTCTGGGGTCTTGACAAGGATGTTGATCGGGGTGCTGTCGACGGCGCAGCAGCTGATAACGAAGCGTGAGAGTTCGAAGTAGCGGTTGTCGTAAAAGCCGCTCGGGTCGCGCGCCACGAAACCGGTGACGTCAATGGTTACGCCGTCAAAAAAGCTATCGTTTGGACAGTCATCAAACGCGCTACGCCAGCGGTTCATGGAAACGGGCTTGCCATCAAGCGGCTCTGGTTTGTCGCAGCGGCCAGTGGTGCTGGTCGGCCCGGACGTGGCGCGATTGGCAGCGCTGGACGAGGACAGCGGGCGCGGTGGCAGGACGGTGGCCAGAGCGAGGATGCCGGCGGTGATGATTGAAAGTAGAGAGATTTTACGCCGCCGCTTTTCTGGGCGCTCTGCGGTTGCCGCGCCAGTGGAGGCTCGTCGCTTCCCTGCTAGGTTATGGCGCAGCTGTAGAACAATATCGATAAGGAGTAACATGCCACCAGCCACCGTCGCCACGACAGCGAGCAAATGGTAGCGCGGATGGATATAAAAGCCGAGCTGGCCGCGGACGGCGATGAGAATGATATAACCACAGGCGAGTAGCCCGCCGCCAGCGCGCAGTAGTGGGCCGAGTTTAGCGCGCATAGAGATTGACTCCGATCCCTGCCGCCAGCGACAGACTGAAAATAATGAGCATAACCAGTAGGATAAATCGCGGACGGAAGGTGCTTCTCATGAGGAGAATGAGCTTGATGTCGATCATCGGGCCAGTCAGCAGAAAAGCGAGGACGGAGCCATTGGTGAAGATACGGGCGTAAGCCAGCGCAAAAAAGGCATCGACGCTGGAGCAGATAGAGACGACGAAGCCGAGACCAATCATGGCGATGACCGACAGGATGATGTCGCCGCCGACGGCGTTGATGATGGAGCGCGGAACGAAGACTTGGGTGGCGGCAGCGATCATGGCGCCAAGGACCAGCATGGTGGTGAGCTGCCAAAATTCGTTGCGAGAATCAGCGAGAATGTGGCGAAAAGTTGTTGGATGACGGTCGGTGCAAGAGGCAGCAAATGACGGCTGGAGGACGTGTTTGGGGTGAATAAAGCTGACGATCAGAGCGGTCAGCTGGACGATCAGAAAGCCAAAGCCGATGCGCCACCAGACCATGCGTGGCTCAAAGCTAAAGGCGGTCATGGTGGCGATGATGGTGATCGGATTGAGGATCGGCGCGGCTAAGAGAAAGCTGATGACGTCGGCGGGCTTGAGGCCGTGCGCCAGGAGGCTGCGGGCGACTGGCACATTGCCGCACTCGCAGACTGGCAGCGCGATACCGACGAACGAGATGAGAATACGGCGAATGAGCGTGTGCTTGGGCAGGATTTTCAGCAATCGGTCTGGCGGTAGGAAGCGGCGAATGAGAGCAGAAACGATGATACCGATAATGAGAAATGGCGTGGCCTCAACAATGACGCTGCAGGTTAGCGTCAGAAAATCTTGTGCCAGCGGCGCCAGTGTCCCGGCCCACGTCTGCGGCGGATGCGCGATCAGCCAGAGATCAATTTGTAAGCCGTACTGCATCACAACGATCCCAAACAAGCCGACGATCGTCCATCGGATTGCATCGCTGTGGTTTTTGAACCAGGCGCCAGCGCGCTGATATATTGTCTGTAGTGACGGCATAGTTTCTATTATACTACTCCCCGCCTAGCATGCTATACTAAAACTCAGTATGAAACATTGGCTCCACTCACATCACCCATTTCGGATTTTTTGGTTTTCGGCGCTGTTGACGCTGGCGCTAGGCGGGCTGATTTTCGGACATTTGGGCGCGAGCGGCTTGTGGTTGTTTGCAATTTTGGTGGTATTGGAAGTGACGTTTAGTTTTGATAATGCGGTGATCAACAGCAAGGTGCTGGCCGGCATGAGCCAGGTCTGGCAGAAAGTTTTCTTGACAGTTGGGATTTTCGTGGCGGTGTTCGTGGTGCGGTTCGTGCTGCCGATTATCATCGTTATGGTGGCGAGCGGCCATGGCTTTATGGAAGTGGTTGATCTGGCGCTGAATAAGCCGGCGGAATACGGCCATATTTTGCACGAGGCCTCGCCGATGATTGATGCTTTTGGCGGCGCGTTTCTGATTATGATTGGCCTCAGTTATTTTATCGATTATAACAAGCGCGTGCACTGGATGCGGCATGTCGAGCCATGGCTGGCTAAGGCTGGGCGGTTTGAGAATTTCAAGGTGTGTCTGATGCTTAGTGTGGCGGCGGTGCTGTATTTCACGGTTGAGCCGCCGCACCGGGTGCTGGTGCTGATCTCGTCGGTGTTGGGGATTATACTGCACATCGGGCTGGAACTATTTGGCTCATTCTTTCACGAGGATGATGTTAAATCAGTCAAGGTCAAGACCGGCTGGGCGGCGTTCGCTAGCCTGCTCTATCTGGAAGTGTTGGACGCTAGTTTTAGCTTCGACGGTGTCATCGGCGCCTTTGCTATCACCAGCAGTGTGCTGCTGATCGTGGCGGGTCTGGGTGCTGGAGCGATTTGGGTGCGGTCACTGACGGTGTATTTGCTGCGGACGGGCGTGCTCGGTAAGTATAAATATCTGGAAAATGGCGCGCACTGGGCGATCATGGCGCTGGGTATGATGATGATCGCCAAGTTGTTTCATCTGGAGCTGCCGGAATGGGCGACGGGCGGCTTGGGGCTGCTGTTTGTGAGCTTGGCGGTTGGCAGCAGTATGCTGGAGGCGCGAGCGATTAATTTACAGGAAGCAGCCGCGGCGAAATTGCATAGCGCTGAGCGGCGGTTGAAACACGGCGCGGCGAAGATTGTGCCGCGGAAGCGGCGATAGCTAGTGCTCGGGACTTTTCGTTTCGGGCAGGAACGTTTGCTATTGCGACATTGTTGCAATAAGAATTTATTTGGTTTGATGTCGCAGGCGTAGTGGCGTAGCGATGTGTCGGGGATTAGAGCTTGACGCTTATGGCTGAAATGTGATCGGATAAAAAGTCATGAACCATTGTTCGCGCCGTTGGGATGGCCCAATTTTTCAAAATAGTTAATTCATCGCTATTAAAATTCATCATAACAAAACGGTCGGTTGAGACTTGCCGCCGCAGTAAGTTGTCGGTGCCGATGCGAATATGCCAGAAGTCGCTGCCGACATGTCGGTGCAGTGACTTCAAACCGTTATTGCCAGCGCTTTCACCACCCTTGCGTATGCGAATTTTACCAAAATCAAGCGCCGTGTCGTCGTGAATAATCAGCAGGTCATCAAGTGTCAGCTTATAAAAATCTAAGATCGCCTGCGCGGCAATGCCAACCTCGTTATAGTAGGTGGTTGGTTTGACGAGGAGGATTTTTTCTCCAGACATGTTCAATTCGGCGATATTAGCCGAGAATTTCGACTTATTGCTAAATTGTGCATTCTGCCCTGCCGCCAACTGGTCGATTATCAAAAAACCAGCATTATGCCGCGTGTAAGCGTATTTTTCGCCAGGGTTACCGAGGGCCAGAATGACTTTCATAGCCTTAGTATATCACCTTGGCCAGGATGACGTATAATAGATGTATGGCGAAACGCGATGACGATTTGGAATTTAGTGTTAATGCGGCATTTGACGAAGCGCGGGCGGTTATTGACAAAGTACCGCTTTATTTGGTGAATGGCTCGCTGGGCGCCGGCAAGACCAGCGTGTTGGAATTCTTATTGCAACAAAGTGACTATAAGGGCGCGCGGGTGATTGAAAATGAATACGCCAATGAAAATGTCGACGGCTATCGGCTGGAGGGATTGGCGGAGATGGTGACGACGCTGGCTGGCGATTGTGTTTGTTGTTCGTCGAAGCACGCGTTGACACGGATGCTGCTGGACTTTTGCCGGAATTCTCCAGCGCCGGTGTTTATTGAGGCGACGGGAGTGGCGCGAACGATGAACTTGGTCGAGAAATTGATAAATGCACAAATCTTCAATAAGTATGAGTTGATGCAGAGTTTTTACGTGATCGACGCGCACGAGATTTTGCGCGGGATTGAGCCGGCGCACGAGGTTGAACTACAAGCGGCAGACGTGATTTTGGTGACTAAGGAAGATCTGCTAAGTGAAAATGAGCGCGCCGAGTACGAGGAAAAATTGCACACTCTGCCCTACGCCAAGGTGTTCAGCGCGCCGCACGGTCGGTTTGACCTCAGTAAATTAATCACGCCGTCGGGGCTGTTGGCGTTTTTTGATACGTATGACGGCGAACTGGCGGTGCCGGATAATCCGACGTACGCGGTGCTGGACGTTTCAGGCATGAAAATTACGGCAGCGACTTTGGAGAAAATATGGCCGGAATTATTTGCGGCGTATGGTCTGCGGCGAATGAAGGGCTGCTTCATCAACGACAACGGCGCGCGCCAGCATGTGGAGGCAACCGAGCGGCAGATTCAGCTAACTAATGCCAGGCCTGAGGAGGCGGCAAAAATCGTATTCATCGGCGAACGGGCGGATGAGATTACCCGTGAAGCTTTGGCAGCGCAACTAGTGATGTTTGAATAAATCATTCCAATGAAAATAGCCCACCGAACGAGCTCAAACCAGAACTGGATATGTCTTCAACCCAGGAAATGCGTAACGCATCTCAACCAGTTTGAGGCCAGTTCGGCGAGCTATTTTCGGTGGGTGACCCCTTTAGTTAATCGGATTTACCTTCTTCCAGCCGGTATACGGCAGTATCGCCCAGAAGTATTACGGTCCAGGCCTCTAGACCGAATCCCCAGGTTGTGATAAGGGGGTGGTTGATCGTGGGGATCAGCCACACCCACACTACTACATGGGCTACCACCACACTAGTGTATACTAGCGCAGTTCGCCTGAGTCGCCCTACCCACATCGTTAACGTCACGAGAAGCGGCGCTCCGTACATTATCATGACGAAGATGAAAATCTGCCAGCAGCACATGGGTTAACCTGCCTTTCTAGGAGAAAAAGCTCAAAGCTAAAGGGCGACTTCCGCCCTCAGACAATAACCTTGAGCTAGAAGCTGATATATATATCACTAATAGAATAAAATGTCAATGGATTTTGTCAAAAATGTGGCAAGATTATGAAATTTTGTCAAGAACAACCAAGTGCTCACTATGCGGCGTGCACGGGAAAAAGTTGTAGCCGCGGTGCCAGGTGATGTGGTAGCATTGCTGGAGCAAGGCGACGTCGCGGGCTTGGGTGACGGGGTTGCAGCTGAGATAGAGGATGCGCGGCGGTAGCTGTTGCAACAATGTCGCAATAACGTCAGGATGTAAGCCAGCGCGCGGTGGGTCGACGATGACGATTTCCCTACCGGTGATGTGGTCGAGGGCTTGTTCGCTGGGGGCGAGAATGGCGCGGGCGTTGGTGCGGCCAAGCTCGGTGATATTACGCTGCATTTCGCGGACAGCATCGGCGTTGATTTCCACCAGCGTAATGTTGTCGCCGCCAATGGTCAGGCCGATAGTGCCGACGCCAGCGTAGAGGTCGAGAGTTGATAATCTGACAGCTCGAATATCATCAGAAAATAATCCGGGACCCACGTGAAGTTGCCCAGATTTTTTCTGAGATATTGCTCGCTGTTGACTATCGGTGTTGTCATGTGCCGCTAACTGATCCAGCTGGCGCTCTTGGTGTGCCTTATTGTACGGCACCCACTCCTTCATATCGCGCAGCGCCTGCTCGTAAACCGGGATGTTGACTTGGAAAAAGCCTTCGCAGGCGTAGCGGAATGGTATGCCAAGGATAGTATCAGTCAAGATGGTGTTACCGAAACGCGCCAAGCGCTCGGTGATGCGGCTGGCTGGCGAGCGCGGATCGGAATAGATAATTTCCCCGCCCTGAGCCGGTAGCTTGGCGGCTTCATCAGCGGTAATTATTTCGGGCAAGCGATCCCTGACATACAACTGCCATACACAACTTCCCGACTGATCGCAGCGGATGAGCAAGGTCTTGAGTTGGCGAGCCGCGACGCGTTTATGGCGCAGCAAATCGCGGATCGCACGCGCCAAGTTGTTGATTTCTGGGCGCGCCAAACTTGTGCCATTGACGACAATCTTGCCTTTGCTGCCGCGGCGAAAAAACGCTAAATCAAGCGTATCACTAAATGGACCATCGCGGTCACTATGCGCATTTACCCCTCGAATATCATCAGAAAATAATCCGGGACCCGAGACAGCCCCAGGTTCTTTCTGAGATACCGCTCGGGATACTACCGATTCGCTGTACCAGCTAAATTCAACTTTGTTGCGATAACTATATGCGACATTGTCGCAATAAATATCAATCGCCGCTGGTAGTGTGACATTATGCAGTGTAAACGCATCATTAATCAACTGTGCCTTATACGTCTGTTCAAGTTCGAGCGGCATGATTTGCCACGGGCTGGTCGACAGATAACTGTCCGGGTCTCGTGGCTGGACGCGGTCGGGGCTCGGCGAGATTACTTCCTCGACGACCGCCTCGACGAAGTGCGACTTCTTTTTGGTAACGCGAACAGTGACGGTCTCGCCGGGCAATCCGCCCCATACGAAGCATTTGCGCCCGTCGGCCAGCGTCCCTAGTGCTTGCCCGCCGCCAACGATCTTCTCTAATGTCAGCGTCTCGAAACTCTGTCGCTTCATCAAAGTTATTATAACAGATTAGAAATTACATTCTGGTACGCCGCCGAACCAGCCATTTTGCATATTGCGGCCAGTGCGGCAGGTGGTGCCATCTGAGAGCGGCACCTTTATGGCGTAGCGGGTCGGCACGACGCTGGAAGCGTGGGTCGTGTCAGTGGCTGCGAGATACCAATAATCGCGGCCTTCGTGGTCTTTCGGCAGCTGCTTGATGTAGCGTGGAATGAGGAGTGCGCCGAGCTCACCACCATTACAAATTTTCATATTGGCGGTGTTATAAATGGTGCAGGCGCTCGTCGGCCATGGATATTCGCCGTTGTCCGAACGATATTTCTCGATCGCTTCCTTGAGCATTGAGATATTTGACTTGGTTTCGTTGTCGCGAGCGGTGTTGTAGGCATTGCGCCAGACGAGGCCGCCTAAGGTAGCGAGGATCGCGATGACCACGATGATAATGATAATTTCGACGATAGTAAAGCCATACTGCTTATGCATATGATGATTGTAGCGCGTTTTGAGCCCGATCGCAAGGCTGGTAATTAGGTGATTATTATGCTACACTAATCCTTGGTATTGGGCCGTCGCCAAGTGGTAAGGCACCAGGTTTTGGTCCTGGCATTCGGGGGTTCGAATCCCTCCGGCCCAGCCAAGAAGAATTTTTGCAATTTTTACAGCAATGCGCTAGTACGTATTGAAAGTTAATCAATATTATGTTATTGCACTTATTTAATTATTGCAAGCTCTTATATTGTTCTTTGAAACGCTTCAATGAAGTCGAATATTTCTACTTGATGCCTCAGCGACTTTGTTGACATCTGTTTAATGCTTTCACTATAATGCCTAAAGAAAACCTAAGCAATAGGAAAGTTACCTACAAGTATTATGGTCTATACAGTTTCAGCGGCGTTTGATGAATTCTGCCAGAATATTAGCCTTGCGAGTGTTTATCATGACACAGCCAATAAGCGTAGAAATAGACTGGTCTCACTGTTGAAGAATAATTTTACAATTTTAGACTCGTTTTCCACAGGCTCAATTCCTCGTTACACTGCTATATCAGGATACGCTGACTTAGATATAATGGTCGTTCTGCATTATGAAAAGCATATGAAAGATAAACTTCCGTCTGAGGTGTTGGCAGAGGTTCAGAAAAGCCTAAGTAGGTATAGGACAAGGGTAAGACGCAATGGACAGGCAGTAACACTTTACTACAACACTTGGCCTAACGTTGATATTGTACCCGTATCGAGAACACTTAACGATGATGGTAGCGTAAATCACTACAATGTTCCCAACATGAATAATGAGACCTGGCTTAAATCACGACCAAGAAAACACTCCAGTGCATTGACGGATCGCAATGGTATTTGCGGGGATAAATTCAAACGTATTATCAAAATGATAAAATGGTGGAATAAACAGCATGGCGATTACCTGCAATCATTTCATATAGAAGTGTTAGCATTACAGATATTTACGTCTACTATCGGTGATTGCTCTTGGTCAGTATTTGAGTTTTTTGACAGAGCCGCGACGCTTGTAGCGAGTTTGCTGTACTATGAGGGTGACTATGTTGATAGATATCTAGATTCAGTCAATCGCTCAGAGGCGGTTAAGCGTCTTAAGACGGCACGCGACAAAGCTTTGAGTGCCTGGTACTTAACCTATGGAGAAAACAACGACCATCAACAGGCAATAACAACATGGAGGCAAATTTTTGGTGAAAAATTCCCAGAATACGGAAGCTATTAAAAGAAAAATATTAGATGAGGCTAAGCGCATTGAGGAGGATTGTCTCTATTCTGCGAAAGGACACTTTCAGGCAGGGCGCTTCTGGGGTAACTTCAACTTGTGGATAGGAATACCAACAACCATCTTGGCCGCTGTAGGCGGCGCTACAGCCCTATCAAGCTTTGATAGTCATGGTCTAGTTGCAGGCATACTCGCTATTATTGTTGCAGCCCTTTCAGCAGTGGCGACCTTTGTAAATCCAGTCGAAAGAGCGGATACGCACTTGAGCGCGGGCAATAAATATAATAGCTTACGAAATCGTGCAAGAATATTTGGCGAAATCGATATTGACATAGAGAGGAATGATAAACTACTACTTACACTCAAAAATCTAAGTAAAGAGCGCGATGGTCTCAATCAGGAGCTCCCGCAAATACCACAGTGGGCATTCCGTAAGGCGAGAAAGGGTATCGAAGAGGGCGAGGCTCAGTATGTGATTGATACTTCACGAGATTAGCCGTATGGGCGCTTATCATCCATGTCTCGGTTTTGTCGATCGTGGCTCCGCCCGGATTGCTTTAGTAAGGCAGTAGACAAACCGAACCCCTGTAAGATAAAACTTTCTGAGAATCACCTCCTCGAAGCCTCAAAATAGTGCAGAAAATGGGTTTAACCTATGCTGCTGGCAGTGTCAGCGAGCGGAACTGTTTCAAATGCCCGCACTCCAGCTTGGTTCGATCTTTGTTCAGGATGCCTATCCAAGCAAAGACACGTAATTATTCTAAATCCCCTCCGGTTTCCGGTTCAATCGATGCCGTGCATTGTTACGCCGACTACCACGGGTCGTTTCTATACATAAAACTGATCTATCATGGCCGACAATGTCGAGTCAAGCTCAACCTGCCCTAGCTCATCGGCCCCAATATACCGCAGCTCGCTGACATCTGTCGTGGTTGTGGGTGGCGACACGAGGCGAACCTGGTAGGCGATAATGAGCACCGGGGTGTCGAACTTTTTGCTCCATGTTGGGATGATGATTGGTGCTGCGCTTGCAATTTCTATCTCGGCGCCCAGCTCTTCTCGGCATTCACGCCGCAAGGCCTCGGCTATGCCCTCGCCGTGCTCCAGCCCACCGCCGGGTAAATCCCACGTATTGCTCCTCTCGCGGACGAATAGCAACTTTCCATTATCATCATAAATCAGTCCCTTGACTGACGCGCGATAGGCGGCTCGGATATGTTTGAGTTCAGGCATGATCATTTCTCCTGCCCCACCACTTGTGTATCTCGCAGGTGGTGATCGGGATGACGAACGAAGCGAGGCCGATGAGTGCGCCGTGCCAGAAGTTGATCGGCGTGATGTGGAGGATTGTGCCAAGCGGGCCGAAGAAGACCAGTAGCTGTAACATCACTGACAGGCTGATGCCGGCATAGAAACTGGCGTTCATGACCTTGAGGCGGGTGAAGATTGACTCGCTGTCGGAGCGGGCGTTGAAGGCGTTGGCCCACTGGCTGACCACCAGCGAGATAAAGGCTAGCGTCTGTGCGTAGTCGTGCCCGTAATGCTTCTCGAAAAAGATATAGACGGCCAGCGCCATGACCGACATGGTAGCGGCGACGATGACCATGCGCCAGATCATTTGATGGTTGAGAATCGGTGCGTCGGGGCGCTCCGGCGGGCGGTTCATGGCCTGCTTTTCACCTGGCTCCAGGCCGAGCGGAATGACCATCGAGGTGTCGGTCACCAGATTAACCCAGAGAATCTGCACCGGCTCCAGCGGCGTCTTGATGCCGATGAGCAGCGCGCCGATCATGGTGATCAGCTCACCGGTGTTAGTTGATAGTAGATAAAACAGCATGCGGCGGATATTGGCGATGATGGTGCGACCTTCGCGCATGGCGTCGATGATGGTCTTGAAATTATCGTTGAGCAGGATGATATCGCCAGCGTCTTTGGCGATGTGCGAGCCCGACCCCATGGCTACGCCGATGTGGGCGTTGGTCAGCGCTGGCACGTCGTTGACGCCGTCGCCGGTCATGGCGGTGATGTGGTGCTTTTTGAGAATGGTCAGCAGGCGGTATTTTTGCTCGGGGATGACGCGAGAGAAAACTTTAGTCCTGGTGACGATGGCGTCCAGCTGATCATCAGATAACTTGGCCATATCACGGCAATCGAACACCTCATCGCGGTTCTCGACCATGTCAAGCTCCCGGCCAATCTGATAGGCCGTCTCGAAATGATCGCCAGTGATCATCCGCACCGACACACCCGCTTTCAGGGCAGCCCGGATAGCCCGCGGCGCCTCTGGTCGGAGTACGTCAGCCACAGCCACGAAGCCAGCGAACGTCAGCTTGCCGAGTTGATCAAAGCTATCAATCGCCTCGTCCAGCTCGCCCGTCGCCAGACCGATAACTCGGTAGCCGCGGGCGGTCATCTCATCAAGCATCTGCTGGGCGCGCTTTTTGGTGCGGGCCGACACGCGGCACGCTGCCAGAACGGCTTCGGGCGCACCCTTGACGTACACGCGAAACTGTCGGCCATAATGCCAGACGGTGGCGGACATGGCGTGGGCTTGACTGAATGGCAGGTCACGAACTGGCGCGTGGCGCGGGCCGGCGCTCTGCTTGCGGGCGTATTCATTGAGGGCGATGTCCAGTGGATCGTGGCTCTTGGCGTGAGCGCGGTTGACCACTAGCCCGATGATGCGGTCGATGTTCTCTGTCGCCTCGTCCGGCGTCCACGTCTGCTGAACGGTCAGCTTGTTCTTGGTCAGCGTGCCCGTCTTGTCGGTGGCGATGGTGGTGATGACGCCGATGGTCTCGATGGCACGCATTTGGTGCACCAGCGCTTTTTTGGCGGCCATCCGCCGCATCCCCAAGACTAGCACCACGGAAATCGCAATCGGCAAGCTCTCCGGCACGGCACTTACCGCTAGGGCCATGACAAAGCGCAGGCTCTCCAGCACATCCATGCCGCGCAGCAAGCTCAGCCCAAAGGCAACGAGGGCGATGGCCGAGACGGCGGCGATGACTTTGGTGATGAGGGTGTCGATTTTTCGCTGGACTGGGCTTTGGGTTGATTCACGCTTTGAGAGCATGGCGAGATTACCAAACTCTGTCTGATTGCCGGTGGCAACGACCACGCCGGTGCCGGTGCCGCTGACGACGAATGAGCCCTGAAACAGCATGTTGGTTTGCTCGTACATTTCTTTGGTGCCAGTGAGTGCGTCGGTTTGTTTGGAGATTGGCAGCGATTCGCCGGTCAGTTGTGCCTCGTCCACTCGCAAGTTGGCGCTGCGGAGGAGGCGGATGTCGGCAGGGACTTTCTCGCCCTCAGCTAGTGAAACGACATCGCCCGGAACCAGCTGACTAGCATCGATGCGCGTGGTACGATTGACACGGTGGACGTCGACTTTTTGGGCGTCGTGACGGGACAGGCTGCGCAGCACGCGGTCGGTTGAGAAGCACTGAATGTAGAAAATAACGGCCGAGATGGCGGCGATGACGAAGATAATGATGGCGTCAATTGCTTCTCCGTGCCAGAGGCTGATGATGGCGGCGATGAGCAGGACGAGCATAAAAATATCAAGGAATGGCTCGAGGATGATGTGCCAGAGCGGTTCGGATTGGACTTTGATGATGTTGAGGCCGTAGCGTTTTTGGCGGCGCTGAACTTCGGCCGCGCTCAGGCCGCCATCCGAGGAACTAAGTCGCCGCAGCGCCTCGTCGCTTGATAATTGATAAAAATGCATATGGTTATTATAGCGTGAAGTGCTGTTTGGGGGAAATTTGAGGTTCGGGATGTAGCTTGAAATAGTGGGCAGTCATTGTACCCGGTATAGCTGAGGTCGCTATTCTGCAACAGTTAATTACAGGCAAAAAGGTGCGCCTCCGGCTTCTGCCTCGCGCACCTCTTGCTTGAGATGGGGGTTGTATGAGTTGATCATCGTCGGTCGACCCGGTCGCTCCACGTACCGTAAGTGACGTGGGCCGCACCAGGCCTGACGCTATGCTCGTAGCTTCTTATCCTTCAGCTTCAACACCACATCCGCCTCTTTGGCTAGCTGCTTGCTGTGAGTGACGACGATGACGCATTTGTCGTTTTCGTGGGCGGCGCGGCGCAGGATGTCGATGATGTCAGCAGCGGTAGTTTCGTCCAGGTTGCCGGTCGGCTCGTCCGCCAAGATGATCGGTGCGGAGGACACCAGTGCTCGACCGATTGCCACGCGCTGTTGTTGACCGCCAGACAGTTTCATGACGTTGCGGTGAATGTGATCATCGTCCAGACCCATGGCATGCAACGTTTCGTTGGTAGCCTTGGAATTAACCAATTTCAAGTTTTCTAGCGGCGTCAGATAATCGATCAGGTTATAATTCTGAAACACCAGCGAGATATTGTGCTTGCGATGGTGCGAATACCCCTGCTCGGCTATGTCTTCATCGTCAAACAAAATCTGCCCGCCGGTCGGCGTGTCTAGCCCTGCTAGCAGCCCCAGCAGGGTCGATTTACCAGCCCCAGAACTACCGACGATGGCGTAAAACTTGCCTTTTTCAAATTGATAATTGATGCCGTTGAGCACATTGCTGGTGCCGTCGGCGTATGAATAGATAATATCGCGTAAAGTAAGTATTGACATGATAACTCCTAACTTAATTTTGCTAAAATTTGCTTTGGTGATTGGCGCATGATTGGCGCGGTGGCAGCGATGGCTGATAGCAGAACGACCATGTAGCCGAAGGCTAAAGCCTGCAGATAGGTCGCCACTGGCGCGGCGTGCACCACGGTTGTTTCTGTGCGCTGGTTTTGGTCGGTTTGTGCTGTCAGGGCGGTAGAAATTTGCGATGAGGTGACCGAACCGATGGCGAGCGCGAACACCGAACTGACCGCGGCGATGATGGCGAGTTCCGCCAAGAATTGCCCGATAATCTGCCGCTTGGACGTGCCGATGGACAGCAGGATGCCAATTTCATGCAAGCGGCCGCGCACCCAGAATACCAGCACCAGCGACAGCACCGCTAGCCCTGCCGCGGCTGCGCCGATGGTGGCAATCGTCAAAATGTTTTGAATGCCAGTGATGTTTTGGAGGACGCCAGCGAATGCCGCCCCGTTGTCAGTCAGGCTAAATTTTTTCCAATCGACGTTTGGTAGGCTTTTAGCGCGGTCTGTTAGCGACTTCAGCTGATGCGGATTTTCGGCGAAATATGTCGCCCGCGTCAACTGCTGGCTACCTGTCAGCTGCTGCGCCGCAGCTAAGTTGGTTATGACATGATTCTCCGCCATGTCGGACTGTAAAACCGCTGGCTTTTCGCCTTTGCCACTGAAGATTCCTGCGACAGTCACCGTCACCCGCCGGCCGTCTTTGGTGATGTCCAGCTTGTCGCCTGGCTTGATATCGTTTTTCTCGGCGAACGTTTTGTGAATCAGGGCCGCATTTTGGTCGCGCTCGGTCAAGTGCTTACCCTGCTCCAGTTGGTAGAATCGACCGGTGAACTCGCCGAGCAGATTGCTCTCTGTCGCTCCCGTCACCTTCGCCTCGCCAGCGATCCCAGCGTCCAGCTGCACGCCGCTGCCTGCCGTGTCGATCAATTGTTTACCCGGCAGCCCCGCAGTGGTCTCTGCCTGGAAATTGTGCGCTTTGACATTGTTCAGGCGTTGCACCTGTCGCGCCATTTCCATCGGCACCTCGCCCGACGGTTGCTTGCTGGCGATGCTAAAGCCGGCACGGATGTTCCGCTCGACCGATTGCTTCAGCTGCGCCATCGTTTGCTGCACCGTCAGCGTACCGATCAGCAGCGTGAAAATCAGCGTCATGATCAGGGCGATGGTCAGGCTGCGACGCCGTTTGCGCGCCACAGCCGTCCAGGCTCGTTTGATAATCGTCATCATTCGCCCCTAGTCCACTTCGGTTAGTAATTCTTTTGGCGTTGACTGGGTAATCGGTCGAGAGGCCAAGAGCACTGCAATGATAATCACCGCCAGTCCAGCGCCCCACACCGCCAGCAGATCCGTCGGTTGTACGCCAACTGTCACCTTGTCCAGCGTGCGTGATGACGTCACCGAATCAGCGTCAGCACCGAGCGATGCACCGTTCAAGGAACTGCCAGCTTGACGTGTGGCATTCTGTGCCGCCTGCGACACCACATGATCGCCCATTTGTTGAGCAATGAGCCCTGCGGTAAAGTATGATGCGCCGAAACTCAGCACTGCGATCATCACTAGCTCAGCGATATATTGCAGTACAATCTTTGACTGCGGCACGCCCGTCGCCAAGAGCACGCCTGCTTCGCGCTTGCGCTCGTTCATCCACAAGTACAGCACCATGCCGATCACCGCGATACTAACCAGCGCCGTTGCCCACAACATACCGTCGATCAGGCCGTACACGCCATTGACTGCGCCAGTCACGCCGGCCAGCTCCTGGCTGTTCTTATTCAACTGGTACTTTTGCCAATTGACCGGCAATTTATTTGCCCGCGCCATCACCTCGTCCAGCTGCTTGGTGCCTTTGGTGAAGAACGTAGCGTCCTGGTAAATCTCATTTTGCTCGGTATACGCATTCAACTGGCGGGTCGTCGCGATGTCAGTTAAGAATAAATTCTCGAACAACTCCACCTGATAGGTCGCCTGCTTTGGGTTCTTGCCGTTAAATATACCGACGATTTCTACCTCAACCTCATCCTTGGATGGATGCTCGTTGTCGGTGTCGTACTGGTTGGCTTTCAGTTTGATTTTGCTACCAAGCTTCAGATTATTAGCCTTGGCGAAGTCTTCGTGCACCAAAATCTTGTACAAATCGTTCTCGGTGATGTGCCGGCCAGCAATGAGCTTGAGCGCGCCAGCCCGGAACTTCTTCTCGGACTCAGATTTATTGACGCCGATGATGGTGGCGGCGTTGCCAAACTGTTTGTCTTTCTCGGCATCATAGCCGCTGCCACCACTTGGTAGTGGCACCAGTTTGGTATTGATAAAATCGACCGTGGCGTTCTGGCGCTTGACATAATCCGTCACACCCTCCAGATTCTTCACCGCGTCGATGTCTTTGTTCGACACCGTTCCCGAACCGCGGGCTGTTCCCGGATTGGTGCGCGGATTATTGCCCAGCGTGAAGCCGGCCTTGAGCGTTTTGTCGAGCGACTGCGCCGCCGCGTCGGTCGAATGCTTGATGGCAAATCCACTCAGCATAATCGTCGACATACACAGCAAAATCGCCAACAAAATCAGCGTTTTGAGTTTTTTCCTGGTGATATACAACCAGGCACGTTGCATGAATGACATAGATCTCCTTTCTTGGTTCTATGCCAGTGTAGCAAGGGTATGTGAAGGGAATGTGAAATGGGCGAGGGTTGCCTACTCCATAACGATTAAACCGCTATTCAACATCTCAGTCAGTAGTGTTGGCAGCAGCTCCTTATTCCTAGATAAAGTCAGAGCATACTTCTTTTTGCTGTAACGCAACAGTCCTCTGTCTGTTAGTTCTCTTAGTTTCCTTGACCGCCGCCTATCGTTAGCCGAAGAATTACCGCCGAAAATCATAGAAACATCTCGAGCCTGAATCACATCTTTTTTAACAGCAACTTCTAAAATTTGCCTCTCTTCGTCAGATAAAGCTTTTATTTCGGCTGCTCGCTTCAGGGTTGGTAGAATTACTTTTTCAACAACTTCTTTTTTATTGAGGAGCTGCATGGTTCGCTTGATTTCCTCCTTTATCCCTTCCGCAACATAAAGACACCACTTTTCAAGCAGCGAATCATCTCCTGTTTTTACTCCTTTATCAGCTACACTTAGCATTTCATAATATCGTCGGCGATCAACGCAAAAAATAGAAGACGGATTCAATACGGATGCATCGTGAATAAACCCTTTTTGAACCAACATAGCGTAGGTAAAGAGCCTAGCTACACGGCCGTTTCCGTTCTCAAAAGGATGAATCAGCGTAAATCTATGATGAGCAAGAGCTATATTGATGATATCAAACTGAGGCGCCTCGCGTATGTTTACTGTGTTCAGCAAGTCCTCAAGCTCTTCCTTAACCTTCAGATGACTTGTTGTTTTTGCTGAGCTGCCATTAATGATATTATCTCTGGTCTTAAATTGTCCAGGATGTTCCGCGCCGTCTTTATCAAGAGGTAGATCCTTCACTACAATTTTATGCAGCTCGCGGATCATTGCCAATGTGATGTTATCGCCAGCTTTTATCGTTTCGTCTATAAAATTCAGACCTCTACGGATATTCAGAAACTGCTTTACTTCATCAACTTCTTCTTCCTCGCTATTTTCTATCGAGCTAATCGCAGCAGAAACAAGGGTAGTGTTATTCCCCTCAATCCGTGCGGAGGCGACACTTTCCATAAGATATATAATATTTTTAATATCATAAAATATCCAAGGCGGTGTCGAGCCTTGTATATAACGATTGCGCATATTCTCAATCTCAAAAATAGTATTAGTGATAGGAGAATCAAAACGAGGATTTATCATACATATATCATATCAGATTATTTTTCACTAATCAAGAGATGAGGACAAAAATGTACATTTAACACTTTAGAAATACTTATTCTGTCGTTATACTTTAGGACAAAATGTCTTAATAGATGACGACATTTTTAGGTTGTGATTACCTATTTCTTCTCAAGCTCAGCTTTTGCGGCAATATGCATAGAGATGGTGCTACTTTATGCTGCGATAAATCTGTATAGAATAGTGAAGCTTAGCTGAGATTCTACTATCAAAAGATTTCATAATACTTTCTCGAGGAAAATAGGCTAGTTGTTCGGTGTCTTAAGTCAGGTATCAGTGACGCTAGCCCAAGTCACTCGCATTTATTCAGATGAATTTCTCTAATCCAGGGGGATGCGCCCCCTTGCTGTCCTGTTTCTCAACCTCGATGACGTGAACGCCGAGACGTTCCTTGTGCGGCGGGTAGATCTTGTGAAGGAGGCGAAGCGCCTCTTCTTTGCTTTTCGCCTGCGGCACGATCTGCTGCCATGACTCAGCCGCCAGCATATCAGCAAATGTATCATAAATTCGAATTGACTTGATTCGCACTACACCGAACGCATGTCCGTTTTCGAGCTGCAACGGCTGCCCCGCCTTAAGGCGCTTGATGCTGCTATAGCCAATGCGAACTTCTAAGGTCTTGCGGCCCGACATGATCCCATCAAAGTAGGGTTTCTTGATACGCATCTTACGCATAGGCACTTCTTTCTTATTGAGGCTGATTCCCCATTGTTGTACAACACTGTTCGGTGCGTACCCTCCTGGGAACATGCCTTCAATCGTCCAGTCATGGCGCTGGAGACAAGCTATCTGCCACGGCTCGGGAACCAGGTGGACGTACAGCTTGTGACCATAACCAGCTAATAATCGCGGCAAGTTAGCCACCAGCACTTCGAAAACAGCCCCTGATTTTGCTACCAACGGCATGATTTTAATCGGCTGGCCTTTCTTTGGGGTTGCAACGACAAGGCCAACGACCTTTCTATCCTGCTCGGCGATGAAAATGAGCTTATACTTAGCGTTGACGTCTCGGCTCTCACATCGTTGGTAGCTAGCAAATAGCGCATCCATCCATGTATCATCCACACCATTAAAGTCACTGCCTACTCGCGATAGGATCAGTTGGCGCGCTGCTGCAGCGTGCTTTTTCTCGTCAAACGGGACGATTGAAATATCTGACAAATCGGGAGCTGCACTCTGATCCAGTGGCTTGTATAGCATACATTCGTCGATGCCGGGTTTATAATGATTTTGCGCCTTGCCGGCCAGATGAAATCCTTTGCGCAATAGAAACTTGAGCGTGTCTTGGTTTTGGGCAGCTACTGTACAGTAGAGTTGCCGAGCGTGGTGTTTGCGAGCAAAATCCTCAGTATGACGAAGCAACTTACCGCCAATGCCAAATTGGCCGCGATATTCTGGCGCAACGATGAGCGGACTAATCTTAACTGTCCCCTGCTTCTTGACAACTAGATGAATCATTCCAGCAAGATGATGATTGACTTCCGCAATAAATATGTATTGCAGAAGTGAAAACTGCCCGACAGAATCGACATTGCCATTGATATGTGCGGTAAAAATCCGCCGTGCATGAGCTTGATGATCGCCATCGTAAAATGGTTCAAGCGCTTCTGTCATCAGGCGAGACACGAAATCAACATCGCCTATTTTGGCCTTACGGATATCCACAGTGACTGACGATTTCTTATATCGGTGCATTAGTTCATTGTCTTATACCTTATACAATAATACAAGTTATCTGTTGCTATACATGTGTAATTTATGGCTATAGCTTCAAATTGGTACGAATTCGATACCGATAACACTGCTTTACAATTACTCCTCAAGCGGATAAAATCCATTATCCATTTATCGGTTGGTAAAAATTATTTGGTCGCCGATTTAAATTTTCTGGCGCTTTTCATCATGTAGTAGGCCTGCTATTACACTACTCAACCCTCTCGGTGAGCGACATCACCTGAGAACCGTATCGATCAATATCTTCTTGTTTCCAAAAATCGATTTCTTTTGTGCGTAAAACTTCGCCGACTACGTGACGGATACCATCTTGATTTATTGGGAGTTAGGTATTGGTTGTAGCTTTATTCTAGTGTGAGTGAGCAGGAAATTAGCATGGTTTACGGTGATTTTCGTATGATTGCTTGACTTCGGGTCCTATTATTGATATATATCAGCGTTTTGGAATAATCCTAACGCTGCTCCTTCTACTCGAGAAAGGCCTAAGTTATGGAAATTGAGGGCTATGTTAAATGCGGTGACAACTGTATCATCAGGAAGTTGTCCAACGGTGAGCACGCCGTTTTGATTCCTGACGATGTGGTTGGAGGCGGGGTGTGGTACAGGTGCATGTATGACGTATATTTGCGCTACCAAGTCCCGGCACGCAACACAATTATCGTTAGCAGACCGTCCTGCCAATCCAACTGCTGTTGTCGAGAGGAGTGATACAATAGACCCGAGCAAGTCTATAAACTGCTCACTTTCAAAGAGGGTTAAAATTAATGAATGATCCAATTGAGATATCAGTTGCCGAGGAATTATTGTTCCTAATAGATAGCGCCATAGAAAAAAGAGATATTAAGCAATTGACTAGTATTTATGGCATAGTTCATGAGTTTATTGGTAAACCTATTTATGATCCTCGGGCGGACTTTGTTATCATAGATGATTATATTTATGATCTAATTGATGAGCTTGAAGCTGGTAAAGAACCAACTATTTACAATGGTTTACGCAAGAGGATAGAAGAAGATTTACATAGTTCATCTAAATCATAGGGGGTCGATAGAATAATAGATCAGCAGTGCTAATTACTGTTCTACCTCCCTCTCCTCGCTGCCACTGCAAACCACATAAAGTAATCCTCCAACGATTCGTCCTCCATGCCGGCGAATAGCTCGCGGGCGCGCAGGACTTCGCGGAGTTTTGGTGATTTTTGGCGGGCAAGCTGCTCGGCGGTGGCGTCCAATAAGTCCAAGCCGCGCTGCCAGGCGCCAGTCATTGCAGCCGTATCGCCGCGGCGCCGGGCGGCAAACGCTCGCCCGACCTCCGAGCCGATGTTGCCCATTTGCTCGAAAATCGTTAAGCTCTGCCACTTTTGCCGATCAAAGACATGTTCACTCACGGACGACTCCGGCGATGATATCGATAATTTGCTGGCGTATCGCTTGGTCGAGCACATCGCGCGACGAGTTGCTTTGCCGCGGTCGGATGTTTATCATGCTGTCAAACTCGATAAAGTCATCAGTGCCAAACTTATCTGGATGTAGGTTGATCCCCCATAGATCTGCTTGTTGCGATCCACGTTCTAACAAATACGCTTCACCATCAGCATGCATATCCATGTCGATCACCACAATTTTCTTCGCAACATCGACATCCGCCTTGACCATCGTCCCGTACATTCTCTCGGCCATCGGGCGAAGCTCGGCGAGGGTTATCGTATCAACAATCTTCATGATTTAATTGTAGCATAGGTAGCCAGCGCTTCAGCATGATATGCTGACGGCGGAATCTTTATGTAAAGCAGGAGTTGAGAGTCTGTTTGACGACTTTAATATGCACAATTTAGGACAACCTATTCTTGGACCCGTATTTTTCTCTAGCTATTTTAGTATACTTTCTGATAAAATCGCTTTTTGCATCAGTATATCCATCTCTGTCATGCTCAAATTCCTTCCAAAGTTGTAGTTTCAATTTCTCGTACTGTTTGGCAATGTCTCCATTCTCAATTAGATAATCCCTAAAGTAGATCTCATCATTATCCCCCACGATCCTAATATGAATATGAAATACCTTATCCGCGAAGCCCTGTTTGGTATACCCCTTATTCAATGAGATTCGTTTTGCTTTCTCACTCATGCACAGCCAATTATTTTCAACAAGAATATTTTTTACAGGCTCTAATTCTTTCTCCGACGGGACTTCAAGCAATATATCTACTATATTCTTTGCCTGTATATTTGGGATGGCCGTGCTACCAATGTGAGATATTTGTGTTATGTATTTTTCTGGCACCAATGAGGAGATGGCTTTCACTTCCTCATCATACCAGCGTGCCCATTCTCTATTGTGTTCTACGAGAAATATGGGGAATAATTGCCACAATTCTTCCAAACTCATTTTCTCTAGCTCTCTGTCCATTACATCCTCCTACTCAAATCTTACCACAAACCGCATACCCCGCCCGTGCGGCGTGAATTTGTAGTCTAGGCCCTTAGCGTCGAGCAGCATTTTTACCGTGTAGAGGCCGATGCCGCTACTGCTAGCGTGTTGCTTCGTGGCGGCACTGCTCCGATAAAACGGGTCGAAAACGTGCTGGAGTTGCTGTTTAGTCAGTGGTTTGCAAGCGTTTTCGATGGCCAGTTCGTGCTGACTACAGGTAATTATTATCATACTCCCCGCATCGCCGTGGTGCACCGCGTTTGACACTAAATTCGAGATGACGTGGCGCATCATGTCGCGGTTGGCACGAATAGTCGTCGGACGCGCATCAACCGTGAAAGTCATGCCGCGCGTTTTTGCCAGTAGTGTATAATCTTCAACCACCTCAGCGACCAGCTTATCAATCCTCAGTCGTTTCTCTTGACGCAAAGCCTGCTCGGCGACACTGCCAGAGCGCAAGACATCATTTACCATTGCCGCCAAGCGGTCAACCTGTGCCACCGACTCCGCCAGGTACTGGTCGCGATTTCTATACTCGCCGATATTTAGCTGCATGTTTTCGAGCATGATCCTGAGGGCCGCCAATGGCGTTTTCAGCTCGTGCGAGGCCGCGCGGAGGAAGGCGATTTTTTCTTTCTCGAGCTGCGTGATCCGCTTATTTTCATGCTCCAGCGAGCGAATCGTTTGCCACAGATTTTGATAGAGCTCATTAATATTTCGCCCCAGCACGCCGATCTCATCACTGCTACTTACCGGGCAGCGCGCGTCCTTTTCCAGTCGCTGCATGGTCGTGGTCACCGCCGCCATCTGGCGAATCGGCCGCGTCACAAAACGGCTATAGATGTACGAAAACACGAGCGCCACCAACAGCGAGCCGAGCATGGTATATGGCAATACGTGCAAGGTAGCGAGCTTGGCCTGAGTAACGGGCGCCACGTCAGCCAGCAGCTTGACCGTAATCGATCGCCCCTGGTTATCCGCCACACTACCCTGTCGCAAAATCACCGAGCGCGGATCGACAGTCTGCCCGTCAGCAATTTTCACCACACTGGTGTCAACCGATTTACCACTATCGGTCACGATGTTGATTGACTGAAAACCTTGAAAATACTGGTCGCGCCCGTCAATTGTCAGCGTGATATTGACGTTTTTCATCTGAGCAAATTCTTGACTAGTCCGACGTATGTCCTCAGTAGATTTACCACGTAGTTCGGTTGTCAATGCTGTGAGATTATCCGCTGCCTCTCGCTCTTTTTGTTGCAGATAAAATTGCGGCATCAAGGTGTAGACCAGCGCATGCACCAGGATGATCAGCGCCGCGAACAGACCGATTGACACCAAAAATGTTTTGGGAAATAATTTAAGCCGCTTCATAGCGATAGCCCACTCCCTTCACCGTGATAATGCAGTCGAGGTGCAATTTCTTGCGCAGGTTTTTGATGTAGACGTCAATCACCCGGTCGAACGGCACCTCGTCATCACGCCACAACTTATCGATGATAGCCTGCCGGCTCCAGACCATGTTTGGATTGTCTACCAGCAGCTTGAGCAGCTGCACCTCCTTGGGCTTGAGGTGTGCGTCAGTGTCATTATAAAATCCCTGATACGCCGCAAAATCCACCGAGGCCAGGCCGCGCTGCCACAAGGCTTTTTTGACAGATTGCTGGCGGCGAAGCAGGGCCCTAACTCGCTTCTCCAAAATCACCAGCGAAAACGGCTTGCTCATATAATCATCCGCCAGTTCGTCAAAACTGGTAATTTGCGTCGGCTCGTCATGCAGCGCCGTCAGCATCAGCACCGGTACGTCGCTAGTCTGGCGAATATGCCGCAGCACTTCAATGCCACTCATCTTTGGCAGCATGATATCGAGGATGATGACATCTGCTTTGGTATATTTCTCCAGAGCCTCCTCGCCGCTGGTTGCCGTTAGTACTGTAAAACCCTGCTGGCGGAGGAATTGCTCGGTGCCAGTCCGCAGGGTGGGTTCGTCTTCAACAATAAGAATCGTTGATGTCATATAAGTAGTATACCGAAAGTGCCGCCCGTGGTAAACGGGCGGCAGGGGGCGCGTGGTCAGCGTCAAATTGGGACGCTTGGGTCGTATTAGCGGACGCCGACCACTTGCAGGCGCCGGGTGGTGCGACCGAGACCGAGAGAGATGGTTTCGGTGGCGTGGCGGTTGAGGAGGCTTTGTCCGAGGGGGCTATCGACCGAGATGCGGCCGTCAGACGGATCAGCCTCGAGGCTGTCAACGAGGGTGTAGCGAAAGAGCTGACCTTGCTGATCAATAAGATCAACCACCGAGCCAATGGCGATGCGTAGCCGATCACGCTTGCGCGGCAGCGGCTTGGCGGTCTTGAGCGCAGCGCGTTTTTCGGAGAGCTTGCCATGGACGTTTTCGAGATTCATAATAATGTCGCTGCGGCGGAGTTTGTCGTCGCGAGACTTGGCGCGACCGATGTCACGTAGTTCAGCTGAGAGTGCTTTTTCGCGGATTTCGAGATCGTTGATTTGCTTGTGTAATTCTTTGAAGCCTTTTTTACTGAGATATGTTGTCGTATTCATTCTTACCCTTTCTGGTGAAGCTCGCCTCACCTGCGATCCATTACATCACGGCAATCTGAAAATTAGCTGAAAAATTGTAAAAATGTTAAAAAAGTCATGCCACCAGAGGTAAATTACAGAGTTTTTGGTAGCGAAATCGTCAACGTTGTGGTGCCCTTGCGGCTGGTGGCGGTGAGTTGGCCACCGAGGGCGCCGGCCAGTTGCTTGGCGAGGCTGAGGCCAAGGCCGTAGCCGCCGGTTCGCTGATCGCCAGAGAAAAATCGCTCAAAAATATGCGGTAAGTCGCGCGCCGCGATTTGACCATCATTCGTCAGGCAGACGGTGATGCGGTGATGGGCAGCCTTGATGTCAATCTGGACGCGGGATTTACGTGGGCTGTGACGTAGGGCGTTGTCGAGGACGATGGCGATGAGTTCGCGGACGATGAGGCGATGGCTGGTCAGGGTGATGGCCTCGTCGGTGGTTAGCGTGGTGCGCGCCTCGGCTTTGCGTTCAGTGATCAGCTTTCTGGTGAGGTCGGTGATGTCAAAGGTCTCGGTGGTGGTTTCTAACTGTCGATTGGCAGACGACAATTTGAGCAGCGTCTCAGTTAGCTGCGTCAAACGGTCAGTCTCTTCGAGCGTACTTTGGAGCGTCTGGCGGAGTGATGCTTTGCTGGTGCGTCGGTCGGACAATGCCAGCTCGGCCTCAGCCTTGATGACAGCCAGTGGTGTGCGCAGCTGATGGCTGGCGTTGGCGGTAAAGCGCGACTGGGCGTCATGTGCTGCCTCGATCGGCTCAAGCGTCCGCCGGGCCAATATATAGGCACACACACCGCCGCCGAGCAGTACGATGAGGTTGAGATAGCCGAGGCTGATCAACAGGTTGGTGGTCGAGATTGACGGATGGTCGCGGATAATGGTCGTTTCGATATGGTTGTTGGTTTTGTGGTGCTTACTCCAGTTGCTTAGCTGGACGTCGAGCTCGGAGCTGGCGACCTGAAAGATAATACCACTAAATAGCAAGCTGACGGTCATCAGAATGAGCAAGTACCAGCCGGCGAGTTTGAGTGTTGCCGAGAAAAATAATTTCACTCGCCAGCCTCCAATTTATAACCAAAGCCGCGCACGGTGTAAATCAGTGGCCGGCGAAATGGCTTGTCGATTTTCTTGCGCAGCTGCTTGATGTAGGCCTCAACGTTGTTGGGTAAAATATCGGCATCAAAATCCCACACATGGGCGATCAATTTGTCTTTGCTGAGTGTTTGGCCGGGGTGGCGCGCTAGGTATTCGAGGAGCGCGTACTCCTTGCTGGTCAGGTCGATCGCGGTGCCAGCACGAGTGACGGATTGCGTTGTCTGGTCGATCGCGAGATCGGCGATCTGGAGCGTGTCCGGTTGCTGAATCGGCGGGCGGCGAAGGAGCGCTCGCACGCGGGCGGTGAGTTCGGCGATGGCGAAGGGCTTGACGAGATAATCATCAGCGCCGCTGTCCAGGCCGAACGTCTTATCTTCAGTCGTCCCCAGTGCTGTCAGCAGCAGAATCGGCATGTCCTTGCCCTGCCCGCGTAAATCCTGCACGATGTCCGTGCCGCTCCGTCCCGGTAGCATTCGATCAACGACCAGTAGGTCATACGGCTCGCTCATCGCCATATTCAGCCCCTCGTCTCCGTCATGCGTCACGTCCACGGCGTGATGCTCACGCCGCAGAGCCTCGGCGATAATCCGGGCAATCTTTGGTTCGTCTTCGATGATGAGGAGGCGCATGAGTATATTATATCAAGTTGTGGTAGTATAATAAGCAGAAAGAAAGGGAGATATATGGGACGAGACACAGTAAAACAGCAGCGACCGATTGTCGAGATTCGTCATTTTCAGATGGCGTTTGGTGACAAAACGGTCATCCAGGACCTCAGTTTTGAGGTGCGGCGCGGTGAGGTATTTGGATTCTTAGGTAGCAACGGCTCAGGAAAGACGACGACACTCAGGGCGCTGTTGGGGCTATACGAGCCGACGGCTGGCGAGCTGCTGGTTGACGGCAAGCCGTACACGGTTGAGGATAGCGTCAAGCTAGGCTATCTCCCAGAGGAGCGCGGCTTGTACAAAAAAGAAAAAGTCATTGACACCATGATTTACTTTGGGCGACTAAAAGGTTTGAGTCAGGAAGAGGCTCGCACGTTCTCCATGAACTACTTGGAGCGAGTTGGCTTAAGCGACAAGGCAAAGACTCGGCTGGACAAATTATCAGGCGGCCAGCAGCAAAAAATTCAGCTGGGCGTGACCATCATGGGCGACCCAGAACTACTCATTTTGGACGAGCCAACTAAGGGTTTTGACCCAGTTAATCGCCGACTACTAATGAACATCATTGAAGAGCGACGCAAGGCTGGCGCGACGGTGATATTTGTCACCCACCAGATGGAAGAGGTCGAGCGACTATGCGATCGGCTGATTCTACTAAAAGATGGTCGAGCAGCGGCGTACGGTACGCTAGCAGAAGTGAAAAAGCAGTTCGGCGGTGCGTCAATGGATGATATTTTTGTGAAGGTTTACGGTGGCGAAAAGCAGGAGGTACGTCATGAGTAAAATGCATAATTTTGGGATGGTATTCAAATTTGAAGTGCTGCGCACCCTGAAAAAACCGACCTTCTGGCTGATAGCGCTAGGTTTTCCGGTCATGATCGGGCTGATGTTTGGGGTTGTTTTTTGGTCAAATCGGGCCACTCAGGAGGCAGCCGAAAAGCTCCAAGAGCAGAATTTTAGCATCATGATGACGGATGACTCAGGGCTGATCAAGCCAGAGGTAGCTGCGGCGATGAAGGTTCAGCGAGTTAATTCTGAGGCCGAAGGTATTGAAAAAGTTAAACATCATCAGACCGATGCGTACTTTTATATACCAAAAAATCTCGAAAAAGATAGTGTCAGGATATACGGCCAAGATACAGGGGTTTTTGAGAACAATAAGTACGAGGCAGTTGTCCGTACATTACTGAGTCAGTCGGTTGATAGCAAGGTCACCGGATCGGAGGCGCTGATCATCAAGCAGAAGGTCAATTCATCGCTGACAACATACAAGGACGGCAAAGAGAGCGGCGGTATGAAAGAGATGATCGTGCCAGGGTTCTTCTTAGTGCTGTTTTATATGCTTATTGCTTTCTTTAGTAATCAGATGCTGACGAGTACTGTTGAGGAGAAAGAAAACCGCACTGTCGAGATGCTGCTGACAACAGTGCGAGCCAAGACACTGATTGTCGGTAAGATCTGGGCATTGATCGCTCTATCATTAATTCAGGGGATGGTCATCGTCGTACCAGTGTTAATTGCCTACTTTGGATTTGGTTCACAGCTGCATTTGTCTAGCTTCGACCTGTCGCAAATCGTATTTGATCCGACAAGGATCGCTATTGCTGTTGCGCTATTTGGTGCGAGCTTTATTATGCTGACCGGTTTGTTGGTGGCTGTGGGGGCGATGATGCCAACCGCCAAGGAGGCGAGTTCGTGGGTTGGCCTGGTGATGATACTGCTGTTTGGGCCGCTGTATGCCGCGTCAGTATTCGTTTCATACCCAGAGTCAACCTTCTCAATGGTTATGTCGTACTTCCCGCTTACGGCACCAATTCCGTTGATGATTAGGAATACGGTCGGCAATTTGTCGCTCATTGAGGCCTTGATCGGCGTAGCGGTCTTGGTGGTGTCTGCGGTACTGATCATGATGCTGGCAGTGCGAGTTTTCCGTTACGGCGCGATGTCGTATGACAGCAAGTTATCTCTGTCGGCGTTGCGGATGAAGCGAAAAGCTGATAAAGTTTAGATTATGAAAGTACGCATTGAAATAGACACCAAAACATTTGTGCGGTTTTGGCTGGTGGTGATTGGCTTTGGGCTGGCGGGGCTGATGATTTATTCGGCGCGAGATGCGCTAATGGTGCTCGGGACGGCGTTGTTTCTGGCACTGGCACTGAACGCGCCGGTGCGTAAGTTGGCATCGTGGCTGCCCGGCAAGAGTCGGCTGGGCGGGACGGCGTTGGCGTTTATGCTGCTGATCATCATCTTGACTAGTGTGATTTGGTTCGTGGTGCCGCCATTGGTGCAACAATCGGCTAAGTTTGCCGAGACGCTGCCGGGGCTGGTCAACGGCGTTAACGAGCAGTGGCACGGGCTGAAGGGCTTTGTCGAGCAGAATGGCTTGCAGCCGCAGATTGATTCGCTGATGAATAATATTCGTGGTCAGGCATCTGGCTGGGCGGCGAGTTTTGGCGCGAATATCCTCGGCAGTATAGGCTCGCTGGCGTCATTTTTGGCATCGGCCTTTCTGGTGCTGGTGCTAACGTTCTTGATGTTGCTCGAGGGTCAGGAATGGATGGAGCGGCTGTGGCGATTGTATCGGGATGAGCAGCGGCGTGATCATCACAAGATGCTAGTCGGCAAGATTTATAATGTGGTGACTGGCTACATCGTTGGTCAGCTGACGGTGTCGGGGATCGGTTCGCTGTGCGCCGGGGCGTTTGTGTTTGGTATGAGTTGGTTCATTCCAGAGATCGCGGCCAACTTGGCGATGCCGACGATTCTGCTGGTGTTCCTACTCAGCCTGATCCCGATGTTTGGGGCGACGATCGCCGGTGTGGTGGTGGGACTGATGCTGATGCTCAATAGTGTGTCGGCGGGCGTCATCTATCTCATCTATTTCGTGATCTACCAGCAGATTGAGAATAATTTTATCGCGCCAGTTATTCAGGGCAAGAAAGTCGAGCTGTCGGCGCTGGCGATCTTGGCGGCGGTGACGGTCGGGCTGTATGTTGGCGGCTTGGTCGGCGGTGTGGTGGCCATTCCGATCGCTGGATCGCTCAAGGTGCTAATGGACGATTATCTGGCGCATAATCGCGAGCCGCAGGCGCCGCCTCGCCGCTCGCCGCTAAAAAAGGCGCTCAAAAAAGTTGCTGAGACGAAGCCAGCTGAGTAAGCGGCCGAGAGATTATCGGTATGACCAAACTTGACCAGATGGGGTGTCGCGTAGCGCGATGCCTTTTTCGTCGAGTTGAGCGCGAATGTCGTCGGCAGCCTGCCAGTCTTTGGCGCGGCGAGCCTGCTGGCGCTCGAGGATGAGCCGTTTGGCCTCATCATCAATATCTGGCGTACTGTCCATAAGCCCTAGGCCCAGCACCTCGTCGACCGCCTCGAGTAGCTGCAATAAACCGCCGCGGTGAATCTTCTCCAGTGGCGCGTGATCTAGCCGCGAAAAGGCCTCGTCAATCAGCGCCACGGCCCCTGGCGTA
The DNA here is from genome assembly GCA_963553465.1 of uncultured Candidatus Saccharibacteria bacterium. Taxonomy (GTDB): domain Bacteria; phylum Patescibacteriota; class Saccharimonadia; order Saccharimonadales; family Saccharimonadaceae; genus Nanosynbacter. The sequence continues at coordinate 4,043 of CAUVOB010000003.1, read as the reverse complement.
TCCAAATTATCATTCAGCTTTTCGACCAGCGCCTGCCGCGCCGCCAGCAGCGACACGGTGCCTTCCTGCTCATCTTTCTCATCGTCATCATCCAGCGTGTCGTGCGTCTGGTGTCGCAGCGCCGCATAGCCGCGCCAATGGTCCAGCCGCGCCTGCGCCGCCTCCAGAATCTCCCACGTGAAATTCCCCTCGGTCTGGTAGTGCTTGCTGAGAATCGCTAGCTTGAAGGCCATCGAACTAAAACCGCGCGCCGTGATATCACTGAGGGTAATGATGTTGCCGAGGGACTTACTCATCTTGCGGCCGTCGACTTTGATGTGGTTATTGTGCAGCCAAATTTGAGCAAATTGCCGCCCTGTCAAACTCTCGCTCTGGGCAATCTCGTTGGTGTGATGCACCGGAATGTGGTCGATACCACCAGTGTGAACGTCAATTGTATCGCCCAGCGTCTCCCGGGCAATCGTCGAACATTCCAAGTGCCAGCCTGGAAAGCCGACGCCCCACGGGCTGTCCCATTCCATGTCGCGCTTGGTGTTAGTCGGTGAGAATTTCCAGACGGCGAAGTCGGTGATGTTGCGCTTACCTGCCACGCTGACCCGCGCTCCCGCCTCCAGGCCTGCTACGTCCAGCCGCGCGAGTTTGCCATAATCCGGTAGCCGCGACGTGTCAAAATACATGCCGTCGCCATCAATTTTGTATAACAATCCCTTCTCATCTAGCCCGCGAGCAAAGTCAATTTGCTGCTGGATATAGTCCGTTGCCCGCACCAGATGGTCGGGTCGTACTAGTTTCAACACCTCGTAGGCCTCGTGCTCGGCGATGGCAATGTACTGCTTGGCCACGTCCCAAGCGGTTTTACCCTCGCGGCGCGCGCCCTTCTCCATCTTATCCTCGCCATTATCATCATCGCTGGTCAAATGCCCAACGTCGGTGATATTCTGCGTCCGAATAACTGAGATATCCTGCCAGCGCAGCAACCGCACTAACACATCCCAGTAGATATAACCAACCCAGTTGCCAATGTGCGGCTGCGAATACACCGTCAACCCGCAGGTATACATACGAACCGTCTGCCCGTCGAGCGGCTGGAGTTCATCTTTGTGGCGCGTGAGGGTGTTATGGAGCTTCATTGCTTTTATTTTACAGGAAAAAGCAGAGATTGGCGAGCGGCCCTGCCCGTCGCAACTGAGCGCTACCCACCGTATCCCAGTCGTTATCTGGGTGGCTGTAGGATCTACCCGTGCCTATGGTATGATGATCCTAGGAAGTGTAAGGCGAGAAAGGCGATATATGGATACAACCTTGTTTCAATACTGTCAAAAAAAATAGTACTATTCAGTCAAGACGGCTCTGCCGTGCTGCTCGCCAGGCGTCGCGGGGAGGCTGATTATGATGGCGTGTTCTCGTTTATTGGCGGCAAGTTGGAGTCGACGGATGGTGGCCTGGTGAATGGTCTTCGGCGGGAGAAAAACGAGGAAATTGGCTCGGCCGCTAAAATTGCGGTGGTAACGAGTATCAGTGTTAATGAATATTTTGTCAAAACTAATGGGCAGGCCATGGTGCTACCGCACTATTATGCCCGGTTTATTGGCGGTGAAATTATGCTCAATGATGAGTATTCTGAGTATCGGTGGGTGAACCTACGTGAGTTAGATCAGTTTGAACCAAAGATTGAGACGATCGCCCCTACGGTTGAGGCTGTCCAAAAAATTATGCGAGTCGCCACCGAGGCGGATTATCGAGAGATGTGACGCGTATCGGCTACTCTCCACGCCCTCCAATGCCGGCCTAGATTTACGGTATTTTCTATATCGAGTTCGCTTTCGTCGTTTTCGACTCATCAGCATAGACACGCATTCATGGAGCGAACATGACAAACAGAGCTGACAGAGGTTCGCGGGAGGCTAGTCTTTCGGGGGCCAAAAGGTTACAATGAGTACCCATCCTGTGTCCTTTGTCTTGTAGCAGTTTGCATGCGCTACGGGCAGGATAGTTTCCAGACAATGTCTTAGGCCTCCCTCCAAGAGACCTCTTGCTAATTCTAAGGGGGTGTCGACCGGCTCCTGGTATAATCCGCATCCGTCTGCTAGGTGGCTCCACTTTCGCCGCCATAGCCACGGCATATCAGATAGAGCGATTGATGCGGATATAGTTGTCTCTCCTTTGGAGTCTCCCTCAGCAAGGGCTTGTATTACCCGGCGGCGGAGCTGCGCGATTGCTTGCATCCACTTGGGGGTTGGCTCCAGTTGGCGTCCGAGCTCGGCGGCCTCATCTCTGACACGCTGCAGGAAGGCTTCCTCCTGTCTGCGCCGTTCGGCGATGCGCCAAGCCTTAAGTTCTTCTTGGTCATCGCGGTAGTCCTCAATAGCCTTGCGTGAAATTTGCTCCATACCTGTTATATATCACTAATAGAATAAAATGTCAATGGATTTTGTCAAAAATGTGGTATTATATGCCTTTTTCGGCATTTTTAGCCTGCTTATAGGCTTTGGTGACCGGTGCTAGGCCGCGGGCGATGCGTTCGCGGTTGGCTTTCAGCTGTTTTTCGTCGCGGAAACTGAGTTTAATTGGCGTACCAGCGAAATTGAAAGCTTCGCGTAAAGTCCGCTCCAAGTAGCGTTTGTAGCTCCAGTGGACGAATTTGAGATTGCTGCCGTAGATGACAAACCATGGCGGAGCTGTGTCGGTCTGGACGATGTAGCGGAGCTTTGGATGCGAGTTCTTTAGGCCGGCTGGCGGATGAGCGGCGACGGCTTTTTGCAAGAGGTCGTTGAGGATGCGGGTTTTGCACTCTTGGTGGCGGCGCTTATAAATATCGAGGGCTAGGTCGAACAATTTGGCGACGTTTTGACCGGTGACTGATGAGGTGAAGATCAGCGGTGCGTAGGGCGTGAATTTGAAATGATAGCTAATTTGCGGTGCCAGCTCGTCGCGGGTGTAGGCGTCTTTACCTTCGACGGAGTCCCATTTGCTGACCACCAGCACCAACCCCTTGCCCGCCTCGTCGATGATGCCGGCCAAGCGCTGATCCAACCCAACGTTCAATTCATTGACGTCCATCAAGAGAAAGCAGATATCAGCTTCGTTGATGGCCTGCATGGTGCGTAGGACGGAGAACTTTTCGATGCCGGTTTCTTGCTTGCCTTGGCGGCGGATGCCGGCGGTGTCGAGTAGCTCGATGGTCTGGCCGTGATAGCGGACTTGGACGCGGTTGACGTCGCGGGTGGTGCCGGCGACGTTGGCGACGATGGCTTGCTGCTTGCCCGCCAGGGTGTTGAACAGGTTGCTTTTGCCGACGTTTGGCCGGCCGATCAAGGCGACGCGGATGATGTCGTCAGGTGCGGTGTCGGTAGCTGGCGGGATGAGATCGGCGATGTTGTCGAGTAGCTCAGAGATACCAATGTTGTGTTCGGCGGAGGTTTTGATGACGGTTTTGATGCCAAGTAGTTTGAATTCGTCGGTGTGGAGTGAACCTCTCAGGTCGGCTTTATTGGCGATGAGGAGGACGGGCTTGCCGCTTTTTAAGGCTTTTTTGGCGAGTTGGCGATCAGCGTCTGATGGATAGACGGTGGAATCGACCATGACGAGAATGACATCGGCCGCGGCGGAGGCGTCGGCGATTTGGTCTTGGATGGTGGCTTCGAATTCGTCTTCGGCGGGCTTGAGGCCAGCGGTGTCGATGAGCCAGAACTCGGCGGTCGTGTCTGCTGAAGCGCGCCCGCCAACCGTCTCCTCCATGTCGAATGCATCTGGCAACGCCGTCCGCAGAGCTATCGACTTGTCAGAGAGGCTGGCGGTTGCGCCAGCACCACGCTCCTTCTCTGGAGTACTCTTTTCGCTTGCATCTCCACTGGAGATACTACGCGAGCGTTCGGCTGAAACGTCCGCTCCTCGCGAACGTTTCACAGCCTCCAGCGCAGGAGGTGTCGCGAGTGCCGCATTCTCATGAGGAGACGAAGCGCGGCGCTTATACGAAACTTTGCCAACAACGTTGTCGCGGGTGGTGCCGGCTTCGCGGGCGACGATGGCGGTGCGGGCGCGCG
>CAUVOB010000002.1:0-149698 GCA_963553465.1 uncultured Candidatus Saccharibacteria bacterium | reverse complement strand
ATCCCTCACTTTGGGGCAAATTCCTACGCGTTACTCAGCCGTTCGCCGCTCGCCGGCATTCTGCACTATCAGTTTGAAATCACCCCAGACACTCACTCCTTTGGAAATGATGCGGCTGATTTCCCTTGGAAATCCCCGCGTCTAGGCTTCAAGTTGATAGTGCAGAACCCGCTGCCGCTCGACTTGCATGTGTTAGGCACGCCGCCAGCATTCATCCTGAGCCAGGATCAAACTCTCCGTTAAAAATCTACTTTGTATCAAAGTATTAAGGCTCTACAAAAATATAAACTGACGATGATATTGCACAATCAAATTGTTAAAGACCATAGTCGGGTTTGTGTACCGCTTTCGCTTCACCTAACAAATTAGCGTGATTGTCGCTTGGCTCGCACTCCAGCAACCAGACTGATACTCATCTTACCTGATATTAGTGGTCAGGTCAAGAGTTATTAGCAATTATTTTGTAGCGAAAATTACAACAAATGTTACAATCGCGCCCACGGCCGCCCCAACAAGCATTTCTGGCAGTGTATGACCATGTGCCACCCTAATCGTTGACAGCTTTGGATAATCTTTTCGCACCACTCTATTGAGCAAGTCACCCTGCTGTCCAGAGGAAAATCGCACCATCACCGCATCATACAATACGATTGCCGCGAACCACGCAGCCAGGCCAAACAGCGGACTCTCCCACCCCTGGTAGTAGCCGATAGTCAGCGCAAGCGACACCACCGTTGCACTGTGAGCGCTCGGCATACCACCCGAAAATAATACCGGCGAACGGGGGTTCGACTGTGTAACTCGACGATTGCGGCCAAACAGCCGGGCCAGATGCTTTGATGACTGCGCTACAAACCACGCGATGCCCGGTATCAGGATGTATTGCATCGGCACTTGGCTAATCCTCCTCGTCTGGACGCTTCTCCATTAGGCCAATCGACGACACCGCGTCGCCATCGCTCAACCGCATAATTGTTACGCCTTGGGTTGTTCGGCCGAGTAGCTTGATGTCACCCAAGCCCAGACGAATTGTTTGACCATTTTGCGATACCAACAGTGCTTCGTTCATCGTCGGATCAATCGTCTGTACTGAAATGATTGGGCCAGTCTTTGCCGTCACAATTGCCGCCTTTATCCCGACACCACCGCGCTTATGACTTGGGAAATTAGTCACTTTCGTGCGTTTACCAAAGCCCTTTTCGCTAATGACCAGCAGCGTCTGTTCATCACTGGTAACGATATCCATACCGACGACACAATCATTCGGACGTAGACGCACCCCACGTACACCACGGGCCGCTCGACCCATCGGCCGAGCATCCTGCTCGTTGAAACGAATCGCCTGGCCAGCTGATGTTGAAATAATTACATCACTTTTACCATCTGTTTTCTTGATCCAGCGCAGCTCGTCGCCATCGTCTAGCTTAATAGCAATAAGCCCGTTCGTCCGAATATTGGCGTAGTCGCCAAGCGGAGTCTTCTTCACCGTACCATGCTTAGTTGCCATAAATAGGTAGCCCTGGTCACCAGCGTTCTTCTCGTGTTTAATGATAGCGGTGATCTTCTCTTCTGGCTGTAGCTGGAGCAGGTTCACCGCCGCCACACCTTTGGCACTGAGACTGGCAGCTGGTACTTCATACGCCTTCAGACGGAAAATCCGACCTCGATTCGTAAAGAACAACAAATAATCATGGGTATTTGCTGACACCACCTGGTCAATGATATCCTCCTCTTTGGTGGCCATGCCGCGCTTACCCTTGCCGCCACGGTTTTGCTTGCGATAGTCACTGAGCAGGGTTCGCTTGATGTAATTCTCGCCTGTTAGCAAAATGACCGCTTCCTCATCTGGAATTAGCTCCTCATCAGAGAACTTACCCAGTTCATGGTTGATAATTTTACTACGCCGCTCGTCGCCATACTTTTCCTTCATTTCTAGAAGCTCAGTCTTGATAATATTCAAAATCTCTTGCTCGTCGGCCAAGATAGCCTCTAACCTTGCGATCAGCTTCAGAAGTTCGCGAAGTTCATTCTCGACCGCTTCACGCTCAAGTCCAGTCAGGCGTCGCAACTGCATTGCCAAAATAGCCTTGGCCTGGATCTCGCTGAGTCCGAACTTAGCACGCAGATTCTTTTCCGCTTCATCCTGAGTTTTTGAGGCACGAATCGTCTTGATCACCTCGTCAATGTGATCCAGCGCAATTTTATAGCCTTCCAAGATATGTGCCCTCGCCTTGGCCTTTTTCAGCTCAAACTCAGTACGACGGCGCACCACAGACTGGCGGTGTTTCACAAATTCGCTCAAAATATCGTGCAAGCCTAAAATCCGTGGCTGCATGGTATTAACCAGTGCCAGCATGTTGTAATTAAAACTCGTTTGCAAAGCTGTTAATTTATACAGCTGGTTCAGTACCTTCTTTGGATACGCATCTTTCTTCAGCTCGATAACAATGCGGACTTTACCCCGAGAACTTTCATCACGTAGGTCGGCCAGCATCACTCGTTTTTCTTTATGAAGCTCACCAATTTTTTCAATTAGTGTTGCTTTATTTACACCATACGGGATCTCTGTGACGACGATCTGATGTCGACCCTTCTTGGTCTCTTGAATCTCCGCCACCGCCCGCATCATCACACTACCGCGACCAGTCGCATATGCCTGACGCATCGGCGCGCCTCCATAGACAATTGCCCCCGTCGGAAAATCCGGACCCTTAACGTGCTTCAGTAAATCATCAACTGTCGCCTCAGGATTATTGATCAGCTCAACCGTCGCATCCACCAACTCGCCCAAGTTGTGCGTCGGGATACTCGTCGCCATACCAACAGCGATACCGATCTGGCCGTTCAATAGCAAGTTTGGCAACTTCGCCGGCAACACAATTGGCTCACGCTCTGAACCATCAAAGTTATCCTTGAAATCAACCGTTTCCTTCTCAATATCAGTTAGTAATTCTTCAGCCGGCTTATCGAGTCGCGCCTCAGTATACCGATGGGCGGCCGGTGGATCTCCGTCCATTGAGCCAAAGTTTCCCTGGCCCTGCACCAAGGTATAGCGCATCGCCCAATCCTGCGCCAAACGAACCATCGAATCATAAATCGCTGAGTCACCATGTGGGTGATATTTACCCATCACGTCACCAATGATGCGCGCTGATTTGACGAATTTTGCAGTACTACGGTTGCCGTTTTGGTTCATTGAATACAAAATACGGCGATGCACCGGCTTTAGACCATCGCGCACATCCGGTAGTGCCCGATCAACAATGACACTCATCGAATAGCGGAAGAAATTATCCTGCATCACATGTTCGAGTCGACGTCGCTCCAAGCCTGTTGGCGTCTCGGTTACCATGTCTGGCGTCGCCTCAATTGACTCGTGGTCACCGGTTGATTGTATCTGTTTGTCCTGATCACTCATGATTAAATATCCAAATCCTCCAAGTTAGCATTTTTTGCCCAGCTTTGAATAAAGTTTTTGCGCAAACTCACGTCATCGCCCATCAACCGCGTAAAGATCGCATCCGCCTCTTCGGCGTCTTCCACGCTGACTTGAATCAATACACGATTTTCTGGATTCATCGTTGTCTCCCACAGCTGATCAGCATCCATCTCACCAAGACCCTTAAATCGTGAAATTGTCACGCCAGCCTGCTTGGTGACATCCTGTTCATCATCGATTGTTGTACCACGACTTTTCTTATCAGCAATTAGGCTCGCCAATACTTTGTCTTTCTCATCCTCATCATACGCATAAATCTTCTTCTGTCCGCGGTTGATGGAGTATAGCGGCGGTTTAGCAAGATACACATAGCCACCCTCAACCACTTCTTTCATATAGCGGAACAGGAATGTCAAAAGCAACGTCGCGATATGACTACCGTCAACATCAGCATCGGTCATGATGATAATTTTGTGGTAACGCAGACCATTGATGTCAAACTGATCACCGATACCAACACCAAATGCCTGAATCATCGCCACAATTTCTTTATTGGCAAACATTTTATCAAGCCGAGCTCGCTCAGTGTTCAGCACCTTACCGCGGAGCGGCAAAATTGCCTGAGTTTTACTGTCGCGACCCTCTTTGGCTGAACCCGCTGCTGAGTTACCCTCAACGATATAGATTTCACTATCACTCGGGCTTTTGCTTGAACAATCCCACAGTTTACCCGGCAGCCCCATACCATCAAGTGCGCCCTTACGGATCACATTGTCACGAGCTGCTCGCGCCGCCTTACGCGCCCGAGCCGCCAAGGTTGCCTTGCCGACAATTTTCTTAGCAGTACTCGGGTTTTCCTCGAGATAATACGCAAAATACTCGTTCATCACTTGCTCGACATAGCGACGCATTTCTGGATTACCAAGTTTATTCTTGGTCTGACCCTCAAACTGTGGATCGGGCAATTTAACCAAGATAATCGCCGTCAAGCCCTCGCGAATGTCGTCACCGGTCAGGTTATCTTCCTTTTCTTTCAGCAGGCCATTCTTACGCGCGTAGTCGTTGATGACCCTGGTTAAGGCTGAGCGAAAACCGATCAAGTGCGTACCACCATCTGGTGTTAACACGTTGTTAGCAAATGGCTTCACCGTCTCAATGTAAGTATCATTATACTGTACGGCAATCTCTACCATGCAATCTTCAACCTGTCTCTCAACATAAAAGACATCGTTTGATAAAACATCTTTACCGATGTTAAGGTGCTTCACGTAGCTCTGAATACCACCCTCAAAGTAAAATGACTGTCGCTCACCTGTTCGATTGTCGATAACCGAGGTGTGCACGCCTTTGGTGAGGTATGCCTGGTGGCGCAAATAACTAACCACCCACTTATAGTCAAACTCCACTGTCTCCTTAAAAATCGTTGGATCTGGGTAGAATATTATGCGCGTTCCGGTTGGTCGATCAGTTTTACCAACCTTCTTCAATGGTTCGGCAATACCACCAGTCGCAAACACTACGCGATACAGCTGACCATCACGCACTACTTCAGCGATCATTTTGGTTGAAAGCGCGTTTACCACGCTTGAGCCTACGCCGTGGAGTCCAGATGACACTTTATAGCCACCGCCGCCAAACTTACCACCAGCATGCAGTACTGTCAGCACCGTTTCTAGAGTAGACAGACCAGTTTTTGGATGTTTATCAACCGGAATACCGCGCCCATCATCAGTCACCTGCACACCACCGTCTTCTAGCAGCACCACCTCTACTCTCGTCGCATGGCCCGCGATTGCCTCATCAATTGAGTTATCAGCGATCTCCTTGATCAAATGGTGAATACCATCATATCCCGTGCTACCAATGTACATTCCCGGCCGCTTACGCACCGGTTCGAGACCCTCCAAAACCTGGATTTGCGAGCCATCGTAGGCTTGCTTATCTGTTTGTTTAGCCATGCTTCCCTCACTATTTCTGATTTGTCAGCTATTTACAACTCCCCCATTATACCGCAAAAAAAGTGTTCACTCAAGCTATTTGCGTAAAAGCGATCGCTGTGCTATAGTGGAGACGGAATTTTTACGAAAACATAAAACTAATGGAAAATAAGGAACGGCATGTTTAAGAAAATCGTCTCCCACCTCGCGTTTAGCCCAAGCCTCATCCAAGAGCTTGGCTTTTACGCGAAACGCCTCCACAAAGAGGAAATCACTCGCAAAACCGGTCTCATTCTGACCGCCCTAGCGCTCATTGTGCAGTCATTTGCCGTTTTCCAACCACCCGAATCCGCCAATGCTGCCAATGCTTCAGACCTCGTTTATGGCGGTATTCACACGAAATCACAGCTGCTTGCTGCGTGGGATAATAACTCGCAAAATTATCGTGATATGCTACAGCATGCTGGCATCACACGCGAGAACTTGGCGAGTGCTCGCGACTCTGAGATCAGTACCCGCAGCAGCGGCCGCGATAATGGTTGGCAGTCCTGGAGCCGTGCCTCACGCTTCGGCCTTCAGCGCGGAGAAGTTCAGTTTCAGGTTGGTAGCCTGACGCTATATTCGCGACCAATGGCTGAATTTGACACTGGGCGCAACCGCAGCGGGTCAGGCTCATGGTATAAATCATTTGTCGGTACGACCAGTGAAGGTAAACCATTTGCCATCATGAAGGCCTGCGCTAACATCATGCTCAAAGAGTTGCCAAAACAAAAACCGAAACCAACTGCCGCCTGTAAATTGCTGGAGCGGCCCGTCGTCACCGATCGTACCAAGGTCTCGATGACAGCGTATGGTGATGTCCAAAACGGTGCAACGATCGCTGGCTATACCTTCATCATTAAAAACTCAGCCGGCACCGAGATGCTCCGCAAACGTGTCAATACCACCGCTACGAGCACGTCATTACAGCACACACTCGACAAGGACGGCACGTATACCGTGTCCGTTATCGTCCACACCAGCCTTGGTGACCAGACGAACAGTGCCTGTGCTTCAACCTTTACGATCAGTCCACAGCCACGCTGTCCACTTAACCCAAGCCTGCCGATAGACCACCCCGACTGCCAGCCGTGCCCAGGCGATGCTACAATTTGGGTCAAAGACACAACCTGTAAAGCCCAGGTTACCCGCACCAAGGCAGCGCATAACCTAACCTCCGGCGGCGATGCCACCAAGAAAAAAGCCAACGCCAGCGACCGCATTGAGTATAAGCTAACCGCTAAAAACGAAGGCAAAGCTCCAGCAACAGTCGATCTGAAGGACGAGCTATCCGATGTACTAGAATATGCCGATATCTATGATAATGGTGGCGGCACCTTTGATAAGGAAAAGCGCACCCTTTCGTGGCCACGAGTCACCCTCAAACCAGGCGAGCAAAAGGTTATGACCTACGTCGTTCAGCTCAAGGGTCAACTTTCGGCTAAACCACGCGGCACCAGCGACCCGTCATCGTATGACTGCCGTATGACAAACGTCTTTGGTACCAGTGTCGAAATTGTTGTCAACTGTCCAACGCCAAAGGTCGTCGAGCAGACCGTCGCTACCCTGCCGCGAACCGGCCCTGGAGAAAACATGTTATTTGCCGGTATCATTGCGGCTGTTGTCACCTTCTTCTATTGCCGCTCGCGACAACTAAATAAAGAGGTTCGCATCATTCGCCGCAACATCACAGCGGGAACGTTATAACATAGGGAGGGTAATACATGTCAGAAAAAATTCATGGGGCTAATCCAGAATTAACAAGAAACGCTGGTGAGCTTGAACAGTCAGCCAGCGAAATAGAACGATCAGCAGCCGAACAACTGGAGCGGCGGGCTGAACAAGCTGCCGAACGACAACATGAAAAGCTCGACGATGCTCGTCACGAAGCATTAGAGCAAGCCGAAGCGAGCCAAGCCGCTGAAACAGAGAAGCCAGCAGCCTCAGAAACACCTCGCCAGATCACTAAAGACGACCGCACCGACAGCTACCGGAAAACCATGAAAAAAATGCAGAGCGAATTACCGCCAGCTTCACGCACCTTTAGCAAGGTTATCCACAACCCAGCCGTTGAAAAAGCCAGTGAAGCTATCGGTAGCACCGTCGCACGCCCGAACCTCATTATTGCCGGCGCACTCGGTGCGATTTCCTCAGTCGTCATCTACTTTGTCGCCCGCCACTACGGCTACGTTCTCTCTGGATCAGAAACCATCATTCTCTTTGGTTGCGGTTGGGTGATCGGCGCCATTATTGAGTACGCTCGCGTTGGCTTTCTTAACAAAAGATAGCTTAGCTCATAGCTCATGCCTAGCGTAGCTTGATTGATACTTCACCATTATCGTTATTATCGCCACGCAGGTCGAGGCGATTTTGCGGCTCTGCCTGCTGCAGCTCCGCCGCCATCCTATCAGCAATTGATAGCGGCGCGGCCTGCGCGGCCATATCCGAACCAGCCACTGTCGGCGCAGGCGCCGGATACCGATCTGGCGATCGTAAACTATCATGAGGCGCACTCGCTGGCTGCCCCAATGGCCCGTTCGGCGAAGCACCAACCCCCTGCGACATCTGGCCAGCCGTCTGGGCGGGCATAGCGACACCTTGTGGCGCAGCACCTTGCCCAATCTGTGGCGACCGCATAGAAGCCAACTGTGGTTGCGCACCCGCCAAGCCTGAGGTTGGCGACGCTAGTCGCGACGGAGCTGGCTGCCCCGGCTGCGAAGCTAGCGGCGATGGCGTACCCAACCGAGATTGTCCCGCACCTGGAGCAGCAGCACCCACAGCCCCTGGCTTACCACCACCAAGTTGTTGACGTTTTGACAACCACTCGTCCAGGAAAGACGAACCACTCTTTGCAGTCGGCCGATTGAGTGATGGGCCAGTCGACGAAGCCGCTGGCTTTTTATTGCGACCAAGCCGCTCAAATATCTCCTTCTCAACCACCGCGCGTGGTCTGCCATATTTTGCTGCCGATAGTCGCACCAACGCATCGCGAAGCTGATTGTTAACCTGCCCCATCGGTGGCACCCAGTTCATGCTAAACGGCGCCGACGGCACATTATTGATCATCACCGAAGCGATCGACTGGAAGTTTGGCAGCTTTGATAAATCATCAATATCAAACACTGGCTGAAACTTCTTGACCATCAATTCCGCGTCGGTGATACCAATACGTCCCGAGATAACCGTGCCAATGTTACCAATAATAGCCTCACGAATCTTCTCCGTTAGTTGTGTCATGAACTGGTTACCCATGATCAGGCTCAGCTTATATTTTCGCGCCTCAGACAAAATTGATTCAAAACTATCAGTTGCAAAGTTCTGCACCTCGTCAACATATAGTGAAAAGTCCTCACGCTGCTCTTCCGGGATATCAGCCCGCGACATAGCTGCCGCCTGGAACTTCATGATAAAGATAATTCCTAGTAGCTTGGCATTGAGCTCGCCAAGCTTACCTTTCGACAAATTAACCAGCAGAATCTTCTTATTATCCATAATCTCACGGATGTTAAATCCTGATTTTGTCTGACCGATGATATTACGCATTGAATCATTAGAAATAAATGGGCCAAACTTCGAGACCACCCACGATATCACCTCACCAGCCTCATTCGATCGCTGCGAGGCCGGGAACTCCTTCGTCCAGAAATCAATCACCTGCGGATCAGTGACGTACTTCAGCTTGCTCTTCACAAATTCTGGGTCAATGAGACACTTTGGCACATCAATAAATGTTCCACCAGCCGGATCTGCCATTAACAGCAGCGCACAGTTACGAAAAATATGCTCAAGTCGTGGCCCCACAATACCGGTATGCCCCGGATCGTACAGCCCATATAGCATGTTAATCGCCTCCTGCACCAGAAAGTCCTTTTGATCCGGACTGTCGAATTCAAACATGTTGAGGCCAATCGGATTTTCCATATCGGCAGGGTTGAAATAGATAATATCTTCCACTCGCTCTTTCGGCACCTTCCCCATGAGCGACTCAACCAAATCACCGTGCGGATCGATCAGCGCAAATCCCCGACCATCCATCATGTCTTGATACGCCATATTTTCCTGCAATACCGACTTACCAACACCAGTCTGACCGATGATGTAAACGTGGCGACGACGATCCTTCGTACCGATACGAATTGGCTTTTTCGTACCACGAAATTCGTTGTAGCCAATCAATAGTCCCTCGTCCAAGACATCAGTCGGCCCATCAACCTGCTTGGACATCTGCCGCTTAACCTGTGAAGTTGGGATAGCGGTTGCGCTCGGCAAGTGAAACAGAGTCGCCATCTCGACGCTATTAAGGATATTACTACGAATATGCTGCGGGAAAAACCGCATAATATACGCCGTAGTCATTTCCTCAATATTATTTGTCAACGAAAAACGAAAACCATTATTGCGCGGCGAGTCAAACATCGCAAACGCAGCGATAATATTTTTAAGCAGCACCTGTGAACGAGCGGCAGTATTTGATGAAATTACCACCCGCACCAATACCTCATACGCCGGATAGCGTGTCTTCTCGCTAACGGCATCAACCTCTGCCTGCTCTAGTGACGACAGCTGTTTATCCTCAGGCTTGATCTCACCTTCTTTTTCTTTTGCCGACTGTGGTGGTTTCCACAACGCCTCAAAAATGTCCCCAACCATTGAGATATCAACGCCCGCCACCTTCGTTGATTTCTTGCCCTTGTTCTTCTTCATTTTCTCAACATGCTCTTCTGAGGCGCGCGACCAACCCTCCCGCGCCGGCCGAACCAAGAACTGCAAGCCGATACCATCGTCTTTTGTCGCCGCCGACATGGCATTCAGTAGCGCCCGCGACGCGTCTCGCTTTGACTCTTGGTAGGTTGCGATAGGATAGACGAACGACTTACGGAGCGAGAATTCACCGCCAATTGTCCCGCTCATCTTGCCAATTTTACTAAACACATTCGTATCAGCCACTTCTTCCAGCCGCGCCGCCGGATAGGCCGCCGCGATCGCTTGGCGAATTACATCGACCAGCACCGTCGGTACCACGGCATAATAATGCACCAAACCGCCACGCGCAATAATCTCAAACGACAAATGGCGCTGTCCGTAGAGTCGACTCTTAAATCCTTTCGTTGCGGTACTTGATATAATGTTATACATCACTTGCGCTTGGCTGAGAATTTCTTCCGTTAGATCACGCTGGTCACGACTTGCCCCGTCAATATCTTCACTCGATGGCGGCAAGTGAATCAGTAGCGGCACCATTTTTAGCCCGCGCTCATAATTTTTTGCTTCACGTAGCATCTTGCGATACTGCAGCGTAACGATCGTCACACCGATCGCCAACACTACGACGACGATAAAACCAGTAATTAACGGCCCGCTATCCATATTCCTATCCGTTCGATTGGCCCATCTCCCTGTTGTATCTCTTTTTGAGATAATCAGCCTGCAGCTGCGCAATCACCCGCGCTCGCTCGTACGGATCATCCCTTGTCAAAGTAATAATCCGCTTCAATTTGTCAACCCACTCCTTCTCAATCAAATCATCATCACCAGCTATCAGCGGCGTATCGTCAGTTGACGTCGTCGATGCAGGAGCCTGTACTGATGGAGGCGCTGGCGCTGGCACCGGAACGGTCGGTAGTACTGTTGTTGGCATCTGTGAGTTCGCCACATTTACCGCTGGGCGTTCGGCGGAGCGTTTCTCAGTCTCTACCTGATTTACATCGTCATCCAGCCGAAGCTCGCCGCTTGAAGCGGGCGGTAAACTCTCAATCGGTGGACGCACCTGAGGCAACTCTGGATTCATACCTATATTGTACCACGTTACCGATAGAGTTCCTACGCCCTAAAATCGTTTGTGTATGTAAAAACAACCAAGGCCCAAAAAAAGTGTCAGAAGCAAGATATCCCATGCCGTAACGCCGCCAATTGATTGCATACCAAGTAAGATAACCGGTATAAGCCCGATGATACTCGCATAATAATATAATTTCAACGGCGTTACCGAAGCCAACCTACGGTGCATATCATGCCGAACAAGGCGCATCACCATACGCCTCGCCGCGACCATCACTAAATAACAGCACGACGCAGTTGCTACATACAGACACACAAAAAACGCCAGGACGCCCAACGGACCAACGCTCATTGGCGTCACTGTGTGCACCAATACGACATCTGCCGTCACAGCCAGCGCCGCGACCATAGCAACATACCGACACTTCATACTCACACTATATCATAGACCAAGGGAGCCCAGGCGACGAACCATTATATGATCAGGTGAACCATCCGCCGCACTCAATAACTATTAGGGCGCGGTCACCTGTTCAAAGTCCGCCGCTCAGGGCAACTGACCGCTCCGAATTTCGGAGCATGTCCTTGCGCAACGTTCCTCATCCCGCACATCCAGTAGTCTCATTGCTAATCGCCTAACAAGGATTAACTGGATGCGCAGTGGTACTAATTATACGCGCGCTCAACGCGTTACATTGCAACTATTAACTACAGGTTAACAACCACAAGTTCGGCGGAGCATCGGCAACACTATGGCGGAATAATCTTTTGTTATTCCGGCTTCATACTGCTGCCGACTATACGCCAAACGGTACACGTTTCCCGCAGACGAGGTCATATGAATTGTTAATGTTATTATTTTTGGCTTTTTGTTTTCTTAAAGCTTACACTGATACTATCACGTATACGCTTATCGGTCAATACATTATATGAAAAATATGTTGTGTTTGTAACATTTTTCCAACGGTACTTGCTTATTCTTATCTGTTATATTTTATAAAACGTATAATATACAACGTTGTAATATAAACTTATTACTTAAAACATAATCCCTTATCTAGTTTTTGCATGAATATCCTACTGCAATATCAGTATCTGATGCATAATCTAGCGATAGCGCCACCTGCTAAACACTTGTATAAATAAAATACTCGAGCTACTCAAAGGATCCAGACCTTAACGAATTCTATCCTATCGTCTCGCACCATAAGAATACCGAGCACACTGGATACTCTCTTTCTAGGACCCAACAAGAGTTGCAGTCTATTCATTAGCAGCCTACAATTCCCCGCCAAGCTACCCCACCAACCCACCAAATCATGTGGTATTTTTTACCTAGATTTTTTCTGAAAAATCGTTGACATAACCATTTTTATCATTTACTATAGGGGTAGCTTCTGAATAAAAAAGTTATACAAACTTATCAGGGGCCAAAAATAAACAGCACACGTAAAACTCCACTTTTTGAAAACAACCACTACTCGCAGGTGGTTGTTTTCGTCTCCTGGCAACACGCTCGAGCTACATTCTCACTGATTACGATAAAAAATAATCGACCACCCTGGGTCGATATATCACTATGTGGTGGAGCTGCCGGGTACTGCCCCCGGGTCCAACTGGTATCATAATATTCGTCTACGAACATAGGCTCATTTAAAAAATTTATAACGTCACTTGACTAAAAAATGAGTCGAAAAAACCAAGCTTCGTTACGCGGAGAAAGTCCCGCATGTCCGCCACTTCCGAACATGCAGCCAGCAACATATATATGACACCCTAGGCTTTGCCTGTTGCTGCAAAGCAAGGATGGTCGCTTAAATTAAGCAGCGACTGGTGCAGCAGCCATCGGAGTGAAAACGCTCTTTAAGCTAGCAAACACACCTGCAAGTTTAGACTTTACAACTAAAACATACGTTACGCGTATCGTCGGCCCGCAGAATACCTTGATAAAGTCCAATTGTCGAAAGCTATATCAGCCCCATCAATCCACCTTAATTATAGCAACCTTCCCTTTTCAAGTCTAGTCATCTATGCTTTACTATGTATATGGTTAGCAAGGTAGTTTCAGCGACACCATATGGCTTTCACGGTCAGCTTATTGAAATTGAAGGCGACATATCACGAGGATTACCTGGACTACAAATCGTCGGACTTGGCAACAAAGCAATCGATGAATCGCGTGATCGCGTTCGCAGCGCCATCAAGAACTCGCTACTTGATTTTCCAAAAGGCAAAATTACCATCAATCTCGCCCCGGCGGAGCTACCAAAAGACGGTACGCAATTTGACCTACCGATAGCCCTCGCAATTCTCTGCCTTGGCAAACAACTTCCTCAAACCGCCCTAGAGGGAGCGCTATTTGCTGGTGAATTGGCACTCGATGGTAGTCTTCGCCCCATTCGCTCGGCCATCACCATCGCCGAAACCGCCAAACAACACGGTATCTCAACCATATACCTACCGGCCTCCAACAGCAAACAAGCCCTGCTCATCCCCGACATTACTATTATCCCCATCAATAATCTAACGGAATTATTCCTCCACCTCAAACAAGAAAAACTCATCCAACCCGCAGTAAAAACAAAGCAGCAATATCGCCAAAAGAAGCGCGGCATCATCATTGATGACATCCGCGGACAAGAGCAGGCCAAGCGAGCCGTCGCCATTGCCGTCGCGGGTAGGCACAATATTTTGCTGTCCGGACCACCGGGATCCGGCAAGACCATGTTAGCACGCGCACTCAATTCGCTCCTACCGCCGCTATCTGACACTGAGATTATCGAGGTGACAAAACTCCACAATCTTGACGGCAATCAAGTTAGTCATGATATCGTTACCGACCGACCGTTTCGCACACCACACCACACCGCAAGCCGCATATCAATGATTGGTGGTGGTGCAAAGGCCACGCCTGGCGAAATTAGTCTCGCACACCACGGCACACTTTTCTTAGACGAATTATTAGAATATCCACGAACGACATTGGAATCGCTTCGTCAGCCGCTTGAGGATAAGCAGATCACAATTTCCCGCGCCCAAGGTAAATACTACTACCCCGCCAATTTTATGTTAGTTGCCACGATGAACCCTTGTCCATGTGGTTATCTGGGCGATCCTGAAAAAAGTTGCCGTTGCTCATCGACCCAAATCTTGAACTATCAGAAACGATTATCCGGCCCGCTCCTTGATCGTATTGATCTAACGATCAACGTTTCCCGCGTCGCACATAAAGATTTATTGTCCCGTAATTCATCGTCGGATTCACAACAAAAACAGTTTGAAAATATGATTAAGGTAGCTCGTACATTACAAACTAACAGATACGGTAATAGTAATAAATACAACGCTGATATAGATAGTAGTAGTGTTGATAAAATAACCACCCTAACGACTGAGGCTAAGCAATTTCTCCTTGCAGCCGCCAAAAAGCTTGACCTAAGCGCTCGTGGCTATTTCAAAGTTATCAAGGTCGCTCGCACTATCGCTGATCTTGAGTCGTCACTAGAAATAACCATTCCTCATGTCGCCGAAAGCCTACAATACCGGCAGATTATCCCGACCTAGCGCTTGAAATCCACCCCTATACCTGATACAATGACTGATGAAATTAATCTAAAATTGCTTCAAAAGGAGAGCTAGGAGATTAATAAATCAATTCGTATCAACGGAGCGATCCGTGCTCGGGAACTGCGCGTTGTTGGTTCTGACGGTGAACAGCTGGGGATAATGCCCCTGCGCGACGCCCTTCAAGCGGCGGAGGATGCGGGACTTGATCTCGTTGAGATATCACCAAATGCCAATCCACCAGTCGCCAAGATTATTGACTGGGGCAAGTTCCAATATCAGAAGATCAAAGACCAGCAGCGCAACAAGCGCGCGGCAAAAGTTGGCGATCTTAAGCAAATGCGCTTTGGCCTGAAGATTGGCGCTGGCGACCTCGAAGTCAAGCTGCGCAAAATACGAGACTTTCTCGCCAATGGGCACAAGGTCCGTATCCAAGTCGTCTATAAGGGTCGCGAGATGGCGCATAAAGAAATCGGCTACGAATTGATCCAAAAAATCACTGATCAGCTTGAGGAGGAGGCAATTCTAGAACAAAAACCTCAGATGGCTGGTCGCAATCTGAGTGTGGTAATAAGGAGTAAATAATGCCAAAACTAAAGACCCACAAAGGTACCGCAAAGCGCATTAAGTTAACGAGCTCTGGCAAGCTAACTCGTCAACGTGCATTTGGCGGTCACTTCTTGGCCAAGAAGTCAAAAAGCCGTAAACGGGCGATTAATATAACAGCGAAGGTAACAGGCTCGATGGCAAAGAATGCCCGACGAGCAATGGGAGTTTAATCTATGAGGGTAAAACGAGGCGTCCCCGGACACGCAAAGCACAAGAAAATTCTGAAAGCCGCTAAAGGCATGCAGCACAATCGAACTCGTAGCTTTCGCTTAGCAAAGCAGGGGGTAATTAGAGCTCTGCAATATGCCTATCGTGATCGACGCAATAAAAAACGAGACCTCCGCAGCCTGTGGATTACCCGCATTAATGCAGCCGCTCGCCAAGAGGGCGCAACGTACGGTAGGCTCATGGCTGCTCTCAGGACAAATAATATTGAGCTTGATCGAAAAGTGTTGGCAGAGTTAGCCGTTAACGAACCTACGGCCTTTACCGCGATTGTTAAAGCAGCACTATAAGAAAGTGCTTTCAGTAAACTAAAACCTTCTCCACTGAGAGAAGGTTTTAGTTTACAGCCCACCGATAAGCCGGGTTCTGTCGCGAGCGATCATCTATCTAGTTTACCTGTTGCCAGATAAATCAAGCGGTTATCGGCCTACGAGCGGACAACTCATTTGTAGACCTCCTTGCAGTCGACAGGGTTTACCTCTCCTCTGTGTCACCACCGAGGACTGTAAGCTCTTACCTTACTCGTTTCACCTTTTCCTTTGTGTCTATCGCCACAAAGGTAGTCTTGTTTCTGTGGCACTTTCCCTAGGGTTACCCCCGGTCGCCGTTAGCGACTGTCGGTGTCCTTTACTGCCCGGACTTTCCTCTTGGCTTCACTGCCAAGCGATCGCCTAGTAGACTGCCCTATTATTATACATCATAAAAGCCCCAAGCAGTGCAAGCGCGTGATATTCCCCCGCATAAATGCAAGGTGGGTATCCGCAACCAGTCACCACGATGACTGACCATTAGGACTCCCTATCATATGATGTTAGGAAAATCATATGCGCCCGCCTACCTGAGGCTATCTCTATTATACACCAAAAATCATGCAAAAGAATTGGATAATACCGTTCGTAGCGAACGTCATAATTCGCCCAATTGCCGCCTGTCCGATCATAATGATAATGAACACCACCATTACCCCGTAGCGCTCAATCCACTCCATGCCACGGCGCACACTCTCTGGAGCGAGCGCATACAGCACTCGCGATCCATCGAGTGGTGGCAGCGGCAACATATTAAACACGAAAAAACCTAAATTAACCAACACGACGAGGCTAATGATTTGCCCCGCTAACGTATTTTGAATCAGCCCGCCGCTGGTGATAACCCCGCTGACAACACCCGCACCAAACGCTAAAAACGCTAAAAACAAATTAGTCAGTGGCCCAGCAAGCGCTACGAACGCTGCACCCCATTCACCGTGTCGCACGCGTTGAGGATTAAATGGCACCGGTCGAGCACCACCAAAAATTGGCAGCCCTAGCATAGCCAGTAATAATGGCAGCAAAAGCGTCATGAATGGATCAATATGCTTCAGCGGGTTTAACGTCAGCCGCCCCTCCGCCTTGGCCGTATCATCTCCGAGAAAATAGCCCATAAACGCATGCATCGCCTCGTGTAGCGTCATTGAGACGAGAATGACCACCAAGACCATACCTAAATATGCCAAATCCATAATTACCATTATAACACCTTGACTAATTATAGAAATACCGCTACAATACGATAGATTGTTTAGTTAATATAAAGCGAGGTTGGAAATGGCATCACGATGCGAACTAACCGGCAAAGGCAAGCAATACGGTCACAACGTTAGCTTTTCCCTTCGCCGTACCAAGCGCACTTTTAAGCCAAACCTACAGAAGAAAACTCTTGTAGTAGATGGTCAAAAAGTCACGTTGGTTCTGAGTACTCAAGCAATTCGTACTCTTAAAAAGAAAGGGTTGTTACGCCCAGTGCAGACAAAAACCGCCTAAGCTCAACCCCCTCCTGACAAGGAGGGGGTTTATTAGTGCAACGTATCGACTGGCCTAGCTCCGCGCGACAGTAATGATTGATAGTTGCTCAGGCAGAGATACCGCCCCCTTCACCTTCCACTTTGGCCCAGCGTCAATAGCCTCCACGCCCATTTCGCCAACAAACACCGACAGGTCGTCTTGCGGCACTTCGTAGTGTAACGCACCATCAGCATAATGCACCGGGATAACTACTTTCGGCTCCAGCTGGCGTACCATATGAGCCGCAGATGTCGCGTCAAGCGTGTAACCACCACCGCCAACCGGTATCACAACAACATCAACGACACCAATCTCCTCTAGCTGAGACTCTGACAATTTTGGGGCAACGTTACCTATAACCACAACACGCACACCGCCAATTGTTAAACGGTAAATCGTTGATTTTTTAACATCAGTTTCCGTATCAATGTGTCGCCAGGCTGCCACCCCTTTCAGAGATACGTCGCCGACCTCATATTCACCCGGACCGCTGAAGAGTAACCGTGGTGTTACATTACTTGCGGCAAATCTATCCTCTGACAATATCTCAACATCCTGCCCCCCGAGATTATCCTTAAGACCAACCAGCGATAACGCTGGATCAAACGCAATTTTTACCATTTTCGTTGTAAAAATAACATTATTTGCACCTTTGTATTCTACTTCAAACATATACGTCTCCTTATCCTAGTATGCTCTCTGCGTCTACCACAACCGAGTGCTTACTATTCATTATTTCCATCACAAACTTATCTCTAACGCTCAGACGATAGTAAAAATCATCATAGCTCATTACAGCATAATTCAGCTCTCTCCCCTCGGCTTTTTCAATTTTCTTAATGGCGACACCCACTCTCGACTCCGATAGCCGACCAACTAACAGTATATCAACCCGACTCGTTGATCCACGCACTAACGCACCGGCAACTATAGCGATCTTCAGCCCGGACAGCCGAGCAATATCGCTCACCCACGGTATACTGTTCTTCTTGTTATGGTCAACCTGTTCACTCGGTCGTTCATCGGCAAAAATCATCTTTAGTGGCGTGAAGTATGCATACTGCTGATTCGCAGCATAATACAACTTATTGTCATAATTATTCGAAACAATGACTCCGACTCTGAGCATATTTGATAGTTCACGCCGTACCGAGTTAATTTGCTCGCCGATTAATCGCGTAATCTCTCTAACATAAAACGATTTTTCAGGGTTCGCTAAAAACAGGTGTAGTAACTTCACCCTCGTTTTTGAGCCAAACAGCGCATCAATCATGTATTAAAAATTGTACCATAAATTTTACGCCTGAGCCAAAAGTTGTGACAAATAGTGTTCAGCAGAGTCAAGCGTCGCCCACATGATAAACGGGTTACGCCGCAGCCACGTCATCTGTCGCTTCGCCAACTGCCAATCAGCTACAACAAATTGCCGCTTTAATTCACTTTCGGTAATATTTTTATTCAAAAACTCCCGGGCCAGCGGATAAACATTACCTGTCATAGCCTCATTACCCCAGCCATATTTTTGGCCTAGTCGAATTGCCTCATCTACAACATTATTTGAAAATAATTGTTCAGATCTGAGTATAATTCTTGTTCGCAATATAGCTTTATTCGTAGCAATTCCTACAACGATACTATTATCTCTAATTCCTGTACTACATCTGTTAATATTATTTTTTTGTTCAATAGTACGTATAAGATAACGTTTATTTTTGTCATTTTCTGGTAATTTTGTGTTGTGTATACTACAATAATATTGTAGCTCAGCTACTGTCCTTTTTTCTAGCTCATGCCGTAAAGTAGGATCGGGAGGGTCTCCAAATTGAAAATCAAAGAGTACTGCGTCAATATAAAGACCCGTACCACCAACAAGAAACGGTAACCGCCCCCGAGAGCGAATTTCACTTATTTTTTGCAGAGCATACTCCTTAAACTGTGCGGCGCTAAATGTCTCGCCCGGGCTGACCAAATCAAGGCCCCAATGGGGCACGGCTTCTCGCTCAGCCATAGTTGGCTTTGCGGTACCAATATCCATGTCTCGATATATTGTTCTGCTATCGGCACAAATTATTTCACCATTATATTGTTCTGCCAGACGAATTGCTAGCGAGGTCTTACCACTAGCAGTCGGCCCCGCGATAACAACTAGGGGTAATTTTGCTTTTATAGTTTCGGCCGCCATCGTCGTTCCTCAAAATCAATTATCCGCCACCTCTCATCGCAATAAACACCATCTTGTTCAAGTAGCTGCCTTTGCACACTTTGCCCACCCGGAAAACCCACCGCCAAGCCACCTTTCGCATTCACTAGGCGATGCCACGGCAAATTCTCTGGGCCACCATGCGCTATCCCGCCCACAATTCGTGCTGCGTGCGGGTGTCCAGACAGTGCTGCCAAGTCACCGTACGTCGTCACCTTGTCGTCAGGTAGCTGCGCCATGAGAATATAGATCCGGTCTCGCAAGCTAGCTATTGGCAATTCGCTCAATTTCCACCTCCACTTCTGACCACGAATGGCATCGCACCACTCTATCCGGCAAGCTATCTGCCCTATTCCAAGTATAATCACCAAATAAGATGGCGTTACGACCAGTCTCGGAAATAGCTAAACAGTGTTTCAACTGATCATCAATTAAAACATCGGCATTAATTTGCGTGATTAACTCTGTTTTTGTCAGTTTATGAGAGCCCTCGTGCACTGTATCCCATAGGCCAGAGAAGTAGACCGCAGAACTGGCGAAAATCCCTGGAAAATGCTCCTCGATCCAAAGCAGTGTATCGCTTTGCACCTGCAAGCGACGCGAAATAGCCACCATGAGATGATGCACCTGCGACATGTTTCTAAGCACCTCCTCCGCCCCCCCTATATGAGCATATCCCTTTATCGCACCAGAGTCGTGAAAGACATGAGCACGCCGTTCTGCCTCCTCGCTATCAACATGCCACATCTCTGACCAATGTTCGCTATAGTCATCAACCCTCAATCGTGTGCCCCACCGTTCATTACTAAATGCCACAAACCCGATTGCATTTTCTGCTAGAACATCGTCGATATCAATTGCAATTCTTAGCCTACGCACAAGATTACAGTCCCCGTACATACTCAGCTAGCTGTTCAAGCGGAATTTGCTCTTCACCCGCATGCGTCCTGATGCTTACGACACGTGCTATCTGATCCTTTGGCCCAACAATAATCTGTATTGGTATTTTTACAACAGTCGCCTCACGAATCTTTTTCCCGAGGGATTCATTACGACTATCTATTGTAAATCTTACATCGTTGTATTTTATCGGTTTCATTAAGGTCACCTCTGATAAAATCGATGTAATTTCATCAACATAGTCTGAGACGGTGTCATTAATCGTTAGAATGCGTACTTGTTCCGGCGCCGCCCAAAACGGGAACCAGCCACCCGTGTGTTCAATGAAGACACTCAAGAATCGTTCAATCGACCCGAGCAGCGCACAGTGAATCATCACAGGTGTTGTAAAATTACCATCACTCTCGGTATACTCTAAGCCGAACCGTTGCGGCTGCACGAAGTCCAGTTGCACCGTCGCAACTTGGTGCTCACGGCCAATAGCGTCAGTCGCCATAAAGTCAATCTTTGGACCATAAAAGGCGGCCTCACCTTCCTGCTCAAAATAGTCCAAACCAACTTTTTCAACGGCTGATTTCAACTGATTTTGTGCGGAAACCCACAGTTCACGTTCGCCCAAATATGCATCAGAATCATCGCGATAACTCAGTCGAACCCGCAGTTTCATATCAATAGTACCGTATAATTCCTGGGCAGCGGACAGCAAATTATTGATCTCTTGCTCAATTTGATCTGGACGACAAAAAACATGACTATCGTCCTGAGTTAATGAGCGCACGCGATTCAGACCACCAAGCTCACCAGTCTTCTCGTCACGATAATCAGTGGTCGTCTCCAAGTAGCGCACCGGCATATCGCGGTAGCTACGAGGTTGTGAAGTAAAAATCTGCGTATGATGCGGACAGTTCATCGGCTTTAACGCCATTTCATCACTGGTTTCCTGGCTTTTAACCAAGAACAGTTCTTCACCAAATTTTGCCCAGTGGCCTGATGTTTCATACAAGTCCTTTTTGGTGATATGTGGCGTCCAAACTTTTTCAAAACCAAATCTCTGGCGTAATTGATTTGAATACTGCGCCACGATATCGCGCAAAATAGTTCCACGAGGTGTAAATAACGGCAAACCGACCCCCACAAGCGGCGAGGTTGTGTACAAATCAAGCTCCTTGCCTAACTTGCGGTGATCACGCTGTTTGGCCAGTTCTAATTTCTTCAAATATTCATCGAGCTCTTCCTGCGTAGCAAAAGCCACGCCGTATAGTCGCTGCATCTGAGGATTCTTTTCATTACCCCGCCAATAGGCGCCTGCAACCCGCATCAGCTTAAACGCACCAATCTCACTGGTATTTGCAATATGGGGTCCACGGCACAGGTCCTTAAATAATCCGTTGGTATAAAACGAAACTTCATCGAGCGCGCTATCACCTTCGGCAATTGTACCCATTTCTGCAGCATCCAAATCTCTCGCTACCGTTGTACCGGCACGTTTTAGGTCATTAAGAAGTTCTTCTTTATACGGCTGATGGCTATCTTTGGCCCATTGAATTGCTTCATCAATTGGGCATTTTGTGTACACAAAGTCTTGCTTTTCGGCAATGATTTGTCGCATTACCTTTTCAATTTTATTAAACTGCTGCTCACTGATCTTCGTTTCGCCAAGATCAATATCGTAATAAAACCCATGCTCAACAACCGGACCGACTCCGAATTTGGCATCTGGCCATAACCGCTGCACGGCCGCCGCCATAATATGCGCCAGGCTGTGTCGCATTGCATAGAGTTTGTCTTCGCTCATAAAACCTCCTTTAAGTAATTATAAAAGCACGCCCAACGCATATAGCGTGCGTGCCTCGGTCCTGGGGACGAGCCAGGAGGTTCCACCTTGGCAATGACTCTTGCTCCGGCTGGTTTCGTGCGCCGCAACCGCTTTCACGTTGCTCGAGAGGTGGTTAGTCTCTGTCCTTGCTATTCTCACCGTATCATAGTTAAAAGTTCCGGGCAACCCTTACGACGCATAGACTAGGTAGCGGATCCATAATACTACACCAAGAAACGACGTAACAGCCAACCCCTGCACTCTCCGCAAGAGGTATTTGCATTCACCACTAATTCCTGCTATTATTGGAAATAGACGGGCGATTAGCTCATTTGGCTAGAGCGCTTCATTGACGTTGAAGAGGTGAGAGGTTCGAATCCTCTATTGCCCACCATTATTGCATACAACCCTCGCAGTACGGAGGGTTTTTAGTTTTTTCTATTTTACACATTTTCATATACTTTTCCACTAGTATTTTTTATAGTGATATGTCAATATATTGATATGATTTGTATAAATTGTTTTCACGATAAAACTACTACCAAAAACTCCCGCAAGCACACGAAACACCCCAGCGTCTGGCGACGACGGGCCTGTCCAGAATGTGGTGCAGTCTTTACGACATACGAACGGGCTACACTAGACGGGCACATGGTGTTAGCACGCGACGGATCAACCACCCCTTTCAATCTAGGAAAGCTCATCGTCAGTATTAGCCGTAGCTTTCAACATAATAAGCATGCTGCAGCACATGATAGCTACTTCCTTGCACAAACCGCGCAGGAACAGATTATCAAGCAAGATAAACCGCTATCTACGCAAATCATCGCTCAAATAACACACATAATCCTCCAGCGCTACGACCCAGTAGCAGCACTCCAGTACGCCGCCCAGCACCGACTCATCACTTCTCGGCGACGCGGGAGGCCTTCGACCGTTTACGTGCAGCCGCCTTCTGGCGAGCGTTAATCGCCGCTGTGGCTTTTTCGGTGACGTCAAACTTATCAAGATATCGCCCAACTAACAGGCGAGTCTGCGCGGCAAACGCCGCAGCAGAGCTATAGACAATAGACGTCACTGGCATCAGCACCCACTGTAAAAGCATCCAGACACTTCGACGTCGCGTGTAGCGAACTGGACGCGGTGGTAAAATCTTGAAAGCACTAAAAATCGCTATCGCCATACCAATCAACGCAATTTGCTGCAGCGTACTCACCGTATCAGGCAATTGATGCGCGGCGACACTACGAGCTGCCTCGGCATTAACAATAAGCGGCACCCAGCCACCAAAAGCAACTAGAACCGAATTGCAGGCTAACGTCACATTTCCATCAAGTAGCCGCACAAACCGTGAGAAACCAGCCCAAAATGGTACATTACGCTGCTTAGTAAAGACCCGTTCACCAACATACGCAACATCAGATGCTCCATACGCCCAACGACGAAACTGGATAAACTGCGCTTTGAGCGTTTTTATATACGTAGCTGACAATACCGCGTCTTGATAAATCGGTACATGGAGTGGCACGACCCCGTAGTTACCACCAAAATAGAAATAACTGCGCCAATATTGGTGGCCATCTTCGACAATCGTTCGAACGCTCCAGAAGTCCATCTCAACGAGCGCATCCATCGGCTGAGCATGTGAAGCAAAATTACGTAGCGAATGAGGGCGCATTGAGCTAATAATATTCCAGAATGAGTTACCCGTTGCGACCACACGCATCGGCGCCGGCACATCCCAAATATTACTAGTAAATAGGCAAACCGGTTGATACGAGTAGTGCTTACGGTCCTCGCGGACGATATATTCGTATGTCAGGTAGTCAAAGTAGGTTTCATGTGGCTTATTATCACAGTCCATCGTCGTGACAATAACATTACCGTACGGAATATGCTGCTTATCAAGCCACCCCTTCAGCCGGCGCCCGGCATGCGTAATATTACCACCCTTGCCGATCACCTCATTCGGAATGTCTTTTGGATGCTTGACGATATGAAAGGCGTGAAAATACTTGCCATAGCGTTTTTGTAGTGTCTTGGCGGTCGTGTCGATATCCTTACCGCCTCGCTCTTCATACGCAAATACCATAATCATACGCTTTTTATCATACGTAGTAGCGATTACTGCTTGAATGGCTGGTTCGATTACCTCAATGCTCTCATTATAGGCTGGCATGATGACTGCATTATAAATTTCAGATGGTTTCGGGAAAAACCCTGGCTGTGCAGAAGCAATGAGACGTAAGTTTTCTTTGTGCTGCGCAAAACCGACCTCCTTCTGTCGCTGGTCACGAATACGTGCATATACCGCCTGCGGATCTTCGAGATCTTCAAGACGCGCATGCCAATTGATCAGACACACCTTATCCATCCTGGCACGGCCAGCGACCATATGATAGGTAATGCCAACCACGCGCACCATCATCGATAGGATGATAATAAGCAGATAGAGCGACGCAAGCAGTGGACTAAAAATCGACAATATGACAAGAAGAATAATTGCACCATAGCTCAACAGACCCGGCAGAATCTCTAAAAATCGATAGAGCGGCTTTCGTTTACCAAGTGGTATTTCTATATCCATAATTCTACACCACCGACGCGATTACGATTATTGAGTAAGCAAACAGTGCTAGTATAACTGATATAGCGATTGTGAGCCAAAGAAGTGCCAGTGCTAAGTCTCGACGCTGTACCACAGCAAGCTTAGCGCTCAATATGATGTGCCCAATCGTAATCATAAGCTGCAACACGCCATACGTCCAAAGTGAATACCAATGACCACGATAAAGCCCCGTCACACTAAATGCACTATGCTGAACAATAACTTGGGTTTCTTTAGGCTTGATAGTAGCAGCAAAGGAGATAATAATTACTGACGCTAGTAAGATATTAACAATAACAAGACCAAGTAGCCAGCGGTCTTTCATTATCTGTCGTAATGTGCTTGTGATATGCTTCTTCATACTACCCTGGAGCCGCTGACCGGATTCGAACCGGTGACCTACGCTTTACGAAAGCGCCGCTCTACCAACTGAGCTACAGCGGCATGTCTCCCCAAGAATTATAGCAGATGAGTGAGGCTTTCGCAAAGATGACGACGAGCAGGCCGGAGGCTATTTCTGCTCGCCAGACTTTTGTTCGGCTGGCTGATCAAGATGAACGTAATAGGTAACTTTCTTGTCATTGATCAACTTATCAAAATTAGCTTTAAATGTCGTCAATGGAATCTTGAGGTATGAGTAAGTGATTGAACCGTTATCCCGTGAGCGCGGCTGGACAAAGTAATAACCATCGCCACCGAGCGGTTTAATGACCCCAGAAATCGTACCATCTGCAGTTTTAATCGCCGCCTCAGTCAGACCACCATCCTTATTGGTCTTTGGAATAACAGTTTCCGGCATTAATTGTACCCGCTCACCAAGAGCCGCAGCAACATCAGTTAATGACTTACCGGCCTTGAGCTGCGCTTCGACTTCCTTAACAAGATTGGCCGCCGCTTCATCAACAGCAAACGATACTTCCCAGCGCAGCAGCGATGCCCTGATACCATCACGCGCCTCATCAAGCGACCAGCCAATCATATCTTTTACCGCCGAACGGTAGGCTTCTTTTGACAGGCCGGCATCCTTTTGCTGGCGGTCCATCTCTTCATCAACTTTTCGATCATCAACTGATATACCCCTTTCTCTCGCTAGCTTACGCACATATGCGTCCTGCACCGCTTGGTTCATGGCCCGCTGCCGCTGAAAAGCAACTTTATCACCCGCCTGATCTTGACCCTGAGTCTTAAGCACCGCCATATTACCGCGGTTATATAGTAAATAATCACTATAGCGCACAAATTCCCCTTCAACTGAACCGGCCGGTAGCGGCAAAATTTTGGTGATACGATATGCTAAATCGCTTGTGTCCTTCCAGACATAGAGTTGCAGATATAATAGGACAATCACCGTCACGAGTCCAGCAATACTAATAAATACCGTGTTCCAGACTAGTTTATGTTTGGAGTATTGTATCGGGTATTTGTGTTTGCGCCCACCAGCCAGCACCTTTTCGCGATGCTCCGCGACCGTGTCATTGGTAATCCGCGACGGCAGTGAGCGTTTGTCCTTTTTCTTACCCTTCGTTGTCTTCTTTAGCATGATCACTCCTTTCAGCAGCGAGGTCCACCGCATCTTGCAGCTTATTATAAATCTTATCTGGGTGCTCGACATTTTTAATGACAAGGTCCCCGACAAACGTCTGAATAACTATTGTACCAAATTTGAACATTTCGCCCGTAAAACCAGGCACGACATAACTGATATTCTGGACTTTCGCTAGTTTAAGTTCAATTACATCCTTACCAAAAAAACCATGCTGCGTTATCTGGCGAAGTCGCTGATTTGTCACAATGTAATATGTATAAAACCACATTAAAAAATGATAACCAAACAGAACGAGTCCAAAGATGAAGCTACCGAGAAATACCCATAAAAGATTGAGATTATCCTGCCAAATAAGATACGGCAGCGCGCCAATCGTCATTGGGATGAGTAATAGATAAAAACCCTTACGCATAGCAATAATATGCCGACGAAACACAAACAGCAACTCCTCGCCATCGCGCTGGCCATCAAATGATTTATCTGATTTGGCTTTCTTCGTCATAATTCTTTGGTACCCCGGGCAGGAGTCGAACCTACAACCTTATCCTTAGGACGGATCTGCTCTATCCAGTTGAGCTACCGAGGCACACATAAAAACCACCCGTGTTAATTATAACACGGGTGGTCGTCGGTCGCGACAATGCTACCGAGTAAACTTCTCGTTTAACGTCGCATAATCCATCAACTCTTCGGGTTTAAACCAGTGGGCGACTTCTTGCGTTGCCTCGTCAGGATCACCCGATGCGTGGATCAGGTTCGGCACGCCCTTTTGACATTCGTTAGCATAGCCAAAGCTAACATGCGAATAGTCACCACGAATCGTACCCATATCGGCAGACTTTGGCTCGGTTGGGCCAACAATTTTACGCACCACGGCAACCGCTTCAACTCCTTCAAGAACCATAGCGATAACCGGCCCATCCATCATCATATCAAGCGTCATATCAAAAATTTCTTCACCACGACGCGTTACCATCTTGCCAATCGTTTCGTAGTGCGCAAAGTAGTGCTCACGACCCGGAGCCACCATCTTGACACCAATAATCTTGAGGCCGACACGCTCAAACCGCTGCAAGATCTCGCCAACAATCCCTCGCTGTACTGCATCAGGCTTGAACACAATCAGTGTTCGTTCAATGCCACACATATTATTCTCTTTTGATTCGGTCATACGCCTCCTTCGTGTATTATTTTCTTCATCATAGCAAAAAGCACCCATTTGATAAATGGTATAGCTGTTGTTAAAATTAAACTATGTATTTATCCGAAGCATTAGCAGATTTCCTGGAACACCTAGAAGTTGAGGGCGGACGCAGTCCTCGCACCATTGAGAACTACAAACTATACCTTGAACGCTTCATTGATTTTGCTGGTGATATTGCTGTTGCAAAAATAACATCAGAGACGGTTCGTAAGTATCGCCTCTGGTTAAACCGTTATAAAAATAGCAACACCGGTGAAGAATTGTTGTTAATTACACAAAATTATCACTTGATCGCCCTACGTGGATTGTTGACGTATTTATCACAACGGGATATCTCATCACTGGCCGCCGACAAGATTGCCCTACCAAAAACCGTTCGCAAACAAGTCACATTCCTTCACTACGACGAGGTGGTACGACTAATTGAACAGATCCCGCTGGACAATGAACCGGGCCTTCGCGACCGAGCAATCATTGAGCTTTTGTTTTCGAGCGGACTGCGCGTGTCGGAACTTGTTAACTTGAACCGTGACCACATCAATCTCGCTCGACGCGAGTTTATGGTGCGCGGCAAGGGCCAGAAAGACCGGCCGGTATTCGTTTCAATGTCCGCTGCCGAGCACGTCAAAAACTACCTTGATGCGCGAAGTGACAGCTTGCCAGCTCTGTTCATCAGCTATAGCAGGCGCCTAACAAAACCATCAGTTTCTGGCGATTATCGTCGGCTGGGTGCTCGCTCAATCCAGCGGATGGTATCGCACTACGCTCGACTTGCTGACATCACCAAGCACGTTAGCCCGCATACTATGCGTCATAGCTTTGCCACCGACCTTCTGATGAATGGAGCGGACCTACGGGCGGTACAATCGATGCTTGGTCATAGTAATATCGCCACGACCCAGATTTACACACACGTCACCGACCAGCACCTCAAAGATGTCCACGAGCGCTTTCACAGTGATACGAGATAGGTCCCTAAGACACTACGGCCGACAGTTACCCGGCGTTACGCTGCCTTCGGTCACCGAAAAGTCTTTACAGAGGCTGTTCTCAAGGTCAATAGCATTTTCAGGATACGGGAAATCGTCACCTATCTGGAGACGCACCTCAACCCGTCGAAACACATTACTAGCACGACCAGTTGCATCAACCGCTGGCTGAACGCCATCAAATTTGACTGGTTCTGCACCATTATATAGGGCAATTCGCACGTGTGACATGCGATATAGCGGTGTCAGACGCAAGAATGAATTAACGCTGGCGGCGGCCGTAACAGGTGATATATCAATTGTAGCTCGGCACGAATAGCCACTATTCGCAAAATCTGGAGAACAGCTTACCGGTGTCGGAGCATTGTTAAATTGCCCACCACCGCCCGCTCGCGGTAGATTAATTGCCGATACACCTCCGTTCGTCGGCCCGGGGACACTCAGCGTCCGTGGATAGAGGAACATCGTCGCAACACGAGAGCTATCAAGACTAGCAAGGTCGAATGTATCGCCTGGAAAAATCATCTGAGTGCGTAGTAGCGCGGGTGCGGGACGAGACGGCGACTCATCCCAGTCACCGTACGCTGGCAGCGAGGTTGACGCCGAGGCAGCATTTTTTACTCGCCCAGCAGCCACGTTACCGTTCGCATCCTCTTTAGTAAACCACTCGAGGACAATTTTATTAAATTCAGCTTTGGCTTTCAGTGGTACGAGACGAGATGATCCTTCGGGTATGTTTACCAAGAAATCTTCCGTATCCATCGTAATATTGACACAGGTATAGGCTTGGTTGAACTCTTTACCGTCCCCTGAGCGACGCGACTGAATCAGCGTCTCGTTAGCGGCCACATTGCCAGCGACACCTGCGCGTGCGACTACTTTGCAATCATTAGGCAATCGTAACTGCTCACAGGCCTTGCCACCGTTATCTCCTTTTTGACAGGCGCGCACGACTCGCTTGGCGTCTTCAACACCAGACAAGGCCGCATCGTACGCACTTTGTGACAGTTCATTGTTCAGAGCCTGTCGCTGATCAACCATTATGAGCCTCATGAAGCCGAGCATCAAAACCGTTAGTAACAGTGTCGCAAAAATCACTGCAAATAACGACACCGCACCTGATTGATTATTTCTCGCTATTTTATCCATTTGTCCTCACAATCATCTCAAAACTATTTATCGCGCAAAAGTCGAGATTCTCATTGTTGTCCGCCGGTGGCTTACAGGTGCCATTAGCGGTGTTAACTGCCTCAAGCTGGCTAGTCCCAAGTACAAACTCCAGACGATAGAGGCTATCTGCTCCGCCATCACCCGCCACTCGCGCTGCTTTCATGTGATGAATTGCCAGCACCACATCATTTGACCCGGCTGGCTTGAGAAGATGTGTCACTTTATCCGTCGCGACCGTTGACATATACGCCCCCGTTGTTTCATTTTT
Organism: uncultured Candidatus Saccharibacteria bacterium; assembly: GCA_963553465.1. GTDB lineage: Bacteria > Patescibacteriota > Saccharimonadia > Saccharimonadales > Saccharimonadaceae > Nanosynbacter. The sequence continues at coordinate 119,583 of CAUVOB010000002.1, read as the reverse complement.
TTGGCACAGCATACCATCTGGGTCAATCACTCGAGCAAAATTAATCGGACGACCAGAATGCGGCCCGCCAACCTCGGTAATGATACCCGCACCGGCCTTCACTTCTCCAGAGACAACTTTTGGCACATTCCAGACATATGAATAGTCACCCAGGCAGAGTCGGCCGCTCCGATCGGCACCCCCCGCCTGCACCATGACAACAGCCGAACTAGCATTACCACTTATCTTGCCGGCATTAGCCTGCAAAAAGTCGCGCCGCAAGCTATCGCTAATCTCGCGGCCGGACTGATTGATACTTTTGAGCGTGAGGCCTCGATTATACAGCTTACCGGCCTGGATCGCTATCGTAGCAATCGCCAGCAGTAACACCGACACAAATGCCATCGCCAGCATCAGCTCAACCAAGGTAAACCCGTATCGTCTATACCGCCGTGTCATACATCCTCACAATCGTCCCCGTGGTCATTGGCCGGTCAGTCCCCACACTCATCCAGCAGGCCTGAATGTACGCATCATAGGCGCGGCCACCTTCAACACGCACCAGCTGAATTGAAATACCTAAAGAAATTGGATTTCGGGCAGTTGAAATCTTGGCATACGTCGGCGATAATTCATACTTATTAGTAATCAACTGAAAGGTATTTTTGCTGGGCGCTAGGGCAAATCCCCCACTCGGCATTGCCTCTGGACATCGATTAACATTCAGTAGCGAATTGGCGTGGTCAATAGTCCGACCTTTCATCGCGTCCCAGAGGGTAGCAAATGAGCTGCCGGCCTGAGATGACTTGTCGTGAATGTAGCGCAGCATTTCTGCTTGACTATCAATCTGTTGCCGCACAAGCGTCAACTCTAATGATCGCTGCGCCATAGCAATACCGCTGTTCATGAGTGCCATGATACCGATCGCCAGCATGCTAAACATCGCTACTGCCATGACTACTTCGATGATCGTGTCGCCCCGCGCGCTATGCCGTCGCTTCATTATCGCACCCCTTTGTCGCATGACCAACCGTCACTGCCTCACTCGAGCCGGCCTTTGCCCCCAGAAAGACTGACAGCCTCTGGCCAACTGACCAGCCAGTATCATAGATACAAAACTCTCGCTGCCGCAGCTGTAAATCGGCCGTATACATACCGCCATTCGGCTGCATATTGCGAATAAAATTATTAATATTAGCCGGTGAATACGGTGCGTCATTCGTGCGTACGATAACCTGCCCACTATCTGGATCGCGGTATATTAATAAAGCCAGTTCTCTACCAATGGTATTGGTTGCCGTGAGCGAGCGTACCTGCGCACCCCAGCCAACTGTATAGGTACTTGCCTCACTTTCACTATAGCTATACGTCCACACTCCCGAGCGTTTCAGAGCGTACAGCGGATAGGCGGTAAATGAACGTGCCTCGGAGTTCGTTGACTTGACATAGCGACCAACGACAACGCAATTCGACTGGCCCCGAGCTCCGTCGTTTGTTGCACCCTTAACAGGACATGTGTCGCGATCGCCCCGATCATTCTCGATACTAATCACTCGGCTATACTGATCACGAATAAAGCCGGCGAACGATTGAACAGCGTCATGATACTGCTGTTGACGCAGTGCAGCACTCACGCCAGCTAACAGGCCAACGGTCAATAGGCCGGTGATCGCCAAGAACAACACCACTTCAACGATTGTAAACCCGGATTGCCACCGCTTCATATGCTCATTATTATAGCATAAGCACTATTAAATCACGATAAGCCAATCCACGATCCTGGCACCAAAAAACCACGAAATAAGAAAGCCAACGATTAGTAGCGGCCCGAATGGGATTCGCGCTCCACGCTGCACCGTACCTCGAAGCATCCCCGGTAGCACTAGTAGCGTGCCGAGTAAATTTGCCAGAAACAGCGCGAGAGATGCCAGCCGCCAATCCATCAAAAAGAGTGCGAGACCGAGTGTCAGCTTGACATCACCGAACCCTATCCAGCGACCACTCGACACGACGTAGAGCAATGCGTACACGCCACTGAGGATAACAGCCGCCGCTATCAACCCCAGCACTCCACCCGGCAGCTGGCCAGTCGCTACGTGAATCCCAGCAAATAGCGCCCCCAACATCACGAACGGCCAATTCGCCACGTCCGGGAGCAAAAACCACCGCTTGTCATACACGAACAGGAACGCTAGATATGATAGCCCCATCAGTATAATCGCGACCTTCGTTATCACTAGTGGCACCGTAAACGTCATCATGCCATGCCATGTCACTGCGACAAACAACCCGGCCATCGCCACTTCGAGCCCCAGCTCCATCCAGCCAATCGGCGCCTGGCAGTATCGACAGCGACCTCTAGCGGCCAGCCAGCTCACCATCGGCAACAAATCATACCAGCGTAGCTCGTGCCCACAAGAAAGACACTGCGATCGATCTTTCTTGAGAGGTTTGAGCAGCGGCTTCAGGCGGCGTAGCTCCAGCGTATCAATCGGTTCGCCGGCCTGCTTGTCTTCAACGAGCTGCCGAGCACGGACTCGCCACACCTGAGCACCGATAAAACTTCCCATCACTGCACCAAGCATTGCCACACCCACCAGTATTGTCACTACCATCATACTGTTAATGGTAACAAGAAATCATGAAAAAAGCAGCCCCCTGATAGTTAGGAGGCTACCAATAATTCGTTGTCTCTGGTTAGTTTTGGTTGTCTTTACAAAACGCACCGCTTCCTTCCAGCTGCACTTTGACGGCGAACGAGCGCGGTGAACCACTTTTGGCAACAATATTTTCGCCATCACATTGAGCGCTCGTGGCATAGACCATCTTCTCGGTTGTTGCCGAACCTTGTTGGGCGACGCCAGTTACCACGCTGTAATTATTGCCGGTCTGCGGGTCCTTGAATTCACCATTGCCACGCTTCATATACGAATCGAGGAAGCTATTAATCGATCCTGTATCGGTTTTCGGAATACTTCCCTTGTTGTTCGTCGCGTAACTATTCACCTGCGAGACAAACCTGGTCACATCGCTCCGTCGTTGTGTGTCGCGCTGACTACGCTGCAGGGCCGGCCATGCCAAGAATACCATCAAGAATATCAGCCCAGCGATTGCCAGCACCAACACGACCTCGATGATTGTGAATCCTTTATTTGCTTTTTGCTGAGCCATGAAGTTGCCCACCTTTCTGTGACTTAACTTTCTCTTGCTATTATACTGTACTAGTTATGGATTGTCTAGAGGCTAATGTCTCCGACCAGATTATAAATTGGAAAGATTATCGCACCCACCATCACGCCGGCCACGACCGCCAAGACCACCATCAGCACCGGTTCAATCGTCGTCGTGATCGCCTTGATCTCTTCATCCAGCTCATCTTCGTAAATCTGCGCGCATTTGCCCATCATCTCATCAATTTTACCCGATTGTTCGCCAATCTTGATCATCTGCGACACCATTGGCAAGATATAGTCCTCATTTTTTAAGGACACCGACAGCGCCTTACCGCCCTTCACCTTCTCGCTAGCATGCTCAATGCCTTGACGGATAACTGAATTATTGACTGCCCGAGCGGTGATGCGCAGCATGTCCAGCATCGCCACCCCGCTATTGAGAAGCGTTTGACCGGTACGGGTAAAGCGAGCCATGTACAGCTTGCGGAACATGGCGTCAAACACTGGTATGTTCAGCTTGAACGTATCTTTAGCACGAATACCAGCCTCGGTTTTGAGATACTGCTGAAAGAAATACAAACCGATACCAAGTAAAATCACCAACGCCCACCAAAACTGCGCCAAAAAACCAGCGACGCTAACCATGGCCTTCGTTGTGAACGGTAGCTCTTTATGTAAGCTGCCATACAGTCCTTCGACCTGCGGCACTACCATCACGAGCATGAACACCACCACCGCGATGATCACCAACAGCACAATCGCCGGATAGACCATGGCGCCACGCACCTTGCTAAGCATCGCTGCATCTTTTTCTTGCTGCGACGCGATGCGCTTAAGCGCTTCGTCTAACGTTCCTGACGCCTCACCGGCCGCCACCAACGCTACATATACATTGTCAAATACTTCTGGATGTTTCTCGAACGCACTTGATAGTTGCCGACCGCCCTCAATATCGGAAATTATCTCCTGAATAATACTCTGCATCCGCTTGTTTTGCGTCTGCTCCAGTACCGTATGCATGCTCTGCGCCAGCGGCAACCCCGCACCAATCAACGTCGCTAGTTGCCGCGTAAAGACGATCTTGTCCTTGGACGATATTTTATTTGACAATCGCTGAAAGAAGCTCTCACGCTCATCCTGCAGCTCAATTTTCAGCGGCACGAAGCCTTGAGCGCTCAGCAGCTTCGCTGCGGCAACCTCGCTCTCAGCCTGCACAACCGACTTGGTAATCTTTTGCGTGGCTGAATCCCTGGCCTCATAGTAATATTTCTTCATGTGCTATCCCCTGATAAGCCGCTCAAACTCCGCTAGATCAACCGCAAACTCACGGGCACTATCATAGGTAATCGTACCGTTTTGTACCAAATTCACCAGTGTCCGATCCATCGTCTGCATGCCCTGATCAGCACCCGTCTGAATGACGGCATCTAGCTGATGACTCTTGCCCTCGCGAATAATGTTACGCACCGCTGGATTAGCAATCATGATCTCGGCCGCCACCACCCGACCGCCACCGATAGACGGCACCAGCCGCTGCGAACAAATTGCCATCAAAATGTTCGATAGCTGCGCCCGAATTTGCGGCTGTTGATGCGGCGGGAAGACGTCGATCATACGGTCAATCGACTGCGCTGCCGAGTTGGTGTGTAGCGTCGCAAACACCAAGTGCCCGGTCTCGGCAATGGTAATCGCCGCCGATATTGTCTCGAGGTCGCGCATCTCGCCGATCAGTACCACGTCTGGGTCTTGGCGCAGGCTAGAGCGCAGCGCCGCTGAGAACGAATAGGTGTCATAATGAACCTCACGCTGCACCACCACTGATTTTTTTGACTTATGCGTAAATTCGATTGGGTCTTCGATAGTGATGATGTGTTGCGACTTTTCAGCATTAATTTTATCGACCAGCGCCGCCAGCGTCGTCGACTTACCAGAGCCAGTCGGCCCCGTTACCAACACCAAACCGCGTGGAAAATCGGCAAATGTATTGACAATCGGTGGCATACCCAGTTCCTGCGCAGTCTTGATCTCGTTTGGAATTAAGCGCAGTGCCGCCGCCAGGTTACCCCTCTCATGAAAGGCATTCACCCGGAACCGCCCCAGTGTACCGAATGCAAACGAAAAGTCAAACTCCTTGTCCTTGAGCAAAATTTGCCGCTGATCCTCATCAAGAATCTGAAATACCAGCCGCTCCACGGTCGCCTCATCAAGCGGCTGTGTGCCCGTTGCTGCGACCAATGTTCCGTCAATGCGCAGCATCGGTGGCAGGCCCACTTGAATGTGGAGGTCTGAGGCTCGCTTCTTGACCACCTCTTCGAGTAAAATTTCGATGCGTAATTCTTGATTATTCATAATCGTCCCCCTTTTCTTTTATGCTGTATCGGCTGCTACCCGATTTACTTCCTCTAATGTTGTCACGCCACTGAGCGCCTTGAGATAACCATCTTGACGCATCGTTATCATGCCTTGCTGAATGGCAAGCCGCTGAATCTCGGCGCTCGTTGCCCGCTTGACAATCAGGTTTTGAACTTCCTCAGTGACGTCCATCACCTCGTACAAACCACATCGTCCTGAGTAACCTTGCGGCGTCTGCGGCATATCGCGGCCCCTGACTAAAGTATAAGCGGCTTGACCAGCTAATGGCAAGGCCTTGTAGCCCAAATCCTGCGAAACAGTTGGTATGTCAGCCTGGGTTTTCGGCAGGAGGTGACCGACCGTTGACTGAATAGTCTCCGTTTCAAGTGGTGACGATTGATATGAGTCATATTTTGGTGCCACCCGCCTGACTAACCGCTGCCCGATAATGGTGTTCACGGTACTAGCAATCAAAAACGGTTCAATCCCCATATCCAGCAACCGCGGTAGCACACCCGCCGCCGAATTGGTATGCAGCGTCGAGAAGACTAAGTGTCCGGTCAATGCCGCCTGCACCGCCAAGTTCGCCGTCTCAGTATCGCGGATCTCACCGACCATCACTACGTCGGGATCCTGCCGGAGAATTGACCGTAAGCCCGATGCGAAGGTCAACCCAACATCAGCATGCACCTGAATCTGATTCACCCCATCAATCTTATACTCCACCGGATCCTCCAGTGTCACAATATTAATCGAATCGTCTTTAATCTCCTTGATCAGCGCATATAGACTAGTTGACTTACCTGAACCGGTCGGCCCAGATGTCAAAATCATTCCACTTGGCCGCTTGATGCCTTTTTGGATAGCCCTCAGTGCTCGCCCGGCATACCCCATATCAGTCAGATCAAACGAGTTACCCGTCTTATCAAGCAGACGAATCACTACCTGCTCTCCCCACACCACCGGCGAAATCGCAATACGCAGATCGACGTCCTTGCCGGCCACGTTGACCGCGAACTGACCATCCTGCGGAATCCGATGCTCATCAATTTTGAGATTTGACAGAATTTTAATACGGCTGACCAGCGCCGGCTCAATACTCTTTGGTAGCTGCATAATTTCCCGCAACACACCGTCAACACGACAGCGAATTTTCAAGGCCTTTTCCAGTGGCTCAATATGCACATCCGAGGCGTGACTCTTCACCGCATACTCTAAAATCGTACTGAGCGCCCGCGAGATCGGCGAATCTTGAACGATCGTCACGATGTTCTGCGATGACTCATCCAGTGCTTCGCGCTGTGAGTCCTCCGCTGCCTCATTGACCGACGATAAGTCTGTTCTGTACTGACCAAGGACGTGACGGATACTTTCTTCGGAGGCCATAAATACCTTCAGCGGTCGCTGGATACGATTTGCTAGGTAGTCAACCGCCTGGACATTATTAGCATCAATCATCGCCACCGCCAAGCGCCCCTGCACCTCAGCCAGCGGTACCGCCATAAATCGCTCCGCAACATCCTCCGGTAGTAGGTTCAAGATGTGCTGCTCAATCACGCTGCTTGCGAGATTAACATACGGCACACCAGATAATTGCGCCACCGCATGCACCAATAATTCATTCTCCAAAAGGTGCTCCTCAGTTAGCAGTGACAGTAACGGCTTACCCGACTCGCTGGCGCGTTTTTGCGCCTCCTTAACAACCGACCGCTCAATCAAGCCCTCGCTCGTCAGCAAGCCAATCAATTTTCCCTGCATATCATCCGTCAGTAGCGCCATATCACCCCCGCGCTAACTACCAGTCGCTTTGCCAACAATTGCTTCCACCGTTGGGTTAATAGCTTCACGATTAAATACTGTCTTATCTGGCTGCTCAATATCTGGACTAATCTTTGATATCGTCTGCACTTCCACACCCGATGATGGTACGCGCAAGAATGGAATGCTGCTGGCAACGAAATATGCCACCACAACGCCGAGGCTGGCTATCAACACGATCATCGCTATATCGCTCTTCTTCATGGCTTGATCACCTTCTTTCCTAATCCAACTTTTTGCGCCGGCTCAAAATAGGCCTTGCCAGAGATATCCATAGTCATCTTGCCATCCTCGCTGGCCTGCATCTCAATCTCGGTAATATTGATAACACGAATTGATTTTTCAAAGCGCGTTAACAGCTCCTTGAGGCTTGATGACGTACCGCTCACTGTCATGGTGAAACTCACCGCCGAGCGACCATCACCAGCGTCCTCTTGCTCCGCACCCGACTCATTCGCCGTATAGTGGACCGAGATGCTTTCTAGTGACAGACCGGCGATGCCATTGACGAACTTCTTCTGGATGGATGCACCAAGCGCATCGGCATTCGCACTAGCTGGCAGCGCATCAAGAATCGTTTGCAATGGACTACTACTATCCGTTAACTTCACTGAGTTAAGTGCTTCATTCGCCTCTAGTGAGCGCACATTATCTTTGAGCGACTCGGCCGCCTTTTTATTATTCTCCAGTGTATTGATGGTGTCTTGCTTCGCGAGGACGACTGCACCATGAAACAAAATCTGCCGCACGAGAAAGAACGATACCACAATTGCCACGCCACTCACAAACGCCGCCCCCGCCACGAACAGAAACATGGTTTTCTTTGATGAATCAATCTGCTGGCGCTTACGGATAGCAACGTCTTTATTTTCAGGCATTAGTTTTTCTCCTTATTTGAAGCGTCTTTTGGCTTCTTGGCAAATAGGCTCTCTGGTACCCCCAGCCGCGAATCAGTCACATCAACTTTACCGTTTGGCGTCGCAATCACCACTGAGCCGCTCGTTTTCGAGAACAATTCTGCCGGATAGGTAAACGTAAACGAGAAGCGCAACACCTTCTTGCCGTTGGCATCTTCACCAAAGCTGGCCTCACCCGCCTGCAGATTCTCAGCCAGTGGTTGTTTAACCTCTTGCCCATTTTGTGTTGTCTGCACAGTCGTATTAGTAATCGTCTTTTTAAATATCTCCAGTGCAATATAGCCGTTTTCGGCTGAGCCCTCAATAGTAATTGTCCGCGACTCTGGCTTGAGCTTTAGTGTTGCGATTTTAATACTATTTGGCGCCACTGGATTCACCGCCGTCATCACGTCAAATAGGCGCGAGTCAGCCTGACGCTCACTTGATAGTTTGTTGATTGTTGCCAGCTGATGCTGAATGGTCACTAGCTTATCGAGATCTTCAATCGACGTCAGCTCGCGCGCCTTATTCTTGATTGTTCCATCATGCAGCGCCTCCAAGGCTATCTGACCACCAAAGATTAAACCGAGAGCAACCGCCACTCCGACCGCGATCATGCTGACGGTTATCGACATCGCTGTCACGGTGTTGCGCATCATTTTTGCCCGAAGCAGCTCGCGCTTGACATCGGGAATCAAGTTAATCTCAATCACGACCCACTCCTCCGCTGCGCTAGACCAACAACCGTCGCAAACTCCGAGGCAATTGGTGCTAATTTTTGCTGATCAGCCTGCCCAAGACTAACATGCTGCCACGGATCAGCCGTAGTCGCCGGTATACCAGTCTTGTTAGTAATATAATTATCCATCATCGGTATCGCCGCGCCAAAGCCCGATAGTAGAATTCCTGACACGGAAATACTCGGATAGCGCGTCTGAAAGAACTTAATTGATTTGGTCAGCTCAGTCGCAAAGTTATCCAGCACGCCGTCAATCGCCCTGAGGACTTGCCCTTCAAGCCGGTCAGGCGCCAAACCAAACTTGATAATAAACTGGCGAGCCTGATCATCCTGCACGTTGAGGTTTTGCACCGCCGCTCGCACTAACGCCTGCAATCCACTCGGCACCGTACGCACTAACCGCGGCATATCGCCATAAATGACTGCCAAATCAGTCGAATGTTCGCCCATATCCAACACTAGTTTTGCGGTCGCTCCATCAGTCGGTGCTAATGCCCGAAGCATCGCGATCGGATCCGGCTCCTCGGCAACCACATTAAAGCCAAGACCTTCAATAAACTCAAGCCGCTCCTCGACATAGCTAATCGCTGCGCTCGTCAATAACACCTCATACTGGCCCTGCTCGCGCAAACTGTCGCCGAGCAGCGCCCAATCAACCTTGGCATCCTCAATCGCCATAGGGATGTACTGATCGACCTGGTATTTCATGGTCGCCTTTAACTCTTGGTCTGACACTTTTGGCACATCAATAATTGCCGTAAAGGTCTTGCTCGACGGTAACCCAATCGCTACATTTTGCGTCTTGATACCGCTCTGTCCGACAGCGGTCATGATCACTTCACCAAGCTTACGCTGCGCCTCTGGCGAATCACTACCTGTAATCTTCGGGTCGACAGGCGCATAACCATAGTGCAGCAGATTCCATCCGTTGCTCGTTCGCGCCAGCTGAACCACGCGCACCGCATTCGTCCCGATGTCTAATCCGAAAAAGTCGCCCAGCCCTTTTGCTATTTTCATACTATTCTATTATACATAAGCATATTAAAATGTAAAACCCTTAAAAACGTGGCGGCAATTCCTTTAGATGCATCGTTTTGATAGCCCCCGATTCTTTCGACCGCTCATTTCCCCACAAATATGCATCGGCACGCAAATTCAATATTTCCGCCGGCTCGCCCGGATTATTGCCAGAGGTATCGCCACCCTTGGTAAAGGTACGACGCAAAAAGAGGTGCTTCGCGATAATCGGACCGTTAATCCGCAGCTGTTTCTCGCAGGTTTTTGCATCCAGCCCCGACAGCCACTGACGACTATCACGAACTATGGTATCACAAGTGTTAATTGTACCATTCTTGGCCACCAACCAAGCATCAAGCTGCGTGACATTCGGCTCAATGATAATATGCCGAGCGCTGATAATCAGCTGTGGCAGATCCCGAGCCGCCGAATAGTTACCGCCCTCCTGCTTCACATCACCCTTGATAGTCACCACGCCGCCCGATTTAATAACAATTTGCCGGCCACGCTTAATTTCTCCACCGGTAATTGTCAGGTTGCCAGCCTGATACACGCCACTAGCCACGTCGCTCATAGACACCGCCCCAGACAAATTTCCCGTGTTCGTAAAATAGGCATCAGGTGTGCGTACGGTTGGCATCTTGTCGCGGAAATTACCAAACGGGGTGTTAGTGTTTTGAAATGTCAGATCATTATATTGCCGTGCCTCAATCGCCCCCGTTCGCCCTGTCGGCGTAGACGACAAGCCTGCGCCCGAGGAAGAAATAATTTGTCCGGGTGCGCTAATGGCATATTCCGCCCACGACCCGTACAGCCGCGGCTCCCCCGGCACCGGCTGCCACCCCTTTGGCGCATACACACCGAGCAGCCAGCGAGCAGCTACATTAGTATTGGCGAGGCTAGTCGGAGTAATCGCATCTTGCACCTCTAGAGCAATCACATTATCACCAGCCCGTAAATAATCCGCGATGATTCTCTTTATCTCGACACCAGACGACGCTTTCGGATTGGCAAACACTGGCTTGCCATTAATGTACACCGCAGCATAATCATCAACCGCCAAACGCAAGTACAGTCCCGATCGTCCGTCGTTCAACAAATCCAGCTGACGAATCTCTTCAAGCTGCTGGCTAGTCAGCCGGAATTTCTGCCGAAATAGTGTTACACCAGACGACTTCACGTAATTTCCACCGTTGGTATCAGCTTGCGGTGCATTATGACGCCGGGTCAGTACCTCTTTCAACTTTGTCTCGTCCTTGCAGCGCGCACCCCAGAGCGGCTTTGATTGGCCGCCTTGATCATACATTGACTGCCGAAAAGCCCCGTCAGTCGCCCACGCCGATGTCCCCGATTCCTTGGCAACCCCGCCGCATTCGGCAAACTCGGCCGCCCCAGCCGCGCCCGATCGCTGGGCAGGTACACCAAATGGTACTTTCGTCGTGGCATTAGCATCTGTCGCCCAGCCACCGTAAGCTCGTGGATTAACGTATGCTCCACCCGCTAGACCACCGCTATTAGCCGCCACCACATCATCAAACCAACTCGGCACTGGCGTCGCCGAAGACGTGCTATTTTCACCGTCCGGTGCCGTCCATGTTGACACTGATCCGCTACACTTATCCTGACCAGCCGTCCGATTACCGGACATCGGTAATGGCATCATCGTAAACCCACCATAATTAAACGTCCCGCCAACACCATTAACGACTGTCATGGCATTTGCGTTCACACGACAGTCAGACCCACCATCCCCAGCCGTTGGCCAATTGCTAATCCGTTCTGGCGTCCCGCCGATCTGCTCTCTCTCGCCAACCGGATATTTCTCCCATGGCATGTGATATGACGTGGCTGGGCCATAACTACTGCCGCCCGGTGGCGTTGTCGTGCTGGCTGCTAGCACCGCCCTCTCGACGTGAGTTACGTCAGGTGCTACTTGTGCCGTTACGCTGATATAATGACGCCAGATATACACTCCAAGGCTTCCGAATACCACTAGCCCAACAACACCGACTCCGATCCACCACCTTTGGGTTTTTAACTGTAGTGTCATCTATCGCCTCACCCTCGTCAGTGATGTCCTGACTTCCGCATTATTATTACCCGCACTACCGTCTATCCCGACACCAACTCGCACATCCGCCCCCCAAAACTGAACTTTTGGCCGTCCAGCGACTCTTGCACAATCTACCGCATAGCGAAACGTACTGGTATTCACATGTTGGTTGTACGTACTCACAATAGTCATATAGCACAACTGGTCACCAGTCGTCATCGTCACTCCACTCAAATTATCCTTGCCAAGCGGAATTTCCAGCCCACCGCGCTGGATAATTGTTCCCGCGCCATTACGCGCCAAATTATTTGATGTGCAATCTGCCACTTGTAAACCTGGTCGACTATTTTTAATTGTGTTCTTGGCGATATAACAATCCCAATCGCCCACTAAATTACCCGGCGAACGTCTATCATACGGCACAACAGCTCCCTCACCGCCCGGCACGGTATAATTTCCACCGCCCCTTAACACAAACCGCACCACAGCATAATTTGCCCGATTTGACCGTGTCGATCCTGTATGATTAATTCGCGCGGTCACGCCACTCACCTCAATCGTTCCTTCATTAATATAATCTGGCGCCTGCACCTCCGGTCGCAACTCATAATCATACGGCACCGACGCACAGGCATTCGACGAAAGCCACCATCCGTCAGTATTCCACGCACCCGGCAACCATAAAATCTTTTGACACACTGTTTTACCGACATCATCCTGCGTCACGATCCCCTCAGCCCCAAAGACATTATTATATGGCTTAACATCACTCGGCTCATAAAACGTATTCCACGGGCTAGCACTACGCGTATACGGCGACGCCCACGCATGATGCGTTGTCGTACCATTAACATCCTGATTAATCCCTATGCGCTTTAGGGTGTAGGGAGGAATCGTATATGAAGAATTATTCCGTAGATAATGAAAAAATCGTACGCGCTGTCCTGGCGCAGCAGTCGCGTTTTGCACTAAACTGCCACCATTGATTGATACTCGCGATTGTCCTTCGACAGTCCATTGGTTTGGCGCCTGCTCACGCTTAATCCACACCTCAACATCTTGTGTCGCACAAACACCGCTACCGCCTGGACTACTATAGAAACAGCGCCGCACCTGCAAAATGATACGGCCGGAACTTCCTGGTGCAATTACGCCAGATATATCAATCCCATTTACTCGAATGCTGCTACCGCCATCAACCCAGTGGTACGCACCCGATGGATGTGTCCCACGATCAAGCGTACCGCCAGATACTAATATCCGACCATTCTGACTAACCGTTACATTTGTCGCCCACACCCGCGCCTGCGACTGACCGTTACCATTCACTGACCCCCTCAAGTCGAGTGATAATGACGTCGCATTCCAGCTAGCAGTGTTAATAACATCATTCGTATACGACGTCCCGGGCGACGACATCCACATCGCACCGCACCGCGTTCCGCCGCCCTTACAGATATATTGCACCGCAAACCGTTCACCATCATTGCGCGCATTAATACACATCAAATGTCGTCGACCGCTCAAACCGCTACAGTCCACCGCCTCTGCTCTATCCGCACCAATAATCGCCAATGTCGATGCGACAAACACAAGTGCCAGCATATAGCCAATAATGAGCCGCAGTCCGACCCTAACCCTGACCCGGTGTACCATCCTTATTCCCCGCACCCGCATCAGCCTTACCGATCTCGACCAGTGCTTTTACCACATCCTGACTAATACCCAGTCGATAAAACGGCTCGACCGCCTGACGCATCTTCATCGAGTTGATCAACCCTTGATGAATCTGATCAATCCGCTGGCGATCATTCCGTAGCGATGCATCGTGAAGCACAATATAGTGACACACCGTATCGTCACCCGGGCCGCCACGCTCTGAGATCTTCTTCACCAGCCCCTCAAGCGCTGTCGGACCATACCCATTTGGCGCAGCGATAATCGATTGATATTCTTTTATCATATCCTCGCCACATATCATCTTAGCGGTTGGCGCGATATCTTGGCTCGGCTCTTTTAGTCCAACATACAATCGTCCCATCACCATCATGATAACGGCGACTATCGCCCCGACACTTGACACGATACCCACTATCATAAATATTCGCGAGACAATAACCTTATTCATACTGCTTATTCTAATACATATTATATACTGAGGCAAGTTTGTGCAATTTGTTATAATACACGATATGAGTCTATCAATCGGAATCGTCGGCCTGCCAAATGTTGGTAAGTCGACCATATTTAATGCACTTACTAATAATAATATTCTAGCGGCTAATTACCCATTTGCCACCATTGAACCAAATACTGGCATTGTACCGGTTCCCGACGAGCGGCTCAATGTACTCGCAGAACTGTATGATACGCAAAAAATTATCCCAGCGACCGTAACGTTCGTCGACATCGCTGGATTGGTAGCCGGCGCCTCAAAAGGAGAAGGGCTTGGCAATAAATTCCTGCACAATATTCGTGAATGCGACGCCATTATCCACATCGTTCGCGCCTTTGAAAACTCAGATATATTACGACACGACAATACCCCGATTAACCCTCAGGCCGACATTGACATCATCAATACCGAACTTATCCTTGCCGACATCCAAACCATAGAACATCGTCTGCCTCGTCTCCAAAAAGAAGCCAAAGCCAAGCCGGAGGCACGACAGGTGGCTACATACCTTGAAACGCTCCTGACATCACTTAATTCAGGCACACCGATAGCATCCATAGAAAATATCAAATATGAGATAATTAATGATCTTCATTTACTCACCGCCAAGCCAATTATTTATACATTTAATGTTGACGAGGCGGGGCTCGGCGACCATGCCCTGCAGGAAAAGCTTGCCAAACTCGTCGCGCCAGCTCGAGTATTATTTATTTGTGCCAAGCTTGAAGAAGAGCTCAGAGAATTATCAAATAATGACGCCTTGGAACTGCTTGATAGCTACGGGGCTTCCGAAACTGGATTGTCGCAGCTTATTCATGCCGCGTACGACACACTTGGTCTACAGAGCTATCTCACGGCAGGTCAGAAGGAAGTTAGAGCATGGACAATACATAAAGGCTGGACGGCGCCACAGGCTGCTGGCGTCATCCACTCAGACTTTGAGCGCGGATTCATCGCTGCACAAGTTGTTAGCTACCACGACCTTGTTGCCGCAGGTTCAGAAGCTAAGGCTCGTGAAGCGGGTAAAATACGTACTGAAGGTAAAAATTACATCATGAAGCCTAATGATGTCGTCGAATTTCGGTTCAATGTCTAACCTTATTGTATATTATACTACGTTGCCTTAAATACAACGATGCTATTTTTACTGCAGTTATTACCTCTGTTATTTTTTCAGTTGTAGCTTATAAAAGCGCTCAACGTTACCCTTACTACCAGCGACGGTGCTATCCTTTTTATCAAGAACTACAAAGTACTGTTTTGCCCATTGCTCAAAATCTGTCAGGATCTTTCGTCGTATCGAAGCATTTTTTACAACACCCTTTTGTACCAAATGACGCCCTGCCTCAAACTGCGGTTTTACCATTGCTACAAGCACCGTCGCACTGCCCATCAGCCGTTTTGCAACGTGTGGCAGAATGTCGCGCAGACTAATAAATGACACGTCTCCCACGATAATGTCTGGTGGACAATCAAGCTCAAAGTCACGAATGTCTGTCTTTTCGTGTAATATTATGCGCCGATCGTCACGCAGTCGATGGTGCAACTGATTCGTGCCCACATCAACAGCATACACGCGTCGGGCGCCATGACGCAGCGCAAAATCAGTAAATCCACCCGTACTCGACCCTATGTCCAGCACTGTTTTCCCCTGAAAGTTCAACCGAAAACTATCCGCCACACTCGCTAGCTTGAGGCCTGCACGCGAAACGTACCGCTCACGAGTCAGCAATGTAATGTCTGCTGTCTCGTTAACGAAACATCCGGGACGCGTCGCCACCCTACCATTGACCATGACTTGCCCTAAGCCTATCCAATTCTCTGCTTCTGAACGCGATTCAACCAACCCGCGTTCTAGTATCATTTTATCTAATCGCTGCTTCATGTCACTTCTCATTGTAGCCTGAATACATATTTTTCTCAATCATTAGCAACCTACTGCGATAGCATAACTGCTGTCATAAATACATCAATAGCTATTCTTATTTTTACCTATTGGCCGATCTTCGCTATCGTTAATTCTACGTTAACTAAAATACAACGTTGTATACTACGCATCAGTGTAATTTATACATCAATAGTTATATTTACCCCTGTAGTGGCCAAGAAAACTCTCACCATTATCGCAAATAGACCCATATTTTCATGAAAACAACTCTCGTATGTATCACCAAAAACACCCTACCAGCTATACATACATTACGTTGTATTTTTAGCATCAATATCTAAAATCTCGTTCCATTCTTTATCGTTATTTGATGTATTAATAACAACAAAAAGCGTCGCCCGAACACCCTGGGCGACGCTTCCGACAAGAAGGCCCTTTTGTTATTTTTTGCGCTCTCGATATTCACCCGTCGCTGTGTCAACACTGACAATATCGCCCTGTTTAATGAATGCTGGTACCTTAATAACAAGGCCCGTCTCAAGCGTCGCATCCTTAAGTACATTTGAGGTTGTATCGCCCTTCACGACATCTTCGGTATATGTAACTTCGAGATAAAGATTTTTTGGTAATTCAACATTAATCACTCGCCCGTCAAACACCTGGAGATTCAGCTCACAACCTTCTTTCAAATAATTTTTTGCCTCATCTACCACATCGTTAGACAGTTCAAATTGTTCAAAACTTTCTGGATCCATGAAGCAGAACATATCTCCGTCATGATATAAATATTGAACAGTCTTGCTAGTCACCTCAGCTGGCTCTATTTTATCTTGACCCTTAAAGGTTTTCGGGATGACACTTCCGTCCAGCAAGTTTTTCAATTTAACGTTCACAATAGAGCCTCCACGCCCCATAACCTTCTGTCCATATTCAATAACGCGATATGGCTTACCATCAATCTGACAAACCGTACCCTTTTTAAGATCTGTCGGCTGATACATATTGTTTTTCCTTTCCTATAACTTTAAGCTACCGTACCTAATTCTAACATTCTTTCAGACGGCAGAGTATTTCTTGTCGGCTGAACATATTTTTTACTCAAACATCCCACAGTGGGCTTAGTAGCATCATAATACTATCTCGTATCAAAAATAAAACACGCTGTACAGCAGCCCACAAACAACAGTGGCCCGCGCCTTACCCTGCACAGACCACTCGACTTTCTCTCTTATCTATAAATACGTTCGGGGTTAGAGAGTTCCCTCAACACGTATACTTTTATTGCCCTTGCGATACAAACGGCAGCAATGCTAAGTGCCGAGCACGCTTGATCGCCACTGCCAAGCTACGCTGCTGCTTGACACTGAGACCTGTCTTCGCTATCGGCTCAATTTGACCATACGCATTAACATAGCGCATTAATGTTTTGACGTCCTTATAGTCAAAAACCGTTGGTGTGTCTTTCTTTAATCGTTTTGCCATTTTGTTCTCCTTTAGAACGGTATCTCGCTAAGATCGATCGGCTTATCATCAATGTCCGCTACAGTCTCAGCCTGCTTGGTATTATTAGTATTACGTGGTGCAGTTGTATTCGCGCTATCACCGCTCGGAGCGTCAAGGAATGTTACGTCGGTCGCCGTCACTTCAATACGCGAGCGGCGCTTGCCGGTTTCTTTATCATCCCAGCTGTCCTGTCGCAACCGACCCTGCACCAGCACGCGGCGGCCTTTTGACAGGTACTGCATCACCAGCTCGCCCAATTTTTCCCACGCGGTAACGTCGAAAAAATCAGCTTGATCATCCTGTCCGGCACGATCAACCGCGATACTAAAGCTAACAACTGTCCGACCTGATGGCGTTGTCCGCTGCTCTGGATCGCGCGTTAACCGTCCCAGTAAAATAACTTGGTTGATACTTCGTGCCATGATGACCCTCCTTTTTTATTATGTATCGCGTCGAATGTTAGGCTTCTTTATCAGCCGCCTCGGTAGCGACGACCTTAGCTTCGCGCTCTTTCTGCTCAGCAAGCGCCTGGCGTGTCTTCTCGTCAGTCTTAACCAACAAATAACGAAGTACCTCATCGGTGATATTTAGAACATTTGATATCTTGAGCGGTGCACTGCTTGGCAACTTCACCTCAAAGTAAACATACACCGCAAAGTCTTCACGGCGAATTGCATAGGCTAGTTTTTTCTTGCCCCAATTGTCTTCTTTGGTAATTTCGCCACCATTGGTAGTGACGAGTGACCGGACCTTGTCTAGGGCCGCATCCAGATTTGCTTCCAAATCTGGATGGACTAGAACGGTCAGTTCGTATTCGTTCATGTTTCCTCCTTTGGAATCCATTACGGATGGTTATGTTATCGCACATAACCTTAGGTTACTATTCCTCCGTATTATACGGTAATCTGATGTAAAAGTCCAGTGATACACCCCGCCAGACCATGCTACAATAGGGTTCATGCGTATCGCCATTCAAGGACAAGCTGGATCATTTCATGAACAAGCAGCAAAACAATGGTACGGACCTGACGCTACCGTTGTTCCGTGCATGACTTTTGGCGACGTCTTTCAAGCCTATGCTCGCAGTAAGGCCGACGCCGTTGTCGTGGCAGTGGAAAATACCATTTACGGCACCATCAACGAAACCTATCGTCACATCGAATCTTGCAGCGCTCCCATCGTCGGTGAAGTGACATTTACCATTCAACAAACCCTCATCACCAATCCAGGCACAGAACTTGAAAACATCACTGCTGTCTATTCACATCCTGTCGCTCTGTCGCAATGCCATCAATTTCTCCAAGAACACCTGCCACAAGCCACACAAATTGAATATTTTGATACCGCCGGCGCTGTCGAATTTATCAAACAACAGGGTTCACCACACCTAGCGGCCATTGCTAGCGAAACCGCTGCCCAACTATACAATATGCCAATTCTCAAACACCACATCCAAGATGCTCAGGACAACATCACGCGTTTCCTGGTCCTTGACCAGATAACCACGGCGACCGACGCTGATCGAGCAACGCTTGTGGTGACCACCGCCCATCAGCCAGGCAGCCTCCTTGAAATACTCCGCACATTCGCCGATCAGTCCATTAACCTCACCAGCCTACAATCCCAGCCCATCGTCGGCCAGCCGTGGAACTATAAATTCTTTATGACCGTTGACGCTGCCGGCCCGTCATTACACCGCGCCATCAATAAAATTACCTCAACTGGCCACAAAATAACATTACTTGGTGAATATCTGGCGGCACGTTAGTTTACTGAGAGGGCAAGATATCGGATATATCACCATCGGTCGCGAGCCGATCAAATAGGCTTTTTGCCGCATCATATACCTTAGCACTCTCCACGGCCCGACCATTAATCTCTCCCTTAGCCGGTACCGCCGCTATGCTTTCATAATCTGGTCTCGATGGCGAGACAGACTTTGGTGAAACGATTGTAATTTCCTTAGTCTCCGACCAACCATCATCAGTCTGTCTGTGCGACCATTCCACTTTCGTCGGTAACACGCCTTCTAGAGCCGGCAGTAGCGCTTCTGGAGATTCGATATGCTGATGTGCCACAGGTTCTGGAGACAAAAAATCCAACCGCCACGTTATCCGATCCGTCTGTCTACTCTTTGCGCCGACCTCAATTATATCAGTGGTAACTTCTACTGCGATCTCACTTCCACCAAACCTTTTGTCGCCTTGAGCAACATCAACCGATACCACGTGTCCCTTATCATCTGTAATTGTTATTGACTGCTGTTTAGGCCTATTGTGATCATCATAATAATCTTGGCGAACGAGTCGAGCAGCATTACTATCAACCGACTTCCCTGCAGCAGTAAGAACTCGTCCAGCAACATCGCGCGCAGACTGGACTATATTGGGATCCTTTAAAAAGCCCTCTGCTTCTTGACGGCCTTCGGTCTCCGGCAGGGTAAAGGTGATTTCTTCCGCTCTTGAATTATCATTGGACTCTTTGGATGTTCCACCATCGGTATTTTCTACTGATGGTGCGGGCGGAACATCGTGTGACCGACCAAGACTATACCCAAGTATGCCCGATACGGCTAACGTAACCGCGGCAACCCCAGCACAAGAGGCTTTCTTAACTTGTCGCCTCTACTATCAGGAGATAATTCTCCATTATTTCTACAACTTATGTGCGCCATGTAGCCATCCTTCCACATACAAATCAATTTCTCACTTAAAATATTATAACCTATAAAAATAATTATGTCAAGCTAGCTATTGCCCTAGCTCGTCGACACTTGAAACCAAAACATCACGAGCTTTTGAGCCGTTCGCTGGGCCGACAATGCCACGCTCCTCCATCTCTTCAATCAGTCGCGCTGCCTTACCGTAGCCAATCCGCAGCCGCCGCTGTAGATAGCTAGTAGAGGCCTTGCCGCCCTCGATCACCACCCGTACCGCGTCCATAAATGCTTCGTCTTCACCACCACCGCTAAAGTCAACTGCCAGGCCGCCCTTGCCATTTAATTGTACTGGCTGCGCCACCACCTCATCATTGTACTGCGGTGCTGACTGCATCCGCAGGTGATCAGTAATTTTATTGACCTCATCATCGGTCACCCACGCACCTTGAATGCGCTTTGGCTTGCTCATACTCGGCGTATACAGCAGCATGTCACCCTGACCAAGTAGTTTCTCGGCGCCAATTTGATCAAGAATGGTCCGCGAGTCAACCTGTGACGCCACGGTAAAGCCGATACGCGCCGGCACGTTCGCCTTGATCAAACCAGTAATCACGTCAACGCTCGGCCGCTGCGTTGCCAAGACCAGGTGGATACCCACCGCCCGCGCTTTCTGCGCCAAGCGAACGATCAGCGCCTCGACGTCGCGTGCCGCCACCATCATCAAATCGGCTAGCTCGTCAATTACAATAACGATGTACGGCATCGCCCCGTCTTCGTGCTGTTGAATGTTGCCATCGGCGTCCGCTACCGGGATTTTTTTAGCTCGCGTGGCGAGGCGCTGATTATACCCCTTGATATCGCGAATCTTCTCGGCCGCCAACAGCTTATAGCGCCGCTCCATCTCATTGACCGCCCATTTCAAGGCCGAAATAGTCTTTTCTGGCTCAGTAATCACCGGGGTCAGCAAATGTGGGATGTCTTCGTACGGTGCCATTTCCACCTGCTTCGGGTCAACCAAAATCAACTTCATATCGCTTGGACTGTTGCGGTATAGCAAACTGGTCAATAGGGTATTAATCATCACCGACTTACCAGAACCGGTCTGACCAGCGATCAACATATGTGGCATTTTGTTGAGCTCACCAACCACTGCTTCACCAGAAATATCTTTACCGATAGCGAAACTCAATGGTTCGCGGGCATTCTTCCACTGTTTAGAGTCCAACACGCCATATAGTCGCACATCAGCGGCTCGGCGGTTCGGCACCTCAATACCAACGGCCTTCTGTCCAGGAATTGGAGCTTCAATCCGCAAGCTCTGCGCCGCCAAATTCAAAGCAATATTCGTCTCCAGCGCCGTGATGCGTGTCAATTTCACACCGCTCGGCGGCCGCAAGGTATACTGCGTCACCTTTGGCCCAATATTTGCGTCTTCCATCTCCACATCAATATTGAACTCTGCTAGGGTATCGTGAATAATCTGTGCGTTTTGCCGAATATCACCAGCGTCAGCTGGACTTTGCTTTTTCTCTAGCAGATCAAGGCTCGGTGCCTGCCAATTCGGGTCGTGTGCCGCCACTAGTGCTGCTTGCTCCTCAGCTGCCTTATCCCGCGCCACGCTACCGCGCAGACTGCTCAATGGTGATGGTTTTTTATCCTTTGGCATAACTGGATCGACGGTCGGGACGCCAGCATTCAACTTGATGTCGCTCGATGACTTGGCGCTCGCTGCATCTTCGCGAGCCGCCTTCTTCATCACCGCCGCATTGTTATCCTCCTCGGAGTGGTCGCGCTTGAACGCCTCGGCTACTTTCTTGATCACCGTAAACGGCGACGTCTGGGTAATAAATAACGCCGTGATGACAATGAGCACCACATATATCAAAGCAGCGATACCCGGGTCAACCATGGCACTCATCGCTCGATTAGCTGTATCGCCGATGAACCCACCAGCCTCCGGCCGAGCTGGTGTTTTTACTAGCCCAAACAGCCCTGATAGCCACACCACCTCGAGGATGGCTGCTAATTTCATCGCCAGCGGCAACCGATTATTCTCCGCGCGGAAAATCTCCACAGCAATATATATCAGCAAAATTGGCAGCCCATACATCGCATACCCAAGCATGCTCAGAGTCGCTTTGTGTAGCCACCCCAGCACCGGACCACCAACACCAAACCACGCCACCACCAATAGAAGCGATAACACAACGAGCAGCACCGCGCCAACTTGCGCCCAAAAGCCGCTCGGTACATCATGCTTTGGAGCTGTGGAAACTGATTTCTTGCGGGTAGATTTTCGTTTTTTTGGCATAACTATTTTTATTATATCACTTTACCGACGTTCACATTGTAGCATATTTTACAACAAATAGCAAGCGTGGCTAGTACGCGCGCACTCGGCCGACCTCTCGAGCCTTGGTGTCATTCGCCTCGGTGTCCGGTACTTGGCGGCGCGGGAAGCGACGGCGCGGCATGGTTGGCAGAGTCATTTTCGGTTCCGTCGCTGAAGCGACGGTAGGTTTTTTGCTGCGCACCGGTGTCTTTGCAGTAGAAGCATTCGAAACAGTAGTCGATTTTACCGTTTTCAAACCACCAACCTCGTTAATTACCGGGATAACAATTGGTGTGCGGCGTGTCTGGTCATACAAGATATGTGTAACTTCATCCTTAATTTCCTTCTTCACCACATCAAGATCATACTTACCAGCAAAACTGCGGGCCGCCTTCTGCTTCAAGTACTGGCGAATCATGTTCATCAATTCCTCAGAATCACGCAGGTAAATAAAACCGCGGGAAATGATATCCGGG
Organism: uncultured Candidatus Saccharibacteria bacterium; assembly: GCA_963553465.1. Taxonomy (GTDB): domain Bacteria; phylum Patescibacteriota; class Saccharimonadia; order Saccharimonadales; family Saccharimonadaceae; genus Nanosynbacter. The sequence goes on along the minus strand of CAUVOB010000002.1, from coordinate 96,522 downwards.
CTGGTCAATAATCGACCCGTGCCACGCTGTACCGTCAACACCACCACAAACATACCCTCCTGAGACATATGAATGCGATCTTTCAATACCACCTCAGAGACGATAGCACCCGTGTCGTCATACATCACACCGCCAACCTGAATCCGACCGGCTTTCTTTGCCTGGCGTTCAACGTCAATTTCAATAATATCGCCAGCGTCACACACAAAGATATTCTTCCTAGGAATACCGCACTCTTTCTCTGCTAGCCGCGCATTGTGCACCAGCATGTGGAATTCACCATGAATTGGCATGTAGTACGTCGGGTTCAATGCGTTAATCAGCTTGATGTGATCGTCGTAGTAACCATGGCCCGACAAGTGCAGCGGCCCAATCCCCGTCAGGTGCGTCTTGCCGTTCTGAATCACATCAGAGCCCTCGCGCATTAAGCCATCGACTGTTCGCACCACGTTTTTCTCATTGCCCGGAATCGGATTAGAGCTAAACACCACCACGTCAGAGCCTTTGATTTTCATGTATTTATGCGCGCCAGTCGCCATACGACTCAGCACGGCATTAAACTCACCCTGCGAACCAGTACAAACCACGGTAATCTGGCTATCCGGCAGCTTGATGATATCTTCCATCTTCATGACGGTATTTTTCGGGATCTTGATGGTGCCTGAACGCAGCGCCACCTCCAAGTTCTGAATCATTGAAAAGCCCGCAAACGCCACCTTGCGTCCGTGCTTATGCGCTTCTTCCAAAATCAATTGTAGACGGTGCACCTGCGACGAGAAGCAGCTTAAAATCACCCGGCTGTTGCTGAATTTATCCATCACCTGGCCAATTGAATATTGAATATCAAACTCGGTGTGGGTGTGCGTACCAGCCGATTCACAGTTGGTCGATTCATTCATGAACATCAACACGCCCTCTTTGGCGGCGATTTCTGTCATACGCTCAAGGTCAAACTTTTGACCATCAACCGGACTTTCCTCGAACCGCCAGTCACCAGAGTCAATCACCACACCGAGCGGCGTCCGAATGATCACCGCCGTTGAATCTGGAATCGAGTGATTCACCCGCACCAATTCTACCGAAAAATGCTTCGACACTTGAACAACTTCGTGGCTCAATGGGTCCATTACCCGAAAGTCCGGCTGAAAATCAGTATCCGCATCAGCCATCGACTTGTCCAGCATGCCGATGGTAAATTTCGACGCATAGACCGGTGCTGGAATCCGGTGGATAAAGTGCCGGAAGGAACCGATGTGATCAAGGTGCCCGTGAGTAAACACATGCGCCTTGATTTTATGCTTATTTTCCTCGAGCCAGGTGATATCTGGCGTAATATAGTTGATACCTGGATAATCGCTACCCGGAAATAGGAAACCCATATCCACAACGATAATCTCATCGTCATACTCAATGGCGTTCATGTTTTTACCGATGCCCATTTCGCCGACACCACCGATTGGGATAATCCGTAGTTTTGGCTTGCCGCCGCGAGTGCGCTTTGGCTGCATTTTGGCGCTAAATTGCTCGCCGCCATAGCCGTTGTAGACCGACTTATTGACCGGAATATCGATCACGTGCTGCGATGCCCTGAGATTAACGTTCTCACTCGTGCGCCGCTGCGCCCGAAACACTTCGCCTTTGCGAGTGGTGGTGCTATTCATCACCGCTGTGTTACTTTTTTTTGTAGCTGGTCGTTTTGACTGATCATCGCCCTTCGGCGTCGCAAGTCGTCTCTGGCCCATGCGTATTGTTCTCCTTTTATAAAAATAAATACCTTGCAAAATTAGAATGACAGGCGATAGACACGGGGGCAACGTACGACAAATCTATCCCCTAACAATTGCGTCCATTATAGCACGGGGCGCCAACTCTTGTCAAAATAGCCTAAGCGCTGGCTTGAACGGCCAATTGCGCCGCCCGCACAAAATCGTCAATTAACGTCTGCCGCAACGCCCCGTTATACAGCGCCGCTGCCGGATGATACAGCGGAATCACCAAGAACTTCAAACCGTTGAATTGTGCCCAGCGCGGATTACCATGATCACGCGAGATCGCCAAGTCAGGAATGAATGCCATGCCACTATGCCGACCCAGTGTGATGGCTACCTTTGGTTGAATAATTTGCAATTGGCGCATCAAATACGGCCAAAAAGCGCGCTTCTCCTCCGGAAGCGGGTCACGATTGTTTGGCGGCCGATATTTAACGATATTGGTGATATAGACATCTTGACGACGTAACTGGGCTGCGGCTAACATCTCGTCAAGAAATGTACCAGCTGCCCCAACGAATGGTTTGCCCTGAAGGTCTTCGTTTTTTCCTGGCGCTTCACCGATAAATACAATGTCTGCGTCAGCCCGACCATCACCCATCACCAGCTGCGTCGCCTGCAGCGCCAAGTCACGACAAATATCACCAGCGATAATCTCTGCCGCCAAAACCTCCAGTTGCGCTGCCTCATCCATATTTCTATTATACAAAACACCTCGTCACTATGCGAGGTGTTTTGCTTGATACTGAGGCGAAAATTACTTTTCAGCTTTTTCTTTCACTAAGTTGATGAATTCTCGCTCGTGTTTCTGTAGGTTTGACTCTTGAATCTTTTTAGCAAAGCCGGCCAGTGGATTTGAGCTACCCGACGGTAGACGCGGTACCCGAGTAGTGTAGTCTTTATTGGCACGTGCCACGAAGTAATCACCCAGCAACTTGTAATACTCTTTCATTTGCTTGCCAAAGTCCTGTGCTTCTTTCTGTTCTGATTTGGCAACGTTATCGAGTAGCTTATAGCAGTCGCTCATCTTTTCATCGTAGAGTTTCTTTACTTCGTCTCCTGACTTACCGACATAGCCGGAGAAGCTTGGTGCGCACTTCTTAGAAAAGTCCTTCATATCTCCTATCAGACTGGCAATGGCAAGCAAATTCGGGCGTACTTTTTCGTAGGCAGTCTTGTATTCACCGAAAGATTTTTTGGTCTCCTCGTCGCGCATAATCTTTGATGCATCAAGTTTTTTCATCATTGTATCAGCACGCTCCACCGATTCCTCAATCAGCTTCTTTGCATTATCAGCGCTTGCTGATCTGAGTGCTGAATTAAGGCTACCACCATCAAACTCTTTCATGGCCTTAGCAGCTTCTTGGTAATCAGCCTTTGATGGCCCACCAAGGAATATAACTGCCAACACGATACCAACGACAATGACTATCAAACCAATTGAGCCACCGATGATACCCCATAGCGCACCCTTGCTCAAGCCCTTTTTGGGCTGCATTGGCACACCCTGCTGCAGCGGCTGTTGCGGTTGTGGAGCCGATGGTACTGGCTGTGGTGCTACTGGAGCAGCCTGCTCATTTGCTGCCGGCGGTGTTGCTGTCGGTTGTGGTACGTTTTTATTATTCTTATCGTCCATAATCCCCCTCAATTAGTCTTATATTCTCCTATTGTAGCGTACTTTGCCAAAAAGCAAAAGTTACAACCCGATCATCGTCAAGTTAATCTTACCGCGCTCATCGATGCCGGTAATTTTTACTCGAACCATCTGGCCTTCCTTGACCACATCAGTCACCTTGGCGACCCGACCCTCGGCCAGCTTCGAGATATGCACCATCCCGTCAATCCCCGGCAGAATATTCACGAAGGCTCCGAAATCTTTGATACTCACCACCGTACCTTCATAGACCTTACCAACTTCTGGCTCTTCCACCAAACTCTTAATCCAGGCAAGTGCCCTCTCAATCGACTCACCGTTCGGGCTGGCAATGGTGATGAGACCGTCTTCCTTGATGTCAACCTCAGCTCCAGTCTCACTGGTAATCTTGTTGATCACCTCGCCACCCTTGCCGATCACGGCACCGATTTTATCTGGATTAATCTTTAGTTTCTCAATCCGTGGTGCATATGGACTGAGCTGATCACGTGGCGCAGCCAGTACACTCAGCATATGCTGCAAAATATGCGCCCGGCCAGCTTTGCTCTGCTCAATCGCTTGGCGCAGCACTGCCACTGGCAAACCGTGCACTTTCATATCCATCTGGAGCGCCGTGATGCCTTTGGCCGTACCGGTCACCTTGAAATCCATATCGCCGGCAAAATCCTCGGCATCGGCGATATCGCTCAATACGTACGGTGTATCACCGTCCATCATCAGACCCATAGCAATGCCGCTCACCGGCGCTTTCAAAGGCACGCCAGCGTCCATCAGCGCCAAGCAGCTCGAGCAGGTCGCTGCCATCGATGTTGACCCGTTCTGGCTCATAATTTCGGTGACGCTGCGAATAGCGTACGGGAAGTCTTCTTCGCTCGGCAACACCGGCGTCAAGGCCCGTTCCGCCAAGTAGCCGTGGCCAATTTCGCGCCGCCCCGGGCTGCCCATCCGCTTAACCTCGCCAACCGTATAGCCCGGCGCATTGTAATGATGCATATAGCGCCGCTCGCCGTCATTGACCTCCATAGTATCAACCAGCTGCGCGTAACTCAGTGGCGCCAAGGTGACGATATTCATACCCTGCGTCACGCCGCGGGTAAACAAGCTTGAGCCGTGCGCTCGTGGTAGCAAGCCAACCTCTGAGCTTAGCGGGCGGATTTCCGTCAAGGCACGGCCATCTGGGCGCTTCCCTTCCTCGACGATACCGCGGCGCACATCTTTGTGTAGCGCCAGCGTGAACGCCTCATCATAATCATTGCGAACTTCGCTATACTCTTCTTCATCTATGCCAAGTTTTTTGGCCATTGCTTCATGAAACTCAGCGCGAATATCGCGAATCAGCTCGTTGCGCTCTGGATACGACCGGCGGATTTGTTCGCCCAGCTTGCCATCAACCCACGCATCAGCCGTCTGCTGAATTGTTTCGTCCGGCAAAACTAATTCATATTCCTGCGCGGCTGGCGCAACTTTAGCTGCCAATTCTCGCTGCAAAGCAATCGCCGGCTGCATCATCTGGTGCGCCCACGCCATGGCGTCGACGATCACCTCTTCTGATACCTCCTTAGCGCCGGCTTCCACCATGGTGATGCCGCTCTCGATACCCGCCACCACCAAATCCAAATCAGATTGCTCACGTTCCTCTGGCGTCAAAAAGGCCTTAAACTCGCCATTCACACGACCCACCCGCAAGCCCGCTACCGGCCCGTCAAACGGTGTCCCAGTCAGCATCAAGGCGCTCGACGCTGCAATCATCGCCACCACGTCCGGGCGGAAATCCGGATCCATGCTGAGCACCGTCGCCACGACTTGCACTTCTTGGCGGTAGCCCTTTGGAAACAGCGGCCGAATCGGACGGTCAATCAACCGGCCGATCAGCACCGCCTCATCGCTCGGCCGGCCCTCACGCTTGATAAACCGCGAGCCAGAAATTTTACCCGCCGCATAAAACCGCTCTTCATAATCAATCGACAGCGGGAAATAATCCAGCTGCACCGGCCGGCTGCCCACCTGGGCACTGCCCAAAACCACTGTATCGCCGTAGCGCACCAGCACGCTGCCCGTCGTCCGAAAACCGACGCGGTTGACCTCCAGCGTCAACGGCCGCCCGCATAATTCAGTAGTAACCGAAAAAATCTCCTTGCCACTTGGATTAATAATTGCCATAGATCCTCTCTTTCTCGCAAAGACAGTAACAGGTGTATGCATGCTGGTTTACTATCAACACACCACACATCCATCACCGTCTGCGGGTTATATTCGTACTTTCTATTATATCACAGCGCCACACGCTTTAGAGGAAGCCAGCTCGACCGAACGCATCCCGAACCGCAGTGAGCTGCTCACTTACTCGGTCCAAAACCTTTGGCGTTGGTGACAACACCTCCGGTGAGCTACCGCCAGCCGCACCAATGACTTGTTGTATCACATTAAAACTCTCCATTCCCGGCAGCATAGCAGTCCACTCATACGGCTGCTCACTAGTTGGCACTGTCGGTTGCCTCTGAGATACTGGCACAAAGGATAGCATCAGCTCTTCCGGATCAATTTCATACAGTATATCCCGAAAGGCACGTTCTGTCGGTAACCCTCGCCTCGATACTCCCCAAACCGCCATCAGCTCAGCAATCTTAGCTTCGGGCTTACCTGCCAACAATTCAAACGCGACGGCCACGCGCACCCTACTATCATCACCCAAATCCGAAGAGACTCCCGTGCCTATCACTGCTCGCTCAGAATGACCGGCCTTACGCAGTAGCGTACTCCCCGTCATAAAACCGCGCTTACCTCCGCCTCGAGAGACAGATACCGATGCGGGTGGTGGTAATATCGGCGGCATTTCGCTCGTAAACACAGACGCACCCTCAATACATCGCCGAAACATGTCACGGGCCTGACCATATATCTCATACGCCCCTTCAAGGTCAAGCTTCGAGGCATTCGTCTCTACCGATAGTATCCGTTGACTTTCATCGCCACGGTTCATAAGTAACCCACCAGCTGTGGCCGCCACTGCTCCAATCGCACCACATAACAGACCACGCCGACTTATCAAACTCTTTTTTTCCGATTGTTCATGACTCGTCATATGAAGCTCCTACAGACATAAATAAGCATGTGCGCTCGGACACCCGGCCCCAGCAGCATCTTGTTGAGTAACCGTATGTAGTGCCAGCACATAGAGCATAAACATTGCCTCCTTAAGATCGGTAAGGTGCTCTTCACCAGCTGCTGACTCCAGGGTAGCAAGTTTGTGGCTATCAATATTGGTATCCTCAAATAACATCCCAAACAACTGCTGAACCGATGTGAGGAGTTCTCCTCCTGTTTCTTTAAGCAGTTTTCGCGGCGGTTTATTTAGGACCGTTGGCCCCAATAAGTCATCCTCAAACATTTTATCCGGAAAGAAGTACTGCCAAAAATTATTGACAAATTTACTCGGCAGTTTTTCAGATGTATCAGAGCCGTCTTGCGACGAATTTGCTCGCGACGGATCCATACCGTTTTTCCAAAAGTCATCCGCATCTGTAAATCTTGAATTATGATCATCAGCACTCAGCTCTTCCAACTTCTCAAGATGCAGCGGGCCATCACTTAACCGTCCCCCATTCGGACCAAGCTGCTTCTTAACAGCAGCCAGAACTTCACCAATCTTTGTCACTTGGTCAGCCACATCTGGCGGTAATTTATCAGCCCGCGGCGCGTATTCATTCATACTCTGTAATTTAGCATAAAAACTATAAAAAGTCAATCAGCACCCCATCGAACAGATCGGCTCACCCCGATAAAACAACGGCCCATGCTGCTAGGCTGACCCCGCCCATGCTACACTTAACAAGTGAAGCAGATAACCCACGCCAAAAACCGCCGCCGATGGCTCAGTATGAGTCTGGCTATTATCATGCTCGCTGGTGGCGGCTACACGCTCATCACGGCATTTAGCCCATTCTTTCGCGCCCAGCTCATTGACCCAACGCGCAACCAAACCACCCAGCTTCTCGCCGCTACACCAGAAGCCAACATCACCGAGGACCGCCTCTATATTCCCAAAATTGACATTAACGTGCCGTACGCCACTGGCGGCGCCGAGACTATGGAGCGGGGTGCCTGGTGGCGCCAACCAAACAATGGCAATCCAGTCGACGGCGGCAACTTCGTCTTGTCGGCCCATCGATTTATCATGGGCCTGACGCCGCAGCAAACCATCCAAAAATCACCATTCTACAATATTGATAAGCTGCGCATTGGCGATGAAATAATCATTGACTACCACGGCAAGCGCTACACCTACGTCATATCCCGGCTATTTGATGTCAAGCCGAATGCCGTTCACATTGAAAACCGAACCAACAAACCACAGCTTACCCTCTATTCATGTACCCTCGGCGGCGCGGCTGACGGCCGAACGGTTTTCGTAGCTACACCGCGCTAAATCAAAATACCCACCTCGTGATATATCAAGGTGGATATCCGTACAACTACCCGGCGCGACTATTTACGCAGACCCAGGGCAGCCACAACCGCTTTATAACTCTCAAAATCAGTTCGCTCCAGATATCTGAGCAGGCGTTTGCGCTTGCCAACCATCTGAATTAAGCCACGGCGCGCCATGAAGTCATGCTTATTCGCCTTCAGGTGCTTTGTGACCTCTTTGATACGAGCCGTCAAGATCGACACCTGCGCCTGCGGGCTGCCAACGTCGTCCTTGTTGACCTGAGTCAAAGCAATTGCTTTCGCTTTATCGTCTTTGCTAATCATAGCCTCGTCATTATACCAATGCTACGCTAAAAACGCAAATCAACCGCATTTGCTAAAATGTCTGCACGTAATTATACGCTGGTTTACCCGTAGTCGGCACGGCTGCGCCCGGAATGTTGCAGGTCGCCTTGACCGCATTAACCTGAGCCGACTCCTGCGGCTTGGCAGAATTAAGGGCCGCAAATACCGCAATACCTGTTATCTTACCAGAGGTATCTTTGCATGGATACCAGACAAAAATATCGTCTGGACTAGACGCGTTCTTGCTGCTGACACCCTCACGATACCCCGGCTGGATATACTGTGGTACAAGCGAGTCAACGCTATTCGCACTATTGAACGTCCCCTGTCCTGACGGCAGCGTTCGTTTCTGTGTGTCATATATCTGCAACGCATCGCCAGCGATCTTGACGATGGAGCGAATCTTAGTATCAGTAGCATCCTGGCGCACGCCTGAATACGCCACAATACCGATGGTCGCCAAAATTGCGATCACGACCATCACAATTAATAGTTCAACGATTGTAAAACCTGTCTGCCTACCCATGCTCTGATAATAGCACTTCAAGACGAAATCCCAAAATCCGCTAATAGTTTTGCCTGAGTGACATCATATTCAGCGATGGCCTGGCGGCGTAGCTGATGACAGTAAGCCCCTGTTCCCAGCTGCTGACCAATATCAACCGCTAGGCTCCGAATGTACGTACCACTCGAAACATGCGCTCGAATCACCAGACGAGGATACTCATAGGCAACAATCTCCAGGGCGTAGATCGACACGGTGCGCTCCGGCATATCGACCGGCTGACCCTGACGCGCCAGCTGATAGGCCCGACGGCCATTGATCTTGATAGCACTAAACACTGGCGGTCGTTGTTTGATTTCACCCACAAATGTACCGAGTACCACTTCAACCTCACTGCGAGGCGGCTGCCGCGCCGACACGTGAGTCAGTTCACCCTCAGGATCACCGGTCGTCGATATCTCGCCAAGCATGATTTCTGCTTCATACCACTTATCAAGCTTCGTAAAGGTATCAGCCTCGCGGCACTTCTTGCCCGTCACGATAATCATCAGTCCCGTAGCGAACGGATCAAGCGTACCAGTATGGCCAACTTTCACTTTCTTGCCCGCCGCCTGGCTGAGCACTCGCCGCAACCGTGCCACCACCCCGAAACTCGTCATACCAGCCGGCTTATCAATGAGCAACACCTCGTCCATGGGCTATTTTTGCCCCGGGATCTGGAACTGGGACGGATTAAAGGTGCGCGGCTGCGCAGGGGTAGATGGCGCTGAAGGCGATGTGTTCAACGCTGGCAGTCCACCATCGGCAGCACCGACCGGAGCTGGTGGCAGCGGTGGCAAGCCTGATCCTGAAAAGTCAGAGAAATCAGGCAGCGGCGGCAGGCCATGCATCACATTAGACTCAATATCAGCGAGCGTAGCCGGAGCAGACGACACTGTCGGTAGCGGCGAAGATGAGACTACCGGAGCAGGCGAAGCCGCGGGTTCAAGCGGCGGTGCAGCAGCCAGCGCCTCGGTAATTGCCGCTCGGGCGTCGCGCTCAGAATCTGGCAGCGATGGCGGCGAGGTAGATTGAGTCTGCTTGTCAGCCAGCGCCTGTGTCTCCTCTTTTAGCGCGGCAATGACCGCTTCGTCTTTGTTGGTGGTCGCAAACGGGTCAACGCTCGGCGGTTCATCAGACTTCCCCATGGCGGCATTCAACGGCGATTCGCCGAGGGCCGGCCGCGACGCACCGACATAGGTACCGTGATGCAAGATAGTCTTGTTTTGATCAGTGTCAAGATCGCGGCGCTTATCCTCAGCCGCCCGCTCCGTCGTTGCGTTCAGCGTTCCACCCAGTAGTGGCGTGGCCGTTTCTGGCTCAGCCGACACCGACGCACTGATTGGTTGCGATGTCGATGGCGTACTGCTCCGTCCGCTCGTCACTGACGCTGCTCGAAGGCGATCAAGCTGCGCCGTGGCCGCGCGGGCCGCTGCATCCTGCTCTTCGGCCCGAGTCTGCTTGGCCACATCATCAAGGCTACCCCGCCGCTCGTGGCTGATTGACAACGCGCCATCATCTCTTTTTGACTCAGCTGGCTTTGAGCGTTTTCCCCGCTCGACCTTAAAATTAGCACCATCCTGGCCGTCATTATCGTGCGTCTCATCATCAGCTGCATCAGCCGCTTGCCTTGACTGCTCTGACTCTGAGTGTTCCTCGGCTTTGATCGCCTGTCCCTCAGCCAACTTGGTAGCAATCAATTGCTGGTTTGCACCAACCGCCATCAGCTCCGCCGCCAACGTCATCACCCGCGACGACGTTAAATTGTTACTAAACCGCTCCGTCGCCGCCACAACACCGGTCAGCAACGCCGTCGCGATCTGCTCATCCATGGTTACTTTCGGTGTTCGTAACTCATCGATCAGGTCAACCAGCATCTCGCTGACACCTGACGCCTTATCGTCATGCCAGTCAACCGTCCCGAGGCTACTCCTCACCATACCGGCGGTCACCGTCGACACCACCGCATCATGCAAAATCTTGCCATGAGCCGTCAGCGCCTTGTCGAGATGATCCTGGCTCTCAACATTAAGCGCAAGCACCAGTTCAATGTTATAATCGCCCTGCGAAAACTCTAGATCAGCCTCGGTAATTGTCGCCCGGTACGGCGTGATAAAAATCTTCACTGCATCATCAACCACCTTGTAGCGCAGATGGTCGGCTTTTTCCTTATCAAGCGCGATGATAAAATCACGCAGGCTGTCCGCCGTGGCTTCAAACGTCTCGTCAGGCTCGAGGAACGAAATCGCCGGCGGGACTTTGCCACTAAAAACAGCCGTGGCGTGCTTGCCCAGTTTATTTAGGAAAATTGTCAGCCCCAACGCTGCCGATAGCTCGTCCACCGATGGATCAGCGCTTACCGTCACCAAGATATTAGTCACATCTTTGATGCTCTGAATGATCTGCTGCTTTTGTGACTGGCTCGCCATTGTTGTGTCCCTGTTTATTTTTGTTTATACCTTTGAGTCACATTATACATAAGCATTTCAGGAAAGTCAATAGATTATCGTCAATGCGAGCCACTCTTTACTTTTATTGGGTTTTTCTGTATAATCCATCCTTGATTAGCGAAACAAATTTATAGAGGTAAAGGAAATCTATGCCAATCATCAAATCCGCCATCAAACGGGCCAAACAAACCCTAAAGCGCCGCGAGCGCAATATCGGTATCAAGCGCGACATCAAGTCAGCCGTCAAGGCTTTCATGGCTGAGCCGAGTGCTGAGGCGCTAGCCGCTGCCCATAGTGAACTTGATACCGCTGTCAAGAAGAACCTGCTGAAGAAAAATACTGCTGCCCGGCGCAAGAGTGCCCTCTCAGCTATCGCGAAAAAAGCCGGTGTTAAGCTTGAAGCGACCAAAAAACCAGCTGCCAAAGCCCCAGCAAAGACGACGGCAAAGACTACCACCAAGTCAACCGCTACCAAAAAACCAGCTGCAAAAAAGCCAGCAGCCAAAGAAGCTAGATAGCCATTCGGTTTGCATAAACAATACTCCCGTCGGTTGGCGGGAGTATTTTACAATTTGTGAGCCCTAGTACTGAGAAAGTCTAGTGCTTGCTCGCGGGCCAATATCCTCCTTTATTCTATGGAACAAGTCGTCCATCTTAACCCGTTCCAACAGAGTCCCTTGTGGCAAGCCCTTATCTACCTCGAGCGTTGTTATCATCCGAGTTACGAGCTGTGGGTAATAATTGTCCGTCTCACAAAAAACTCCACGAATCACATGCTCTTTTTTCCCTATAACCAGCTTTACCGCATCATAAAGACTTTCATCAGCAATTCTCAGTGTTTGCTCCTGTAGCTCATCAATGTCAGACACTCGCCCTGAGTTAAGTCGCATTTGTTGATATATCTGACTCTGCGGAGAGTCTGGGTGATAAACATAATTAAAATGAACGGATGCCACGGCCATTTTGTCAAAAAATTCCTTAGGAAGCCCGTTCCCCATCATACTTTCATACAAATACTGAGTTTTATAACCGTCACCACGTGGACCTCTTGAGCCAATTGGCGGTGCAGCCCTTCCCTCTGCCCATGTATCATAGTTATCCTTGATCTCCCCGGCAATCTCATGCAATTCTTCGGGTCTTGTTTCATTTAACCTTATATCTATATTTGCCGCTAATGAGCTCAGGTGTTTGTCAGATGGTCACATACGTTTAGTCTCCTCAAATACCTGAACGAGACGAGGACACTCTTCGCCAACATACTTTGCCATCTCGGCGATCACTAACGCAGGCTCATTGTCAATAGCTTCTCGGCTAATCTCTGTTTCTTTTCTAGCCATTTTTTCCTCGAGCCCCAGCTCCATCCACTGCCTTTGCCGTTCGTCTAAAGACTGTTGTTTATCAGACCCCTGCGTATCAAGCTCCGTATCTTTGAATACCATGGCTAATTCCTTTTTACCTTTCTAGTAAACTAATAGTGGTTTGCATTGTACTATAGAATACTTATTTTGTCAAGTATGTAAACAGCTTCTGCTGACTTAGTGATCTCTTCTAATCACACCAATCAGCGCCGCCTCAACCAACAGCCACGGCGATACACGGGTTGTCTTCATATGTTCATCAGCCTGCGCCAAGGCAGAATTAATTACCGCAAGTTGCGCTTGCGTCATCCGCGCTGCATACGGCGCTACCTTTCGCAGCACATACGGATGGGCCGCAAAATCACGAGCCACCGCCCCCGTGTCACCGCCAGACAGCACCAGTGCGTTCAGTTGCACTAATTGTGAAACCAGTAGCCCCAGCGTCTGGTATGCCCCATCATCACCGCTCTCTGCCTCGAGATAGGCAATGATCGCGCGCACTTTCCCCTGGTCGCCATCCAGCATCGCCGCAAACAGCTCAAACGCACTTTCAGCCGGAGCCAGCGGCACCAGTGCATTAATTAGCTCATCATTCAGTTCGCCAGCCAGGGCCAACTGCTGCAACACCAGATCAAGCCGTGATTGATCAAACCCCAGCCGATCGATCAACGTCGTTACCTGTGCCGCTGTCAACACGGCCCCATGCACCGTGGCCCGCTCAACACACCACGCGCTTAGTTGCGGCTTTTGGCGTTCAGTGAAACAAGCATATTCCCTTACCTCGGCATGGCTTTGCAGCCACTTATACGTTTTTGTGCGCTTATCAAACTTTGCCTCCAGAAGGACAACCGTGGTCGCCGTATCGCCCAGTAGCTCCGGCAAATCACGCCACAGCGCCAGGTTCTGACTCGCATCAGCAATGACCACTGCCTGCTCAGAGGCAAACAAACTCTGCCCCATCACCACCTCACAGATCTCGGCGACCGTCAGTTCTTCACCATCGCGCCGCACCACCTCCATATCACCAACCAGCGCCGCAAGCGCTGCCCGTTTCTCAAATTCGTTGTCGCCATGGAGGAGATAGATCACGACTTAATTATACCAAATACCCCCTTAGGCAATAGCTTTTGGTATACTGATTTATTCTTCCGCTTTAGGCGGCTTTTGCATAATCTTTTTATATGCGGTTATCAGCGTGGCTATTTGCTCATCAGATAAGCCAATACGCTGCAATTTCTCTATGCAATGTGCACATTCCCCATCATCAGCCCGACTAGTCACCTCCTTCATAGCAAGGCTGGCAATATCATTTGCCACAAATGCTGTTTGCACCGCAGAAAGCCCACCGCCAGTTTCCATGAATATGCGGTTGAGAAACTCGCGAGATGCCGCACGTGGGTCCCTTGTCTTATCATGAGTAGCCTTAGCATCCATCGCCCGCTCCACCTGTTCTGGTGAAACATCCTCACCACCAAGTGCTTCATTAAGAAAACCAAACCAAGGCGAGCGGGACGTCTCATCAAGCACTAACAGATGGTCTGCGATCATGTCTGTTTTCTCAGTGCCATCCATCACGCATTGAGAATCCAGCTCAGGTGACATACACATTATCACAAATATTTCACCCGCAATACGCTTTTCAAGGTAAACCCGTAGCTGAAAATCAATCGCCGTAGCCAGTGCTAACTTATCCCCTCCATACTCCTCAAGAGCTGAAACATCTAGCTTGCTAAGATCACCATTTTCTACGTCTTGTCGGTAACCCTCAAGGGCAGCATCCTCTCTCGCAGACGACTCTTCATCACTCAACCCAGGCCGATAAATTGTGTTCACGCCATGTTCATCCAACATGTCATTAATCTTCGAATTAACCTCAGAAGCCCGCTCTGCTTTTTCTACGAGGGCCACCAGTTGAGTATCCATGTCATCTAGACCACCCAATATCTCTGAGTGACCACAACCCGGCTCTTCACCGAATTGACCATCACCTGGTAGTTTATCTATCCTTGCCATATTCCTGTAATATACACTATAAACCACTATTTGTCAAATACTGGTGGCTTCTGACACACCGGACAAATATGCGTACCGCGGCCGCCGACTTTTAGCTTGATAATCTCCTGGTCGGGGTGGCGGTGGCAGGCTTGACCTTCGCGGCGAAACACATGAGCAAATGTCAGATAATTTCCCTTCCGGCCCTCGGCATCAACGTAATTTTTATCCGTCGAACCGCCCTGATCGATGCTCAGTTGCAAGATGCGCCGCAACTCATTAAATAATGTATTCAGCTGCTGATCGCTAACGTTTTTTACCCGCGTTTGCGGATGAAGACGTGCCGCCCACAATGCCTCGTCAGCATAAATATTGCCAACCCCAGCGATCACCGCTTGGTCAAGAAATACCGGCTTGATCATCGAATTTTGGCGGCGACGAATCCGCTGGATGAAATCCTCGGCGCGCGTCTGAGGATCAAGCGGCTCCGGCCCAACTTTTTGCATGAACGGCAAATTTTTCACCTCATCAGTCGGCAGCAACTTCACCCAGCCAAATTTGCGCTGATCGTTAAAAAACAGCCGTGACCCGTCCACAAAATCAAGCTGCACCCGCGTCGACCGATCCGGCAACTCACCAATCAAACTGTCGTTTGGATGGCCGCCAGCAAAGTCGTCGATCTCGCGAGCGGTATCCGCAGAAAAATTGCGGTCAAGGTTACGTGGGTCCCGAGATTCTTTTGGGGATACCCGAGCGCCATGGCGAGAGCTTTGGCGAAACACCAACTGCCCCGTCATCTTCAAATGCACCACCAGCGAATAGCGCGTATCCAGATCAATCATCAGCACCTTTGCCCGCCGCCGCACCGCCGTCACGCGCGCACCATATAAAAATTGTTCAACATCAGCCGGCGCATTCGGAAAGCTTTTTGGCGAATCAAACACCGTCGCCCGCGCCACCGCTCGGCCCGGCAGCAGCTCCGCCAACCCGCGGCGAACCGTCTCGACTTCGGGAAGTTCTGGCATACGCTCCTAAAACTTGAACAGCGTATCCCGCTGGTACAGCCCGATAGAGGTGGCCATTTTGCTACCGTCAGGGATTTGCTTGATAAACATATCGACGATTTCCTCGACATTAGCAACCGCCGAGCCTTTAGAACCACTACAATCCGACGTCCACAGCGCCTTGATCGATGTTCCATTCATCAACAATTCAAATTTATACACCTTGCCCGTCGCACAAATACCGCGCAGGTCATTCTGCTCATCGCTCAGTTGCCGGCCCTCCATCATCTTGCGCTTGTCCAGTGCGTACACCAACTCCTCATAAGCCTTGGCGTTATTATTCAGCTGCTTGGTGTTCAGCTGCTTCTCGACATACCCCTCATACGTCGTCATCACCCGCGACGACGGCGCAATGGTTATTTGATACGAACGGAATTTCTCATTAGCGACAATCGGGCCACGCACTGTCAGTCTGACCGCTCGGCTCTCGTCGGTTTGTAGCAAATCGCTTTTTTTCTGCTCAGTCGTCTCCTGTTGCTGTTTTTGCTCGTCGCCACCAAATATCGACCGGCTGATGCTGATAATCGCGACGATTGTCACGATGGTGATGATGATGACTAGTAAAATCGGCACAAACCGAGAAAAGGAATTAAAAGAATTATACGTACGCCTCATGGGGTGATTATACCATAATATTAGATTTTTTGCACTAGTCAACGGGAATATCCTACATTATTTAGCACAGTCAGATTAGCATACTAATACCTTAACATTACCTTACTTAGAGCAGTATTTATCTTTTATCTACAGACCAGATACCATCAGATGCTTCTGCAAAAGCATTTTGTCTTTCTATTATTTCGTCTTTACCCCAATCGCTTTTTTTATTTATTAGATCAACTAGATCACCATTCATCTTTAAGTCTGAATCTTTAAAATGACAAACCTTTTCGTTAATTGCTTTATTGCTTGCAGATGAGTTTAACGCACCTTTTAGGATTGTCAAATTACCAAGCATATTAACACAGTTTTTATGATCGGTTTGCGATATATTCCACCCCTTGTTTAACCTCTGGGGCATAATATGCTCAATTGTAACAACTTCTTGAGTAACGCCCTTCTCGCCGCTGCTTAACTGATTTTCTATTTGAGTTAAAACGTACCGAACAAGATTTTTATTATTAGATTTTAGGCACAATAAACCAAAGTCAGCAATAAACTGCTCTCGTGGAGGTAGAAGTTTATCTTGTTCAATTCTATTCAAAAGCTCCTTATCTAATAAGGTTGCTATCCTTTGTTTATCTCGAGTATCGGACAATTTAAATAATTCATTTGAAAATTTAGCATACATTTTTTCAACACGATTTGCTGGTAATTTTGAAACTACAAAATACCTAAATGAAAACCTTTCTATCTGACCAAGCGATCGAGCAAACATTTTAAGACTAATAAATTCTTTATTTCGCTTAGCTGCTATAGACATTAGCCAAACCATATAGCTCTGAGTATTCATAACCCTCAAAGCACGTAATGAGTCACTTATAGATTTTGCATATTCTGCTTTCGCCTCCGGGTGCCCAAGAAAATCCCTTATCTCATACGGTGATCCATTAAATAATACCCTTAAAGCTTCTGCTATCTGATACATATCAGAAAGCAATTCCCTATAATTCTTTGTTTCTTTCTTAATTTTCTTGTAAAGCTGACGCTCGCCTATAAACGAGTGGTTTCTTATCCAATAATACCTAATAAACGTATTAATTGTAAACTTTGGAATCCGCAATTCTGTAACTATCTGAATAATATTATCCCACTCTTCAAGTGCTCTTGCTTTTTCTTCTTCTGTTCCTTTTATCTTTTGTAGAAAAAGGTTTTTAAACAAGTCCGAGATAGAAAGATCTACACCACGAGCATTGAACCCCTCAAACACTTCGTAAGCATCGTCCTCATCGTCAAGAATAACCAGCACTAGATTAGTGTCTAAAAGATTCTCAAGTTTTTGTAGCAGCAACTTTTTTCGTTGATTATCATTAGCTTTATTTGCATCATACGAGTCACGTAACTTATCTTTGAAGTAATTATATGCACGATGAAGATTTTTCTGATCTTCGTTCTTATATTCCTTTTTGACACTTCCTGAAATAATCATGTCAATATAGCATTGCTTCAGACTGCCCGCAACATCTATCTTAAAGATGGCATTATTGCTACCTAATACCTTCTTTTTAATAAATCTTTCCAAAGAAAAATATTCCTCATCACGACCAAACTTTTCGCTCCAAACATCTTTCAAGGCTGTTATAAACACCGAGCTTGTAATAAGACGTTGTTGACCATCCACAACCCCAAAAGAACGTTTTTGTTTTGTCCTACTAACAATGACTGAGCCAAGTAAATAAAGCTGTCCTACTTCTTTACGTTCAATAAAATCATTCCAGAAATTCTCCAATTCGTCTTGACCCCACACATAACTACGTTGATAATGCGGGATCACAAACTGATCATAGTCGCCACTATCGAATAAATTTTGTAATGTTGCTTCACGAGCCTTAAATCCCGACACTAGTCTAACCCTCCCTTTTACAGATTACCCCAATTATACCCCAATTCAACATCAACCTTCAATCGAATTGGCAGTTCTGGGCAAACGCCTTCCATCTCCGCACACATGATGTCGCCAACTCGCCCGGCATCTTCCGCTCGGCACTCCACTAAAATTGAGTCATGGACTTGCAAGACCGGCTCGGCCAGCCCAGCCAACTTGTCCTCCAACCGAATCATCGCCAGTTTCATCAAATCCGCTTCCGTTCCCTGAATTGGCATGTTCATCGCTGCCCGCTCGGCCGCCGAACGCACCATAAAATTGCTCGACTTAACGTCTGGTGTGGGCCGCCGCCGGCCAAAATAAGTCTCGACAAAACCTTGTTCACGCGCTTGAACTAAAATTGTATCCAGATACTGGCGGATTGGCTGGCGCACCGCAAAATAGTGTTCAATAAACCGCTTCGCCTCAGTAAACGTCATGCCGGTAGCTGCTGCCAAGCCGTGCGGGCTCATGCCGTACAGCACGCCAAAGTTAATCACCTTGGCCGCCCGCCGCTGTGCTTTCGTCACCTGCTCCATCGGCACACCGTAGGTCTCGGCCGCTGTCTTGGTATGAATATCAACATCGCTATTAAAATCGTTAATCAGCTGCTCATCGCCCGCCAGTACTGCCGCCAGTCGCAGTTCAAATTGCGAATAATCTGCACCAACGAAGACCTTACCTTCACTCGGTACAAACGCCTGGCGAATTTTCCGACCCAATTCCGTTCGCACTGGGATATTCTGCAGGTTGGGATTGGTGCTGCTCAGCCGCCCAGTGCTGGTGACGTCTTGATTAAACGTGGTGTGAATCCGCCCGTCCTCGGCCACCAACTTCGGCAGCGCTTCAATGTAGGTACTGATCAATTTAGTCAGTTCCCGATACCGCTCAATCAGTTCAATGATTGGGTGTCGCCCGCGCAGTTTATCCAACTCTTTCTGTCCCGTCGAATAGCCAGTTTTACCTTTTTTGATACCAGTCGTTGGCAGCTGTAACTTGGTAAATAACACCTCAGACAGCTGCGCCGGACTGGCAGCATTGAACTCGCGCCCAGCCATCGCATACATTTGTTGTTCAAGCTGACTAACCTCCGACCTCAGCTCCTCACCCATCTGTTCAAGGAGCGCCGTGTCCAACTTCATGCCGCGCTTTTCCATCTGAAACAGCGGCCAAATCACCGGGAAATCAAACTCGCGGAGCACCCTGGCAATCTGCTGATGCGCCGCCATATAATCCTGCTGTTGGCGGTAAATTTGACGGAGCCGCGCCAGCTGCCGCGACGCGGAATTATCCTCAGAAAAATCACCGGCCAGCGCTGCCATACTACGATCGCGCCTGAGTGGATCAATCAAAAACGCCGCCTGCCCAACATCCCAGACCTCATGAAACCGCACCGTCACATCGTGAGCATCCAGCGCGTGATATAGCCCCTTGACATCCGCCGCGATCACCACGCCCTGCGCCAACAACTGCCAAACATGTTGACCAATCTCACTCATCTTGGCCCGCCACGCCACGCCAGGCTTGGAATTAATATAGACCGTGTCCGGCTCCGATGGATCAATATAGATAATATTTTCTGTTTCAAACAGCGGCTCAGCTGGCAAATCTTCAACACGCGGTAACTCTAACTCCACCGTCTCTACTGTCTCGTCCACCGCCTGCATTGTTCGCGGCAATCGCCCAATCAGCGAATGAAACTCCAGTTTCCGCAAAATTTCCGCCACCCGAGCAAAGTCGCAGTCGTTAACATCCGCCACTTCCCAGTTCAGCTCCACCGGCGCGTCCGTCCAGATTTCTGCCACTTGCTTAGTCAAATACGCCGACTCGCGGCCGCTCTCTAGCTTTGTCCGTAGAGCGCCTGTTTGCTCGTCCAAATGTGCATACACGCCGTCCAGCGTGCCATATGCTTGTAATAATTTGACCGCCGTTTTTTCACCAACACCTGGTACGCCCGGTAAATTGTCGCTAGAATCACCCTTCAGCGCCTTCAAATCCAAAAACTGGTCCGTCCGAATACCATATTTTTGTTCAAAATATTCTGCCGTAAATTCCTCGATGTTCCTCAGGCCATTTTTCATGGCGTAGACTTTGGTGAGGGGCGACACCAATTGCAGCGCATCCAAATCGGACGTCAGTAGACAGGTCTGCACGCCGCGCGCTTCCGCTTGCCTGGCAAACGCACCCATGATGTCGTCCGCCTCATAATCATCCAGTTCATACAGCGGCCAGCCAAACGCATCCAGCAGTTCTATTAAAATCGGAATTTGCTGATAAAAATCGTCAGGCGCCGGCTTGCGGCCCGCCTTGTATTCTGGGTATAATTCCCGCCGCTTGCGGATATTGGTGCCGCGCTTGTCCCACGCCACCGCTACATAATCCGGCTCTAATTTTTTAATCAGCTCAATCGCCAAACTCACAAATCCATACACGCCGCCGGTCGGCGTACCGTCCGCCGTACTGAGACCTGGCATGGCATAATACCCTCGGTAAAACACTGATTTTCCGTCGATGACCGCCAAACGCTTCATATATTTAGTATAGCACTTGTACCAAGCGATGAATAACAACCATACCGCCACCCACCTCGTCCGCCCCGATAGCATATCTGCTACCAACCAGCATCGCAAAGAGCCCAAGCCGGCTACATTATAATGCTATAATGAAGATATCGTGCGAGCCGCTAAAAGACAGTGGGGCGATAAATCACGGGGGTAAAAGTATGTTTGAAGGCAAGACATTTGAATACGATCCGGGTTATGATCCGGAACGACTTGACGGCAGTGGTGACGAGAACACCGAATCTGCACCAGAGCGCAACCGCGGAGTGACACCGCTCATCGTTAACGTTGATTGCCCAGAGTATAGCGTCACGTCCGAAAATCCATATCATTACGATGCCAATCCGCCCCGCCCACTTGACACTATAGCCGCTACAATCGAAGCACCAATTCACCAACATTTTATGGGTCGGAATATACTGCTGCGTGGCATCCAATCGACACACTTTGACACAAGCGATCGCCAGCAACTCATCAAGGAAATAGTCGCAAGAGGAGGCGATATCTTCACAGTACGATCTACTGATCCAACCTATGACATGCATGCTCAGCGATGTGACAACTATAACGGCGAGGAAATTCTCACCCTGCTACAGGCGTTTCATACCTACAAACCCAAGTGCGATGAGCTACCGCTCGCTCCTGTTGATATCTGGCAGGTATTTGCCGCTGAGAGTTACGAAGAAATCGAGTATCTCCACCCTCGGCACAAGGTGTCTACACGCGACCGCTATAAACTGCGACCCGGTCTCAGCCCTCAGGATGCCCTGCTGGCAATCGTCGTGGTAAATTAACCGGGGGTCTAGCCGAGGCCGGCTGTTTCAGGTTGAAGTCAAAAGACACCCAGAACAAACTGCTCGCAGAAATCAACACAACCAACCGGCAGCTACACCCGTTTGCCAGCCGACTAAGAAGTTGTTACAATAATCCCCATGAGTATAAGCGAGCATAGCTGCAAAATCATCGCCCTGGTTGGTCTGGCCGGTAGTGGCAAAAGTTCGGCGGTCGAATATTTCACCAAAAAGGGTATTCCAAAAATTTACTTTGGCGGCATCATCTACAAAGCCATGGAAGAGGCCGGCATTGAACCGACTTGGGATAATCAACAAAAATTCCGCGAGGAAATTCGCCGGCGCGAAGGCAAAGATTTCGTGGTCAAACGTGTTGTCAAATCCGCGCACGACTTGATTGACGCTGGCCAAAAGCTCATCGTCCTGGACGGCTTGTACACTTGGAGCGAATACAAAATCCTCAAGCACGAATTCCCTGGCCAGATGTCCGTCATCGCCGTCGTCACACCAAAACACCTGCGCTACCAACGCATGGCCAAACGCCCCGAGCGGCCAATGCAGCCGCGCGAAGTTGACCAACGTGATTGGTCGGAAATTGAAAATCTAGAAAAAGGCGGACCAATCGCCATTGCTGACTATTTCGTGATGAACGACCGCGGACTGGACGAACTATATACACAGCTGGAGGCCGTCACTCACCACGAACATTTTTGTAAGGCACCCGAGCAGTGCTAAATTATCACCACCCATAAACCATCTTACTGCATATGGTTGCAAAAAAGTAAATTATATGCTATATTTACAACCATGGAACACGATAACACTGACAAACTACCACAACAAACATCACCCGTAGAGCAGCCAGAAGTCGAGTCAGGCAGAAGTAGACAAGACGGGCGATACCATAGCACGTAAACTCGGTGAGAAGGGGACGCGAGCAGCACTGCTGACTGATGAGGAAGTGAAGCAAATAGAAGCTCGAATAGCAGAGGTCAACGAGTACAAAACTCTTATGGAAGCGCCGCCCAAAGGAATAAACCCAAACAATGTTAGAGCAATGCAGAACTCAATGGCCCTGCAGCACGACTTAGCGCATGGAGTAAAGCCCCCACTGGAAGTCGGCGATAAGTAACACCAACCTAGCTCAAATACTCATATAGCTTTTTAGCATCTTTGTGCTTCCTCAGCTTCGCCAAAGCCTTCGCTTCAATCTGACGAATTCGTTCACGCGTCACGGCAAATTGTTGGCCGACTTCCTCGAGCGTATGGCTTTTGCCGCCATTGTCCAGCCCGAACCGCATGCGCACAATTTTTTGCTCGCGATCAGACAGGCTCGACAGCACCTCGGCGACCTTTTCTTTCAGCAGCTGATTGGTCGCTGATTCTTCTGGCGAAATCGTATCTTCATCCTCGATGAAATCACCCAGCACCGAATCTTCCTCGTCACCATCACGCCCGATGCCAGCATCCAAACTCGACGTCTCTTGCCGAATTTTATTGATGTACTCAATTTTTTCTGGCTCCATGTCCATTTCCTTGGACAGTTCTTCCATTATTGGCTCGCGGTTCAGCTCCTGAGTAAGCCGTCGCTGCGTCCGCACCAGCTTGTTAATTGTCTCGATCATATGTACGGGGATGCGAATCGTCCGCGCCTGATCAGCGATCGCCCGGGTAATCGCCTGGCGAATCCACCACGTCGCGTAGGTCGAAAACTTAAAGCCCTTGTCCGGATCGAATTTCTCCACCGCGCGCAACAAGCCAGTATTACCCTCCTGGATCAAGTCCAGAAAATCCAACCCACGGCCCGAATACCGCTTGGCAATCGACACCACCAAACGCATGTTCGCCTCAGCCATCTTGTCCTTGGCCTTCTTGTCGCCCTCGATGATCCGCCGCGCCAGCTCCATTTCCTCGTCCGAACTTAACAGTGGGATTTTACCAATCTCACGCAGATACAACCGCACCGAATCGTCCGAAATATCATCCAGATACTGGCCAGCACTCAACGCCTCGAGATCTTCTATCTCCTCGTCATCATGTACCGCCGTCAAATCTGGCTCAAGTGGATCATCATTGGTCGGGGTGTATTGCTGGTCGTTGTTCACGCATTCTCCTTAATCAATGCGTTCAGCTGCTGCCGCAAGGTGCGCGCCCGCGCCTCATCGCTGAGCTCCTCAGCCTCACGCAAATCTTCTAATAATTGTTGTTTTTTTGTGTCGCGGTGTTTACGTATCAATTGCTTTACCAAACGCGCCATTTCACTGTCCAGAGCTTCCGGCTCCCAGTCCATGTAGCGGCGTTCACTTTTTAACTGTACTATTTTCACATACTGCTCAAATTTTTGCAAGGGACGGGGTAATTTTTCTGCGTCAAGTAGCGGCTCAGCCTGCAGCACCGTTACCACTGCTCGAGCTGGCTCGTCCAAGCTTGCCGCCTCAAGCGCCCCGACCCAGCGCCGCGTCGATGGTTGACTAAGCGCCAGACCGACGATGATGTCCGCTAATTCGTCACGAGGTTTACTCGGAGTCACCTTTTCAATCTTTGGTTTTTTGAGCTGAGCAGGCGGCGCCAGTCTCTCAGCACCCAGCTTTGCTCGCAGCGCCGCGAGACTAGCGCCAGTTTTCTCAGAAATCACCGCCAAATAATGCTCTTGCTCCACCGGGTCTTTCAGACTGCGCACAATTCTCAGCGCAATTGTTGAAAATCGCCGCTTCCCTTCGGCCGTCGCCAAATCTTCCATCTCCGCGTGCCGAGCAATCACCCAGTCAACCGCCGGCTGCGCCCGCTCAACCGCCGCTTGCCACAACGCTGGGTCTTTTTGGATCAATTCATCCGGATCTTTCACGCCGTCCGGCAGACTCACCACCTCTAACTCCACGCCAATTTCTTGCGCCAAATTGATAGCCCGCTCGGTTGCACTGACGCCCGCCCGGTCGCCGTCAAATGCCAGGCGAATCCGCCCCGCCAGCCGGCTCAGCGCCTTCAGATGTTGCAGTGTCATCGCTGTCCCCGCCGTCGCCACTACGTTTTTAATGCCAGCTTGATGGCTACTAACCACATCCAAATTCCCCTCGACAATCACCGCCGCATCACTCTTACGAATCGCCTCTTTCGCCTGATACAGCCCAAAAATGTGGCGCGATTTATCAAATAGCAATGTCTGTGGCGTATTCAAATATTTCGGCGCACGCGGATCATCACGAATAATTCGCCCCGTAAAGCCAACCACCTCGCCGCTGCTATCGCTCAAGGCTACCATCATCCGCCCCCGAAACAAGTCGCCGCCAAACCGATTCACCAGCCCTGCGTCAGCCAGTTCCCGGCGCGAAAATCCCCGCCTCTCCAGCGCTTTCGTCAGCGCATCGCCCTGATCCGGCGCATAGCCGACGATAAAATCACCGATCGTCTGCCGATTCAGCCGCCGTTTTTTCACCGCGTATTCTAGCGCTGCCGGATTTTTTACCAAATTTTGCTGATAAAAATTCGCTGCTAATTTCAACGCCTCCCGCGCCCGCACTCGCCGCTTGGCTGTCCGTCCGTCACCGCGGGAAAACAAGCTCAAATCTACGCCCGCCTTGCGCGCCAAATGCTCCAACGCCTGGCGAAAATCCATCCCCTCCACCAACATCACAAATGAAAACACGTCACCGCCCTTGCCCGAAGAAAAATCATGCCAAATCTGTTTTTCCGGGCTCACCATAAAACTCGGCGTCCGCTCATCAGTGAATGGACTCAGCCCCTTCAGATTACGGCCCGCCCGCTTCAGCTGAACATATTCACCGATTACATCATCGATATTCAGCCGCGCCCGCACTTCTTCTTTGGCATCATTCATGGTTTTTATTATATCACTCTTTACCTCTGTTGTTGTTTATGCTTTAATGGGTGTATGCAGCCATATAATGACTATGACGTGCCAACCGGTATCGATTATCTCAATCAAATTTCCGCACCGCCAGCACCGCAGGGCTTTGATAAAAAGTCAAAGATTATCTTGCTCGTTCTCGGTATCATCGGGCTGCTCGGTCTGGTGTTCATCATCAACGCCGCCCAGAACGCTTCCCGTGGCCCTTCATTAACCAATCTCGTCGCCCGCTTGCAAAAACTCCAAACCGTCTCCGAGAAATTTACTTCCCGCCTCAAATCCAGCCAGCTCCAAGACGCCAATAGTTCACTTACCGCCGTTCTCACTACTGCCAACAAGTCCATCGAGACACCAGCCGCCACCCAGAACATCGACGTCAAAAAAGATCTCAAAAACATCACCGCGCTCGACCCACCGACAAAACTCGAGGAAAAATTTGAGGAGGCCTATCTCAACGCTGACCTCGACAATACTTATGCTTACACCATGAATACTGAGCTGGCCGACACACTGTTGATGATGAATCGTATCAAAGAGGGCTCGCGCAGCAAAAGCACAATTGACTTTCTTGAAAAAACCATTTCCGACCTCACCAACGTACGCAAACAGCTCATGGCGATCACCGGTGATTCGGACAAGTCATAACTACGCACGACGGCACAAGTCGGTCGGAGCAGCACCACTTCTCCCGGCACTCGGTTTACGCTGTTTTACTCACTTCGCCGCCAGCTGATAACTCAGTCGCACCAAATCAAAAATTTCTTCATCACTCAATTGTCCCGAACAAATGATGGTATTCCAATGCTTCTTATTCAGATGATAGCCTGGCAACACCGTTTCGTACTTTTCCCGCAAATTCTCAGCCAGTAGCGGATCGCACTTTAGACTGACCCTGAGCGGCTTTGAGCCTTCCGCCACTAATGCTACCATTTTCCCCGCACCGTCATTACTCTTGCCAAACTTATACACCGCAACATCCTCGCCAAACGGATAATCCAGCCACACACCGGGCAAACTGAGGATAAACTCTTCAAATTGTTTATGGGTCATGCTCTCAGTATACAATCACAGCGTCTTAAGAGCAATTTTCTCAGCAATGCCCCGCGTCGCGCCAAATCGGCTCGCAGCATTTACCGCCACGGCCGCCATACCACGAAGCACCGCTCGTGTTCGCGCCCTGAGAACATCTCGCCCAGTCAAGCCCTTTTGCTGATCCCGCTCTGATTGCCACGCTAATCGGATTGCCCGGCCCGTCAGCGCCAAGCCTCGCTGCTTGTCACCCACTATACTTTCGATCATACCCCAGCGGGATGCCATATTTATCTCGTACTGGTCAGCGCTCTCTTCTTTAGAAAGCTGATTTACTTTTGCCATATCTAGTTCAGCTTGCCGCGTCATGAGCCGCGCCTTATCTGCCAACGCTTCATCCCGACCCTCCGCTAACAGATACGCCTTTAAAGCAAATATACCGACATACGATGCCGTGGCTGACCGCTCGCGTAGCGTCTCAACTCCAGAATTCTCATTGACCGCTGTATCATGAATATCATATGCTTGATCAATATAGTTAAGCGCCGCATCAGTTTGACCCAAACGATCGCTCGCGGCGGCCATGTTGCGATATACCTCTCCAAGCAGTGATTCATTACCGGGGCCGCGCAGCTCCTCCATCATCAATGCTTTTTCGCCAAGGTATACAGCCTTATCAAAGTGACCACGCGAAATCTCATTCGTTAGCCCGGTCATATATTGCTGTAACTCAGAACTTACTGCACGCATTTTGGTCAACTCCTTTTGTCGAAATAGTATCAGAAAAGTATAATTTTGTCAAAAATTTAGTGGTTGTAAATGTGCTAACGGACCAACCTAGCTCTTCACCTTCTTCAAATAATGTTGTAATTCTTGAATACTACCGCGGATATCCTCCAACGCCCGATGATCCTCTGGTTTGGCAAATTTTTTGCCGTATTTCCCTTCAAACACCACCTTCCAGGCACTAACATCCAGCATCCGGTAGTGGAGGCGTTTTGAAAATTTCTTGAACCAATGGTCAATAAAGCGCCGGTCTTGATGGATCGAATTGCCCGCCAATAAAATTGGTGCATTATCAAAATGCTCGTCCAAAAATGCCAAAATATCGCGCTCGAGCTGCGCCTTGGTTGTCTTGGTGATCTTGTTTTGCGCCATCAGCTGCTCTCGCGCAGCCGCACCATCGCCATACCAAAATGATTTATTCTTATCAAATCGTGCCTGCATTTTCTTGCTACACCAATGCACTGCACCCTCAAAATGAGCAATTTCCGTAAACCCCCAGTCGGTCACAATCATCGCCACCTCAATCGGAAAATCCTCCACCGGATCTAGCCCGGTCATTTCCATATCCAGCCACAAAATCCGTTGCGGTTTGAATTTCGCTTTCATATTTCTATTTTACCACTTTTTGGCATCGTAGTAGTCTCGAGAGAACCGCTCGGGCACTTGCTGCAGTAGGCGTTCAATGGAACCGCTAAGTTCCGGCCAGTGCTCCTCTTCAACCCTAATAGTATTAAGTGCGCCCTCAGATGAAACAAAATCCGTACGATTAATCAATTCATGGTACAGTTCGGCAGTTTCCATCTCTTCACAGCCATATGGCATCATCCCATAGCACTTTAGGTTGTGAACATAGCGCTCAGCTACCCTATAATTGACCTCCAGCGCCTTATCTAGTTGTAATACTTGCATAAAATAAGCGTCTCTTGGATCTCCATAAATACTGTCTGG
Organism: uncultured Candidatus Saccharibacteria bacterium; assembly: GCA_963553465.1. Classification (GTDB taxonomy): domain Bacteria; phylum Patescibacteriota; class Saccharimonadia; order Saccharimonadales; family Saccharimonadaceae; genus Nanosynbacter. The sequence goes on along the minus strand of CAUVOB010000002.1, from coordinate 68,414 downwards.
CAACTCAACACTCCTGATACTCGCGTCATCAATCCCTTGAACTTGCATTTCCGAAAGAAGTCGCACCGCCTTGAGCGCCAACTTATTACCAATTCTATAGTTACGGTCAGTGTTATGTTCAAATATTGTTGGTCTGATTATGTGCTCAGCTGTATCCAATACTGCTTGCGTACTAGCTAGCAACTTCCAGTTATCGCTACCGTTTTTGTATATAAGTACCTGATTGATCGTGAAGTCGTGCTGACGCATAAATTTAGCCATCGACTTGACACGCTCTGCGTTGTAACCGTTCATTGCATCACGCGGTGAAAAATACATCGAAAGCTCACGTGCTATTGCCTCAACATCATCTGGATCGTAGCCACCACTACTAACAGCCTCTTCTAAAACCACTAAGTCAACATCGCGCGGTTGCGTTAGTTGGCGATCACTGTGTAATAACGCTTCTAAAGTTTGGCGAGCCGCACCACCTTTTATGCCAATAAACGATGGCAATTCCTCTAGTTCAAATCCTAAATTAGCTCTCTCTATAACTTCATTGGATAGTTCATATTCATATATTTCGTTGCACTGAGTTTCTGGATTACTAATCGGTCCGCAGCAAAAATTCTCCGAAGACTCATCATAATATTTGCCGAGTTTAGGGCTCGTTCCCCTAAGTCTATACGGCGCTTACCGCTCCCAAGTAGCTGTGAAAACCGAGGTTTTTTAACGTCCCCTGGCACCGGAATTAGTGTTTCCATACTTTTATAATATATCAATAAAATAAAAAATTGTCAAATTAGCCGTCTTCCTTCCAGTGTAAGCTGTCAAGCAATCTAGGTCCCATGTTATACTGAAGCAATGACAAAACGTATTCTTCTCAAACTATCTGGCGAACAATTACAGGGTGAGTTTACCAGCGGCTTCGACCCTAACCGAGCTCGTTGGATCGCCGAACAAATCAAACCGGCCTTGAGCAGCAGTGCCGAAATCGTCATCATGGTCGGCGGCGGCAATTACGTCCGCGGTAACCAAATCATCGGCCACGGCATCCAGCCCGTCTCGGCCCACAATATCGGCATGCTCTCAACCCTGATGAATGCCATCGCTCTGGCCGATGTGTTCAACGACGCTGGCTTGCCAACCCGCGCCCTCTCCACTGTCGAAATAAATCAATTTATCGACCAATACACCTTCCGCCGTGCCCTTAGTCATATCAAGAAGGGCCGTATCGTCATCGTTGCCTGCGGCACTGGCCGGCCCTTCCTGACTACCGATACCGCCGCCCTCAACCTCGCCCTAGAAATGCAGTGTGACGTTGTGATCAAGACAACGAAAGTTGACGGTGTGTACGACAAAGACCCGACCAAGTTCCCTGATGCCGTTAAATTTGACCATCTTAATTATGACCAAATCCTCACCAACCCCGATATCACCATCATGGATAAGGCCGCCATCGGACTGGCCGCCGAAGAGAACAAGCCGGTCATCATCTGCGACCTCCTCACCGACGGCAACATCGCCCGGGCCGCTCGCGGCGAGACAGTCGGCACGCTGATTTCCTAGCCCTGAGTACGGTACGCATCTTGTTCCAGCATAAATCGTTTTACATAAAAAATCCGCCGTCATTTATCCGGCGGATCTGTTTTTAAGGCCCAATTAGTCTTTTTTCTTGTCTAATTTATCCAGCTTCAAGAAGTGAATAATCGCATACACCACAAAGGCCACCGCCAACAAAGTGATCAGCGAGCTAACAAACGCGCCGTACAGAAACTCACCCTTACGACCAGCAATTTCAACAGAGAATGATGCCGCTTGCAGACCTTCCTGCGAGCCGACAATCAACTGCACCAGCGGGTCGATGAACGCCGTCACTAATTTCTTGACGGTATCGCCAGCCGCTGTACCGATTGCCAGACCGACAGCCAGGCCAACCACACCCTGCTCGCGAATAAACGTCATGAAACCACCGCCATGACCTTTGACTGCTGCCGCCTTTTCTTTCAGTGCCGCCACGCTTGGTTTTTTCACAATTGATTTCTTAGTAGTCGTCTGTTTAGTAGTCGCCTTCTTGGCTACTTTTTTCTCTGCCATAAAAACTCCTTTATGTTAAGTAGTACCTTGATTGTAGCATAAAACTTTACAAATTATCTAAAAGTTTTATGGCTGCAGCAAGCTTGCCGTTGCGCAGGCTATTTGGCGGTTTCGCCTCATATAGTGCAATGGCTTCTTGGGCAAGTCTCTTGTCGCCCTTCTGTTTGGCAATTTTTCGCATGACATCTGGCAAAAATAGCTTATTTTTCGATTTGTCGTCTGGAACCAAGCTCTCGTCCACCATAGTCGCCAAATCAATTGCTTCGTCATATTTTCCCGCCGATATTAGCCGACGGCACAACTCATCAACTTCTTTCAGGCCATTTCGCGAATCAACATCAAGATATATCCCTGATAATTCTGACAGTTCTTCACCCGCTTTTTCAATGTCGCCCGACTCCGCTCGTCGGGCAGCATTGTACTGCTGAGTCAACAACATGCGCCCTGGTATTGAAGGTAGTGTTAAGAATTGTAATATCCGATTTCGGGGCTTATATTCGTGAGATTGTGCCGCATCGATAGCATCAAATGATAGCCATGGCCTTGAGCTCATAAACTTTTGCCTATCAATCGACGGCGGTAGTCGTTTCAAGAGTTCCTCTGAAAAAAACGCATTCACTGCCCGCAACTCACCCATCGCCAACTGGTCAAGCGGGTTGGGCGCACCGCTGCCAATTACGCCAGTCATATCACAGCACAACTCCTCCGTCGCTACATCCAGCAAAAAAGCTCGCTCACTGCTCCGATCAAATAGTGTCACCATGGCGTGCTGATTCGCATAACTGACAAAATGCTCAATGCCGAGCTGCTCCAGACATTCTGAGGCAATAATGACATGGCCAAAACAGTTTGTAGCCTCACGATTGGCAACTTCAACTGCATCGAGTAGCGGTGAGTTAGCCAAAGTCGGAGCAAAATCCACCGTTTGTCGTACCACCCGTGCTATGTCAACCACTGCCTTCGTCGCATCATCAAACGTCTGCGGAGACTGTTCATACACCGCACGAATTAATTTCAGCTGCTGCGAATCTAATAAAAACTCACGCCGTAGTCCTGGCTCGGCCTTGATCAATCGCTGCTTAGGCGTCATCAAATTAGCAGAAAGATACTCGTCCATCTCTGCTATATCATACAATTATTTACTAATATTTTACAACTTATCAGGGGCGACGATACCAAGAATGGTGAGTCCCGCCTTCAAGATATCAGCATACACCGCCACAATACCGACGCGGTGCGCTTCTTTGTCGCTGCCGACAACTTGATTCTTCTCATAATAACGGTTGAACTCCTGCGCCAGTTCAAACAGGTAGGTGCAAATATGATGCGGCTCCAAACTTTCGGTAGCGCGGTTAACTGCCTCAGCGTATTCGCTCATTTTCCTAACCAGCAGCCGATCTTCGTCGAACAATTCCGTCGGGAACGTGGCTGCTTGTTCAGACTTTGCCAAAATCCCCCGCGCCCGAGCGTGCGCGTATTGCAGGTAGCTACCAGTGTTACCCGTTAAACTGACCGCGTCATTAATGTCAAACACTACGTCGCTACCGATTTTGACTTTCAAAAATTGATAGCGCAGCGCACCCGCCACCACCTCGTCGGTCGGCTCGCCGCCAGCTTGGGTGATGGCTTTCTTGAACTCGTTAAACAACCAATCGATAGTAATCACTTCGCCAGTGCGCGAACTCATCTTGCCAGTTGTTAGCTTGACGAGGCCAGTCGCATAATTAAACAATTTACCTTTCAATTCTGGAATTGCCAGTTCACTAGCCGCGATCACGCCGCGGAAATACGCCGCCTGCTCTTCGCCATTGACGGTAATCGATAGGTCTAGGTTCGGATAATCTTGATGCTTCAGCTGAATTAGCCCCATGTCGTGCGCGCCGTACAAACCGTTGCCGTGCGAACCGATGAACACGTTGTCAAAGGCGCCGTACTGACTACCCTTGAAGATGTACGCACCATCTGATTTGGTAAAGACCTCTGGGGTTTTTGCTTTGATCAAGGCCTTGCCTGGCGCTTCGGTTTCGCTCTCGACGTAGCGTCGCTCAATTGGCACATTACCCAGTCGTGCCACATTGGCGTCAATTTCATCAAAACTCCAGGCCTTACAAATCTCATACACCTGCTTATACAGCGGATCGTCCAACACAAACGATTGCTTGGCTAGTTCATCAATTTCCGCCCGCGCCTCTGGTGATTCCTTGGCTGCCCTTGCGCCTTCGACGTACATACGGCTCATAAACTCGTTGCGCTTATCAGCTGGAATAGCGTCTAGCTTGCTGACATCGCCATCAATTTCGCGAAGAATCGCCCACATACTCTTGCCAACATGCGTACCGACATCGCCGTGGTAACTCACTCGGTGTACCGCCGCCCCGTCCACTGCCAGCAAATTCGCCATCGTGTCGGCGGTAATTGCATTCAGCGCGTGGCCGATGTGCATCGCCTTAAACGGATTTGGGCAATTGGTCTCAATCACTGCCGTCTTGCCAGCGCGCTTGGTCGCCGGGCGCACTTTCAGTGACTCAAGCACCGCTTGGTCGCTTAACGTCACATTGATAAAGCCCGGCCCAGCCACACTAACCTCGCTCAACCCCTGGTGGCCACGCAGCTCTTCCGCGATTGCCTCAGCAATCTCACGTGGATTTTTGCCCAAGGGTTTCGCCAGCTGCAGCGCCACGTTCGTCGCAAAATCGCCAAACTTCGGATCGGGGCGCGTTAATTGCACCGATACATCTTGATCAAAACGTTGCTTCACTGCCTGAGAAATAATCTGTTCCATACCTTCCAGTATAGCAGACGACAAGCAGTTTTACTCTTGACTCATTTCTTCCAGCTGCAGCAGCGTCACCGAACTCGGACTTGAACCTTTGACGTGACGCAAAACATACCCAAGCGCCGAGGCATCGTCATGACTCAGCGTCGTCCCATCAAGCGGATCCTGCATTTCAATTGTTTCTTCAGCCATTTTTATTCCTTTTTATTTTAGGTACTATCTGGCTGTATGTTAGCATAAGTTTTTTACTTTGTCAAGCTAGCTCGAATCAGCCCGTCAAATAGCGGATGCGGGCGGAACGGGCGTGACTTAAATTCAGGGTGAGCTTGCGTAGCCACGAAATACCGATGATGTGGCGCTTCGACAAACTCCACCAGCTGGCCATCTGGCGACGTACCGGAAACTATCAAACCACCCTTCTCAATCGCTTGAACAAAATCTTGATTCACTTCGTAGCGATGGCGATGCCGCTCAATTACCTCTGTTTTACCATACATTTTAGCAGCAAGCGAACCAGATTTCAGCACCGCCGGATAATCACCGAGGCGCATCGTGCCGCCGGTTGACTGCTTGCCCTGCTGGCCGTCCATGATGTACACCACATTCGCGCCAGGCTCAGCACCGAACTCTTCGCTGTTAGCATTCGCTACGCCGCCCAAACGCGCTGCCGCAATGACCGCCGCCTGCAAGCCCAGGCAAATCCCTAGGTACGGCTTGTTGTTTTTTATACAATATTCAGCCGCCTTGATCTTACCCTCAACGCCGCGCGTGCCAAAACCGCCCGGCACCACGATAGCATCAACGCTGGCAAAATCAGCTGCACTCGCCGTCTCAGCATTAATCCACTTGATAGAAATCTCGCTTTTGTTCGCCCAAGCGGCAGACTTTAGCGCCTCAGTCACCGACAGGTAGGTATCAGAATTATCAATGTATTTAGCCACCAGGCCGACGGTTACCCGCTTGGCATACTCAGTGGTATCACGCTGAGCTAGACGCTTCCATCGCTGCAAATTCGGCTCCACTGAATTGTCGGTAAACTCGCCCAATAACTTGCCCAAATCGCGGTACACCGTCAATGGCACTTCATATACCGTATCGACATTTGGCATCATAATAATTCCCTCCTGGCGCACGCCAGACGAAATAGCAATTTTTTCGCCGATACTGCGCGGCGGCTTGTCATGACCCTCGGTACGGACTGCCACCACATCCGGCATAATGCCAAAACCGCGAAGATCCGCCAGCGCATTCTGAGCCGGCTTGGTCTTATACTCGTGCGACGCCTCCAAAAACGGCACGTACACCACGTGCACGAACAGGCAATTTTCCCGCCCCACATCCAGCGCAAAACCGCGAACCGCCTCGATAAAACTCAGGCCTTCGTAGTCGCCGACCGTACCGCCAATTTCCACGATGTGAACGTCGCCCTCGGCCGCCTCGCGGATAGCCGCCTTAATAGAGTTAGTCAAATGCGGCACCATCTGTACCGTCTGGCCGCCAAATTTGCCGGCCCGCTCATCGGCGATCAAATCGCGCAGCAGCCGACCCGACAGCGTGGTGTTTTTCCGCGTCAATTCTAAATCTAAAAACCGCTCGTAATGGCCCAAATCCAAATCGGTCTCGGCGCCATCCTTGGTCACAAAGCACTCGCCATGCTCTTTCGGGTTCAATAGTCCAGCATCAACATTCAAATACGGATCGCACTTTTGTGCCGACACGGCGATACCTTTGGCCTGCAATACTGCGCCGATACTCGCCGCCGTGATGCCCTTGCCAACACCAGACAATACCCCACCGGTTACAAAAATATATCTCTTTGTCATCACTTCTCCAACCTATCAAAAGAGGCGTCGAATTGACACCTCTGTTGTTTTATTCACAACCGTCACACACTGTCAAACTTGCGGGATCGAGTGGCGCCGCAATGCCGCCAGACTTCTTTGCCTGCTCGTCGGCCACCGCCTGCGCTGCCTGCATCGCCGCATCAATAGCACTCAGCTTTTCTTCCAGAGACATGTCATCAGTAATAATTTGGGCTGCATTCATTCTTATTTTCCCCTATACTTAGTATAACCTTATGGTTATTGTACGCTAGTGATAGCGCTTACGCAATAAAATGCAGCCAATTTTCCGTTGTGGTTTTTTCATCAAATTGGCCGATCGGCATGGCGTAAAATCGTGGCCTGTCAACTTGGGGCATAAAGTTACCGAGCTTCTTGGCGTACGCTTTCTGGGCCGCCATCAGCTCTGTTTCCTCAACAATCTCCCGGACAGTTGTCGTCAAAAATACTGCGTTTTTCTGCTCATCCCAAACCACAAACTCTGCCTTACCGGTACGAAAGGCGTTATGCGCATGACGCGACATCGGGTCTGACACCCAAATGATCATGTCATCCAGCCGCGCAAAATGCAGCGCCGTTACCAGCGGCGTGCGGTCACGATTGACCGTCGCAAGCGCCCCCACTTCTACCGTATCTAAAATCTTTATTGCTAATTTGTTCATCGTGACACCCCCATCAATCTTATTTCGTGGTATTTACTTCATAGCTGGTATTAGTGCTCTCAAAGAAATTGACCAATTCCAAGGTATCGTTTGCGGTAGCCATCCATTTGGCTGGGTTGGCCACATTGTACTCTGGCTCAAAGCCGAGCTCGACCAAGCGGCGGTCAGTCATGTGCATGACGTACTGATTGACATAATCAGCGTTTAAGCCGAGGATTCCCTTTGGCAACATATCCTTGTTGTACTCTTTCTCCAACTCAACCGCCTGCAAGATGAGGTTGCGAATTTCCTCGGCAAATTCCTGGGTTTGCAGTTCTGGGTTTTCGTCCAGGATGGTCAGTAGTAAATTGATACCAAAGGTCAAGTGCAAATTCTCATCCTTGGTGATCCAATCCAGTAGCGTGCCGACATTGCGCAGCAAATTACGCTGGCGGAAGCTCATACCGACCATAAAACCCGAGTAGAACCAGATGCCCTCCAGCACGATGTTATATGCCACAAGTGAGCGGACAAAATCTTTCTTACCCTCTAATGTATAGATATCGAGGTTTGGATCGAGCATCACGTCGAGGTGTTTGTTCTGGAAATCCGCCTTGTCGGCCAACGATTTTTTACCAAAGCCTGCTGCGTAAATCTCCTCGCGATCAAACGGAAACGTCTCGATAATGTATTCAAACGTCATGAAGTGGTTAGCCTCTTCCCACATCTGTTTTGACAGATAGAGCTGCGCTTCAGCGGCGTTAACGTATGGGTAAATACCAAACGCCAGCGACTTGTTGATTAGCAGCTCGTTCGGATTCAAATAACTAATGACTGTTTTGAGCGCATGCTTTTCCTCGTCACTGAGTTTTTCAAAGTCCGCCAAATCTTGCACCAACTGCACCTCGTTGGGAAACCAAGTGTTAGCCACTGCTTGGTTGTATAAGTCATAAGCCCACTGGTAGCGAATTGGATGCAGTGATAAACCGTCGCGTAGTCCTGAACCTAAAATTCCCATTTAGTTGTCCTCCTCTATGGTGATGGCAAATAGCGCTTCCTGACCGATAGCTCGCTGCGCCGCCTCCTTCGCCAACAGATCAATTTCCGGTAATGTATCTTGATATTCCATATCGTTCCTCCTTTATTTATTAACTTTGGCAAATCCAAACCCGCGCGTTTTAGCGCCAGTTCGAATCTTCTGTTCTGCTAATTTTTCCACCGACACAGTAGTCTGCTCTGACTGATGGCGCGGCTTGACGTGCAGATAGTAGGTGGTTTTCAAACCACGGCGCCACGCCTCAGAATAAATCTCCACATATTCATCAATATCGCGAGTTTCAAGATACATATTGCGGCTAATCGCCTGGTCAACCCACTTTTGCGCCCGCGCGGCCACCTCGATAAAGGCATAAGGGCTGAGCTGGAAGCTAGTTTTGTAGACATCTTTCAGCTTCTGCGGAATAGCATCAATGTGTTGAATATCACCCTGGTTGGCAAACACCTCTTCCTTGATATCATCCCACAAGTTCAGTGCTTTGAGGTCGCGCACCAGGTTATTATTTACTTCTAGGAATTTACCATTCAGAGTCGAGCGGCTAAAAATCTGCGCAAACTGCGGATCAATACCCGGTGTCGTCCCCGCCACATGACCGATGTTAGCAGTCGGGGCGATAGCCATCAGCGTCGCATTACGCATACCTTTCTTTACTTTTTTGCGCAAACCGTCCCAATCCAGGCGCGTTTTGCGATCAATCTTTACCTTTAGCTTACGATCATCAGACAATACATCCAATGTATCAACTGGCAGCAGCCCCTTACTCCAGCCACTACCGTTATATGTCGGATAGCTGCCTAGCTTGGCCGCCAAATCTGCCGACTGGTCGATGGCGTGGTAGCTGATGAATTCCGTCAATTGGTCGATCAATTCATAGGCTTCGTTTGACTCATAGCAGTAACCGAGCTTTTCCAACACATCGGTAAAGCCCATAACACCGATACCAATTGCCCGCGTCTGCTGATTTGAGTGCATCGCCTCTGGAATTGGCGTCTGGGTAATGTCTACCAAGTTATCGAGCTGGCGCGTTGCTGCCCGTGTCGCCTCTTGTAGTCGCTGCCAATCCCATGTCTTATCCTCGCGCAAGAACGCCGACAAATTGATGCTGATGAGGTTACAGGTAGCGATATTCTTCTCATCCTGTGGCAGGGTAATTTCCGTGCAGAGATTAGACAGGTGAATCGTACCGGTATTGTTGTTCAGGGCGCGGACGTTAATGGTGTCTTTCCACGTCAGCCATGGGTGACTGGTGGCCTGCAGGCTGGTCAGGATTTGCTTGAACTGCTGACGGGCTGGTACTTTGTCAAAGACGCGCAGCTTACCAGCCTCCGCTAGCTTGACATACTCTTTGTAGCGAGCTGAGAACTCCTCACCATATAGCTCGGGCAGATCCGACGTTTCTGCTGGATCAAACAGATACCAATCTTGGTCTTTCTGCACTCGCTTCATAAATTCATCAGAGATAAATACCGCAGTGTTGGCAAAGCGTGTACGCATATATGGGTCGCCGGAATTGGAACGCAGGTCGATGAACTCCTTGAAATCAATGTGCCAATTTTCCATATACACCGCCGCCGCGCCCATCTTTTTACCCTTGCGTGACACAGCAAATAGCGCCGTATCGATCATCTTTATAAACGGGATCGGCCCGGTGCTCGTTGTGTTGGTTGTCTTGACTGGACTGCCCGATGATCGCAGCTTAGTAAAGCTGATGCCGATACCTCCCGTGCCTTTGGCGATCCACATGGTATCGCGAATCGATTTAGCAATCGACTCCATATCATCTTGCACTTCCAATAAGAAACAGTTACTAAGCTGCGGGAAGGCGCAGCCAGCATTAACCCGAGTCGAGCCGCCTGGCACATACTCCAGATTGCTCATATGATGATAGAACGAAATTGCTGCGGCTGTAGGATCTTCTTCGTTGTAGCTCAGCCCCATAGCGATACGCATGTGGGTAAACTGCGGCGGTTCAATTGGCTCACTGCCGTGCTTACGTAGAGCGTAGCGGTTACGGTTGGTAATCACGCCGAGATATTTACTGAGGTCATCTTTAGCAGGATCAAGTGCTTCGCCAAGCTTCTTTAGGTCAAACCGACCATCACCCATCCGCTCATCAAGCAGACCGTCCTTAACCGCTGCTCTAACAAACTTCGGGAACTCCCGCGCGTGCAATTTCTTTAACTCAGCTGCTGTCTCGTAATCACCTAGTGTATTTTTGTAGATATTTTTTAACAATAATCGCGCTGCGATCTTATCATAATCTGGATCATCCTTGACGTTCTGTAGTGTCGTCTGGATGACGGCCTGATCCAGCTGCTCAGTCGTAATCCCATCAAATAGCGTCAGCTGCAACTCGGTCGCTACCTGCACCACCTTTGAAACCTGATCCGGCAGCCCATCGCAGGCCTTTAAGATTGCCGCATTAATTTTATTTGCATCAAACGGCTCTTTCGTCCCATCGCGTTTGACGACGTTAATTTGTTGCACCTATTTCCCTCCTTGATGCTCAGCAAAACTACCGCCGACCTCTCTGCGGTGGCGACTGACACCTCTCGTCTATTTGCTTTTTGTTTAGTACCCTCTACACATTTAGTGTATGTATACTATGATAAAGCACTAGATGTGGCGTGACAAGAGGATTTGTGAATTTTACAATGAAAACAGCTCGCTAACTGATTACTCTCCGCTAACGAGCCACAGAGGCAATCATTAGTAGTCACCCCTTGAGGCATATCGGCGAGGATATCGTCCGGTGATCACCAGCTAATATCGACGTCTTGCATGAGCAGTATCCATAAAATCATACACGAACTCTCCGCTTCGTGGCAGGAAGCAAAAGGCTTCTCTGCTAGAAGTGGCGTCTAGCGGTTGGTCGCCGGGAGCATAGCGAAGGATGCATTTAGCATCACTGCTGGTCGCGGCATCAAACGTCGGTCGTGCTGAGCCGGCCACGTCGTCACGCATACCAACAAACGGTAGCTCCACGCCGATTTCTTTGTACGATTTCCAATCCGTGCAGCGATATGGCTGGGCGCAGTTGGCGAAGGGCTGGATGGTCAGCAGGCGCTGCCGGATGGCGTCATCGGTAATGACACCAAATAGCGAGCCGTACGGATGCTCGCCGCGGGTTATATATAGAAATGGATGCTCTGAGTGGATAACGCGGGCGGCCTTGACCGTTGACATATCAAAGCGACTGAGGAATACTTCGCGTGGCTCATAAACTTTGTAATTAGGGTGCAACGTAATGAGAAAGCCTGCCCCAACATAAATGAGGACAACAACTGCGGCGATAATGGCGCACTTGACGAGGCGGCGATGGCGATGGTAGAAAGCTTCGAGCATGGATGTTAGTATTGTACCTCTTACAACTTATTTTATTATGATCATATAATGATTATACTTCAATGTTCATGTCATGAACGCTCCGTACGAGAGGGGTTCGTTTGGTCACGGTTGAGAAATTCCCTCGGGTCTGTAAGGAGGATCCTGAGCTGGCCTGGGAGCTGCACCTCCTCAAGATATTCAGGAGTGGTCAAACCAGCTGGGGCTTACTCGGATTCGACAATACCATCTATCGTTTCATCCCCTAGGGCTATCTTGCCCAACGGCCTCTTGGATTGGCTACGTGGCATTTCCCGTTGTCCTCCTGAAGCAATAAAAGCCTCAATGTCGGCAGCAGAGGGCTGGTTGGATCGACTCTTAACGATCTCTGGATCCGAAAGATAAACACCGATAGCAGTTGCGACCCCCTCAAGGACTACCTCTTGACGCTCGGGATCCGTTATGCCGTACACCTCGGCCAGCTCCCCCGCTTCACGGCCCGGAATGAATACGACATCGGCACCTACCCAGTATTTCTTCTGATTTGTTTTGTTCATTCCAGCACCTCCTTTACGCGTTTATAATCCCAATATTTTGCTTGATCGCTACATGTTAATGATAACACAATTAATCCATACACTCCCAGCACCATCAAGATCTCACGCACCCCGACTCTGGCGGAAGGACGGGGATTCGAACCCCGGAGACCCCGTAAAGAGCCTACACACTTTCCAGGCGTGCCAGTTCAACCACTCCTGCATCCTTCCGTAACGCATATTATAACAGAAAGTCCGCTAGCGGTTGCAACCAGGGCGGCTTTTTGTCTATAATAAAGGCAATGATGAACGATCCTTCAACGCGAATTAAACTTACTAATGTAACGAAACGATTTGGCTTTGGTGACGCCGAGCAGGTGGCGCTGGACAATGTCAATCTCGAGGTCAAAAAGGGCGAGTTTATCGCCATCGTCGGCCCATCCGGTTGCGGCAAGACGACCCTGCTCAACATCCTCGGGCTGCTCGACCACCCGTCAGAGGGTGAGTATTACCTCGACAATAAATCAGTCGAGGATCTGACGGCGACACACCACGCCACAATTCGTTCTCGCGATATCGGCTTTATTTTTCAACATTTCAATCTCATTCCACGCCTGACGGTGATTGATAATGTTGCCCTGCCGCTCACCTACAAAGGCATCAGCAAAACCAAGCGCCTCCAAGAAGCCAGCCGAATTTTGCGCAACTTCCATCTGGGCGAGCGCGAATATTATCTGCCGCATCAGCTATCCGGCGGTCAGGTTCAGCGTGTGGCGATCGCCCGTGCACTGGTCAACAGTCCGTCAATTATCCTGGCCGACGAGCCGACCGGCAACCTTGATTCCAAGTCCAGCCACATCATCATGGAGGAGCTGTCCGACATTCACCGCCGAGGCAACACGATTATCATGGTGACGCACAATCCAGAGCTGCTGTCCTATGCCAGCCGGGTGATTTCTATGCTCGATGGGCGTATTGATACCGATACTCATCACATCAAGAAAATCTTTAAGCAAAAGCTGGGCGGCGATGACCAACCAGCAACCCCGGCAAGTTCAACTCCGCCACACACCGCAACTACCAAAGCTGAAAAAGCTAAGCCAGACGAGAAAACTGAGTCAACGAAAACTACTCCCGAGAAACAGACGACCGAACAGCCAGTCGCGGCGACTGCTCCCGACAAACCTGCTAGCCCAGTGAAGTCCCCGGATGACCTCCCGCCAAAGCGACCGCTTGGCGCTCCTTCAACCAAAGCGACCGCAAAGACCACGAAAACCGATACCGAACAGAGTAAAAAATCAGCTGACCCTGATACTGCAAAAAGTTCTAGCACGCCAACCGAAAAGAAACCCGCCCCTAAGTCCGATAAAGCCGACGACGCAAAAACCGATGCCGCCAAATCAACGAAGAAACCAGTCAAAAAAGAACGGAAAGCTACGAAAAAGTCATGACAATGCTCCTCAATAATCACTTCGAAAACGCGACTGAGTCGCTCAAGTCAAATAAGGTCCGCACCTACCTATCGATTTTTGGCATCATGGTCGGCATCGCCAGCATTACTATTATCCTGTCATTATTGACCGGCACGAGCCGCCTGTTTGGTGATCAGTCCGCCAAGCTTTCTGACACCACCGCGCTAATTCGGTCTGGTAGCGAGGCACGGCCAGATTCATTACTGTCACTCAACTCCGGACACGCCGCCCAGATGGTGAACACACTGACCGAACAGGACGCCCGGGAAATTGCCAAGGCGACTAATAACAGTGCCGCACCGCTGGCAACATTTCACACTAACGTATCGACACCGGACGGCAAGACGAAGCTAGAGCACATCACGGTTACCGGTAGCTCAGGCGAACTGGCAAAGCTCGCCGGCCTCAAGTTACGCGAGGGACAATTCATCGACGAGGCCAATGGCGTCGTGATCGGCAAGCAGCTGTCAATTGACCTATTCGGCACCGAAAAATCCCTCGGCAGCGTCCTCAAGCTCCGCGGCGAAACGCTCACGGTCGTCGGCGTCCTCGACGAGCCGGAAACTACGCCTAGTTACCTCGGTGTTGATTTTAATCGCTCTATCATCCTGCCGCTGGCCGTCAGCAAAAAGTTCACCCAAAACACCGCCCAAATCCAGCAAATCCTCATCACCGCCGACAACGGTACGGCGCTGCAAGCCAAAATTGATGCCGCCAAAAAAGTCCTCGCCCAACAGCATCAAGGCGATACCGACTACCACACCTTGGTCGGCCAAGCTATCACCGCCCCAAATTCCCACCTGGTGAACGCCCTCTCAACCGCCATGGCGGTCATCGCCGGCATCTCGCTACTGGTCGGCGGCATCGGCATCACCAACATCATGCTGGTTTCAGTCGCCGAACGCCAGCGCGAAGTTGGTATCCGCAAGGCCGTTGGTGCCACCAACCGCACCATTGTCGCCCAATTCCTCATCGAATCAGCCATCATCGGTCTCTTTGGCGGTGTTCTCGGCTACGTTATCGGCCTCGGCGCGTCATTCCTCCTTGGTATGTATCTGCCATTCACCCCAGTTCTCGAATGGCAAGCAGCCGCCCTGACTATCGGCGGAGCACTCATCATCGGTATGCTCTTTGGCATCTATCCAGCCAGCCGCGCTGCCGGTAAAGACCCGATCGAGAGCTTGCGCCACTAATTCACACAAATCCGCCATGGCCACCCCCCGCCCTCAATGGGCTCTAAGATAAAAAGTGGCGCCCTATCCCTCGGGCGCCACTTTTTTATTCTCCGGCCCAGATGAGCCTACGACAATTCCTTTTTTAACTGCTCCACCAGCGCCACTGGCTCTGGATTGACCCCGTTGAGAATGCCCGCATAGATACTGACGATTTCACCCAGCGCCAGCCCCCACAGCAGCTGCTCGAGCAGCGTCTCGCCCTGTAGCTCGACTACTTCGACCTTCGGGCGCATGCCTGATAGCAACCGATCGGTCAGCTCCATCCGTTCCCGGATCCGTGGACGCTCAAGGCTGCTCCGAAAATCCACGACCTTATACGGCTTATCGACCGGATGTGACGACCAGCCGATGAATTCATTGTGGCTGAACTCCGGATATTGATTCCAAAACGCCACGTTTTTCGCTGACTCGTTAAAGCTAATCTTCCACTTATACGCCAGCGGCCATGTCAGCTCGCCCGCATAAAACACCTGAGTCGAGCCAATCAGTTTGAGCGCCAGTTGCTTGGCATAATTATCCGCCGTCGGCACCTCCTCAGCCCACTGGCTCAGCTGATCCTTCAGCCACGCACCACTGGTTGCGACCGCGTGGTACAGGCTATCGTCGATCACCTCAAACTGACTGAGCAGCTTTAGCAACCCGCGCAAATGATAAATCGTTGACATCCGCGGCTGACCGCCCGACGGAACGCGCACCCGCGGCAGATTATCTGCCTCGGCCGCCGCAAACAATTTTCCGCCCGTCGCCATCACCGCCAACTGACAGCCGCGCTGACGAGCCTGCTGATAGCAACTAATCGTCTCCTCGGTGTTTCCCGAGTGGCTGATAGCAATAACTAGTGTTTTTTCATTCACAAAATTCGGCAACTGATAACCCTTTGTCACTTCAAGTGGCACCGTGACCCGATCCGCTGTCAGCACCTTGACCATATCCGCCGCCAGCGCTGAGCCGCCCATGCCCGCCAGCACCACATTAGCCACCTCGCCGGGGGTCGCCAGTGACTCCACCTCGGCCGCAAAGTCCGTCTGCGTTGTTACCGCCACCGCACTCGTTCGTGTACTGCCCGGATCGCGCTGCGCTAAAAGATTTTTATCGTCAAGCATCTTGAAATTCCTCCTTTTCCTGTGTTACAGTATAGCATAGCAAGCAAGCGTAACCGTAATGTGAAAAGAGGTGGGGTATGACAATTCAAGATAGCGGACGAGTTAACAACGATCAGGATCTAGCCAGCGTGTTGGCGGGTGTTTCTGGTGGCAGTGATGACAATCTACGCTTTGAAGAAACCGGCGCACAGGACACTAATACAACTAACCGCTCGGCTAATCCACAGGCCAGCACCACGCCAAGTACGACCACACCAGTATCACGACCAACCACCGATAACGCCAGCCGATCATATACCGCTCCGACTGATATGTCGCTTGATGATATCAAGCAAAATGCCCTCAGCGAGCTTCGCCCACTAGTTGGCAAGCTGAACGTCTCGCCCGAGGAAAAATTCGACACCTACCTCCTGTTGCTGCGCTCGACTGACGACACCTCGCTGATCGGCCCGGCACATGAAGCTGCCGTTGCTATCCCCGACGAAACCCGCAAAGCGCAGGCACTGCTTGATATTATCAAGGAAATTGATTTCTTGTCGCAGAGCTAAGACCTGCTATTTATATAATTTGCTAATTTAGTAGTTTTATTGTACAATTCAGACATGTCTTTAGTTGCATCGGAGCGCAGCGACAGGTATTGTCCTATTTCTGAAACATCAAGCGTCAGTCCAGAAACTGTGCGGGATGTCGTTGCGGCAAAACTCCAGCTCTATGAAGAAACACTCCATGACCTCCTCAACCAGCAATCCCCAGACCAATTAGCGGGCCTGTATGACATGCCAAGTTACGACGCCCCCTTTGTTCGTGGCATGCTCGGGCTGCGCGGTGGTGGCGTCAAAGATTTTTCAGATATTGCTAAAACTTCCACTGATCATACAGCCATCCGCAATACAGCTCTCAAACTGGGCTTTCTTCACGAAGAACTTGACAATAAGCTAGAACATAGTGGTAGACAGCTTGATGTTGCGCTACCCCGCGACATGCAGCCTATCGGCGATGTATCTGCGATCATTGTACCAGGTGGAGCTGGTGCCACTAATGGGATCCGCCTACTCGGTGCCCTCGCGGCAATACAAGAAGGTAAAATCAACACCTCAGAAATTATCCTCACCACCTGTGACCGTCCAACCACTGAAGCAGAGCGCAAGCGAGCCGAAGCACAGGGTTTTAAAAGCGACGCGACTGAATTTGAACTATGTCTTGGCGCTGCAGCATCCCTTTTGGGGGACATTTCTTGGGAAGAAAGCACTCTACTAACTCCATACGAAAGTAATGACTTGACAAAAGTACATCAGGGGTGGGCAAAAATAGCGGCACCACACGGCACACAAGTTATCAGTCTCAGCGTCTTGTCGGCTCCAATTGATAGCAACCGTACCATGCCCGATGGCAGTAAGCCGCGTCGTGCCAATACCCAAGAAACCTTTAGGGCCGCCTTTCCTCTACTCGACGAGGGCAGCAAGGTAGCAATCGTCTCGCACGATACTTGGATACCGTACCAAGAACTAGCGGGACTGGATACCTTTCTACTCGAAAACAACACGGATGTCGTCGCATTTGGCCCACAAAAAACCGATCGCCTCGCGGGTGGTGCTATCCAGCAGCCCGAGCAAGTCATCGATGAAATTGTCAAAGTATACGCCTATTACGTCAATCTTTTGGTCAAGGCCGAGACCCGTATCGAGAACCAGCGCCGTATACAACAGTACGCCGAAACGGCTATTCCAGACATGACCGAACTACGCGACGCCAAAATGCGTATCGGCTATCGCGATATTCCATTTGCAGTGAGCAGTGGCTTACTTCATGAACTACGTCAAGAACCGTTGGTTGACCTAGCCAGCCATGGTATTGCCGGCCAATCTTATTATTCTCGGCGCAATGCTACGACTGGTGCAAGTATTCCTGGCGTCGATAAACCAATCTATGTCCGAGAATCGGTTGCGAGAAAACTGGCAGACATTAACACCTTTCTCCAAAGCCCTGAAGTTACCAAATTTTTTGGCGGTGCCGTGGAAGTATATGTTGAGGAGGGACTACGCTCCACCGATATGCAGTCATCACTATATCACCAACTCATACCAAATAGCATTCGACGCCATAACTCTGACCTCCAGAAAGATGATATTTATAAACGGCGCGACGAGATCATAGCCAAACCTTCAACTACCGATAATCCGTCACCGCACGCAACAGGCGGAGCGATCGACATTCGCCTGCGCGTTAAGCCGAGCCCCTGGATACCAGATTTTGTAGCAGACAGCTTTATTGACATGGGTCATGTAGACGGTGACACCGGGCCGCGCAATAATCCTGATTATTTTGAGCAAGCAACGCCACTGACGGACAAGGATATAACCGCTCAACGAAATCGTCGCTTTCTGTATAATCTGCTGACCGCCTATGGGTTTACGGTCAATCCTCACGAATGGTGGCACTTCGACTACGGCAACCAGCTGTGGGCATTTGTGCAGAATTACCAGCTTGGCGAAAAAGCCGTACGGGCACTGTTTGGAGCCGCCGATAACTAGAGATGAAGACTCGCTCATTCACACACTAAAACTCCCCGCCGTTTCCAGCGAGGAGTTCCATTCTTAATGAGATAGGAATACTACATCATCCCCATACCCGGCATACCGCCAGGTGCAGCTGGAGCTTCTGGCTCTGGCACGTCGACGACCAGTGCGCCCATGGTTGCTGCAGTTGAGGCGATTGACACCGCGTTCTGCACCGCTTCCTTAGTGACGCGCGCTGGGTCGATGACGCCAGCTTTTTTGACATCTACCAATTCGTTCTCAGGCTTCATCACATTAACACCAAATCCAGCCTTGCCCGCCTCGACTTGCGCTAGCAGCGCGTCGGCATTCAAGCCAGCGTTACGCATAATCTGCAGGAACGGCTGCTTTAAGGCGTCCTTTAGAATCTGCCGGCCAGCCGCGATGCTATCTGCACCGCTCACTTTCAAGCCGCCAGCCAAATTCACCAGCGTGACGCCACCACCGGCGACAATTCCTTCAGCCAAGGCTGCCTTGGTCGCTGCCACTGCGTCGTCCACCCGGAACTTCTTTTCGTCAATTTCTGTCTCGGTCGCGCCGCCGACTTTAATAACGGCCACCTTGCCGCTCAAGGCAGCTGCCCGCTTGTCGAATTGTTCTTTTTCGTACTCGCTGGAAGCATTGTCGGACAGCGCCTTGATCTGAGCGATTTGTTCCTTCACTGCTGACGGCTTACCCGCGCCCTCAACGATGGTGGTTTCATCTTTACCGACAATCACCTTGCGCGCTGAGCCCAATACCTCCAGGCCAGCATTCTCAAACGTCAAACCGTGATCTTCGGAGATCACCGTTGCGCCAGTCAGCACCGCGATATCGCGCAAAATCTCCTTACGGCGGTCGCCAAAGCTTGGTGCCTTGACCGCCACAGTGTTAAATACGCCCTTGAGCTTGTTCAGCACCAAGATGCTCAGTGCCTCGCCTTCAACTTCATCAGCGATCAGCACGACGTCCTTTTTCCCACTTTGTGCCAATTTTTCCAGCATTGGTAGGAACTCTTGCACGCTGGAAATCTTCTTATCGGTGATCAAAATCGCTGGCTTTTCATAAACCGCCTCTTGCCGACCGGTGTCGGTGACAAAGAACGGACTGACCCAGCCTTTGTCCAGGCTGAAGCCTTCAACAACCTCAGCCTCCAGCTCCAAACCTTGGCCAGCCTCAACCGTTACCACGCCGTCTTTACCAACTTTCTCGATGACACCAGCGATCAATTTGCCAATTTCCGCGTCGCCCGCCGAAATGGTTGCCACTTCTGCCACACGCTCAGACTTGCCTTCAATTGGCTCAGCTAATTTGTTCAGCTCTTTGACAATTTCCGCGCCGGCCTGCTCGATATCCTTGCGCAGCTCCATTGGGTTATGTCCCGCTGCGATCAACCGGTTAGCTTCCTTCAAAATCGAATACGTCAGCACCGTCACAGTCGTGGTGCCGTCGCCAGCCTGCTTGTTCAAGTTCTTGGCTGCCTGCTTGATCAAATCAGCACCGACCTTGTAGCCTAGCGTCTCATCATCATTCTCTGGCAGCTCGATGCCTTCCGCCACTGTCACGCCATCGTGCGTCACCGTTGGCCCGCCAAACCCCTTGGCGATCACTACATTACGGCCCTTTGGCCCGTAGGTTACCTTGACTGCGTTATATAGCGCTTCAGCGCCGCCCAACACGCGAGCACGCGCATCATCATCGTAAAAAACTTTTTTTGCCATAACGTAAACTCCCCTTTTCTCAAACAACCGTTGCTAAAATATCTTCCTCGCGGACGATCAAATATTCCGTGCCGTCAATTTTCAAATCCGTGGTTGAATATTCCTTATACACAATCTTGTCACCCACGTTGACATTCTTGACATCGCCGCCAACCGCTTTGACCTTAGCCACCACTGGCTTCTCCTTCGAACTATCCGGCAAATACAGTCCGCTCGCCGTCTGCGTCTTCGCCTCCTCGCGCACCGCTACCACGCGGTCACCGAGAGGCTTGATAGGTGTATCCATATCATCCTCCATTTCGTTAACAATACACCCATTGTACCGCACCAAATTAGCACTCGTCAAGCGTGAGTGCTAGAAAAATCCACCAAAGCCAACACCAATACTGCTTGACTTTATAAATATATTGTGTTAATATTCACAAGATGTGTTTAGAAAAAACAACAACTCCAGATGGCAGAAGGGCTTCTAGGTACGTACAGGAGGTGCTCCATGTAGAGTGCAACGAACATGACTTACCTACCTGTGTTAAAACTCGCCTAGGCGATGTAGCACTCGAGGTTGCTAATTCGATACGATTTGAACGAACTATACACTACGAGGGGAATGCAGTATTTCCAGAGGGTGACAGTAGCGACACTGGTCATAAAGCTGAGTCAGCACCCTTTTCTCTAACAATATATGATGATACGCATAACGATATAGTAGGAGAATTAAGACGACTGCAGGCCTAAACGGTTCTTATTTTCTGAGCCTTTCTAATACCCTCATTATGCTTACGCAGTAGCAGATTACTGTTCTTATTTCCGGAGGATGCCCCCTGTTTGCTCTTTAGATATTCTGCTTTTCTCTTCGCTCTCGTATCACTGCGCGTCATCATAAAATCATTTATGCTCAGATAGCTTAGAGTGGCTATATCCCTCTTCAGCCGCTTCGTCCTCTCATCGACATCAGCGCCGACATCTTCTGGTGTTACACTCTCAATAAACCACGCTATCCGCCTTCTCAGGTTTTCTTGCGTAGGATTTTCATGATACAGCCTATCCATTACTCCCAAAGAAGGGTCTGAAACCTCCCTTCCGGCCGGTGAGGTTTTATCGTACCAAACCGGTGTATTATGCATCTGACGCTGCACCGATCTTGTGCCATCTTTGTTATCAATCTCTATAGATTTTCCCTCACTATATGGCACAGACCAAAAATACTCATTTGTAAACTCAGCATCTGGGACTGCGCGAGACAGTAACTGCTGGGTCATATAAGCTGTTGCACCGCTACTTTTAATCTCATCTACAATTAACACTTTTTTACCATCAAGTGTAGTAGGTAATTTCCATACCTCGGTCTTATAGTTATCAGGCGTCAGATCACCAACTACAAACTTGGCACGAATGGCACTAATGGTTTCCTCGGAAATTTCATTGACATTAAACTCAAGTGGGTCACGATTTTCTTCACGAACTAGCGGACGACCGACACGTGCCCACCACTCTTTACGATCAATATGAATAAAATCAAAATGAGGCTTTTTTGCTCCCTTGTCGGCCATTACTTCCCATAGCGAATCGACGAGCCACGCAACAGGTCTAGCCGATTTATCTAGAAACAGTACCTCATCTGGCACAAAATCCGGCTGCTCATTCTCATAACCACCAAGATGCTGAATCATTGCATCTGTAAGGTCAAGATAGCATGACAGTATCCACTCCCTGCTCCACCGACCATTGAGTTCACTGCCACTAGGGGCATCCCAAGTTCCTTGTTGCTCAAGTACCCCCCCATTGAGATAGCTTAAAACTGCTTCATTATCCTCTAAACCAGTTGTAATAGCATCATTGTGACTTGTTAATTTTTCTTTATTACTCATCGTAACGAATATTAGCATAAACTTGATAAAAAATCAAGTTCCTGACTCACTACTCATATCAAAAGATGCTATACTATACTCATGAGACTATTCAAAACCCTCATCTCGCGCATTCTCGCTCGCTCTGTCACCACGTTCTTCCTGCATAATCCGCACATCAAGCTTGTTGCCGTCGTCGGTAGTGTCGGCAAAACCACCACCAAGTCAACCCTCGTCAGCGTCCTAAACTCCAGCTATAAAGTCCGCACCAATCGTGGCAACTTCAACGCTGAGTTTAGCGCGCCGCTAGAAATCCTCGGTGTCGATTCACCGCAGAACCCCCGCTCGGTATGGAATTGGTTGTCGGTCTTGGGCCGAGCCCGCCAGGCCGCCCGCCGCCAGCATAATATCGACGTTGTTGTCCAAGAATTCGGCATTGATCACCCCGGCGAAATGGCCGCGTTCGGCCGCTATATTCGCCCTGACATTACCATTGTCACCGCCATCGCGCCTGAGCATATGGAGTTTTTCGGCTCACTAGAAACCGTCGCCCGCGAGGAATTCGCGCTCGCTGAATATAGCGAAAAAGTGATCTACAACCGCGATGACATTCGCCCCGAATTCGTGGACTTCGCCGATTGCGGCCAAATCATTTCCTATGGCACTGAGCCAGGCGCCGACTACCAGATGGCTATCGGTAAATTTACCAGCGGCAAGGGCTTTCGGTGCCAGCTCATCCACGCCGACCAAACCTCACGTCCATTCATCATCCCTGTGGTCGGCGTGCATCAACTCCGCGTTGCCGGCGGCGCAGCGGCGGTGGCGTTAGAGCTTGGACTTGACATTGAATGTGTGATGACCATGCTCGAGAATTTCACACCAGTCAGCGGCCGCATGAATATTCTGCCTGGCATCAACGATGCGACCATCATCGACGACTCATATAATGCCAGCCCCCTCGCCGTAAAGTCTGCCCTGACGACACTTTACCAGCTACCCGCCAAAACCAAGATCGCCGTCCTTGGCGACATGAACGAGCTGGGCCAGACCGCAGCCGATGAACACGCTGCCATCGGCGCGCTGTGTGACCCGAAACAGCTTGACCACGTCATCACCGTTGGCCGCTTGGCCGAGCGATTCCTCGCTCCAGTTGCTCGGCAAAATGGCTGCACCGTCACCTCGTTCGCCAAGGCCACCGACGCTGCCAAGCTCCTCGCTCGCCTGGCCAATAAAGACACCACTTTCCTCTTCAAGGGCTCCCAAGGCGGTATCTACCTCGAGGAAGCCATCAAGCCGCTCCTCAAAAACCCCGCCGACCGCCAAAAACTCGTCCGCCAGTCAGACACGTGGCTCGAAAAGAAACGGCGGTTTTTTGAAAGTGACCATTGATGACCGAAAATGCTCCATCAAAAAAATCAATTGCTACCCGCATTGTGCGCTGGCTTATTTACGGCCTGACGATCCTCGTTTTTGTGCTTGCAACTGCCCATAATGACCACCTACACAAGCTCAACTCCGACCAATTTGGTCCGCCTGACTATTATTATGACTATCATCTAAATGACTCCGCTTGGTTCATTATAGCTATGCTTATCACCCTACTGATGATTAAGCTAACGGACTGGTCAATCACCGCCGCCCGCCACCAGAATCTGCGCAATCGATGGCCGCTTGTCATAACAGGCATCCTGTTTTACCTCACAATACTGATACTGCTCCTCGACGTGACAATCGGCGGGTGGGGCATTCCTGGACGCTGCGGTAGCGGATTTTCCATAGGTAACTGCTTTCTGGCTGATGGACTCGGGGAATTCGTATACCTGTTCTGTATGCCGCCGCTTTTCATCTGCGGAACATCTCTTATGATTATCAATCGCCGCACCAAGTACCGCGAGAGTCGCAAAAAATCACTGCGATAACTTATAAAGGAACGCCAGCCAGAACAACGCCGCTACCGCGAGGCTGCTAAACGCACAGAGTTTATATACACCCCGCAGCCACACCACCATCCACACTCCCGCCGCTAACAGCAGCATCGGCAGCGCCATTGCTGCTATCTCAACAACATGATATTCACGAATCCACCACGTATCCCACCTCGCCACAATAAAGAGCAGCACACACAAAGCTATCGGTGCGACTACCAGCAAAACTACTACTGTATCGCTTAAGTATGGCTTGTCCGTCGTCGCTACATCATCTTTCATAACCTACCCCTTCATGATAAATCGGCTACACTAGTTAATCAACCTATCGCTGCAGCCAATTGGCCTCTGAATAGTAATGAAATTTCCCGGTCGTGTCCTTGGTGTTCTGACGTACTTGTTGGCTCATCTTCACAACTCACCCTATCAAACCCCATTAACGATTCACTCTGAACAGCTGAATACTTGTCAATATTATAGCGACGATACCAACTATGAGTCCGGTTTTCGCCCAATTAGAAAGCCCCTCAAAACCGCCCCCAAATAAGGACGTCTGCAGTAGGAGCAAAAATGACACAGGGATGAATAGCCACAAAATAGCCGCCAGATGTGAAAGTGGAAAATTCTTTCTTCTATTCGCAGAAGTAAACAATAATAACAGACTAATCACGGCTGCAATACATTCTATAATCAGCCCTATTTATATGTATCACCTCGCACCACGAGTAGCGGCATGGTAGCCATAACGGCCGTCAGTGATATATTCTGCGTTATCTTTTTATTCTTTTTCACAACTCACCCCCTTCGGTAGCTTGTTTAGTTTTATTAATCTTCATAGTGTGATTAGCCATGCGCTACTTTACCGTCCCCCTGCGAATGGCTGTGAAAACCAAAAATAATGAAAACATCCTTCTGCCAGTGCAAATGTGCATACGATGAGCAGCACTACGGCAATGGAGCGTAGACTTTTTATAAAAATTACCGTGAGCAGGTTTATAGCTATACCGATCACACTTGCCCACACAAGAATGATCCCTAACAGTGAGTTAACTTGCCTCGGATTCATGTCTAGATTCAGTATTCCTACGAATAAGCAAAATGCCATTACCGCCAATAGACATGTATAAGTTGTCGTGGCGTATTTTACAATCTTATTTTTCTTCACAGCCCACCTTGTTGAGCATAACACATTTTACTTTCCAAGCTCACTAGAACCGTATCTCTTTTACAGCCTCGGACAAAAAATATCCAAAAACGAGTAATAAGCTGGCGACGATACTGGGTACACAACAAAATTTATAACCCCCAGAAGCTCTCACTAAAATGACAATGCCCGCTATCATAAATATAACACTCAAAGCTAGCAACGAGCATTGTGCAACAAATATACTGACACCATCAGCCAATAGCGGACCGATTATGTAGTATTCTAGCAACAATATTAACATTGGGACAATAATTGATAATCCCACAATTATTTTCTTATTCTTCACGGATCAACCCCATTTCCAGTTAACTGCTAGATAATAATGAAAACCACCGACCAAGCCAAACACGATGCACAACATTAGCAGGACAATAGCCAAGGTCCTCAATGTTCTAAGCCTTATTGCAATAATCGCATTTATAATAACTCCGGCCACACCTAACCACCATATAGTCGCTCCCAGCAACATCCTGTCGTGTCTTGAAGCTGTATCAAGGTTTGGTATGCCTAGAAACTGGCACAATCCTAAAACCGACAGTATACCAGTATACAGCATGATTGAGTACTTTATAACTTTCTTATTCTTCACAACTTGCCCCCTTCGGTAGTTTACTTAATTTTATTAATCCTCGTAGCTTGTAGTCTTTTGCTCCAGGTTTGAGTGCTGGTGATAGGTAATCTTCTGGTTTTAGAGCGTAGCACTTCTCGTTTACGTCTTTGGCGAGGATAATCGGCGTTCCTTTTTTGATGTCACCGTCAGCTTCTTTCATAACGACCAGCTTATTGAATGCAAGCCCGCGCGTCTCTTCGCTTAAAGTATGCCCAACCAGTGCATCAGCGTTATTCTGGTTTTTTGACTTGTCAACGTAATCGTTTGTGACGCCAGTCAGGTTGGCTGCTCGCGTATTGCGAAAGAGATAAATCCGATCCTCATCTTCGCCAAGTGATGACTTGCCGTTGCGAGCAGTATACAGGATGGGATCGGTGATCTCAGGGTCGCAGGCGTCGTCGATGCCGTCAAGGTCCTCATCCTTATTAGCGGCTTGGGCAAAGGCTCCGCATGGCTGAAGCTTGTCTGGCGTACCGTTTTCGTCAATATCCTCGGGGTTTGGACCTTTAATGAGAATGGTCTGGTACAGTTCCTGCTTCTTGCCATCTGGAGCCTCGCCAGACACCACCAGCGTGTGATATCCAGCAGGCAAATCCTCAGGCAGCGCCACAGATCCATTAATTTCACCATTCTTATCAGCTTCAATCTCGCCCAAATCTCTTGGCTCAGAGTAAATCTTTACGTATACCTTTTGCCATGGCTTATACGGGCGTCTAGATGTTTTGATCTCTATATATTTTTCTTGAACTTTTGTTGCTGTCCCGTTAGATAGTTTATAATAAGTAAACTTTATGTCTTCCTGTCCATTAGCAACGTTAAAATAGGGAGGTGCTGGTATATTATCCTTCGTCGCAGAGTTGTCAGGACAAGTTGTCGCGTCATTTTTACAGATTTTATAGTCTGCAGGATTAACGCCACCTAGCTCTTTCCTAAAAGCACGAGCAATATCGGCGTGACCTTTGGCGTTTGGATGAAAACTCTCTTGAAATTCTACCCAAGGAAGTCGAAAATCTGGAATTCTGCTAACAATCATCTCATTCAGCAAGAATGGGTTAACATGTCTGTCACTATTACCACAAAGCCAGTGATCTCCAAAAGCGTTTTCTATATCAACGTATTTGACGCCGGCTGCTTTAGCGGCCTGTTTAATCGTATTATTAAGGTAGGTTACAGAATTTGTAATCATCTCTCGCTCTCTGGCGTCTAAAAAGAGAAGACCGCGCCCAGAACATGGTGCATCTGGAGCGCCATTTACGAATTGCGGATATCCAAATACGTAAATTTTTGCTTTATTACCGGAAGCTTTCCTGAGTTCTTCATACAAAGTTTTTAGTCTGTCAAATTGATTTACAATGTCACTCTTCAATTTGTTACGCCACTCTATCTTTGCCCAGGTGCACGTATTGGGGAACGGAACACAGCTGAATAGTTTACCACCAAAATCCACATCATTCCCTCCCGCCGTCAGCGTAATCACCTTTGGCTGGTATTTCTTCACGAACTCGATTTGCTTGACGCGCCCTGGGATCATCTCGTTGAGTGCCATCTTCTGCAACGTTCCTTTATTATCATAACCATGCAACCGCCCGAGCGGACTGTCCTGCCCTTCATAGCCGCCCGAATTGTCCCAATTTATGTCGTACACTGTCGCCCCACTACACGCAACCGACGCCCACACCGCCGACGGGCCGCTACCCAGCCCCATCCAATTCGCCAGCTTGTACGGATACGAACGCGTGCTGACATGGCACTTTTCCCTTGGCGCGCCCTTCGCCTTATCTTCATTCACATCCGTCCACTGGCGATAATACTTCCGGTCAGTCGCCGGATTTTTATCAGTGTCGCCTTCGCCGCTGGAGAAGGAATCGCCGAGAGCGAGATACTTGATATTGCGTCGATCGCCAGGAATCGGTTTACCCTTATAGCCGTCTGGATACTCGACGTCGAAGGTTGAGGTGAAAAGCTTTCTGTGCTGATCCTCGCGTATATGAACCTCCGACACTTGATACTGTGAATATCCCCATAAAAAAGCGGGGGTCACACTGATTAGTAAAATTTTGAAGAAGTCGCGGACTAGCAATAACTGCCGAATGTAGTCTTTCTGAGCTGTTAATTCCCTTAGAGCGAACTATACTAAATGATCTCCAAGAGTCCTCCCCAGGGAAGAGTCCCCTGAAGGCTCCCTTGGTTTCTGTCCAATACACACTTATCAAATATGGCGATAACGGCTTTATGCTATTTCTCTGGTCGTAAACAACCGCATAATCACCGTAAGCCATTGCCCTACGTAGGCTGGCAACTGCATCTTGATGATAGGGGCGCTCATAGTAACGGCTCTGGTGTTCAAACAAGGTTATCCATTGATTAGAGTAATCGCTTGTAAAAGAGCCGCACGATCTGCCATAATAATTATTAATATAGTTGATCAGTTTCTTCGTTGTTATTTTATTCAATAAATCTTCGTATTCGGACGTCTCAGGTTGCCACTTCGCGCCCGGATCATCCGAATTTATTTGAGGACCACTGTAGTTTTCAGGATAAACCGTCCGAAAATTAGATGAGAGGAGCTTGTTGTGACCAATTTCATCTATTGCAAATTGACTAGTGCTGCCGCTAGTGTAACCTAAGAAAAATTCGGGTATACAATAATTTGAATTAATTTGCTGCAGTGCTGGACTCGCTATGCTTGCAAAATATAGTTGTTTGTGCGACCCCGCCTTCCGCTGTACTACGAGTCGACGAACCTTGTTGACTTGCTGAAAACTAAGCTCAAAATCATCCCTACCATCTTCGGTCCAATACACAGCAGCCAGCGAGGCACTAGAATTGTTATTGTGATTGTTCTTTTGTGTATAAATCACCGCGTACGCACCAGCTGGTGAATTGATGGCTTTTTCAAGACTTGCAACAGCTTCAGGGTGATGCGGATTTGCAAAAGATTTTTGTCTTTTAAAAGAATAAAACCACTTCTTCGCATAATCATCCGTCGGTGAGCCGCACGTCTTGCCATGGTAATTATCCACATAGTTAATCAAAGACTTCGTTGTCACCTTTTCGACCAGGTCATCATACTCAGAAGCTGCTCCAGCCGTCGCTGGCACCGCGATGCACACCGCTAACGTAGCCCCAATAACACTAATAATAAATTTCCGCATAAGCACCCCCTCCGTTATGCTTATGTCAAAATTGTACCAGACCGCCTCGCGCGCGACAAGAAACCAGCTACCGCCTACTCAAGCCGTCGCCGCAGCCCGATGATGTCCAGCCGCGCTAATTCCTCGGCGGGCAGCTGCCGCATATATGCAATTACCCGTGCTGCCAGCGCCGGGTCAGGACAGTCGGGCCTCGTTGATGGCTGCCGACCGGCCTGCAGCGCCGCCAGTGCCGTTCGCATCTGCCGCCAAAAGGTATAATAATCAAGCTTGACCTTAACCTGATGGCCACCAGCATCTTCAATTGCAAAGCCCTCAATCCACTCGCCCTGCCACTGGTACGTCATGCCGTGAAGCTGATCAAGCCACGCCGCGAACTCGCTCCACGATGAAAACTCCGCCGCCAGACGCTTGCTGTTCGCCCCGATCTCGCGCGCAAATCGCTCCCGCTCCTGCCGGTCGACCGCCTCGTATGCAACCTGCCGCTTAACGATATCGAGTAGCACTAACTTGTCCGATTCATAGGCAATAATATGTGGGTCGAATTGTGGCAACACCACCTCAAACAATAGACACGCGTTATGCCGGCGCAGATAATCAGTGATGGACGGTAGCTTGTCTCGAAATTGCTCCAAAAACTCTCGCCGAAAGGCCGCCGCATAGTCACCCTCGGTCGTCGACTTTGACGCGATCACCAGCCCACCCGCCGCCGAATCATACCCGACCAACCCTAAAAAGCCATTCTCCTTCACCCACGCCCGCGCCGGAAAGGTCATCGTCTGCTCCAGCGCCGCTAGTTCGGTATCGCGCCGCTCGCCGATGTTAAAAAACTTATCATAGGCCCGAATCACGATCTCGTTCGTCAGCGTATTGAGAAACAATCCGCGCGCCCGCATCGTTTGCGTCGTCCACACTTGACGATAAAATGCCTCGGGCTTGAAATTAAACGAGCTGATGTCCCTCGGCAGGATCGATTCACGAATATAGCGATTCTGCCGTAACTGGCTTAGGAACGCTGCGTTTTCTGGATGCAGTCGCACCGTTGCCCGTTGGTTTTGAATAGCGATCGGCGTCATGCCGTTCTCGTCCAGCCGCACTGTTCGCAACTCGCCGCCAAACTCAACCTTTCCCTCCAAATTGTAGCACCGTTCGTTGTAGCGCGTAGGATAATTTTGCCTGTTGCGATGTCCATGAACCTGAAACGTCGCATCATCAGTCTGCGCCATAAATGCATCATCCACCACCCCAACCTCATCATAGGCCCCCACGCCGTGGATCAGCTGGCTGGTCGCCATCAGCGGCAACCGCTCCGGCAACGTACTGAGCCCGCCATGCGTCACCAAGACCGTTTGACCTCGAAACTGATACAAAATATATTGATCCATCCGCCGCATTAGCCGCGCTACCTTGCGCTTATCGATGTCTGCCGCCTCCAGCTGTGGCTGGGTTTGTTCGCTAAATACCCGCGCCGTGACTGGCTGATCAGTCGCCCACTGCCAGAGATACAGCTCGTGATTACCCTCGACGAACCGCACGTTTGGTCGGTCAAGCAACTCGTCACAAACAAATCGCATCACCGCATCATTTTCCGTGCCGCGATCCAACAGGTCACCAACAAAAATATACAGTTCATCATCCCGAAGCGGATACCGCTCGAAATATTCCTTGAGCGGCGTAAAACACCCCTGCACATCGCCGATATGATGAATCGCCCGATACCTATCAACGTTCTCCGGCTGATTAGTAAGCAGTTGATTCACCTCCTCGGCTGTCCGCACCACCGTCACCCACTTCGGCAGTGAACTCTGCTGCAGCCGCCGATGCATACGCTCAAGCACGCTACTCGGTACCACCTTATACCTCGGCCGCTCTTTATTACGCTGCTGACATACCGCCAGCGGCACATCAGCAAAATCAATCACCACCAGCCGGTAGCGATATTTCCGACACAGCTCGCTGTACGTCTTGAAATAATTTGGCGTCGTGTGTGTTGCATCAGCCACCGTCGTCTCACCCCGCGTCATCCGCTGCTCCAGCATCTCGTGTAATAGCCGCCACACCATTGCGTCTTGACGCGACGGCATAGTCGTTTGTCCGTCAATCATTAGCTGCGGCGACGCCAGCATCAGCCGTATCGCATCCGGCGACAGCGTATACCTATCAAGCCCCTGCTCCGCGAGAAACGTCGACTTACCAGAGCCGGGAATTCCTCTGGTTACCAGTAGTAGCCGCATGCCTCACGCCGCCCGTTCCCGACCAACGATCTCGCGTACCACCTGGCCATCATTCCACGGTAGCCGCTGACCATTGACAATCCGATATTGTTCGTGACCCATGCCGGTGATCAGCACCATATCGCCCTTCTTGGCGCAGCCAAGCGCCCGCTCAATCGCCTGGCGCCGGTCGGCAATTTCCGTCGTCTTCGCATCGCCGCGACCACGCTCAATTCCTTCCATCAACATCCGCCGGATCTGCCCTGGATCTTCATTATAGCTCTCCTCGTCAGTCAGGAAAATCCGATCCGCCCCACGTGCCGCGATCTCGCCCATGATCGGCCGCTTGCCCTGATCACGATCACCACACGCCCCGAACACCAAGATCACCCGCTGCTTGGTGATGCCACGGGCCGCAGCCAGCAGTTTTTTCAGCGCATCTGGCGTATGAGCATAATCAACGATCACGTCATAGCCCAGGCCCTCGACCGCTCGCTCAAACCGCCCTGGCACCGCTTCGACATTGGCTACGCCCTCCTGGATATCCTCCAGCTTGACGCCCAATAAATACGCCAGTGTCGTCGCGGCCGTCATATTCATCACATTGAACTCGCCCGGCAGATTCGTCGCTAGCTCCAAATGCGTCTGATGATCCAGCACCATATCAGCCTCCGTGCCCTTACGGTACAACTTGACGTGGGTAATTCTTGCCTCAGCCTCGGCGCTTTTGCCATATGTCATCTTTTGCTCACTGGCAACAAACTGATTGAAATAGTCATACCACTCATCGTCACGGTTGAGCACGATAAATCGCGGCCGCAGCTGAAACAGCTTGCCCTTGGCCGCCGCGTACTCTTCCATCGTTTTGTGATAATCGAGGTGATCCTGCGTCAGATTCGTCATCACTGCCGCCTCGATCGGCACGCCGTCCAACTTGTGCTGATCCAGCGCATGACTCGTCACCTCCAGCACCACGTAGTCAGCATTCGCCCGCTTGGCATCGCGGAAAAACCGCTGCATCCGCGCCGTACTCGCCACCGTAGCATTGAGATCGTTGAGTTTTTGCTTGCCCGCTACCTCAATCACCGCTGTGGTGAACATCGCCGTCGTGAAATGAGCTTCTTTCAAAATCTCATTGATATAGCACGATGTCGTCGTCTTGCCATTCGTCCCCGTCACCGCGATTACCCTGAGGTGCTTTGACGGATTGCCATACCGCGCGCTAACCAGCTTGACGCGCAACCGCCGATACCCATTCTCTAACCGCCGCAGCATCCCGCCCGGCAGCACTTTCCTCACAAACTTCACCAATATGGCTTTCATGTCCCTATTTTACCACTTATATTTGCTATAATAAAAGCAAATGAGGATTTTGGGAATCGAGTCCAGCTGCGATGAAACAGCGGCGGCGGTCGTTGAAGACGGCGAACGCTTGCTTTCTAATGTGGTCAATTCCCAAATCGACATCCATGCCGAATACGGCGGCGTTATCCCAGAAATTGCCGCTCGTAGCCATCTGGAGGTTATTAACCCGGTCATCAAAAAAGCCCTGTCTGACGCTGATTGCACTTGGGATGATATCGACGCTATCGCCGTCACTTATGCGCCCGGCCTGATCGGCTCGCTGCTCATCGGCACCCTCGCCGCCCGCACCCTCGCCATCATTCACGATAAGCCGCTTTACAAGATACACCACGTCGAGGCGCATGTGTATGCTAATTTTATTACGAAACAAGGATCTCGCCATATTATTGACAAATCAAGAACCGTAGAGCCAACCTCAGCAGTCGTCTTTGAGGAGGCTGTGACGGGCACGCCAAGCCCCGTCAGCCGAACACCACGGGCTGGCGAAGCCACCCGTAAAGAGTACTCCGAGACAGACGTCCCTGCCTCTAGCCGGCAACTGGCAACCGTCTCCTCTGTGCCGAATGCATCCGGCAACGCCGTCCGCAAAACCATCGGCACCGATGAGAGGTCGCCAGCTTGCCTTAGTCTTATCCTACCACACCATCAGCCCGCCCTCCCTCTCCTCGCCCTCATCGTCTCTGGCGGACACTCACAGCTGGTCCTGTTCCAAAATCACGGCGACTACCAGCTCATCGGCCAGACCCAAGACGACGCCGTCGGCGAGGCGTTCGACAAGGTCGCTAAAATCATTGGCTTGCCCTACCCTGGCGGCCCCGCCATCGCTAAAGCCGCTAAGTTCGGCGATCCGCACGCCTTCCACTTACCCATCGCCAAGCTCGCCGGCGAATACGACTTTTCCTTCTCCGGCCTCAAGACAGCCGTTCTGAGAGCTGTTCAGCGCGAGGTGGGCAAAGACTTCACCTTTCCGTCGCACGAGCTCCCTACCCTAGTAAACGATGAGCTGAGACATAATATGGCAGCCAGTTTCCAGTACACCGCCGTTAAAACCCTGGTCGATAAAACTAAAAAAGCTTATGACAATTTCCAGCCTGCCTCCGTCGTCATCGCTGGCGGCGTTGCCGCCAATCAAGAATTACGCCGCCAACTGCGTGAGGCCTTGCCTATCAACATCGAATACGCACCCATCCAGCTCTGCACCGACAACGCTGCCATGATCGCCGCGCTCGGTTATTTCCGCGCTCAAATCGACCCGCCGGCTGACCCGTACGACCTGGAAGTGCAACCAAGTTTATCAATGACAGCAAGCTAACGTTGTGAGGATTACAACATGAACCAACATTTTTTACAATCAACTGCCTGGCAAGCCTTTCAAGAATCACTCGGCCGCACCACCTTTCGCGATAGTGGCCCAGGTTGGGAATATCTGGCTATCCTGGAGCGCAGCACCGGCAATTCACGCCTGTATTGTCCGTACGGCCCGACTGCCGATGACGAACATTCGCTAGCAGCAGCCCTTAATTCCTTGTCTCAACTTGGTAAAAAACACCGTGTCACCTTCCTGCGCGTTGAGCCAACCAATCTCGCCTTTACCACCTATCTGCAGGCTCACGGCTGGAAAAAGGTCACCTACCAAAGGCTCCAGCCGGAGCATTCGCACGTCATTGACCTGACTCAGCCGCAAGACCAGCTGATCGCCCATATGGCACAGCCAGTTCGTAATGTGTACCGCAATTATCATAAAAAAGGCGTCTCTGTCCACCGCTCGACCGACCCGCATGACATTGATATCTTACTGAAATTCGTCCACCAAGTCGCCCGACAGCGCGGCATCACACCACACCCCGATAGTTATTTCCGCCAGCAAGCCGCCACCCTCTTCCCACTCGGCGCAGCCACACTGTACTACGCTGCGCTTGACGATCAGCCCATTGCCACTGCCCTGTTTTATCACAGCAGCGACACACTATATTACGCCCATGCTGGCGCCTCGTCAGACCCAGCTCACCGCAAGCTCAACGCTGGCACTGCCCTGCTGGCT
Organism: uncultured Candidatus Saccharibacteria bacterium; assembly: GCA_963553465.1. GTDB lineage: Bacteria > Patescibacteriota > Saccharimonadia > Saccharimonadales > Saccharimonadaceae > Nanosynbacter. The sequence goes on along the minus strand of CAUVOB010000002.1, from coordinate 33,738 downwards.
GAGGCAATCATTGACGCTCAGCAGCGCGGATTAGCCAAAGCCGACCTCTACGGCATCGCCCCCGACGGTGCCGACAAGAGCCACCCGTGGGCCGGCTTCACCAAGTTCAAACGCTCATTTGGCGGACACGACGTCACCTTTGCCGGGGCTTGGGATTTGCCATTACAGCGCTACCGCTACTGGCTGTACCGCGCCTACCAAGCGCTGCGTTAACACCCCCAGCCAGGCATCGTCCGCGGTTTTGCCGCCCCTTTTTCTGTGGTATAATTGGCTTGGTAATATAACCGCGTGGAGAGATCATTTACGCCTATTGTCTGAGTTTTCACGTGAAAAATCTTGACGGTAGCGATGCTCGCTTTTCACGTGAAAAGTAGGAATTATTCATGCAACTAGCCAAACAATACACCCCAAACGATTACGAACCAAACATTTACGCCATGTGGGAAACCAGCGGTGCATTAGAGCCGACCGGCACCGGCAAACCGTACTCCATCGTCATGCCGCCGCCCAACGCCAATGGCAACTTGCACATTGGCCATGCCCTGGACATGAACTTGAAAGATATTATGATCCGCTATCATCGCATGAAGGGCGATGATGCGGTATTTATTCCCGGGGCAGATCATGCTGGCTTTGAGACGTGGGTAGTCTACGAAAAAGAACTAGCAAAACGGGGAAAAAGCCGTTTTGACTTTTCACGTGAACAACTGTACGACCAGGTTTGGCAGTTTGTTGAAGAAAAACGCGGCAACATGGAGTTGCAGCTGCGCGCTCTGGGCGTCAGCGCTTCTTGGCCACATCTAATCTTTACATTGGACGATAAAGTCATTGCCACGGTATATGAAACATTCAAAAAACTATGGGATGATGGACTCGTTTACCGCGGTGAGCGGATCGTTAATTATTGCACCAAACACCAAACCAGCTTCGCCGACATCGAGGTTGAGCATAAAAACGAAAAAGGGAAGTTGTGGCAAATTGCTTACCCGACACTGGATAAAATCGGTGAAATCGTCATTGCCACCACACGGCCGGAGACCATGCTGGGCGACGTGGCAGTAGCTGTCCACCCGGACGATGAGCGCTACAAACACCTCATCGGTACGCGAATTTTATTGCCAATCACCGACGAGGAAATCCCGATCATCGCCGACGAATACGTCGATATGGACTATGGCACTGGCGCAGTGAAAATTACGCCGGCACACGACCCGAACGACTTCGAGATAGCCCAGCGCCACAACTTGCCGCTCAAACAAATCATCAGCCAAAAAGGCACCATGATCAATGTACCAGAGCAATTCTTGGATCTGACGCCAGCAGAAGCCCGCACTCGCGTCCTGGCAGCTCTGGAATCGTTGGAGTTGCGCCGCGGCGAAACAGACATTGAACATGCCGTCGGACACTGCTACAAATGCGGCAGCGTCATCGAGCCCATCGTCAAAGAGCAATGGTTCATCAAGATGCAGCCACTAGCACAACCAGCCATTGAAGTGCTCGAAAGGGAAGAGATTACCTTTTATCCAGCCGCTAAACGCAAAGAGCTCATCGCTTATCTCAAGCAGCTGAAAGATTGGAATATCTCTCGGCAAATCCCGTGGGGCATCCCGATTCCCGCATTCGTCAATGAAAGCGACCCGCGCGATTGGATATTCAACATCCGCACTGACGAACGAAAGATAGTTGTAAATGGTACAACATATATCAGGGAAGAGGACACCTTTGACACCTGGTTTTCGTCTGGACAGTGGCCGTACATCGTTACCGATTACCTAAACAGCGGGGAACTAGCCAAATATTTCCCGACCAGCCTGATGGAAACTGGCATGGACATTATGCGGGCATGGGTGGCGCGCATGATTATGCTTAGCCTGTACCGCACTGGCAAACTACCGTTCAAGGATGTTTATCTGCACGGTATGGTCAATGATGAGCACAATCAAAAAATGTCCAAATCCAAGGGCAATGTCATCAACCCAATGGAGCTAGTCTCAGAATTTGGCTCAGACGCCACCCGCATGGGCATCATCGCTGGCCGGGCGCCAGCCCAGCATCAAGCCTTCAACAAGGGTGCGGTCATCGCTGCTCGCAATTTCTGTAATAAGCTGTGGAATATCGCACGCTTCGTCGAGGCGCAAATTGGCGATGAACACCAAATCGTTGACCTGGAGCCGCAGACACCGGCCGACCACTGGATTATCCGCCAGCTGAACGACGCCGCCAATAACGTTGCCGTCCGCCTGGAGCAATACCGCTTTTCTGAAGCTGCGGACACGGTCTATCACGCTATTTGGGACGACCTAGCCGATTGGTACATCGAATCGTCAAAAACCGCTATCAACCGCCCATTACTGTCATGGGCGCTGGCAACCAGCTTGAAAATCGCTCATCCGTTCGCGCCATTTGTCACCGAGACGATTTGGCAGACACTTAATTACACCGATGGAATTTTGATGCGCGACCACTGGCCAACTCCAGAAAAGTTTGATCCTATCGCTGCCGAGCAGTTTGAACAGCTGAAGACGCTGGTCGCCGAAGGCCGCTGGGTGATCGCTGAACTGCCGGGCAACAAGAAATACCGCTTGTTATACGGCAATGACAGCCTCGTCGCTGATAATCAAGATACCATCAAACACCTCATGCGCCTGGAGTCAATTGCACACACCGATCAACCGCGAGGCCTTAGGTTGGCGGCGGCAAACAGGGAAGCGTGGTTGGATATTGACGAGGAGACACTCTATCAGCACCAGACCGATCTGGAAGTGCGGCTAAGTGAAGCGCGGCGAACCCTGTCAAACCTCCAAGCACGGCTGGATAATCCAACTTATGTTGAAAAGGCGCCAGCCTATCTCGTCGAGGAAACTCGCCAGCAGCTAGCCGAGCAAGAAAAGCTCATCCAGCGCCTCATCGGCGAGCTCGAAGTTATCAGCTCACGCTAATCGGGTCAATCATCAGTCGATGCCCATCAATGTCACCATCGCCACCGCGGCTGACAAGCTTGGTGTGTAGGTGCTTACGATCAGCACTGCGCGGCGTCGTCCGCGGGTGGGTTTGTCCGTCTTTTAGCGCCCCCGAAAAGTCGTGATGGTCAGAGTGAGTGTGCGGCGAGGAATGCGGCTTGCTGTGGTGGTCGTCATCAACCTGGCGCGCATCACTCATGAGTTGCCAAGCAGAAACAATCGCTTTATCAATATTTGTATCGTGTAGAAACACGCCGAGGCTGGTCGACAGGCCCAATGCCATCGTGGTAGTGGTAATAATGTGTGATAAATATTTCATATTCTTTTTATGTTTATCTCTATGGACCTAACCATAGCAATGTTAGGATAATAGCATAAGGTTTTTAATTTGTCAATAATATTTCCTGATTTAGCTGGTGCCGTCGGCCCAAAATTCTATCTGATACCCACTCCGCATGCCAACAAAACAATAAAATAAGTCCCGGATAAACCGAGACCTCGATAACGTAACTCTGGCGGAGGAGGGGAGATTCGAACTCCCGCTACAGGTCTCCCCGTACTAACGATTTAGCAAACCGTCCCCTTCAGCCACTTGGGTACTCCTCCACGAGCTAAAAATAGTGTATCATAGAAGCAGTGGTCTGGCTAGCCCCGCGATTGACGGGCGGACCACAAAACTTGACAATAAACCTAAGAGAGAGGATAATAACGCGCATGAAGAGGTTTTTCGCAGGTATCGTTAGCATCATGCTGACCATCGGTGTCGGCACGGTAGTTTTAAGCACTCCAGTGTTCGCACTTGGCGAGAGCGGCGTCACTCGTGGCATCAATGATGCGCGTGGCGACGGTGTACCAACTAACTTAACTAATGGTGACGGCTCGCTGGTAAAAAAAATTATCAACATCATGCTCTATTTCATCGGTATCCTCGCTGTAGTAATGCTGATTTTTGGTGGTTTTCGCTACGTTGTCTCCAGTGGCAATAAAGACGCGGTCACCTCAGCAAAAAACACCATTCTCTATGCCGTCATTGGTCTGCTCGTCGCCCTATTTGCTTACGCCATCATTCAATTTGTCCTCAATACCGTAATTGGTCTTGGCGGTAACTCTACCGACGTATAGCAGATCATACCGCTCATGGTATACTAGACATATGGAAGAGCAGCCACACGTAACCGACACTGAAAACACCCAGCAAGACACGACCCAGCCGATGACTGACTTATCGCAGCCCATCGCCTGGCAAGCTCCCGAGGGCGTGCAGGCCCACCGCACGACTGGCTGGTATATTGCTGTTGGTTTCGTAGTGCTTGCCCTGATGGCGCTGGCGATCTTTGTTTTTAATAGCTGGACATTCGCGATTTTGCTGCCGATTATGGCGGTGGCGCTCGTACTACTTCGATCCAAGCCATCAGTGATGGTCAATTACGCCATCAGCCCCAAGGGGGTTTACGTCGCTGACCGTTTGTATGATTTCAGTGAGTTTCGGGCCTTTGGGCTGGGGCAAGACGGCGATCAGCACTCGGCAATTTTACTACCCGTCAAGCGGTTCTCACCGGCACTGACCATCTATTTTTCTGAGGCCGAAGGCGAGACCATCGTCGACATGCTGGGGGCGCGGCTACCGATGCAAGAAATCGCGCCAGATGCGCTGGAGAAGCTCATTCGGATCATCAGGCTATAGCTTGCCCCGAGCTAACAGGTGTGCTAGAATACAAAAGTTCATTGCCGCTGGCATTGAAAGTTCTTTATATTTTTGTTATAGCCAATCGGATTTCCGAAAGGCTGTATGCACCCGTAGCTCAGCTGGATAGAGCGTTGGCTTGCGGAGCCAAAGGTCGTACGTTCGAATCGTGCCGGGTGTACCATTTTTATTTGGAGAGGTGCAGGAGTGGTTGAACTGGCCGCTCTCGAAAAGCGGTATGGGGCAACCCATCGAGGGTTCGAATCCCTCTCTCTCCGCCAGAATCCAGTCGCTACGATTAATTGGAAGGGTGACCGAGTGGTTGAAGGTACCGGTCTTGAAAACCGGCGTGCGCTAACACGTACCGAGGGTTCGAATCCCTCCCCTTCCGCCAGACACGATATCATGAGAGAAAGATTAGAAACATTAGCCAAACGGGGGGTCGCTACTATAGCGGCCCTCGCTTCATTAGCGCTATCAGCGTCCAGCCACCCAAACATCTCGCCCGAGCAAGCAAAGCACACCTACGTCGTCGGCATGGGCGATTCAGTCGCCAGTGGGGCAGGGCTAGGAAATTACGACGACACAACAAAAGAGTGCCGGCGCTCACCAGAAGCTTATGCGCGGCAACTCGAAGCGTTTGGCATTCCTTCAGATAACATTACCCTCGTGGCCTGTCGTGGCGCCGGGCCAGAGCATATCTCCGGCCAGCAGTTTGACGACCAGCCGCCGCAAATCAACGCCCTTGGCCCCGAAACTGATATCGTCACACTGTCGCTTGGCGCCAATATGATTGACCTTAACGCGGTGTTCGACGCCTGTTTGCACGAACGGTGTGGTACGCGCAGCGAGATGTATATCGATGTCTTTCGCCGACTGTACTCAGACGAATATCGTCAGTCGCTCGAGCAAGCCTACCGCTCTATCCTTGAACATGCTCCCAACGCCCAGCTATTCATCAACCTCTATACCACGCCCATCCAGCCACGCGATATCTGTCCAACGATTATCAATAACGATACCGATCACTTTGTCGCCAGCTTTATCGAGACGGTCAATCAAGCTATCCGCGACGTTGTCGCCAGCATGCACGAACCGCGCATCACCCTGGTCGAGCCGCCAAAGGACGTCGATGCTTGCGCTACATTCGGCCTTGGTGTGGTAACCGGAGGTGATGATGTAGGTCATCCGACCGCTTATATTCACCACCAAATCGCCAAAGCGACTGCCGAAGCTATCCTGCACAATACTAATACTCCGCCAGGGCCTCACGTATGAAAATTACCATCCTCACCATCGGCAAGCGGCACGAGCCCTGGGTAGAGCCGGGCATCACGCGCTTTTTAGAGCGCCTCAGAGCGCCATTCGTCACCGAAATGAGCATCATCCCACATTCCGGCCAAATCGGCGACAGAGCGCGCCAGGACGAGTCAGAGCGCCTGATGTCTCGCCTCAAGCCGCACGACTTCGTCATCCTCCTCGATGAACATGGCCGCAACCTGAGCTCACCAGAACTATCGCGGCTCATTCTCGATCATACCGATCAGCACATCGTCATCATCATTGGCGGGGCGTATGGCGTTACCGAGACGCTTCACCGGCGAGCCGATATCGTTTGGTCGCTATCACGCCTGGTGTTTCCGCACCAGCTGGTACGGCTCATTCTCGCCGAGCAGCTGTACCGCGCCCAAGAGATCGCTCGGGGTGGTTCGTATCATCACGACTAGGATGTGGCGGCGTCTTTGCAGTGGCCTTTTTATCGTTCCCCTGGCGAGCGATAATCCCCACGCGAATGTCCCGCGCACCAGCCGCTCGTAGCGTTTGGGCCGCCGCTGCAATCGTTGAGCCAGTGGTGAAAATATCATCCAAGATCAGATAGGGAACATCGGCCCGAGCACTGCGCGCCCGGAAAAACTGCTGCGCCTGCTTTCGCCGCTCAGCCGCCGAGCGAGCATAATGCTGCGTCACATTCGTCTGTCTGACCAAGGGTCGCTCAATCCTCAGTCCCCGCCGCCGGGCAAATTGCCGAGCAACCAGCAACATATGATCATAGCCGTGCTTACGAATATTGGCAGGGGCCGTCGGCACCGGTACAACCACCGTCGACGCATCATATTCTGGGAGCAGTTCGTCTAGAAACTGAGCCAATACCCCACTGGCGGCACGTACGCGATGAAACTTATAATCATCAATCAGCCGCGCCACCGCACCTCGCCGCCACAGCACACAATTGAGCGCCTCGTAGGGCAGGGCATGTCGCCGACACACGTTGCCACTGGCGCACGGCTGTCCACAAATAACGCAGACCTGACAATGATGCCGCTTCATCGCCTCAAGACACGACCGACACAAAAGCGAGCCAGTCGCACCACAACCATAACAATAATGCGGCGCGATATATGATAATAGCGTATCAATAGGCATTTTTCGCTTTTTCGCCTTTCACTCTTGATTATAGCGCACATAACCGTTATACTAATAGATGATATTGTCAATCAGCCTATAAAGGCGGAGGAAACATGGCACGCAAAAATGACGATTTGTTAATTGAGGATGAGCTAACTGCAGCTTTCTTGAATGATGATCTGGCTAATGACGCGCCGCAACCAGCCGCACCCGCAGCAGCACCGGCTACCGCAGCGCCCACTCCTGAGGATGACTGGGAGGACGAAGCAGATGATTTGATGGGGCAGCTGGCAGTCGATGTGTTTGAATCAGAAACCGAACTTATTATCAAAGCCCGGACGGCTGGTGTTGATCGTAACGACCTAGATGTCAGCATCTCGGACGGCATCCTCACGATCAGCGGCACCCTATCAAGCGGCGACGAGACCGACGTCAAGAACTGGCACATCCAAGAATGCTACTGGGGCGAGTTTAGCCGCACCCTGGCGCTACCCGTCGCGGTCAACGAAGAAGGCGTCAAGGCCGAACTCAAAGACGGCGTGCTCACTATTACGTTCGAAAAGATTAAGCAAGAACGTGCCAAAAAGATCCAAGTCTTGTAATCCTTCGCCAAACCCGTTAGTGTCGTAGTCGTCGTATTTGACGCCGCCAGACAACCAGAATAAAACACCCTCGCCATAAACGAGGGTGAATTTGTCGTAGACAGGGCGCGGTCTTATGAACTTACACCGCGCGACGTTGTGAGAACAAAGTTAACGATCGCATAAGCAAAGATCGCCACCACCAGACCAATCACCGCGTACATGATGGTATTTTTAGCGGTGGTCACCTTGCTTGAGTCACCAGATGAAGTCGTGTAAAGGATACCGCCCCAGATCAACATAATCACCGACAAGATACCGACGAAGTAGAGAATACCATTGACGATACCCTTGATCAGTTGCTGTGGATCATCAACCTTTTCAGCAACCCGATCGCCCTTTGAGTCGCTAATGCCCCTATCCAGGTTATATTGTGCCTGAGCCACCGGCACTGTCGCGAACGCTAACGCTAGCGTAGCCACAATACCAACAACGATGAGTTTTAATTTGTTCATTCTTGATTCCTTGTTTACCAGTTAATATAGTTTCAGCTGTTATTCTATCATCATTTAGCTACTTAAACAAGCCAAAGACCCAGTTAACGATAGCGTACGACATGACCACCACAACGATACCGATCACCGCGTACATGATGGTGTTTTTGGCAGTGGTCGCTTTCTGGCTATCGCCTGACGAGGTAATGTACTGAAAACCGCCCCAGATCACAACGATAACCGCCACCGCACCGACGAAGTAGAGAAAGATATTAACCACCTCGCCAATGGTTGTACCGATAGGCTTCGTGCTCATCTCCTGTGTTCGAGCTGCATCCAAACCGCTCTTAAATTGGGCCGACGCGGACGGCAGGGCGATCGGCATGACGACGGCCGCGACAGCAACCGCTAATGACAAGACGGCGGCTACGAGGGTTTTTCTATATCGTTTCATACATTTCTCCTTATTTTTCTTATATTTTGCCAAACACAAAGTCAACGATAGCATACGATAGAAGCGCGACGGCGACACCGATCACCGCGTACATAATAGTCGACTTGGCGGTTTTGACCTTGTTAGAGTCGCCGGCCGAAGTTACATACTGAAAGCCACCGATGATGATCATGATGACAGAGATGGCGCCGAGGATGAGCAAGATAGCATTGATGAGGTTCTTGAACAGTGGTTGCACCGTCGCGCCACGGTTTTTACAGACTTCACCACTGGAGCCCGAGCAGGCGCCGTAAATGTCGACGCTCTGGGCGGATACGCTTGATGCCACCACTAGTGGGGCAACGAGCGCCGCTATCACACCGATAATGACTACGAGTTTTTTCATATTGCCGATCCTTTCATGCCACTAATGACAAAGTTAGTTATGAGAAATGCGGAGAGAATGATAATGATGCCGATAACGGTACCGAGAATGGTGTTTTTCGCCTTGGTAAGTTTGTTAGTGTCGCCGCCCGAATTGGCGTAATTGATACCGGCCAGCACCAACATCAAAATCGCGATCGCCCCGGCAAAGAAATACACCGTATTGAGAATGTTACCCAGTGCATCCGCCGAAGCACTGTTCGTCGGAATGCCCAGCGAATCTGGCGACCCCAATACACCGGCTACGAATCGCATCATGACCGTGGCAACCCCAATCCGTCAGCCACGACATTCACCAGGGCCACTGAGGCGATAGCAATCACTAGGCCGATCGCCGCATTAATCACCGTCTTCATGCCATTGGCCATCTGTCCTGGTTCGCCATTGCTCGTCAAGTACAAAAAGCCACCATATATCACAAAGCCGACCGTCACAAAGCCCGCCAGCTGCAACAGATCCTCGACAACATTCAATATCGCCCGCCAGATAAAGCCGTTGAGCGTGGCGTAATTACCCGGGTCGTTTTGGGCGCGCTTATCGTTATTGTCGACGATCGCCTTGAGATTACAATCCGACTTGGTCAGCCCGTCGTACCACGGCTTGAGTGTCAAGATGTTGCCGCCACAGGCCGCGCTGGCCGGCGTTGCCTGAACCACCGACAACATCAGCGACCCTGCGATCATCAGCCCCAGCGCGATCACAATATGCTTCATCAGAACACCCCCCCAGGGATCAGGAAGTTAGTGATAGCCACAAAAAACGCGAATATGATGAGGCCGATGGCGGTGTTGACCCAGAGCTCTTTGGCCTTTTTGATATTGTCTGGGCTACCGCCAGACGCAGAGTAGAGAATACCGCCATATATCACCGTACCGACCGCCAAGATACCGATACCAGCAGTCATGATCTGGATAACCATTTTGATGATACCGAGAATAGCAGCATCACCAGTCGCACCGCTACAATTAATGATCGAGGTCTTTGCGCCGCCGCATTCAGTATCAGCGAACGCAGGCATACCAGACAGCACGACGCCGCAGATAATGGTTGCGAGAAAGATAGCGGTGATGAAAATATTTCTTTTTGTCATAACGGATCTCTTACCCTAAATTGTAAAATAGTGGCAGGAAAAATGCAAACGATTTCTTGAAAAAGCCATAAAAGTTTGCTATCATACGGAAAGTTATGCGCCCGTAGTGAAGTTGGCCTATCACGCCTCCCTGTCACGGAGGAGATCGCCGGTTCGAATCCGGTCGGGCGCGCCAGAATGAGAATGTTACTACCCGAGCAGCCCATCTTTGTAGAGCAAGGGCTGTTTTTATTTACTTTATTGCCGTTAGGGTATTGCTAAATTTACAGAATGTGTTACAATGATACTATTCAGAGTTTAACTTATCTACTCTGAGGTGGATTAAAACTACTCTATGACTGGCCACCGGCCAGAGAAAGGACTCCAAGCGTTATGGCACGTTCATGTGAAAGCTATGACCCAAGTAGTTCATTAGAAACAAAAGACTTATCTCGTCGCGGAGTGTTGGCCGGACTGGTTGGCGGAGCAGCTGGAGCAGCTATGCTGCTTGCCGGTTGTGGTAAAGGAGATCGAATAGCCGTTCCCCCAGATTACTCTACACAGAGCGCCTCACCATCAGAGTCACCATCCGCCTCACCATCACCGTCTGAGACTATTGATCCAAAAGACTTGGCTGAAAAAAGATATAAGCAGGTTAGAGAAAAGTATGCAAACATGACCCCCAAAGAGTTTGCTGGACTTACGAACGAAGGGCGCTTGTCACCGTGTAGGGAAGAACTTCTTCTTGCAGAGGCGTGGGGAATCATACATAACCCAAACAATAGTTTATATAATCCATCAACGGGGATTAAACCTGGTGAATTTTACGGAAAACCCGCATCACCAACAGATTCCCCCGAAGAAGTCGCGGGCAAGCTATTTCTTCCTGTGGTCGCGGCTTTTGATGTTGGCCCGTGGGACCCTAACTTTGCAAGATATGTAGCATCCGCGGCAATCTATGGCAATCCCGAGTTAAGAATATCCGTCCTGAACGATATGTTGCGCAATGGAAAGATACCAGGCCCAGAGTACGACGGCAAAAAGGCCATAGCGACGCTTCTAGCGGCTAAAGACGAGAAAGAAAAATTGGGCTACAAACATAAAGTGCCCGGCTCAAATATGTTTCCGATTCTTAAGCCAAGGTTTTGTAGTGCCAAACCCGTTGTGGATACAAAGACTGGCGAAGCACTACCAACAGAAGGGCTCCAGATTTTTACCGAAGCAGAAACCACCGGCACAATTCTTGGTATGGCCTGGAGGGTTGTAATAGACAATGGATTGTGGCGAATCGTTGATAACGAGGTTAGCGATCTTAAGTCTACTCTTGATTGATTAAGAGACATGGCCGCATCACCACAATAAATAACATTTCAAAAGAGAGGTCATTCGGGGCTTCTCTTTTGAAATTATAGCATAAGCATGATACTATACTACACATAATGCTTGCGCAAAAGAAAACCCCGCATAAACGTATTCGCCCCATTCTAATCGGACTTGCCGCACTATTAGTCGTTCCGATGCTCATGACGTTTTTTGCGCTGTCGCCGACCGCTAGTGCAGCTCGGGCGCGCCTTGATTATTCACCATACCTCACTCAAGTCAAACAGCGCTCTCTCGCGTTGGCTATGAGCAACTGTATTAGTCATCGTCAAGGATTTGATAGTGGACTCACCCCAGCAAGAATTGCCAGCGGTGATTGGGGCGGCAGCTTCACCACTATTACTACCGTCGGTCCAGTTGCCGACGGTGACGATGGGCAGTTTAGCTGTAAAGAACTGGTGTCCGCCACACGAGACACATTTGGCTACAGTTCTTTTACCGACATGTTCTGCGCGCTAAAGGGTGAGTGGCGAGATAACGCCGGCCTTGACTGTATTAGCAATATTACCAAGGGTGAGTACAGCGGTGGTAGGTGGAATATACCAAGGGACAGGGGCACGTACGCAATTCAGGTTCTTGAAAAAAAGGCTGGTAAAAGCCTAAAGTTCGACTCGGCATTGGTTAATTATTCCACGGCGATGGCGGCACTCTTGTCGGCCCAAAACGCTGGTTGTAAGGCTGAGTGGCGAGGATATGATAGCGGGGATGACGCCGCAAGTAATGACATAAAGGCCGATCAGCGCAATAAAAAAACAGCGGTTGCTTTAACTGACAGTACGGCAGCTTATGGATATTTTTATCTCCCGGATGCAGGTAAAAGGGTTCGTATGTTTCATGGAGCTGACTCGCCTTATGGTCCTTCTGGTGGTGCAAAAACAGAGATGTCATGTGCGGAGATTGCACAGTGGGCATCAGACAACGCTGAAGCAGCCGCAAAATCAGCAAAAACCGAAGCCGCCGATAATACCCGCAAGGCCGTTTATGACGCTCTCCTAAAAAAATGTATCGAGAAAAACGGCGGAGGCGTCGGAGGGCCAGCGGAGCAAATATGTAAACAACAAGTTGACAGCTGGATGAACGCTTGTAAGGATAAGATGCCGTCGAATGGCAACGTGGCAAACTCTAGTGAATATGTTGATTGTCTGAAAAAACAATCAGGGTATTCTGAAGACGACATAAAAAGCTCTCTTTCTAATATAACCGCCGACACCCCATCCGGTCAAAGCGATAATGGTAATGACGACAGACCCGACTGCGCCGTTAAGGAACTCGGCTGGCTCGTCTGCCCGGTGATTAATTTTATGGCACGTATAGCAGACGCGGCTTTCGCCATGATCGCCGACAACTTCCTAAAGATTGAGCCGGGCCTTGCTTCTGGAGGTGAGGTACAGGCAGCCTGGGGGATCATGCGCAACATTGCCAATGGTGCGTTTATCATTATGTTCTTAGCAATCATCATCTCACAGCTCACTGGCTTTGGCATCTCAAACTACGGCATCAAAAAGATGCTGCCACGGCTCATTATCGCCGCGATCTTGGTGAACTTATCAATTTACATCTGTCAAATTGCCGTTGACTTATCTAATATACTTGGCTACGGCCTGCGAGCAGGCCTGGGTGGTATCGGCGACGGTATTAGTGCTGCTAATAGTGTCCTAAAGTCAGGACAGGGAGGCGAAACCTGGGGAGGCATAGCATTAACCGTCCTCGCTGGGGCTACGGCCGCAGTTCTCGCTCTTGCGGTTCTAATCGGAGCGCTTGTTTCCGGACTGGTCGTAATGGTGACTATTGCCGCCCTATTAATCGCCCGCAAGGCGCTCATCGTCATCCTTATCGTTATATCACCGCTGGCTTTTGTTGCCTTTCTGCTACCAAACACCGAAAAATTCTTTAGTAAATGGCGCTCAACCTTTGTGGGGCTACTCATGGTCTTTCCAATCGTTGGGTTGCTATTCGGTGGTGGTATCTTGGCAGGATCAATTGTTAAAGCGGGAGCTACAGATGCCGATAATATGGTCATGCAGATTGTTGGCGAGCTAATCAAAGTCCTACCGCTCATCGCCGTATGGAGTATCCTTAAGAAAGCTATCGACGTCGCCGGGGCAATCGGCCAGCACATCAACAACGCCGGTGGTCGCCTCGGTGGCCTCGGTGGCAGCGCCAAAAACTGGGCAAAAGGTGCATACGATAACTCACGGCTTGGCGAGATGCAAAAGTTTCGCAAGCAGCGACAGCAGCGCCGCAAGGCCCTCATGCGAGCCGGAGCATGGGAGGGTACCGGAGCCCTAGATAAATTCTGGAGAAATCGAAAATCTCGGTTCAGCAAAAGATTTAACGAGAGCGCTCTAGCAAACAACCGCTTCCTCGGAGGAGATTATGGTATTCGCAGTGCTGCCGAAGGTCAGGATGCAGTTGATGACGAAGAGCGCAAGACAGCAGAGCGTATGCTTGATTATCGGTACAACGGCGATGCGGCCGCTGCACTGAGAGGCGCTGGAGACAACGAGATACTTAAACACATTGCCTTTAAGAAATTAGAGTCAACTGGTAAGCGCGGTGCCGAACAAATGTACGAGTATCTCCAGGGTGGTGGAACCATCAGCAACCGCCGCATGGCAGAAACCCTTACCAGAATGAAAGATGACCATGCCGGTCTGTTTGAAATGGGTAGAACGGCTATCGACCAGATGGAACAGGACGGAGCAACCTCGGTCAGCTTTAGCCAGCAACAAATGGCCGAACTGACCGCCAAGGGGGTCAGCGGATTAAGTGATGAAAAATTGGCACGACAGACATCAAGTGCCATCAAGGTCGCTGGTGAAACTGAATTCACTAAGGGTGGCCAGAAAATGGTCGGTGTCTCCGCCGAGAGGGCAGCCTCAGTGCTTGACAATAAACGTATTAATACCTCGATATCGGGTAGTGCGCGCAAAGAGCTTGAAAATATACGAAACAGCGATAGAGTAGCCGAACCTCAGGAGCTGCGAGTACCGCATGACATGAGCGGCGTAACAGCAGATGACGTCAAAAATGCGATTAATTCTACGGTAGAAATTAACAATATCACCGAGGCAGTCCCATCAGACACCCCAACGGGGCGAACATTCGTCGCCGGAACAGGCAGAGGGCCAGCTCCACCGCAATCCCCACCTTCAGCACCGCCAAATAATCAAAATAATCGCAATAATCGAAACAGCAATCCACCTACCGCCAGCTAAAAACTATTGACTTTTCTCTGTAAAAATGCTACCATTGTCGGTAATGGAGTGGTTACGTTCACAAGGGCGATCGTCGATGCGATGGTTGCAGTGGTTTATATTGCTGGCGGTGGGCCTCCTAGTCAGTATTTTTTTGAGTACGGTCGTAACCTCGGGCCAGGCGCTGGCGGCGGACGCGAAGTGGGATAGTAGCAAAATATCCTACGACAACGAAACCTTTGAGCGAGTTTCCGACGTCGACAAACTAAAGGCCCTTAACTTAGGGTCTGACCAAGTGGTCTACATGTCAAAGAAAACTGTAGCCAATAATCAAGACGTCCGCGTCATTCATTTTCCGTCAACAGGCGACCTCGGATCAATGACCTCGGTGTCCCTAACGACATTCACGTATACTGCGCCAAACACCTACACAAAGAAAGAATCGACCACACTATCAATTGACCCACCGAGCCAAAACTCTGCATCTTCGTGCGAGGTTGCTGGCGGTATCGGCTGGATCCTTTGTCCCGTTTCGGCGTGGTTAGCTAGCTCCATCGACTGGATGTTTGGGGTGCTCAAAAGCTTCCTCGTGGTGCCGCCGCTTCAGACGGGTAATCAGACTAGCGGTATCTTTCTGGCTTGGAATATCGTTCGCAACATCGCCAACGGTATCTTTATCATCATGTTCATAGTCATTATTTATTCACAAGTTACTTCTATGGGCATCTCCAATTATGGCATCAAAAAGATGCTGCCTCGGTTAATTGTCGCGGCGATACTGGTTAATTTGTCATTCCACGTCTGCGCCATCCTCCTCGACCTGTCAAACATCGCCGGAAGTGCGCTCCAGGACATGTTCATGAATATTCGTAACACAGTCGCCACCCTGGGCGGATCGGCGCCAGCGTCTGAACCCATGACCTGGCAAGAGGTCACCTTCCAGATTTTGGGAGGCGCTGCCGGCGGTGCGGCACTGGCTGCGGGGCTCCATATGCGGGCCGAGTTACTTCCTTTTGTTGTGCCGCTTTTGTGCGGCATTGGACTCGTTATTCTTCTCGTTGTTATCATTATGGCCGCCCGTCAGGCGTTGATCGTTATTTTGATTATCATTTCACCGCTGGCTTTTGTGGCTTATTTGTTACCGGGTACGGAGAAGTGGTTTGACAAATGGAAAGATGTCTTCTTGACGATGCTAATATTCTTCCCGGGGTTTGCGGCGGCCTTCGGTGGAGCGCAGCTCGCAGGCTCAGTCATTATGCAAAACGCCGCAGGACCGAACGGGGCAGTGATGTATATCCTCGGTATGGCAGTCCAGATCGCGCCACTCGCTCTAACGCCGTTGATGATCAAGTTGGGTGGCGGACTCCTCGGCAAATTCACCGGTCTCGTCAACGACCGCAGCAAGGGATTGTTCGACCGATCTAAAAACTGGGCAAAAGAGCAAAGCGAGATTACGAAACACAAAAAACTCAACAAACGTCCAAACAGCAAATTTACCCCAACGGCATGGCGACGCAGACTGGCGCAGTCGTCTCAGAATCGTAAGGATATGCTAGAGGAGCTGCGCAATCAGTCAAACGTACAGCGTACTGAGACTGCTAACTACAGAAAGCTTGACCAGTTCAGGCGCTCTGTTGGAGAGGATAAAAACATTGCCGAAGGAAGGCTGCAGTCAGCGTGGAACGCACATCAAAGCACCAACCAGGCGGCTATCGTTCAGGATTTCCAATCACGGTCCATTCGTCAAATGGTTGATGCTGAAAAGCAGGTGCTCGACAATCGCTTTACAGCGCTTCAGACTGGACATGAAGAATTGCCGGAAAATGTTGCCAATAACACCGCAGTCCAAGAGGCTATACAACAAGCACGTGATTCACACCAAACTCTGGCGGTTCAAGGTTTGCGCAAGAGTGGTATCGATCGTGTCCTCAACGATCAGTTCGCTCGTGCCATGCGTAATGATGATACCGGTGCAGCCCTTCGATCGGCCGCTGGTGGTATTGAGGACGCTTACTATGCATCAATTCCAGGTATGAGTGATGACCTTGGGTCGCGGCGCGCCGCCGCCGCTGCCGCTCAAACGGTGAGTGCCGCCTACGAAGAATCGGTTAAGAACGCTACTGCGATTCTCAACGGCAGCAATGTGAGCGATGCCGACACAGTCAGCCTCATTGGTGGCAACGCTGTCGGCAATATACCAGCAACCGACGATATCAGGAATGCAGCTGGTCGCAAGATCGCAAGCAGTCGTGGTGCTAAACCGCTACTCGATATGCTCAGCAAGGTACAGATGAATAATTTGACAGACGACCTCGCCCAAGAACTTGGTGTAGCATTGAAAAACAATAGTGCACGACCATGGTGGCTGGGTGGATCAGAGTGTGTTGATATACAGGCCAATGCTATCAAGGATACCGGTGACGCCTTCAAGGTGCGCAATATGATAAAGGCCTTTGAGAAGGGTAAGTTGAGTGCTGACAAGGCCCTAGCAAGTGACGCGGTATTCCTTGAGGATACGCTTGATATGATGCAAAAGTACAATATTGCTGCGCAATTAACCCCTGATACAAAGGAATTCCTCAATGAGAGTATTGAAACCGTCCTAACAGACGAGCTCTATAAGGGTCGATATACTCGTGAGCAAGGAGACGCCCTCAAAGGCATTCAGAGTCTGCTATAATAATACTCAATGGCTGTCTACAAAGTTCCCCAGGATGTGGAAGCTGAAGACAAGCTGCTCGGGCCGTTTAGTTTCAAGCAGTTTATTTTCTTGATCGTCGCGATCGGCATGATTGCGCTAGCGTGGGGACTGTTCTCGGTGCTGCCGCCACTGGCGATTATCCCGGTACCGGTTGCGCTGTTTTTTGGGGCGCTAGCCTTGCCGCTGCGCAAGGATCAGCCGATGGAGGTTTACCTCGCAGCGGTTATTTCGTTCATCCTTAAGCCCAAGCAGCGACTGTGGCGAGCTGATGGCATTGAGCGAATGGTCGAGGTGATCGCTCCGCGGGTTGAGGAAAAACAGTACGGCAAGGGGTATGACCAGGCCGAGGTCAATCGCCGGCTGTCGTATCTGGCGACGCTGGTGGACACGCACGGTTGGTCGGTGCGCGGTGTCGATAATCCAAACAGCTCGGTGATGAACAGCTCAATGCAGGCGGATTGGTACAACGAGGCCCAGACCGCCCAAGACCCGCTCGACCCAAGCAGCAAGACAGCCCGCGCCTTTGAAACACTCATTGAGCGAGCCGACGAAAGACGCCATGATGAAATTGTCCAGCAAATGCAGCGAGCCCAAACTACCCCAACCACCCAGACCACCCAAGACAGCCAAGACGACCAGGTCTACTCGCTACAGACCTCGACCTTCAACCCCTATCCAACTATGCAGCAGTCCATCATTACGCCCATCAGCGAGCAGGCGACCGCGACGGCCCACACCGACCAGGTGCCGCCCCCTAGCACAGCACCCGTCTCGCCTGCTATAATGGACTTAGCGCGTAATCACAGCGATCTGTCGGTCGCCTCGCTCCAACGAGAGGCCGGTCGCATCCAAAAAGAACATGATAAGGAAGTCGTGATTTCGCTTCACTAGGTGGGATGTCTATGCAACCAGATCAGCAACAGCAACCATATCACTATCCACCAGATGCAGCCACTGCACCACCGTTTGGTGCACCGTCAAATCCGCCGACCATGCCAGGGGTCATCGCCTCTGGGCCTGACCCAGTCTCTGCAGAACCAACCTCACCGTACGCTCAGTATCCTGATCAATTCAGCCCGCTGCCACAGCAATTACCGCAGGCGCCAGCCCAGCCACAGCCGACAGCGCAGCCAGCCCCCAACTTGCCGCCCGCACCCGAGCCCAACCAGCCACAGCCAGCTCCGCAACAGCCCGCCAAGCAGCCAACTAACCAGGCAAAACCTCAACAAAAAGGCCCGACCAGCACTCAGAACACGCTGCTATTTTCTGAGATGCGCGAGAATATGATTATCATGAATGACGGCAGCTTTCGGGCGATTGTTCAATGTCAGTCAATCAACTTCGATCTGATGAGTGGCCGCGAGCGGGAGGGAATTGAATTTAGCTACCAAAACTTCCTTAATTCGTTATATTTTCCGGTTCAAGTGCTCATTCGCTCGCGTCGCGTTGACATCGGGCCGTATATCGACCGCCTGATTGACATCCGCCGCAACCAAGACAATATGCTCCTGAACGTGCTGATGGACGACTATATCAACTTCATCGATGTCCTCGCCCAAGAAGCCAATATTATGGATAAGGATTTTTATATCGTGGTGCCGTATTATCAGAGCGGCGACATGCAAGTTATTAAACAGCAGGCCAAGGGTCTGTTCGATAGTTTTTTTGGCGGCAAGAAAGACAACACCGTCACCAAGATTGAACAAACCGCCTACGAGAAGGCCAAGGATGAAATCAAGAACCGAGTTGATTCGGTAATGAGCGGACTGTTTCAGATGGGCGTGAAGAGTTCGCAGCTTAATACCAAACAGCTGGGCGAATTATTCTATAGTTCATACAATCCCGACGTGGCGCCACAGCAGCCACTCAGTGTTGGTGCCGATGAACTAGCGACGACCTATGTCCGCAAGGGACGAGGCGAATCGCCACATGGATATGGAGGAGTACGACATGGCTAGAAAAAAGAAGCTGGACGCCATTGATATCGCCGCCCAACAGCGGGCCCGCGAGCAGGCCGAGGTTGAGCAGGCTTTTCTCACCGGTGTGAGAACCTTGCGCGACTTTATCGCCCCGAGCAGTCTCGAGCTCAAATCCGACCACTTCCGCCTCGGTTCAAAGTATGGGCGCACCATGTACGTCTACGGCTATCCGCGCGAGCTATACACCGGTTGGCTCAGCTCGGTGATCAACATCGACGAGGTGCTAGATATTAGCATGTTCATTTATCCAGTTGACACCCAGGTGGTGCTCAACAACTTACGCAAGAAAGTGACTCAGCTCGAGGCTAGCCTCAGCATCAATTCCGAGAAGGGCAAGGTGCGCGACCCAGCGATGGAAGCGGCATTGCAGGACGCCGAGGAACTACGCAATCAGCTACAGATCGGCTCGGAAAAGTTCTTCCGCTTTGGCCTTTACATCACGATTTATGCCGACAGTATTGATGAGCTCAACTTTATCCAGCACAAGATCGAGACAATTTTTGGCCAGCAGCTGGTGTTCTCTAAGGTTGCCTCGGCCCAACAGGAGCAGGGCCTCAATAGCACCATTCCACAGCTGACCGACCAGCTCCAGGTTCGCCGCAACATGAATACTGGCGCTATTTCTACCAGCTTTCCGTTTACCTCGGCCGATCTAACTGACGGCAAGGGTGTGTTATATGGTATTAATATGCATAATAACGGCTTGGTGATTTTTGACCGCTTTTCCCTCGAGAATGCTAATATGGTGGTGTTCGCGAAATCTGGTGCCGGTAAGTCGTTCACCGTCAAACTGGAGGCACTGCGCAGCATGATGCTTGGTTCAGACATCGTGATTATCGACCCAGAAAACGAATACCAGAAGCTGTCCGACGCCGTTGGCGGCAGCTACATTCGACTGAGCCTCAACAGTGACACCCGCATCAATCCGTTTGATCTGCCGCGAGTGATTGATACCGATGAGGCGGACGATGCACTGAGGGCGAATCTAGTGACGCTGCACGGGTTGTTGCGGCAGATGCTGGGTGGCTCACAGACGACAGCGGGCGGACAGATTATCGCTGGACTGACGGCCGCCGAGGAGGCTGATATTGACCAAGCGCTGATCGACACATATGCTCGCGTCGGCATCACCGCTGACCCATTGACCCACCACTCGACGCCACCGACCATCGCCGATCTCTACGATACGCTGCTTCATATGGGTGGCACCGGGCCAAGCCTTGCCCAGCGGCTCCGAAAATTTACCTCGGGAACCTTCGCTGGTATCTTTAGTCAGCAATCAAACATCGATATCAATAACACCATGGTGGTCTTTAATATCCGCGACCTCGAGGACGAGCTGCGGCCGATAGCCATGTATATTGTGCTGAATCACATCTGGAACATTACGCGTACCGACCAGAAACGGCGCATGCTGATCGTCGATGAGGCCTGGCAGCTGATGCGCTACGATGACTCAGCCAACTTCCTGTTTTCTCTCGCCAAGCGCGCCCGCAAATACCAGCTGGGTCTCACGACCATCACCCAGGACGTCGAGGACTTTATGGGTAGCAAGATGGGTCGGGCCATCGTCGCCAACTCATCAATGCAGCTGCTACTCAAGCAGTCAACCAGCGCCGTTGACGTCCTCTCCAGCGTCTTCAAACTAACCGAGGAGGAGCAAAAACGCCTCGCTAACTTCCCGGTAGGGCAGGGGCTATTCTTTGCCGGACAAAACCACGTTCACATCCAGATTCAGGCCAGTGATACCGAATACGAACTCATCAACACCTCGCCGATCTCTCGACACCAACTACCATCAGAAACGCCGCTCGGCGGGTACGGGGCAGTGTAGTATAATTGGAGGCATATGGCAACAGCAACAAAACCGCCACGATTTGACACCACGACCGATCCCGATGCTGATGCGCGAGCAAATCCGTTTGAGCTACATGATGATTCATCGGAGCGACTGAATGCTGGTGAACAGGCAGCGCTCGACCAGATAGAGGCTGGTCTACGAGATGATGGCCTTGATAATGACCAGTTCGGCTACCAGGCGGGCCGAAAAGATAACACTAGCGAGGCTGCACAAAAAGTAGCAGATAGAGAGAGTAGTGCTGCAAACCAGAGCCTACCCAGCGGTTTTTATCAGCCGGGAGACTCCAAGCGGAACAAGCCTAAGGGTCGAGGTGCCAAGCTCATCGCTCTTGCTAAAAAACGCGGTGGTATTGTTGGTTTAATGGTATTATTTGGTGTTGGCGGCGGTCTGCTGGCTTCGGTGTTTGGTCCGGCATCAATGCTCATCAACCTCATGGAAAACCTAACCCTTGGCAACGATTCCAGTTCAGTCGTCTCTGAACGACGTCTCGCAAAAAACTTGGCGAATATGATAACAAAGCCTGGTGTCTGTAACAGTAAAAAGATGAAGTGCAAGGCCGGCACGATTTCGAACAAAGGCCTACGACGTCTCGCAAAGCACGGTGTTGTAGCGGCCGATGCTAAAGGCAATCCGCTTAATCTAAAAAGGCTTGGCTACCCCAGTGGTAACCCAGAGAAGTTCATCGTTGACGGTAAACATATCAAGGCCCAGGATCTGCCCGGTTTTTTAAGCGCTAAAGAAAACCGCGGTCTTGCCGCCAAGGTTCTTGGTCGATCCGGTGCATTTAACATGCGATTTCGCGTTTGGTCAAGTAAATATCTCGCCAAAAAGTTCTTTAGTAAGTTTAAGCGCATAAAGCGAAACGGGGGAGCGGCCACATGGGCCGAAGAAAACAAAAAGAATAACCGACAAAATCAAGGCCCAACAGGTTCTGACGGTGAAAAAAAGAAGACCCCATCCGAAGAATATCGTGCTGACGATAAAGTAAACCAAGCAGACATCGAAGAGTCTGGCAACAAAGCCAAGGCGCATGCTGACAAAAAACTGAAGCGTGCGCGGCGTGCCGGCTCGGCCTATACCCTCGCAACAGGTGCCTGTATCGCTGGACATGTACCCGACTTTATCGTTGGCGGTGTCGCTGGAGCGCAAATGGCGGCACTTATCCCACCGATAGCTAATATCGTTCTCTCACCAGGATCACAACAAAAGGCTTCGGGCCTTGATCCGCGCTTCGCAATGACTGCTGCTGGTATGGAGTTTGTTGGCACAATGTTAACCTCTCGCCACAAAGGCAGTAATGGTAAAGCCGAGTCAGCCCTTGATTCACCACTCCTGCTCTCTGCTATGGGCGTCAATAAAAATAAAGTTCCGCTATCTGAAAAATTTGCACCCGGACTTAAAGTTCGTCGTCATCCAGCCATCCAAGCGATGTATCAATATAAAGATGCCACCAAGGGCGCCTGCAACGTCATCATGAGTGATCAGGCTATGTACACAGCCATGGCTGTCGATGCAACAGTGACAGTCGTGGCAGCAAAGACGCTTATAGGTGGTATTGTCAAGGCAGTAGGTGATTTTGCAATCTCTCAAATTACCTCTGTCATTATAGGCGAAATAACCAAAGCGGCCACAAGTGCAGCTGTTCAGGCGATATTCAAAGCCATCGTTGGCGATAATGACATTGCGAATGCTAAGGGTAAGGAGTTTGGTGATATGCTCGGAACATCGGCTGGTGCATTTTTTGCAGCAGCAAACTCAGCAAAACATCTGCCGGTATTGTCTAAAAAAGGCCTCTCTAGTTTTAATCAAGTTCGTCTCGCTAACGAGCGACAACAACGTGAATACGACATCGCCTCACTCAGCCCATTCGACACTTCTAGTCGCCACACATTCCTCGGCAGCCTCACCTTTAACCTGCGTCAGATGATGCTCCAGTCTGGTAGTTACAATAATTCATTCGCATCAATCTTCTCTAATATCATCCACCTCCCAGCAATGGCGCTTTCATTTGGAGCCACCGCCAATGCGAGCGATAACTACTCGGCAAATTACTGTGGTTACGCCGAAGACTTTGGCTTAAAGTCCGAGGTTAATGGCCGCGATGTTACTCCAGCAGTAAACTTTGCCGGCGCTGGATGTACGGGCTTTACTAGGCAGCAGGACGATATGGGTGTTGAGGAGGCGCGAGAGGTCCTAGCGAAGGCTGGGTGGATCGATGAAAGCGTCGATATCGAGAAAGAAGATGACGTCGAAGCATTGGTTAGTAAAGGATATATAAAAGATAATACCCCACTAAAGTCGTTTATTGAGTCTTGTAGCGATGTCAGTTCGGCAGAATACTCAACCAATATGGCCGGCTGCGTCCTTGATGAATCTAGTACCAGGCAAAGTACTGGCAAGATCTCCAGTGGCGGCTATCGCCCTGTTGTCGAAGGTGAAAATGGCAAGACAAGCGCTGACACCGACTTTGGCTCCGTTGATACTGCCGACGGCAAGGCCCTCGCTGCTATCTCTGTCTTCTTGATGGATTATCAGATCCAAAATTCCATTAACGGCGAAGACGACGAAGAGCTTGTCGGCAGCAATCAGTCTAATGGCGCCTCAAATTCCCAAACCGGCGAAAATCTCGATCAAATTAAGATGTACTATCAGTCAGAAGAGCCATGGAAGAATAAAAAATACGGCATTGGTAATATTGGTGAGTGTGGCTGCGCGCCAACCTCTATGGCTGCTATCGTCTCGACTGTCGGCAATACAACCGTTGATCCAGAAAAAATGGCTGAGTTTTTCTATCAAAACGATGGCCAGATAGGCGGTGGACGCTGTGGCTCGAATTGGATATGGGAAAGCAAAGCTCAGCTATTTAAGGATAAGTTCGGTATTACGATCAAGAAAGTGCAGCCAAGTGCCGAAAACGCCTCAAAAGGCCTGTCCGAAGGTGGCCTGGTTCTCATATCGGTTGGTGGAAAAACACCGTTTATCCAGGGTGGTCACATTATGTTTATTCGCGGAAAGACCGCTGACGGTAAGTTCCTCGTTGGCGACCCGAATAAGCGCTCCAACACCGAAAATAAAGCCGGCTTTGATACGAGCCAGTTCCACTTTGGCGAAGGGAATGGTACACCGGGTATGTGGGTGATCACTGGACCGAAAAAAGTTGGAGGGCGGTCATCGTGAGAGAGTTTCTTTTAGCACACAAAACAGCAATTATTGCTACGTTATCATTCATCATACTCTCCGCCTCAGTCGTTGTCGTCATTCTGCTGCTACCACCCGCCAACCCATCGACCCCACCGCAATCGCCTAGTAACAACCAATCAGAGGGTAAACAGTACGAGGGACCGACCGGCGGCAGTGGCCAGCCAACAACACAGCAGTTGATCCTCAGCGGGTGGGATACGAAGAATAGCGCCAATAAAACACTGGCCGCATTCATCAATGATGACACCCAAAATTCACTCGTTGCAGCGATTCTTCGCCACTACGTAAGTAAACATGCGACCTCTGATACCCTTGTGTCTGGAGCGATCACTAATGTAGTTTTTGACGAAAAGGTAATATCATTCACCGTGACTGTTAACAACACCGCCGCGTATGCTGTACAGTTTACTATCGCGGATAACGCCGTCACCATTCGAACCGCAAGTGGGGAGCCAGTAGCGTTATGATAGATAGCATGAATTATTACTCCCAGCAGCCACGTGACGACAGGCGATCGTTGACGATTATGGCCGGACTGTGCGTCGCGGCGATTGCGCTGATAATCGTCATTATTCTAGTTGTTATCCGCAACAACACCCCACTAAATCCAATGTCAACCAAAAACCTCACAATCCCAGAAAAAACGTTGCGCGAATCAGCCTCCGCTGCTTTTACCAACCTGCGAGTTGCGACAACACCGCGACAAATATTTATCGAAAAAATTGACTTCGAAAATGAGTGGATCTTTCTGAAAGCAATTGCCGCCAATGTTACGACCACCAATCCATCGCGCACATTATATGTCATATTAAAGAAAGATGATCGCGGCAATTTACAGCTCATCGCATACTCAACCGGCAGAGAGGCGTGGCGGACAACTGACGGTAACATACTACCGGATAACGCGAGAGAGCGAGCGAGGAAATTATGGAACGAAAATTAGTCTTGCAAAGGGTTGTTATCGTTATATCAATTATTTCGCTGCTTTTTGGGAGCTCACCGGTATTTGCCGAACTAAATACCGACCAACTGCGCGCGACATTTGAAGACAATAGTATCCTTTTTAGTAATAATTCTGAAGATACAAACTGTTCACCAAATGCCGCACAGCGGGCGGGCGATGCCGCAGGAGAGTTGGTTGGTGAAGATAATCTAAAGAAAGCATTTAATTATTTTATATCCAAAGGTGCGCCAAAGTTTGTTGCAGCAGCAATCGTTGGTAATTTATATCAGGAGTCAAAAGGTAACCCAATTCTTCGTCAAAATAAAGGCTCCGAGCCAAATCCGCTCAAGGCCGGCGGTAAGTATCACCCGTGGAACCCGAGTAAACCGGCTGGTATGGGCGATGCCTGGGGAATCGCCCAATGGGACCCGGGCGTAGCCGTCCTTTACTGGCAACAGCAGGCTGGCGTCCAGGGTGATGTTACCAGTCTCGAGGTACAACTAGCTATCGTCTGGTGGCAGCTTCAGAACCTTGCACCGACCTCGCGTAAAAACGTTCTTGCCGAAATGACGGCCTCGGGCAACGTAAACGAGGCAACCTCTATTATGGTAAAGAAGTTCTTTGGTGCTGGTATCCCACGAACCGATATTCGCGCAGCTTATGCTAACAAAGCCATGAGCTGGGAGCCAGATCCTTCTATCGCAGCAGCGGCGGCTTCTGGTGCCGCTACTAACTGCAGTGATGGTAGTGGAGGTGGAGGCGGCACCATCTCCGAAGGCGGCCTCAACGAAGAGCAGGCGAAGAAATTCATGATGAATTACGGCGAAAATAAAAATAATGAAAGCCGCAAAGCTATGGGTGACTACTTGTGGAATACTTGTAATGGTGGGGGATCAAACTGTGTGTCGTTCTCTGTATTCTTCCTTGAAAAATTTACTTCAACAAAAAACCTCGGCACCACAGGTAATGGCGAACACGTTGTTAAGCACTTAAGAAATGCTCGAAAGCTACCGACCGGTAAAACACCAAAAGTCGGCGCTGTGTTTAGTTGGTCTGGTGGACGCTATGGTCACACCGGAGTTGTCCTCGGCATTCAGGGCGATAATGTCATCGTTGGCCACGCAAGTTGTGGTAATTCAGGTAAGGGCCGCGGTGATGGCACGCAACGAGGTGGCGGATCTGGATTTATCCTTACGGGTAAGGTTAATGATCCAAAAACTTGGCTCGGACATCTTCCGGATGAGTTTGCCTACCCAGAAGTTGATATGTCAGCAGTGGCGAGCTATGTTGGAGCAAATACAAGTAGAGGTGGCGGTAATGTTGCACTATAATAAAAAACTAATTTTCATTATCTTGGGGTTTATTGGTGTTGTTATTATCACTACGGTTGCTTATATACTACTGCTACGCAACCCTCTTGGTGGAGAAATGCATATCGAAAATCTCAGTACATATACAAATGGTAAACCGACCGACGCTAAAACCCTCGAAACAATTCGTCACGCATTATATACTACCATCCGCAACAACTACACGGGTGATTTACCAAACAACTCCATCAAAGACATCCTTATCCGCGACGGGTCGTTTAAGCAGACTCACGATCAAGCGAAAGATATCCACACCGTTAACTTCATTGTTGATATTAAAAGCCTACAGCAGTCGTATCTCGTCGAATATACGTGGTCACAAAAAACCAATCTTGACGAGGATGCTCAGTATCAATATGGCACAACCGTTTCGTGTCTACCAACCGATCAGCTAATATACGGTTATTTTGGCTGTAATGATGACTTTTCGCGAATGCGTGGACTACGAAGCCCATACTTAGTCATAAGCTGGGGTGGTGAAAAAGACCAGTATGACAACTCTTTGTCCGACCAGCTAACTGGCAATGACACTGACTACATTGAAAAGCTAATCATGAGTGATTATTCTTATGACCATAAACTGTCACGCATCGCTACACAAACAACGATAAAAGATATCGTACGTGATACATCATCAGGGAAAAATACGCTATCATTTACTATTACCGTTGAGGATAAATTAGCCTACAACATCACTATTGATTACGATAATAATCGACGAATTACCATTACTCAAGACGGTCGATTACTTAACTAACCTAGCGCTTCAACGGCATAACAATATGCATACAATCTGGCGTAGGGGTCTGCTCGCGGATGACACATGGCGACAGTTTGCCGTTAAACGAGAAGGTGACAGTCTCGCCATCAGTGGCGCCAAGTGACTCGATCAGATAGCGAGAATTGAGCGTAATTTCGCCGTCGCTTGACACCTCGGCGCTGGCCTCAGAGGTATTCTCGCCGAGTTCCGAAGCGATTGAATGGATTGAAAGTAGCGCTTGCTCGTGACTAGCCGTGAGGGTGATACCACCACCGGACTCGCGCGCAAAGAGGCTGGCAACCTTAGTGATGCGCAGGAAATCAGCCTTCTTGATCACTACATCGGTCTCGGCGAGCTTAGGGATCAGTTGACGATAGTCGGGAAATTTACCGTCGATCAGCCGACTCACGATCTCTAAGTGATCCGTCCGAAACCCGACCTGCGTTTCATCAAAAAACAAACTTACATCACTCGTCTCGGTGTCGAGGCTCCGCAGCACTTCCTGCAATGTCGATGCCGGCACGATGGCCGTAATTTCGCCATCAAACTTCATCAGCCATTTCTCCGCTAGCCGATAACCGTCCGTGGCCGCTAGATACAACTCACTATTATAGGTGTGCCAGTACACACCAGTTAACACCGCCCGCGTGGCATCACTAGACGTCGCGATAATGGTTTGCGAAACTGCCTTTTTTAACTCATCGGCACTCATATCCAGTCGCACCGCCGTCTGCTCGTCCACTGTCGGTAGCTCCGGAAACTCATCCGCCACGACACCATTGATAACTGACGAAAACTTGTCTGCGGTCAGGTGTAGGTGCTCGTCCTTGACCTCCAACTCGACCGTACCACTTGGCAGACTGGCGACAAACTCGCTCACTAGTCGGGCTGGGATAGTTATCGAGCCGGGCTTCTCGACCTTGGCGCCAACATACTGGGTAGAGGCGATTTCCAGATTCGTTGCCGCTACGACCAGTCGAGAGCCATCGGTTCGTAGTAAAATGTTATTCAGTATCGCTAGTTCGTTACGACTAGCGGCGATGCGCCCAACGCTAGCGAGGGCTTTGGCGAGGTTTTCTTGGGTGACGGTGAGCTTCATGTTCTTATTATAATCCCTTTCTTATTTTTATTCAGTAGTTAGTAATAATAGGTACTGTGGAAACTGGGTAAAGTTTGTGTTCAGACAGGGGTGATAGTAGTATTGTGTCAGTGGAAAAGATAGTGGATTTGCTGAGTATGGTGTCGTGGACAAGACGCCGATTATCCACGTGATGCTGCTTGGCCCATTTGATGACAACTAGATTAGTGGATAGCCGTTCACAAGTTTGTCGCTGGTTACGCGCACGTTTTACCCAGGTTTTACACATAGAGCTTGTCTCGGATGTCATTAATTTGTTCGCGGACATTGACGCTGATGAGCATCTCCTTGCTAATTTTGTCAACCGAATGAATAGCGGTAGTGTGGTCTTTGCGGCCAAGCTCCTGGGCGATTTTTGGAAAGCTCATCTTGAGCTCGCTGCGCAGCAGGTACATGGCAATTTGGCGTGGCTGCATGATGTATTTATCGCGCTTTGGCGAACACACATCCTTCACCTCGACGCCAAAATGGCGAGCAGTTTTGTCGATAATTTGCTTGGCGGTGATATGTTGCGGGCGAGAGCGCTTGATATTACCGAGCAGCCCCTCGGCGGTTTCGGCGTCGGGCGTGATGTTTTGCATCTCGGCGTAGGCGAGGAGCTGATTGAGCGCCCCCTCAAGTTCGCGGATATTGGTCTTGAAATTGGTAGCGAGGTATTCGACAACGTCGGCGGATAGCTCGACATCGCTCAGGCCAGCCTTGGCGGTAACGATAGCGCAGCGAGTTTCATAATCAGGCATCTGCACGTCAATCGTCATGCCCCACTCAAAGCGACTGCGCAGGCGGTCGGTCAGGGTAGGGATGCTTTTTGGCGGCTTGTCAGAGCTGATGATGATCTGCTTGTCGTTTTGGTGTAGGTCGTTAAAGGTGTGAAAGAACTCGTCCTGAGTTTTTTCCTTATTGGCGATAAACTGCATATCGTCAACGATCAAGACATCGACGTTACGATATTTGTCGGAAAATCCTTTTTTCTTGAAGCGAATCGAGTCGAGAAATTCACTCACGAAGGTCTCGGTGGTGGTGTATAATACGCGAGCGGAGGGTTGGCGCTTAATAATCTCGTTACCAACGGCCTGCATCAGGTGGGTTTTACCAAGCCCTGATCCACCATACAAATAGAGCGGGTTGTATTTGGTGCCAGGATTAGCGGCAATCGCTTGACAGGCGGCGTGCGCCAGGTCATTACTTGAGCCAACGATAAAGTTGTCAAAGGTATAGCGCGGGTTGAGGTTAGTTGCTGATTTTTTAGACTGCTTGATGATCGGTTGGTCGGCGGCTGCTGAACTTGGTTCATCGCGATTGAGGCGCTGTCTCCGAGTGGCCACCTTTTTGGGTCGAAAATGAATCGTCGAGACCGCAAGGCCATTTCGTTTCAAACCGTCAGCGATGCGTTGATAATAGCGTTTCTGTAGTTGTGTTAACACGAAAGGGTTGGGTGACAGGACAGCCACCTCATTATCAGATATAATGTCAAGCTCGGTCGACTTAAACCAGGTCGAAAACGATGATGGCGGAATTGAAACTTCAATTTCACCCAGCACTCCCTGCCAAATAGCTTGACTATTCACAATACCTTCCCCCTCGGAACTAGCTTGATGACTTTACTATAGCAAAAAATCAGACTTTTCCACAAGCACAGGCGCCATCATAAAACCCAGGGTCTCTTGAGGTGATTTTTCCACAGCGATGAGCCACCTCTGATAAATATGTGGAAAAAGTAGCGGAAACGGTGGAAAGTTTATCCATGGCTTGCAAAAAATGTCAAAAAAGGCTACACTAAATGACGATATGCCAAAGCGAACATTTCAACCACACAAGCGACATCGCGCCAAGACGCACGGTTTTCGAGCTCGTGTTTCGACCAAGGCTGGTCGCGCTGTTCTGAAGCGCCGTCGCCTCAAGGGTCGCGCCAAAATCGCTATCTAACTGTAAACTCCCGCCTCGCCTAACAGGGCGGGAGTTTGCTATACTGGACCTATGTTACGTCACGTCAACCGATTTCATGGTCATGGTAGCCTGCGCTACGTCTATGCGCGCGGGCAGGCAATTCGCTCATCGCAGCTCACCATAAAATATATTGCCAATCCACGCCGCCGCCATGGTCGGTTTTCGGTAGTGATTAGCAAAAAGGTGCTCAAGTCTGCCGTTAAGCGCAATCGTGTTCGCCGCCGAATTTACGAAATTGTCCGACTAGAATTGCCACATATTCGGGGCGGGTTTGATGTTGTTATTATGGTGTTTTCGCCGGAGGTGCTGGTGATGCCATATAGCGACCTAAGGACGGCAGTAAAACAACTCTTTTCACAGGCGGGGCTGTATAAATAGCGCTACCTCTGGTATAATGAGGACATGAACATGTTTGATGTGGTTATTGTGCAACCAATTTTTAACTTGCTGATGGCAATTTATGCGCTAATTCCAGGCGGCGATTTTGGGGTTAGTGTTGTATTATTTACAATAATTGTGCGTTTTCTCTTGTGGCCGCTGGTTAAGAAGCAGCTCCATCAAGCCAAAGCGATGCGCAAGATACAGCCCGAACTTGCCAAGCTGAACAAAAAATATAAGAGCAATCCACAGATGCGGGCGATGGCGATGATGGATGTGTATAAAAAGCATAACATCAAGCCGATGAGCTCTGTCCTGGTGCTCCTTATTCAGTTACCAGTGCTGATCGCGATTTACCGCGTGGTGCAGATATTCGTATTGCAGCGCTCAGAGCTCGCTAAGTACACATACGATGTAATGGAGCAGTGGGAGCCGGTCAAGCACTTGATCGCCAATCCAGATCACTTTAACCAGAATTTCTTGGGGCTGATGGACTTGACGAAGCAGGCGTTGTCATCAAACGGTGTATCAATCGGACTGCTCATCCTCGCCCTGGTGGCAGCTGTTTTGCAGTATTTATTATCAAAGCAGATGTCGCCAAGTTCGGATAGTAAGAAGCGGCTACGTGATGTGCTGATGGAAGCGGGCGAGGGCAAGAACGCCGATCAAACCGAAGTTAACGCCATTGTTACACGCAAAATGATGAAGGTTATGCCGGTGTTTATGTTCCTTATTATGATCAGTCTGCCAGGGGCGCTGGCGCTCTACATGGCAACCTCAAATATCGCTGCTTATATTCAAAACGCCATTATTCTCAAACAAGACGGAACGGAAATGCAACAAATTGCCGGCGAAAAGCGTTCGCCAAAATCTACGAGCAAGTCTGCCGCATCAGCAAAAAAGTCAAAAGCCGCTTCGCAACGAGCGGCCACAGCGACTGAGGCGAACATTACGCGGATAAAAGCGAAAGACTAAGGAGGATGTATGGATCAAATCGCGACCATTGAATTTGTCAAGAAATACCTAGAGGACTTTTTGGCGTTCTTTGATCTCAATCTGGATGTCGATGTTAGCGTTGAAGACGATGTTATCAAGGCGGTTGTGCCGTCGAGTGAGCGTAATAGCTTGTTGATTGGGCGGAATGCGGAGACACTGCGGAGTCTACAGACGGTAGTGTCAGCAATTTTGCGTAACCGTCAGGCGGCACTGGTGCGAGTGAATGTTGATATCGCTGATTACAAGAAGCAGCACGCCGAAAAGATTGCTGACAAGGCGCGCGGCTGGATCGAAGAGGTGCGGCGGACGGGCGAGACGAAGATTATTGAACTAAATTCGGCCGATCGCTGGGTAGTGCACCATGTGGCGAGTGACTACAGTGATATCGAGACGCACTCTGAGGGCGAAGGCCGTGCGCGGCACTTGGTGATTTCGCAGAAGAGCTCTTAATCTTTGAAGACAACGTTGGTGTACAGCAGGTAGTTCCAGATGAGGCTGGCGACGGTGGCGATGAGCTTACTGGCGAATAGTGCTACCGGCTGACTGAAATTGAGGCTGATGAAAATTGGTGCGAGTAGTGCAATAATGATGGTCTGAATCACCCAGAGACCAAACAGGGTGACGAGGGTAAAAAGAAGTAGCTGACGACGAACATTGCCAGTGTGTGAGCGAAAGGTGAATGATCGATTGGCGACAAAGCTGAAACTAAAGGCGATGGTTGTCGAGATAATATTGGCTAATTCTTTCGGCGTGCTGATAAACCAGGTCAACATAAACAACACACTAAAATCAATGGCGGTGTTGATAGTGCCGATGAGGACGAAGCGGAGCTTGGTGGCGTGGTTGGTGATGTAGTGTTTGAAGCGAGCCATAATGATAAGTATAACCCATAAACCCTAGTTGGTGCGATGTTTTTTGGCGGCAATGGCCTCCTTGAAAGCAGCGATGAGGCGATCGGTATTATTCTGCCAGGAAATAGTATTGAGATGAACCTGAACCGCAGTTTTCATATCAAGGCGTACCTTTTGTGGATCAGCGATGATAAAGAGTATTTTTTTCATGAAGTCGTCGGGATTTTTAGGCTGAGCGTAAAGAACCGCATTTCCACCAGCCTCGCGGAGTACAGGAATATCGGAGGCAACAACCGGCGTACCGCTAGTCAGCGCCTCAACAATCGGCATGCCGAATCCTTCGTAAATGGAGCTCATGCAAAAAAGGTCTGCTTGCTGATAAAATGCAGGTACGTCTTCTTGGGGGATGTAGCCTGGACGAATGACGTGTTCACCCGCGGCCTGGGCTTTAGCAATGGCACGCTCAGTAGCTTCAGTCTTCCAGCCCTTACCGCCAGCTAAAACTAATGAATGCTGCTTGCGGACTTTTTTCGGCAGGGCACGAAAGGCGGCGATCATCGTCGGCAAATCTTTACGCGGTTCGAGATTGCCGATTGAAAAGATATACCGCTTGGTTGGTAAGTTATATTTGGCGGCAACGTCGATTGTACCCGGTTGAGAATAAATTGGGTCAGCTGGTATTGGCGTGACGATAATTTTTGAGGCTGGCACGCCGTATTCAGTGATAATTTCCGCCTTGACCGACTCTGAGACGGTAATGATAAGGTCTGCTGTTCGGACTGCATGAGCGACGCGGCGGCGTAAATGGGCTAGGTTACGCTGTTCGATCGTCTCAGGGAAATAGAGATAGCCGAGGTCATGAATAACGACGGCAGTAATAGTTGCTTTACTGGTTGTCCAGCGGTCGAAGTTCGGAAAAATCGCGACATCAACAGGTGAAGATAGCAGGTCGTACGGCAGTGGCA
>CAUVOB010000001.1:0-197179 GCA_963553465.1 uncultured Candidatus Saccharibacteria bacterium | reverse complement strand
AATATTTCGTCTGTCTGACGCTGGATGGTGCGAATCGTTTGATCGCCAAGCGGGTGGTGACTATCGGCACGCTGACTGCCAGCCTAGTCCACCCGCGCGAGGTCTTCGCCGACGCTATCGCCGACCGCGCCGCCAGCATCATCGTGGCGCATAATCATCCGAGCGGGAGCTTGGAGGCGAGCCAGGCTGACAAGGACGTCACCGCCAGACTCGCCGAGTCTGGAAATCTTCTCGGTATTACGCTTAATGACCATATTATCGTTACTAAAAATAGTCATAGGAGAGTGCTATGATGAACGAGCCCATTCTGACCGAATCCGAAAAAATTGAGATAATTCTTCGTAATTACGATGAAATGGATAACGAGATAATGGCTCTAAATACGATATTTTATCTTCATGCGAGTAAAAACAGTATGAAAGTAAATTTTCTACTAGCTCAGGCTTATGATAGCCTAAATAAACCATTTATGACAGCTGGAGACACTAGGAGAGGTTTAGCTCAAAAATCAGCAATATGTTATGAATTAGCATTTTTAGATGCAGAAAGAGTCAAACTACCTCTATCGGATATAGATAGCAGTAATTTTTTCTGTCAAGTAGATATAGCATTAAGCCTAGGGAGAGTACTTGTAGAAAACCCATCTATAAGAGATCTAGAAAAGGCAGAAGTATTCTTAAACTTTGCTTTTAACAATATTGTCTACTATACTCATGATTTGTATTTTTTAGCTGATCTGTATTATAAACAATCAAGATATTTGAAATCAATTGATATCATATCACAGTTAGAAAAAAGATTGATAGAATATAAAATAGAAGACTGGAGACCAAAGTGGGAGTTAGAGAAACTTTTAGTAAAAAATTATCGCAAACTAGTGTCTGAAAGTAAGAAATATAAAAATCTGGAAGAAGCCCTGATGTATTCTGAAAAGCTCATCCATTGTAAATACCACTCTGCAAATGACGAAGTTGTTTACAATAAATTACAAAAAGCGGTCAACACTTAGATACATTTAATTGATAGCGCCTGTAGTATAATAAGTTGTGATATGGATAATAGGGATGATAGTCGGGTTAGTGTATATAATGATGATATACAAATCAGCCAAATTAACAAACTCAAAGAGCTTTTCCCCGAGGTAGTTACCGAAGGCAAGATCGACTGGCAGAAGCTCCAGGCGACTCTGGGTGAGGCGGTTGATTTGGGTGAGCGCTACGGGCTTGGCTGGAAGGGTAAGAGCGACGTCTTCGCTACCATCCAGGAGAAGACCGTCCAGACGCTCCACCCCGACCGGGCGAATTCTGTCGATTGGGATACGACGGGCAATATGTTTATCGAGGGCGACAATCTGGCGGCGCTGAAGATCTTGCACAAGGCGTATTACGGCAAGGTTAAGATGATCTATATCGATCCGCCCTACAACACTGGCAATGATTTCATCTACAATGACGACTTCAAGCAGACACGCCGTAGCTACGAGGCAGAGGCGGGCATCACTGATGATGAGGGTAATGTTGTACGGGATGACGGCCTGCGCACCAATACCGGCGGACACAAGCACAGCAACTGGCTGAACATGATGTATCCACGCCTCTTCTTGGCACGCAACCTGCTCCGCCAAGACGGCGTTATCTTCGTCTCTATCGACGATAACGAAGTCCACAACCTCCGCCTGATGATGAATGAGATATTTGGAAAGGAGAATTTTGTAGCGCAGATTGTGTGGCAACGCAAAAGAGGTAAAGATAATTCTGCGAAGTTTTTAAGCCGTAACCATGAGTACTTGTTAGTTTTTGCTCGTTCAATCGACAATCTTAATTTCAATAGGCTTGAACTTGATGAGACGACGTTAAAGGCTTACAAAAACCCCGATAATGATCCTCGTGGAGCGTATCGATTGCTCGGTGTGTGGGCCCGTGGAACCCAAGGTGGATCCAAATATGAGTTTAAGTCAAAAACTGGACAGGTATTTTCTGAGAGACTATGGCTGGTGAATAAAGAATCGATGACAAGGTTAGATGAAGAAGGTAAATTAGTATGCTCTCCGTCGTCCGATAAAGTCTACAGAAAGCTATATGTCAGTGAAAATAGCGGCAACATCCCGGAGACTATTTGGAGTGATGCGTCCAATGCTGCAAATGCCGCAGACGAAATAAAAAAGATTTTTGAATTTCAGATTTTTGATACGGTTAAGCCTATACCTTACATTAAGAGAATGCTACAGTTAACGACCGACGATAACGATATCATCCTTGATTTTTTCTCCGGATCTGGCACGACCGCTCATGCCGTCGCCGAGCTTAACGCCGAAGACGGTGGTAACCGTCGCTGGATTTGTGTGCAGCTGCCTGAGCTGACCGACGAGAAGTCGGAGGCATATAAAGCTGGCTATCGCACTATCGCTGATATTGCTCGTGAGCGCATCCGTCGGGCGGATGCCAAAATCCGTGCCGATCAAGCGGACAAGCTCGCCTCTCGTGGCACTCCGCTCGACCTTGGCTTTCGGGCGTATCGGGTGGATGATAGCAATTTCAAGCAGTGGAACGAGCTGGTCTCTGATCCAGAGGAGATTCGCCAGCAGGCGCTCGCTAACCTCGACCCGCTGGAGGAGGGCACGACTGACGACGACCTGCTGACCGAGCTTCTGCTCAAGCGCGGCATCTCGCCATTGGCGAAGATTGAGCAGTACGATAACTTCTGCTTCATCCCGTCCGAAAAGCTCGCCATTTGCCTGGCGCACTCCATGACAGAGGAGCTATTTACAACTATCCTCACCGCCAAACCATCATCCATCATCCTCCTCGACCGAGCCTTCGGTGACGATATAAATCTAAAAGCAAACCTACTCCTGCAAGCTGAACGGCAAGGTGTAGAAGTGGAGATCGTGTGATGAGAAAATTTGTCCTTGCCAGGATTCATTACAATGGTTTATTTGGAGCTCTTTTTAGAAATAATATAGAGAATGATCTGCGTGATATAGAAAAAAGCAATGGATTTATTTCCGCTGATTCTTACCATTGGCTAGTGCAGTCTGTTGCTAAAAAGCATGTAGATGGACTCGAAATAATTACTGGTAAGATTGTAAAAGTTATTCCCATTAAGGAATATACAATTATCAATGAGGAGACCAAAGACGAACAGAACTCAGAGGTTAATGAAGTCAAGGATAAGGAAAGTAATTTTTATATATGCGTGGATTTGAATTTCGCAGCATTTGAAGTGTCTAAAATAGTGACAATAAACCAAATAAAAAATGTTCTTATTGCTGGATTCCTTAAAACAACGAAAGAGTATGAGCCTGTCATAGATTGTACATATGATGACGATAAAGTAATTGATAGAATTAATAATTTTTCTGCGGCAAAGTACGCTAGTTTTAAGCTAGTGGCTACAAACCCTCATGCTAACGATGAATTTAAGCCTCTTGACGATCAATTCCAGAAGTCAAAAGTAAAAAAAGCGAGAATGACGTATAGAGCCGAGGAGGGGGGTAAGTTGGATATCAAATCTAGAGAGTCTATAGTTCGTCAGTCTTTAATGATGGCGGCGGCTGGATACGGTAGCGGCACTATTCATGGTTTTGACCTCAACGACAAGGCGTACACACTTCAGCTTGGCGATAATTTAATAGACAAGCTTGAAATTAGTGAAGATCTAGATGACAATACTGTAATAAACATAGTGATGAAGCGATTTAAGGATAAGGATTAAAGAAATGTATAACTCTTTCTTTCGTAACTTATTTCAATTTGGCATAAGTAGAATATTTATGTCAGTTGATTTTATGCTTGCTCTTTTTATAACTATAGCGATAGAAAGAGCGACCATCAATATGGCGATAATTTCCATTGATTTGGAGCCGATACTAAATGTTTTAGTAGGTCTGTTCTCCTTTGTATTTGCAGCCTTGGCTATAATGATAGCTTTTTCTGAGACTGGACTTGGTAAGCTTCTAACTAAAATGGGTAAACAAAAAAATATATTATTCCATTATTGGTATTCCTGCGTCGTGTACTTGACATCTATTCTATATGTGGGATTTTGCTTAGCTATAAAAACAGAGAACAAGTTTCTGATTTTAGGAGTAATATTCTCGACACTATATGCAATATTCGTGACGTACAGTTTGGTTAAAACCACTATATCTTTAGGTATATATAAAGACATACACGACACTCGGGAGAATGGACAGTGAACAATTTCATCCTCTACAAAACCTCCGACAACAAAGTCTCCATCAATGTCCAAATCCAAGACGAAACAGTTTGGCTGACACAAGAGCAAATGGCTGAGTTATTTAGTAAGTCTAAGCCAACAATTAACGAGCACATCAAGAATATTTATACAGAAAAAGAGCTATCAGAAGAGGCAACAATGAGAAAATTCGGAAATTCCGAATTTTCTACTAAGCCGACGAATTATTACAATCTTGACGTCATCATCTCTGTTGGTTATCGGGTTAAGTCATTGCGCGGCACGCAGTTTCGTCAGTGGGCGACTAAGCGGCTGCGTGAGTACATTATCAAAGGCTTTACGATGGATGACGAAAGGCTAAAGCAAGGCGGAGGGCGTTATTTCAGGGAACTTCTCCAGCGCATTCGCGATATCCGTAGTAGCGAGCGTAATCTGTACCAGCAGGTGACGGATATCTATGCGACGAGTATTGATTATAAAGAGGACGCCAAGCTGACCAGACAATTCTTCGCAACAGTGCAAAATAAAATGCATGTTGCGGCGCACGGCAAGACTGCGGCTGAGCTGGTTTATGAGAGAGCGGATGCTAAGAAGCCCAATATGGGACTGACGAATTTCAAAGGTAATTATATTACTTCGGACGACGTTAAAGTCGCTAAGAACTATCTAAGTGAGGAAGAGTTGAATATTCTGAACCTGATTGTCTCGCAGTACCTTGATTTTGCTGAGCTGCAAGCAACCAGGCAGAAAGCGATGACAATGCAGCAGTGGATAGACAAGCTAGATGAATTTCTGAAGCTTAGCGATTCATCAGTGCTGGTCGGAGCCGGTAAAATTAAACACGAACAAGCGATGATTAAGGCGAGGTGTGAGTTTAAGAAATACCGTGATGAGGAAATGCGTCGGCTGGAGAGTGATTTTGATAAGGTAACAAAAGAGCTAAGAAGAAGGGGTTGATTCATGAAGGGTGCTATAGAAGATAATTTAGAAGCTGCAATAGATATTTTTTCAAAGAGTATCTCTGGTGATAAGCTAACAGATCAGCAGCTAGATATACTAACTAATATACCTGTTGTTAAAAATATAACTGCTATAGCTAGGTTTTACAGATCTATACGCGAAGCTTCTACG
Organism: uncultured Candidatus Saccharibacteria bacterium; assembly: GCA_963553465.1. Taxonomy (GTDB): domain Bacteria; phylum Patescibacteriota; class Saccharimonadia; order Saccharimonadales; family Saccharimonadaceae; genus Nanosynbacter. The sequence goes on along the minus strand of CAUVOB010000001.1, from coordinate 191,851 downwards.
GTGAAGAAAATTGTGAAATTTATAGAAACACTGCAAAAGGGACACCTAGATAAGGAATATTATGAAAGATTAAAGAAAAAATATGGTGATGAAAAAATACTAGAAGAGGTATTATTTCGCATTGATCGTATGAGATCTGTGGCGCATGTTAAAATCCAAGCCCATCTATATAGAGCGCTTTTGGAAGAAAAGATTACTTGGGACAGGTTTATTCAAATATGTGATGCTGTTGAACAACTGAGTGTTGTAGACATAGACAAGGAAACTGGCCTAGGCAATCCTGGTTCAAGCTTTATATCTTCCGGTCTTGCATATCTATATTACAATAACGATGTTCCACCTAGGATTGCTCGTAATGGCCGTTTCTATAATGATTTTTGGAATTATGGGCTAGAACCCTATCAGAAAGAGGTTAATAATGAATCAACTATCTGATGATGCGAGTGATTTATTACTATTAAACAGATACGTAAAGATGGAAGAGCTTTTTGTTAAAGAAAACTTAGAATTCGGGGCAGTGTTATGAAGCTCCAATTCGAATCCAACCAACAGTACCAACTCGACGCCATCAACGCGGTAGTGGATATATTCGCTGGGCAGCCAGCGGATAGTGACGATACGACTCGCTATATGGATCAGGATAGGCAGTTAAGCCTGGAGGCGACTATCGCCAAGGGAAATAGCTTGATGCTGGATATAGCGCAGATAATTGAGAATACGCATAAAATTCAAGAGAAAAATGGTATCGAGAAAAGCGAGACGAAAGAAGGTGGCTTTAGTATTCCGATGACTTTTCCGCTCGAAATTAACGAAAAATCTCTGAAGTACGGCATGAACTTCTCCATCGAGATGGAGACCGGCACGGGTAAAACGTATGTGTACTTGCGGACTATTCATGAGCTACACCAGCATTATGGTTGGAAGAAGTTTATCATCGTGGTACCGAGTGTGGCGATCCGTGAGGGTGTGCTGAAGAATTTGGCGATTACCAGGGAACACTTCGCCGATCTCTATAACAAGCCGGAGATGGACTACTATGTCTGGGACGGTAAGAAGACCGGTCAGGCTCGTGAGTTTGCGACGAACGATACCTTGCAGATTATGGTGATTACCATCGACAGCTTCGCCAAGGCGCAGAATGTGATGAACAAACAGAGCGATTATGGTCGGCCGCTCGACTTTATCAAAGCCGCCCACCCGGTAGTTATTCTCGACGAACCGCAGAATATGGAGACTGACATACGACGGAATGCTATTGCTAGCCTTAATCCGCTGTGTGCGCTACGCTATAGTGCCACGCACAAGCACTTATACAATTTGCTTTATCGGCTGACTCCGGTCGATGCCTATGATAAAGGCTTGGTCAAAAAGATCGAGGTGCATAGTGTCCAGAGCGAGGATAATTATAATGATGCGTATATCAATGTATTGTCGTTAGAGCGCCAGTCGAAGACTCGTTCGTTTGCTAAAATTGAAGTAGATGCAAGTGACGAGTATGGCTTGCAACGCAAAATTATCAAGGTGTTCCCGGGCGATGATTTAGAGGCAAAGACGGCTCGTTCGGTCTATGCCGGCTACTATGTCGAGTCGATCAATCACGGCGATGATTGCGTCGAGTTCAGTAATGGTAAGGTGGTTTACGTCGGTCAGCGCGATGAAAGCCTACATGATGATATTATCAAGCGACAGATTGAACTGACGATTGACGATCACTTTGATAAACAGCGTCGACTAGGTGACGGCGTAAAGGTGCTCAGCCTATTCTTTATTGATAAGGTCATGAACTATCGTGAGTATACGGCGAATGGCGCCCAGAAAGGCAAATTCGCCAAGTGGTTTGAAGAAGCCTACGCTAAGGTGGCATCTAAACCAAAATATGCCGGTGTGATGGGCAATTTATCGGCGAGTGAGGTACACAATGGCTATTTTGCAGCGGATAAGAATGGCCAATGGAAGGACTCTCGCGATACTAAAGGCGAGGGTGGACGGACGAAGGACGATGATACGGCATATACCTTAATCATGAAGGATAAAGAAAGACTGCTGAATATAAATGAGCCGCTACGGTTTATCTTTAGCCACTCGGCACTGCGTGAGGGCTGGGATAATCCTAATGTATTTCAGATCTGCACGCTTAATGAAACGTCGAGTCAAATGAAAAAGCGCCAAGAGATCGGGCGAGGGTTGCGCCTGCCGGTTGATATTGATGGACAACGAGTGCATGATGATAGCATCAACGTACTAACGGTAGTGGCTAATGAGAGTTACGCAGAGTTTAGCCGTAAGCTTCAGACGGAGATTGAGGAAGAGACCGGCATTCATTTCGGCGGACGAATCAAGAATCGTGACAATCGACGAGTCGTCAGGTTTCAGAAATCACGGGCGCTTGACCCTACTTTTAAGGAGCTGTGGGATAAAATTAAACACAGAACAACTTATCGGGTGGCAATTGATACAGAGAAGTTAGTAACGGAGGCGGCTAATGAATTAGCGCAGGTCGCTATTAGCAAACCGCATATCGCTGATACTAAAACACTGATTGACTCGATGAATAATGATAGAGGCTTTATGGTGCGCGAGACCGGTTTTAACGCCTATGCGGCACGTCAAACTGAGGTAAAGATACCGAATTTATTAGCGGATATTCAGCTCCGGACGCAGATGACCCGCCGGGTGATATTTGATGTACTTGATCGGGCGGGGATGTTTGAGCAGATGGCTATTAATCCACAGCAGGTTATTGATGAAACAGCCCAGGCGATTAATCGGGTGAAGCAGCGCTTGGCAGTTGACGGTGTTAAATATCACAGGACAGGCGAGTATTATGACATGACGCTGTTTGAGAATGATGAACTACAGATATACCTGTATGATGCGGCGATGAAGAGCGGGGCGATTGCAGCGACCGACCAGACAAAAACCATCTACGATTACGTGGCGGTTGATTCAGAAGTTGAGCGAGAATTCATGCAGTCGCTGGAGGACAATGCTGACGTTAAGTTTTATATTAAGCTACCAAGTTGGTTTAAGATTGATACACCGGTCGGCAAGTATAATCCAGATTGGGCGGTGGCGTTTGATGGCGATAGGCGGATCTACTTTGTGGCGGAGACGAAGGGATCGGATGATATTAACGATAATCACTTGAGCGCCAATGAGCGAGGTAAAATTACTGCGGCTCGCCAGCATTTTGCAGAAATTGATGTACCATATGTGGCGCCAGTGCGGAGTTTGCGGCAGGCGTTGACTATGGTCGGAGATGTCTAATGCCGAGCGTGTTTATTTAATAGTTTTACAATAAACCCGCTTCGCCGATACATATAATCACCAACCGTCAATCCTTTGCGAGGGAAGGCCTCGGCTAGTTCACGTCGTTCAATGTATGTCTTTGTAACTTCGACGATCCATGAGCGACCAGATTTTTCAACCAGATAATAGCGTCTATCGCCTTTAAGTTGTCCAATGGCTTCGCCGGAAAAAGCCACATCAAGCGTTCCAGCTCCTACGAAAAAGTCGATGATTTTTTGCCACCACGTTAGTCGTCTGTGACGATTTAGCGATTCAATTTGGTCGGCGTCGGCAAATTTGTCTGCAACTGCCAGGTCGGATGCTGAATATCCTTTCGTATCTGTCGGGTAGGCGTCAAGATCAAGCGGTTCGCGCATAGCCGAAGCCAGTCCTGCTCGCGTGTAGTCGAGCAGCTCGTCCACGCTAGTGTTGAATAATTTTGCTAGCGCTTGCACGTTGTCTATGTCTGGAAAGCCAGCACCTCGTTCCCACTTAGCAACTGCTTGTCGCGTAACGTTGAGTCGATCGGCTAGTTGCTCTTGTGACCAATCGGCTTGTTGACGTAATTGTTTAAGTTTTTTTGCAAAAATCATTTGGCGCCCTTTCATTTATTTTCTAATAGCATAGCGTAATTTTAGTGTCTTGGCGAGCAACTTTGCGTTGCCTATTACAATACGTAAGGCTTGGCTTGAGGGGTATAATAGTACTAAAGGAAAGGTAATATGATAAAGCCGGTAGGATATTAACCATGAAAATCTCCGTCCATCTCAAACCCAACTGCCGACACCGCGAAGAGGTGGCAGTAAATGACGACGGCTCGCTGACGATTTACACCAAGGCGCCAGCCATTGAGGGGCGGGCGAATTTGGCGGCGGTAAAATTACTGGCAAAACATTTTGGTGTATCCTCGTCAAAGGTAAAATTGCTGCGCGGCGCAACTTCAAAATACAAAGTGTTTGAGATAGACAAGATAGAATAGCTGCCGCAATTTACTGGCGTCGTTGCTGTTTAACGCTCGGATTCTACGGATACCCAACTCCCGCCGCCATATTGCCGATCAATCCTTGCACCGTCACAAACGAATAGCCCTGTTGCTTCAGTGCGCTGAGAATGCACGGTACAGCATTGACTGAGGTTTGGTGAATGTCGTGCATCAAGATGACGGCTCCAGGGTGGGCGCCAGCGACGGCGCGCGAGCAGACGATGTCGCTGTTGCGGTCGGCCCAATCGCGGGTATCGACCGACCACAAGATTGACGACATGCCCCGCAGGCGAAGTTGTTCCAAGACAGCGCTGTTGACTGCACCATAAGGCGGGCGCATAACAGTTGGTTTAATTCCGGTGGCTTGCTTGATGGCTTCGTTGGTGCGGTCAATTTCGCCAGCAATTTGGTCAACCGGCAGCTTGGGTAACTCTGGGTGCGACCACGAATGATTGCCTAGTTGGTGGCCGCGCACATGGATGCGCCGCAGTACATCGGCTTGCGCGGATACTTTGCTGCCAATCAGGAAAAAGGTGGCCTTAGCGCCATGTTGATCCAAAATATCTAGCAGCTGCGCGGTGTACGGTCCCGGCCCGTCGTCAAATGTCAAGGCGATCACTTTACCTGGGTTTGCGGGTGTTGGCGCCGCAGGCGCTGGCTTTGGTTCTGGCGGCTTGGGAAAGTTGGCTAGCTTTTGGGCCGTCGAATTTTGCAGATATTTGGCAACAGCAGTAGTCGGCACTTTAATGGTCAGCTCGCCGTAGGCTGACGGTAAAAGCGAAGCCTGTCCAATTGGCCAAGTCAAGGTGTTACCATCATCAGTGATGGTGAAGTTCGATAACGTCTCCTTGGTGATCATCTCATCAAGATTCGCTTCTGGTTGCTGGCGCTGTTTGATGGTTTGCGCGACGTCGTGCCGGGCAGCTGTCACGATTGCTTTGATGGCTTCCTCCGATTTCTCGGTCAAGTTATCCAAGCCAATCACCTCGCCAGACTTCTTGTCAAACGTCCAAAAATGCGTCAGCGACACCGGATGCGCGCCGTGCATATCTTGCTTAATATTGACAATGATTGATAAAGCCACCGAATTATTATGCGTAACCTGGTAGCTGATGGTTTCCGTCATTGGTCGGTCGAATGTCGGAGCGTTAGTGGCGGTGTGGCGAAAATCGCCGTCGGCGCGGTCGATTGCTCGGGCGATGAGTTTGTTGATTTTGGAATTGCTGGTAATTGGGTATTCAATTGAGACTTTTTCGTGTTTGGTGTCGCGCGTTACGAATTTGGAGCGGATGCCGGCATAGCGTGAGTCGGTGAAGTAATATTTTTCATCTTCCGAGATTGTTGGGCGCTGGACGGGTGGTTGCGCGGATTGGAGATAAAATAACGCTGCCATGGCGGCTACCGCCAGCAAGAGTAGGGTGGTGAATAAAATGCTGCTCAGCTTGGATGTACTGTGGGGGGCTGTGTTGTTTTTTGCCTCACGACGAGGCTGAGTTGACGGTCGTTCTTTTGATAATTTTTGGGGTTTCGTTTGCGTTTTTTTGGCAGACATTAGTTTACTCCGCCGGCTTTCAAAATCGCTTTTAGTCCATTTTCGCCGCCCATAAATCCACTGGCGACATAATCATTGATTACCATGTATGGCAGGCCGCTCACGCCAAGTGAAAGGGCTTTTTGGGTGCTGTTATCAATCTCTTTTTGGTGCGGTTTTTTCGTCATACAGTCAGTAAATTTCGCCTCATCCATACCAATATTTTTAGCGGACGCCAGGAAGTAGTCTAGCGGCAGCGGTGGAATTTTTTGCGGCACGGCAACGTTTTTCACACCAATTCCTTTGTCAAAATAATCACGTTTGATACGCGGCACGATGTCGTGTGTATATTGCCAATATTTGTCTTGGTCAGCGGCGCAAAAAGCAGCGTGAGCGCCAGTTTCTGTGTTGTCGGTAACTTCTTTGAGCAGCGTCACCACGCGGTGTTCGTAGCGAACTTTGCCTGATTTGAGATACTCATTTTTGAAGAAATCAGCGTTGGTGGCTGCTTCAACTTCGGCACAGAATGAGCAGAAATAATCAGTATAGTCAACGAATACGTGCTTGGCCTCAGTAGAGCCTTGCGACATCTTTTCGTTCCACGGCTTGCCGTCACCAATGTGGCGATTTGGCGGGCGATTGACAATACCATAAATAAATAGTGCTACAATTCCCGTGATCATAATCCCCAAGATGACCCAAATGAGTGCTATGCCGGCTGTTTTTTGTCGATTCATATGTCCCCCTGTTTTGCTAATTCGGTATACATAAAGGCGATTTGTCCAGACTTGTAGAGTGAAAAGAGGCTTAATAGCAGGGCTAGGATCAGCACGAGGGTGCTGGCGACAGTGGCGGCAGTGGCTGTGGCGGCGCCTGAGAAGAACACGGCAACGAGCGGCAGGATGAGTGACGTGCCGCAAGGAACGCAGCCCAAACCGATGGCGGCAGCCACGGAGGCCAAGCCGCTGAGTCCGACTTGTCGAGTGACCGACTGTTCATTACGCTTATTTTTCTTGACAGTGAAAATGACGACGGTAATTGACAGTCCTTGGAGGAGTGACACCATGAGCAGTAGCGCGCCGTTTAGCGAGCTGAAGCCCTGTTTGAATATATCAATGAACATGGTTCCCAAAAGGGCAACCTTATCCAGTATTGGTAGTCGCGACATCATCAGCGGGCCATAAAAATTGGCGTTGATGGCAAAGAAAATAATGAGTGCAAACAGCAACGATAAAACAACTGCTAGCAGTAAGTATTGTGGCAAGCTGAGAATTTTGCTAACTCCCAACGCGGCCGACTTGACAGAGCGCCGTTTGTTATATACTCGGCAAAATTGAACCATGCATCCATTATACGTCAAAATTGCATAATAGTATGCATTCTGGTGAAGTCTACCCGCGTTCGGGCGGTGGTCTACGGAATGAGGTATCTGTGATGGAGTGGACAACATGGCAAGAGAATGAGTAGTCAGCCGTCAGCATAAACTATACACTGAGTGAATAAAACTATTGCAATAACTAACCATCGGGTGTACAGTAAGAGTATGAACGTTCAATATACCCTATTAGGTTTTTTGGCAGAAGAGTCAAATTACGGCTATGAGTTGAAGAAAAAGTATGACGGCTATTTTGGTAAGGATAAACCAATTTTAGCCGGTCAGATATATTCAACGTTGGCACGGCTCAAGCGCGACAATAAGGTCAAGGAGATTGCTGATACCGGCGAATCGGGCGGACCAGACAGGGTTCGTTATGAAATTACTGACGAGGGTAAGCACGATTTGCAGGCCTGGCTGGAATCACCAGAGGCGCCGTCGCCACAACTACAAGCGACGATGTATGTCAAAGCAGTGCTGGCTATTCTGAAGGATGGCGATGCGTCACCGTATTTGGACAACCAACGACAGGCGCACATCCAGCGGATGCGCGAGCTGACGGCGCAGCGGCGTGATAGTAACTTGTCAGACATGCTGCTGATTGATCATGCACTGTATCATTTGGAGGCGGATTTGCGCTGGATTGAATTAACTATTTCGCGGTTAACGCGACTAAAGGAGGAAATTTTGCATGAGCAAACCAATAATTAGCGCTAAAAATATTACAAAGTCGTTCGGGCAAACGCACGCGCTGCGCGGCGTCAGCTTGGATGTCGAGGCAGGCGAGGTGCTGGCGATTATGGGTCCGTCAGGTTCTGGTAAGTCGACGCTACTGCATAGCTTGGCGGCGATTACCAAGGTTGATAGCGGCGAGATTGATTTCGACGGCCGGCGGATTGATAAGATGGGTGATGATAAGCGCAGCATATTGCGGCGCACCAGTTTTGGTTTTGTCTTTCAGTTTGGGCAGTTGGTGCCGGAGCTGACAGCGCTGGATAATGTGGCATTGCCGCTGCTACTCAACGGCGTCAAACGCAAAGAGGCCTATCAACAGGCGAAATCATGGCTGAATAAGGTTGAGCTGGCGAGTAAAGCTGACAGTATGCTCGGTGAGTTGTCGGGCGGACAAATGCAGCGTGTAGCGATTGCTCGGGCGATGGTGATTGAGCCAAAAGTGCTGTTTGCTGACGAGCCGACTGGCTCATTAGATAGTCTCAATTCAGAAAAGGTTATGGAGCTATTTATTAAAACTGCCAAAGACCACGGTACGACAGTTATCATGGTGACGCACGAGCCAACGATTGCCGCTTATGCTGATCGGGAAATTATTGTTCGTGATGGGCAAATTTCTGGTGCTGAGGCGGCGGTAAATCCAATGCGGGCGAGACTTAATAAAACTAATGCGAGGATTATCCGATGAGCGTTAGTTGGATGTTATTACAAAAGTCTGGCCGCCAGTCGTTCGCGCGTCTGGGCCTGACCACGGCGGCGGTGGCGCTGGGGATCGTGCTGGTGTGCTGCTTTACGGCTGGTATCAACGGGATAAAGGGGCGCGCTAGTGGGCTAGCAATTAATACGGCGGCGTATCAGGCGGCTCGCGGTGCAGCTGAACAAAAACCGATTGAGGGCGTTGAACCGCTGAAAATTGGCGGTACCTGGCGTGGCGATGCGTCGAAATGGCGCGGTCAGTCCATCCAGTCTTATTCAATGTACGGCACAGCTAAATCGCCGCAGTTTGCTAAGCTAAAAACGCCGCGTCCTGGTGAATACTACTTATCAAAAGCGTTGGCCGATGCGGTTGCTCAGCATCCAGAGGACAATATCTTGGCACGTTTTGGTAAAAATACCAAATACCTTGGCGTAATTCCTAGCGAATATGTTGCCAGCCCGGATGCATTGATGATGGTACGTGGCGCGAGCGCCGAGGAAGTGGCCGAGAGCGATGCTTTTACCAAATCTCAGGGACAGCCGTCATACTTTGCCGATGTCTATCGGACGGATACCAATGGATTGAAGTCGAACGCTGTATTTGATCCGGTAGCGATCATTGTATTTGGTGTCGGCGGGACGATCCTGCTGTTTCCAATTGTCATTTTCGTGTCAGTAGCAACGCAACTGGGCGCCGCGCAGCGTGAGAAACGCTATGCCGCCTTGCGGCTGATTGGCGCAACTAAGCAGCAAGTGGGGCTGGTGTTGATGTTAGAATCGCTATTGGCGTCGGTGGTGGGTGTACTAATTGGGCTGGGCGCGTTCTGGCTGCTGCAAGCGCCGCTACAGGCTTTCAAGATGGACGGCATGCGATTTAATCCTAGTGACTTAGCATTAACTAGCACGCAATACGCGCTGATTATCGGATTGACGCTGGGGCTGACAATGTTTGTTAACTGGCGACGGATGCGTCGAGCACAAATTTCGCCGCTGGGCGTGTCGCGTTCACTTGAAAAGGTGAAGAAGTTACGTGTTTGGCGGGCGCTGGTGCCGGCAACTGGTATCGCGATCTTTGCGTGGCTATCGTCGAAGCCAGGGTTAGACTGGCTGGCGGAGAATAAAGAATCAGCCATGCCGACGTTGCTGCTGATGGTAGCCCTGCTGCTGGTGATGTTTGGGCTGATTCTGGCTGGCGGCTGGCTGACGAATAAACTGTCGCTGTTGGCAGCGCGCTGGGCTAATAACGCTTCGATGCTGATCGCTGGTAAGCGTACAGCAGTGCACTCGCGGACAATTTTCCGCAGCGTCAGCGGCGTGGTATTGGCGCTGTTTGCGGGCAGCTTTTACTTGACGGCAACTAGCGGTATTGAAGGCTTAAACGCTCAAGCTATCAAGGATAACGGCTTTTCGCAACTGAAGCGCGGCACGGCAGTTGTCATCGGTCAGTCGTTACCGGGTGATATGACAGAGCAGCTCAAACAGAAAACTTACATCACGTCGGTGGCGACGATCTATCCGCGCGAGGACGGCGATGCAATTCGCTGTCAGGATTTGGCAATGTACACCGAGCACGCGTGTCCGAATAGTGCTCAACCCGACCAATTTGCACTGCTGAATTTTGATAAGCCGGTGGTCAAAAAGGTGTCGCTGATTAATGACCGGGTTGATACGAATGGCGCTAAAGAGTATTTGGTGACATTGAAATCAGACGATGACATCGAGAAGCTGCGCACCTTGGTGACGGCGAAGGCTAATCAGTACGATTTAACCTATGCAGTGAGCGGTACTGATGCCAAGAAGCCGCATATCAATCCAACGATTCGCGAGTTTGCCGACTTAGCCTATGTCGGTATCGGCGTGACGCTGTTCGTGGCGGTGGCAAGCTTGATCGTCTCGACGATTGGTGGGCTGATGGAACGTCGTCGTTCGCTATACACTTTGCGGCTGGGCGGTATGCGTCTCATTCAACTGAAACGCTTGGTGATGGTTGAGTCGGTGGCGCCACTGCTGATCACCTCGATTCTGTCGTGTAGCCTTGGCGTATGGACGGGGGCGGTGTTTACCAGCACATTCTCGACGACGCTGAAGCCGGTGTTAACACCAACGTACTTTGCCATCGTTGGTATCGGTCTGGCGGCAGCCATCATTGGTATCTACTTGATCTTGCCGATGGTCGATAAACTGACGCGGGTGGAGGCTAACCAAACTGAGTAGCGTGTCTGTCTCAGCTCGAAAGCGATCTAACGAAAAGTGTTCCAGTTGATGGCTGGGGCACTTTTCATGTTATGGGCACAACCTTGAATGGCCCAAACCATACGGAAGCAGGTATCCGTGATTTATAAGAATGAAGGAATTATATTATTGAAACGTCACGCGGTCGTTGACGACACTGACCGTCACCGCCATACCGTCATGAATCCGCCCATCAATTAACTCCAGCGCCAACGGATCAAGCACGCGCTTTTGTACCAAGCGCTTCAGCGGGCGGGCGCCAAAGGCCGGGTCATAGCCGTCGCGGGCCAACATGTCGCGGACGCTATCGTCAAATTCTAGCGCGATGTCGCGGCTGTCTTTGACTTGGCGAGCAACGCGTTTCAACTGGACATCGACAATTGCTCGCATGGCCTCTGGTCGAATGCGGTCAAAAATAACAATGTCATCGATGCGGTTGAGAAATTCCGGACGGAAGTGCTGCCTGAGCACCTCAAGCATTTGATTATCCAGTGCCGACAAATCGTCGCCAGAAAAGTCCATAATCGCCTGCGAGCCGACATTGCTGGTCATGATGATGACTGTGTTAGAAAAATCGACTGTTCGCCCCTGGCCATCGGTCAGGCGGCCGTCGTCGAGCACCTGGAGGAGCACGTTAAAGACGTCGGGGTGAGCTTTCTCAATTTCGTCAAACAGCACCACGCTGTAGGGGCGGCGGCGCACTGCTTCGGTGAGTTGTCCGCCTTGGTCGTAGCCTACGTACCCCGGCGGCGAGCCAATCAGGCGGGCCACGGCGTGCCGCTCCATGTACTCACTCATATCGATGCGGATCATGGCGTGTTCGTCGTCAAATAGTTCGCGGCACAGGCTGCGGGCTACCTCTGTTTTACCGACCCCGGTTGGACCAAGGAAGAGGAAGGAGCCGATTGGTCGGTTGGTATCACTGAGGCCAGCACGCGAACGGCGAATGGCACTGGCTACGGCGGCAATGGCCTTGTCTTGACCAATTACTTGCGTGCTAATATGCTCCTCCAATTTGGCTAGTTTGCTGGATTCGGTCTCAATCAGCCGCTCCACCGGAATACCCGTCCAGCGCGCCACCACGCTGGCGATGTCATCGGGAGTGACTTCTTCGCGCAGCAGGCGGTCAGCCGGCGGGATAGCCGCCAGTTCTTGGCGGGCGGCGGCCAGCTTTTTCTCCAGCTCTGGCAGGTCGCCGTATTTGATGCGGCTGGCGGTGGCCAGATCGGCGTCGCGTTCGGCGATTTCCAACTGTGAGCGCAGGCTGTCCATGGTTTCGGTAGCGGTATTGACGGTCTGGAGAATGTCTTTTTCGTGCTGCCATTTGCTGTCAATCACCTCGGCCTGAGTCCGAAGGTCGGCGATCTGCTGCTTGATTTCGTCTGTGCGGGCCTTGGCGTGGTCGGATTTGTCTTTTTTCAGCGCGGCTTCTTCAATCTCCAGCTGCAAACGGCGGTTATTCAGCCGATCAAGAGCAATCGGCACACTCTCCAGCTGCATCTTCAGAGCGCTGGTGGCTTCATCCAACAAATCGACCGCTTTGTCAGGTAAAAAGCGATCGGGCAGATAGCGGGTGGACAGCCGCGCCGCCGCCACGATGGCATCGTCAGAGATTTTAACGCCGTGATGGACTTCGTACTTTTCCTTCAAGCCGCGCAAAATCGCCACAGTGTCATCAAAACTCGGCTCGCCGACATAGACTGGTTGAAAGCGCCGCTCTAGGGCTGCATCTTTCTCGACATGCTGGCGATATTCCGCCAAGGTTGTCGCGCCGATCATGTGTAATTTACCGCGCGCCAGGGCGGGTTTGAGCATATTGCCGGCATCCATGCTGCCTTCGGTTTTGCCCGCACCGACCATGGTGTGAATTTCATCAACGAACAAAATAATTTCACCGGCGGCTTCTTCAACTTCTTTCAAAATTGCTTTGAGGCGTTCTTCAAATTGGCCGCGAAAGCTCGCGCCCGCCAGCAAGCTGGAAATTTCCAAGGAAATCAGTCGCTTGTCTTTCAGCGACGCTGGCACATCGCCCTTGACGATACGCTGCGCTAGGGCCTCGACGATGGCGGTTTTACCGACGCCCGGCTCACCGATCAGCACCGGGTTGTTCTTGGTGCGCCGGCTGAGGATTTGCATGGTACGACGAATTTCCTCGTCGCGCCCGATAACCGGATCAAGTTTATGTTCCCTGGCGAGTGCTGTGATATCGGTGCCGAATTTCTCCAGCGGCTGCTCAAGCTCTTCTTGCATATTTGGTGGCATAGGTCCTCCTTTGATTTTTGGGCTTTTCTGAGTCCGTATTTATGATGCGCCGCGGCGAGAGACAGAGCGGGGATAATTGATATGATTATCATAGCAAATTAGCACTCTCAGTGCAAGAGTGCTAATTCGGGATTTGCCACCTGATAAACGTGTACCGTATACTGAAGACATGAGCCAAATTCGCATTCTGATGTCCATCCAAACCCGCTATGCAGAGAAAATTTTTCGTGGTGAGAAGCGATGGGAATTTCGTAAATCCTTGCCGCGCCACAGCAAAGACGATGAGCTAACCGTAGTCGTTTACTCGTCAGGGGGCGACCGAGCGGTTATTGGCGAATTTCGGGTTAGACGTGTCATGCGTTATCCACTGGATGAGTTGATGCGGCTTACTGGGTATGATACGGATGAGCAAGCCGCGCAGTGGTTTTCGCGCTATTATGCGGGGCGGAAACAGTGTGGCGCGTTAGAAATACTGGCGCCAGCGCGCTACGACCAGCCAATTTCTTTATCACAGTTACGTCAGGTTCTGCCAGTATTTCGCCCGCCGCAAAACTTTAGGTATATTTGGCCGGGTAGTGAGCTGGCGGCGCTACTTAATGGCATTAGTGTGATGCGCCTAGATACTCCTCCCAAACCCTTAAAATACCGTCGCTAAATTCTGGCAAGATTTGCTCCTCATCAACCAATTCTCTGATAAACTCGTAATATGTTCGCTCTTTACTACGGATGTCGCTGGAAAAGAACAATCCTACGATCTCATCGTTATGCTGCTTGTCTAGTTCCTTAATATATATTTTCAGCCGGGCGACCTGCACTTCGCGCTTGGGCTAATTGCTCGATAAATCCGTGATAACACTTGTACGCCGACCAATACTCCTGGCGATGCCGATGTTTGACATAACGCAGCGAACCTATCAAAATATCCAGATATTCATACTGCCGGGGCGATTCTGTCCATGTTTTGACGGACTTTTTATCTGGTTGTTTGGCATGGTTATTGTTGAACAGCAAGGCTGAGTTCGGGAATAATTTAGTTTGATTAGGCAAGGAAAAACCAATGTCAAGTTTATGAAACAAGCTCATACCGCTCAGGAAAAACGATCGGGCGATTTCATGATTGTTCTGAGAAATAGTGTACGTCGCAATAATACCAAACTGACCTTCGAGGGTTTTGCGCGTATAATCTTCGGCAACTTCTGGATAATCGGTTATGGCTGTAAGATCAATGTCGGAAAATTGGTCATCATCGAATACGGCCCGCGAACCAAAAATATACAGTTTGTTAATGTATGGATTATGGGTCAGTGCTGCGAGCAGGTTTGGCGGGATGGTTACAGTGTGCATCTGATATAATAATACTATAATCATATCGAAAGGGGTACTTCATGAACATTCTCGTTACTGGCGGTGCTGGGTATATCGGCAGCCACACTATCATTGAACTACTGGCCTCGGGCCATAGCGTGGTGGCGGTTGATAATTTGTCGAATTCATCCGTCGAGAGTTTGCGGCGGGTTGAGGAAATTACCGGCCAGTCGGTGCCGTTTTATGAGTTTGACCTACGTGATCGGGCGCGGCTGGCGGAGCTGTTTAGGTCTGAGACGATTGACGCAGCGATTCATTTTGCGGGTCTGAAAGCTGTCGGCGAGTCGGTGGAAAAGGCGCTGCTGTATTATCAGAACAATTTGGAAAGCACCTTGACGCTGCTGGATGTCATGCAGGAATTTGATGTGAAAAAGCTGGTCTTTTCGAGTTCGGCAACAGTGTATGGCGACCCGGCGCGGCTGCCGATTACCGAGGATATGCCACTGTCGGCGACTAATCCGTACGGCCAAACCAAGCTGATGATCGAGCACATCCTTCGCGATGTGGCGGCAACCAGGCAGGGCTGGCAGTTTACCTCGCTGCGCTATTTCAATCCCGTTGGCGCCCATCCGAGCGGCCGTATCGGTGAAGATCCGTCGGGCATTCCGAATAATTTGCTGCCGTTCGTATCGCAAGTGGCAGTCGGCAAGCGCGACCATTTGAGTGTGTTTGGCGATGATTATGACACGCCGGATGGCACGGGCGTGCGCGATTATATTCACGTGATTGATTTGGCGCGGGCGCATGTGGCGGCGCTGGAACATTTAGGCGGGCCGGATGAGTATAAGGTGTATAACATCGGTACTGGCCGCGGTACGTCGGTGTTGGAGTTGGTGAAAGCGTTTGAAACAGCGTCTGGTCGGGACGTCCCATACCAAATCACGCCACGTCGGCCGGGCGACATCGCCGCGTGCTATGCTGATCCGGGATTAGCGGAGGCAGAACTGGGCTGGCGAGCGGAATTGACAATTGAGGATGCTTGCCGCGACGCCTGGAATTGGCAGAGCAATAACCCGAACGGCTACGGCGCATAAAGTGCGTTGTACAAGCTCAATCCGACGGGGCGACTCGTCGGATTTTATTATGGGCGAGACGTTTATTTATGAGCTACTCAGGATTCGTCGCTCGTAGTAAGTTGAGCGTTTGGCGAGTTCAGCATTGAGCTGGTCGATGCCGCCAAATTCTTCAACCAGCGTCTGGCGATTCGAGAATAAATTCGTGCCTAGTCCCATGCGCTCACCATCCACTGTTACACCCAGTGCCGCCAAGGTCGATGGATACATATCAAAGGTGGCAAATTGGCGGTTGGTGGCGCGAGTTGGCTGGACAGCGGGGTTAATAAAGGCGTTATAAATGGTTCGTTGGTAGGGAGCGCCCGCAATCTTTTCTTCGTAATAGGGCGTCTGCATGCCGAGGTGGTCGCCGCTAATGATGATGGTGGTATTGGCGTAAAATGGCTGTTGCTTAACCCAGTCAACGAAGGCTGCAATTTGTTTGGAAGCACAGGAGTGGACATTATCATACTTTGCTTCAAACTGCTGTTTGCAGATGTCTTTGTCCATCCAGCCGTCGGTGAAGTGAGTGTCAACAGTCAGCATCTGCAGGTTGAATGGCTTGTCGGATTTACTGAGGCGGGTGGCTTCATCGCGAGCGAATTGAAAGAGCTTTTTATCTTCGTAGCCCCACCATACCTTGTAATCTTGGGGGATTAAACCATGCTTTTGGGCGTAGGTAAAATCAATGATGTGGTAATTGCCGTGTTGCTCCAGTAATTTGTCGCGTCCGCCGAAGGCTTTGTCTGAGCCCATGACGAATGACTGGTTGTAGCCAGCTTTTTCGAGCACCTGCCCGAGGGTGTAAGCGCCCGGCAAGAATTGATTGAAATCACCCATACCGTTGCGGTCGCGGTCACCGAACACGCCGCCGTCCTTGAGCGGCACACCGGCGGATTGAGCGGTCATGCCGGCTACCGTCCAGGTGGTGCCGTGTGCAGGCAGGGCGCCGCCAAGGCCTGAGGCTTGGTGTGAGAATGAGGTGTTGGTCAGGGCTAATTTCTCCAACTCCGGGATGACTGATTTATCGCTCATGCCACCACTAGCCTTGGAGGCGGGCGTATTTTCCAGTGACTCAACATAGATGTAGATCAAGTTACGCTTGGTGGCTGGAAAGGTCAGTTTGACGCCGCGTGGATCGACATAACGTTGGTCATAGATCTTTGACGACTGGGCGAGGGCGATGATGTAGGCCGGGATGCTGAAACTTTGGACTAATAGCGCCAGGCTGATCATGAATAGGCCGCCTGCGTAATAGGCTTGGTGGCGCAGGCGGAGTGGTCGCTTCTTCCAGCGCAGCTTCAGGACAATTGGTAGCAGTAGGATAATGAGCAGCCCAATGACGTAAGGGATATTTTCCCAGACGGCCGAGGTGAAACTGCTGGACTGCCCGCCTGCTAGGCCGTTCTTGAAATAAAATAAAATTTCGTCAATCTTGGCATCACGAAATTGCACAATTTTGTAGCGGCTGGTAACGAAGAAGATGGCACTAAAGAGTAGCAACAGGACGATGGCCACGCGAACGACAATGCGGTTGTTGGCACCGCGACTAGGTGGAGATGTGCTCATAGTTAGTATTATATCATTTTTAGCTATGTTTGCGGGCTGGTTTGGGGGCTTATCATTTTCCTTCAAAACGCGTATACTATAGCTAAGCATGAACGGAACAAAAACGCGACGCCGTAGATTTGGCATTAGTTGGTGGATAGGCCTGGGGCTGTTTGTAGCGTTGATTGGCTTTATGGCGTTTGACATTTTGCAGCGAGAAGGTGGATTTGGTAAAAGCGATGAGGTGTTAGTGATGGGCACTAACGCCGGGTTTAAGCCGTTCGAATACAAGCAGGGCGATGAAATTGTTGGCTTTGACGTTGATTTGGCGAAGGAAATTGCCCGCAGCATGAATAAAGAGCTAAAGATTGAAGACATGTCGTTTGACGGGTTGCTGCCAGCGCTGGAATCGGGGCAAATTGATATAGCGGTTGCCGGCATGTCGGTGACGCCGGAGCGTGCCAAAAATGCGTTATTTTCTGAGCCGTATTATTCAGCTTCGCAGCGGATCATTGTCAAAAAAGGTAGCCTAATTCGTAATCGACATCAACTGACGGGTAAGAAAATTGGTGTACAGTTAGGTACGACGGGTGATACGCTGGCCGGGAAAATTGCTGGCGCTAACGTGTCACAATTCCCAACCGCGCCAAGTGTGTTGACGGAGCTCAATGCTGGCGGCGTCGAGGCGGTTATTTTGGATGATGCGCCCGCTGCTCAATACACGGCTGGCTTTCCAGACCTAGAGATTTTGCCGGGTGAGTTATCAAGCGAGCACTATGCAATTGCTATCAAAAACAATAATCACGACTTGCTAAAAAAAGTTAACCGAGTATTGGCGGAGATGAAAAAGGACGGTCGGTATGACAATCTCATTCGCAAACATTTTGGGCCGAGGGCTCTTGAATCGATGAAGAAAAAGGAGCTTGAACCATGAATTTCCTGGAAGTGATCTTTGGCGACGGTCGATGGTTGTATCTGTGGCACGGTCTAGAGGTAACCTTGGTGCTAACAGTCCTATCATTACTCCTCGGTACAATCATTGGCCTCGTGGTAGCGCTGCTTCGTACCTCGACGATCAAACCGCTCAACTGGATTGGCAAGATTTATGTCGACATCATTCGGGGCACGCCGCTTCTGGTTCAGCTGTTGATTATGTACTACGTCGTCTTTGGCTCGTACCAGTTTATGCCGAAGATTTTTGTGGCAGCCATTGCCTTTGGTATCAATAGTGGTGCGTACATTGGCGAGATCATCCGCGGTGGTATCGAAAGTGTCGACAAAGGGCAAATGGAAGCAGCTCGTTCGCTGGGCTTTAGCCGCTGGCAGGCCATGCGTCTGGTGATTTTGCCACAAGCGCTCAAAAATTCGTTGCCGGCGCTGATTAGCGAATTCATCGCTCTGTTGAAAGAAACTTCAGTCGTCGGCTGGATTGGGCTGAATGACATCATGCGCGGCGCTGATAATATTCGTTTTCAAACCGCTACGGCGTTTCAGTCATTGTTTGCTGCAGCGGTGATGTACTTGGCGTTGACCGCGATATTTACCCGCGTGATGACCCGAGTGGAGAGGAGGCTAAAAGATGGCAGTGAATAAGGTGAGAGAAGTGGCGCAGCCGAGTACTGAGCGATCGGCAATTATCACAGTGGCTAACCTCAAAAAACAGTTTGGCAGCAATCGTGTGCTCAGGGACATCGACGTTGACATTCACGAAGGCGAAGTGGTCGTAGTCGTTGGTTCAAGTGGCTCTGGTAAATCAACCTTTTTGCGCTGCTTGAATCTGCTGGAGACGCCGACGGGCGGGCGCATTGTCATCGACGGGGTAGAGACGACAGCGCCGAAAGTCGACCTGAACGCCCTGCGCCAAAAAGTTGGCATGGTGTTTCAGTCGTTTAATTTGTTCCCAAACTTGAGCGTGCTGGATAACATCAAACTAGCGCCGCGGAAGCTACGCAAATTGTCTGATCGAGCGGCGACGCGCCTGGCGAAGAAACTGCTGGCGGACGTGGGATTGGCGGACAAAGCCAATGCCTTTCCTTCGCAGCTCTCGGGCGGGCAAAAGCAGCGCGTCGCCATCGCTAGAGCCCTAGCTATGGAGCCGGACATTATGTTGTTTGATGAGCCAACTTCAGCGCTTGATCCAGAGATGATTGGTGAAGTACTAGACGTGATTCGTGAGGTTGCTGCCAAGGGCATGACCATGGTCATCGTCACGCACGAGATGAAGTTTGCGCGCGAAGTAGCCACCCGGATGATTTTCCTGGACAAGGGTGAGATTATCGAAAACGGTCCGCCGGAGCAGGTGATGGATCATCCGGTGACCGAGCGAGCACGGAAATTTTTCGGCGTCAAAGGGAAGTGAGGGAGGTCCAGATGAAACATGCGAAAATAGCCACAAACCAGAATACATGGCTGTGTTTGGCCATCGGTTTTGTTGGTATCATTGCCATCGTCATATGCGGCTGGTATATCTGGTCACGCTCGCACGTGCCAGCGTCACCGCAGCCATCAGACGCTGCTCGTTTCAAGGCCGCTTACTCCCGCGTGGCTGATGACAATCGTTTCGTCTTTGCTTCGGCCGGCGAGGTTTTGGAGAAATTTGAATCAGGCAGCGGCTTGATTTTCCTTGGTTTTCAGCAGTGTCCGTGGTGTCAGCAGCTAGCACCAATCGTCGATGAAGCCGCCAAAACCGAAGGGCTGGATAAGATTTACTATCTCGACATTCGCCATGCCCGCGAAACCAATGATGATACGTACAAAAAATTAGTTGAGAAGTTAAAGCCTCATCTTCGTACTGATGAGAATGGCCAACCGCGAGTGTATGTTCCTGACGTGACGGCGCTGAAGGATGGTCGTGTGGTCGGTCATTTCCTGCAGGAAACCATAGTCGATGGCGAGAAGGCCACCGCTGATACCTATTGGACAGAAGAACGTCGTGCTCGGGCGGTTGAGCAGCTGAGGAAGATGATTCGAGCTATGCGCTAAACTTGTTATAGTTCGCTCATCATCTGAACATCGGTTGATTCATTAACCAGCCAGTTTAGGTCAACCCCTGTTAGGTAACTCGGCAAAATCCGTGTGGTTTTCGGATTGACAAAGCCGCATTCCGCCACTTCCTCGACGCCGTGCGATGTTTGCTCCAGGTCGATATGCTGGTAATCTTGCCAGTTGGTGATGAGGAAGAAGAATTCGAGTTGTTCAGTCATGCCATATTTAGACGAAGGATTGGTGTCGGTGAATTGTTGGATGAATAGTAGCTTGCCGATCGTAGGTTCGACGCCCGTTTCTTCGAGCATTTCCCGGCGTAGGCCGTCAAGTAAGCTTTCGCCCATTTCCAAGCCACCGCCCGGCGTACACCAAAACTCTCGCCCCACGCCATTATTTGCGGTTAATTTCTGGCAAAACATCTCGCCTTGATCGTTGATAATAATTCCGCGTACATTGACTCGCCGCTGCATAAAACCTCCTTTAGTTTGCTAGTTGCCAGAGGTTCTTGTTGGTGAACATGCGCGTTAGATAATTCCTGTGGTCGGGGTGACTGGATTTGAACCAGCGACCTCACCGTCCCGAACGGTGCGCGCTACCAAACTGCGCCACACCCCGACGCTAAAAATAGTATAAGCCGAGCGAGCGATTTTGTCCAATTGGGATATAGCGTTGGGTGTTTGGCGTGGTAATAAAATAAACGTTGACCCCGGATGGTAAAGGGGCGAATGATTGAGTACCATTCGCAACCCCAACTCGATCCCGGTCGTCCGTAGCGGCAGCAGTATTGAACAGAGCAAGCACAACGAACTGCTGAAACGAGACTGATTATGCGTTGCGTTCTGTAATAGTCAGTTTGCTGAATAAGTGGTTCGGTGCTAGATTAATCAAGCTTTCCGGCTAGACTTGCTTCTAAAAATAATCAAACTGCTGGTTTAGCTGCAGTTGGGCTAATCCATTGGGCAATTTTTCATGATAATCTAATAAACCGTTAACTGTCTCCGTTTCTTTCAGTTGCTTACGGATGATACAGTTTTCCACAATAGCTTTTTTCTTGAGATTTGCTTGATTTGTTACAATTACCCGGGGGTTTATGTCGTGTGGAGGACTTACCAGACTTCTTCCATTTAGAATAATGCTAACTGCTGTATTTTTGAGAAGTGCTTCAACTGTCAGTTCGACCTCATACATTGAGATACGGTCGCGTTGCATTTGAGTATTTATAAGCACTGTTTGGATATTGGGGTGTCTTTTAAGCCAGTTGACCCACATCTCACGATGAGTATCAATAATTGCATAGATATGTGGTATTACTGGAACACCTAGTTTACTTAATTCTTCACAGAAAATAAGTGACTTGTTTAAATTTATAAGATGACCGAGAGGACATTCATATAGAAAAAGCGAAAAATTCATTCCTGTAACAGCATAGAACCCTCCTGAAGCAATTGCTTCAAATAAATTTATTGCAAATCGTTTATACCACAGTTTTTCAATGACAACATCAATACCAGTAGCAAAAAGCACTACCTTTTTTCCTTGGAAGACAGGGAACTTTAGTGCAGATAGGTCAATACGGATGTTGTCACTAATGGTTAAGATGCCGGCGGAATTCTTTCTTGGTCGTGGTGTGATAATGTCTCCAATACGCAAGCCTACTATTTCATGCCTAATCGTAGATGGATCACGATTAAACCACTCTCGTGGGATTACTGGACCCATGCTGTCTATCAATGGCGATGGTCCTTGTATCGTCTTGTTTTCAAAGTTAAGTCCGTGCACCTCGTCAATGAAGAGATGTATGTCTTTACAGTGACAGTCGACCATGTTGATATAATTACCGGGGCAGCGGTTTATAATAAGCCCCTTGTCGGATGGTTTGATTAGGGGGGTAAAGTTATCGGCATCACAAAGACTAGTACCGAACAGCGACAACTGTGCGTGCCTACTGTGAGAATTCCGCATAACAGATTCCTTGATTGACGACAACAGTAATAGCAGGATAGGCAACGCCTAATTTAGTGCACAACTCAAGGCGCCTAATTGTTTGGGTAGTGACTTTTCCGACATTCTCGCCACCTGGTGTAGTTAATACGCGGGTGGTTTCGTCAAGAACTAATTTTGTGCCTGCTGTTAAATTGTCTCGTGTTAGTTTAACTCGAAACCTAACCGGGCATAGGTTATTAATATCCGGTGGTGTATTCGATCCACCGCCGGCACCACCAGCTAGACCAGTATTTGTCTTAGGGCTTGCTAGCTTGTTGATACGAAGTGTATCGCTTCGTTTGCGGGTACTACTTGATCCCATAATTACCTCCATTGGTCATAAATCTTGACCGATTATGCTATATTTCGTAGAATAGAGGTATACGAGGGTCGTTAATCTTGTATACCTAAGACGCCAGTTGCTTCTGGCGTTTTTTTGCTATTCTAGACCCTCCGCATCAGCTCGCACTTTTTATGTTATGAACCTGATCGGTAGCTCTTATTATAGCAGTTTACGTAACGATTGCAAGTATATTATGTAAATTATTTTACATGATTATTGTAAAATGCCTTAGGACATGCTACAATGTGTATACGTTAAAAAGGAGTGCTATGGGTTTTGGAAAGAATCTTATCAACCTGCGCAATAATGCTAATCCAAAGTTGAGCCAGGATGAGGTTGCTCGTGTTCTTGGAATGACACGACCAACCTATAAACAATTAGAGACGGAAGAAAGGATACCATCAAATGCCGAGCTACAGGCTATAAGTGAACTTTTTGGTATTAGGACTGAAACCCTTCTCGACCCAAATGCTAATATTGTGGTAAACGCGGCACCAGTTGGGGGCGTTGAATTTATTGAGATTGACGAGGCTAAATATAGAAATCTTATTCTTTACTTAGCTGAGCGTGTTGGTGCGTGGCCAAACGTTGGTGAGACAGTGTTTTATAAGCTGATCTATTTCACAGAGACGCTTGCGCTTAGTAAATTAGGACGTGCAATAGCTGGTGAGCAATTTTACAAGCGCCAATATGGACCGGTACCCGTTTCTTTCCTTGTTACAACGAGGAATATGATTGCAGGCAATGAGCTTGATTTGGTTATGGGTCGCTACTACACGTATATGCAAAGAAAGTATCTTCCTCGAGTTAACTCAAGCGGCCTCACAGAAGAAGAAAAGATGATTATTGACCGTGTTATTAGACTTCTCGGCAATAAAACCGCAACTGAGCTGTCTGACCTCTCTCACCAAGACATGCCTTGGATAAAAGGGACAGAGGGTAAGATTATTGATCTGAGTCTTATTAAAAATACTCCCGCTGATTGGTCTATGTTGATGGGCCGCAATTCTATTGCTTAAGCCCCAGGTTTGTTTTAGGGTTACTGCAGCAAAACGACTTTTATGCCGAGCTTTATAATAGTCAGTTTGCTGAGCGATTGAGCGAGTGTTGATTATAAAATATAAATTCTATACTATGATCATGAAAAGAATGATTACCGTTGCTGCTGTGCAAATGGAAATTGTGCCGCTGGATGCTGGACGCAACTTGGCAAAAATAGAAAAGCTTGTTAGCGAGTTATGCAATCAACAGCCAGTCGACCTAGTGGTTTTGCCGGAAGACGTACTGACTGGGCCGATTCCGTATAATTTAGAATACGCCTTGAGCGAATCGTCTAGCGAAGTTACGCGTCTATGCCAGATAGCGCGTGAAAAGCAACTTTATCTGGCTGCTGGTTCGTTCATCTGTAAAGATGGTAACAATTACTACAATACAGCGCTATTGATTGATCCGTCGGGAGAGATACAACTTCGGTATCGGAAAAATCATTTATGGATTCCTGAACGTCGATATTTGGTGCCAGGGAATGAAGCCATGGTTGTTGATACGCCGATTGGTAAAATTGGTCTGGCAATCTGTTGGGATTTAGCTTTTCCAGAGTTATTCCGTTCAATGATTAAGCAGGGCGCGGAAGTTATTTGCATTCCATCATATTGGTCAACTGGGGGTAATAAGCCAGCGCACGCTGAAATCAAGGCTTCAAAAATGATGATAGATACGCTTTGTCTGGCGCGAGCGTTGGAAAATGAATGTTTGATAATCTATGCCAATGGCGCGGGAAAAGCTAAATATTACGTGGATGGTGAGATATATTCAGAAAACCAAGTTGGACATTCACAGATTTGCGCGCCGTTTTATGGCACGGTTGCAAAAATCGGCAGCAATAAGGAAGGTTATATAGTTTACGCTTACGACCGCAATATCGCTGAACGCGCCGAAGTGGTCAACCGACTTCGTGCTGATATTTCGCGGATGTAAGCCAGATAGCTGTCTTTAGCCCCGCCGCAAAATATCCAGCACGCCAAACTTTCCAGTCAGCACAGCCTGGTCGATAATGTGCGGCGTGAGTGCAGCGATGAGCTCTTTTGGTCTAGTGTCGCTTGGTAAATCCAGTGTCGTATCCAGCGCGTATACGTAAAATTGATAGCGGTGCGTGCCAAACGGCGGCTGCGGCCCGCCCCAGCCAGGCCGGCCCCAACTGGTAACACCTTCGACGGCATCTGCGGGTAGTGATTCGCCAGTGATTTCAGTGGTTTTGCTCGGTAAATTCCAAACCGTCCAATGATAGAATCCATCCCGCCCAGGTGCGTCAGGGTCGTGGCAGACGATTGCCAGACTTTTGGCGTCTGTTGGCACGTCGCTGATCTTGAGTGGTGGGCGTTGATTACCGCTGAGTTTGGCGTAAATTTTCGGTATTTTAGTGTTTTCGGCGAAGGCAGAGCTCGTTATTTTCATACTATGATTTTAGCATAGTGATATTTTTGTCGCTTCGGGTACGTGAAGGTCAAAATCAATATCGGTTTTCTGGACAATCTCGTAACAAGACGACACTGCTGGATTGTCTGGTAATTTAATTATTTTTCCATCATTAAATAGTTGCCCTTGTCGGTAGATGTTGTGAATAAACGGCACATTTAGTTTTGTTTTTCTCAGGCGATATAACGCTGATTCATGCCGTGTTCCGCCATCTGTAACAACTTTGGGCTGCGTATGCCATTGTCCCATAATGCATAATGTTGGTAGAGAGTCGTCAATTCCGAGGATATTTTTAGCTAGCTGCTCTTCTCGTTCTTGCGGGCTTGGTGGTATGATGGCATCCTCATCTAAATTGTCAAAAAATGTATCAATAAAAACGAGTTCTTTAAGTTGATTTTGCTGCAGAAGAATTGCTATCGTTTTTATCATCTCAAGAGATAGAATGCTCGAATCAAAAAGGTTTTCCTCAACTAGGGAAAAATCATAAGAACCGGTTTTTACTGAATTGATGAAGTCAAGCACGGCAGGGCTGGCCTCAATAGCCAATCGTTGTATGTCAAGTTTTTTAACCAAGTTATAGACGACATCGGCATTTTCTTTGATGCCATGAATTTCGCCGTATACAATTAGGTTCGATTTTTGTAAGGTAAATTGCAGGAGATCTAGATGTTTTATGTCCAGTTGCCTTGGTAAAAATGTTTTGATAATTTTGTGATCGTTCATAGGTATTACTTGGTAGTTTACCCCGTATCTCTACATTGTCGCAGAGATACGGGGCGGGACGCGGACTAGTCGTCCGTCGTCTTAGGGTTGCCACATCGGGTCAGAAAAGTCGACAAGTCGACGTCTTTCTGATTAACGATTACGGCAACTTTTGCGGAAAAAATCTCAGCGCCGTTCATATTCACCTCCTTTCAATCCCTAGAGTAGACTCTTTTCCACCAAGCAGTGCGCCATATGTGCAGCCGCCGGGAGGCCTATCTCATCGGTGTACCCCAACCATTGACCATTTGGGTTTGCCTCAAGGAAATACAAGTTTCCGATTTCGTCTATTGCGAAATCAATTGCAGCAAATCCAAGACCTAGCGAAGTCAGCAGAGAACGAACCTTTCGTTCAATGTCTTCGGGAAGGGTGTAATCAATGACATACCGACTACCAGACTCCTGTAGAGACCTCCAGTCTACTGCTCTGGGCATTGTCTCTTGTGGAATCTGACGGGCAACGAAGATCTGTTTTCCGATACAAGTGACCCGTAACTCACTTGTTTTTCTGATAAACCTTTGCAGAATGATCGGTTGTGATTTGATCAATCCCAAAGAGTCTATCAGTTCATCTGTCATGAGTGTGGTTTCTATCATGTAGCCTGTATCGTCAAGATCTAGGCTAGATACAGATACCGGTTTGAATACGGTTGGCGCTTCTAGACAAAACTGGCGAGCTACATCTGGATCTGATGTAATCAGTGTGTCGGGCATTGGCAGCCCAATACGCTTTGCAATCGACAGTTGATATGGCTTAATCCTAGCCGTATGAATGGAGCTAGGGTGATTAATCCAAAACTTGTCGTGTAGCAGAAAACACAGACCATTTAATACGTCATGTATCTCTTTGTCTACGATAGACCTTTGAACTGGATCCTGGATGCTCTCAAGAAATCCGTAGGTTTGACTGAACCCGAACGGCTTTCTGTACCATACGCTATCAATACTACGAAGATCTGTAATTTCTCCCAGTTGCTTGTATAGTATACTACCGTTTGAATAGTCAAAAGAGATACTACATTGTCCTTGGATTAAAAGATCCGTATCAACCCGTATGATATGATCTACCCCTGAGTCAATGTACTGGCTCACCGCTCCAATATGAGGGTTGTCCAGAGAATTGGTCAGTATGAGAATTGTAGTCATGGTCTACTCCTGAACGAATAGATGATGGTAAGGAACGCGTTTAGAAATTCTCGACGCTTGTTTTAGCATATATATATATCGATTATTTGTCAATACTCCGGAGGTTATTTATAATGACGTTATGAATAAAGTTGACCAACTCCTCGCCAAATATTCCATCATTTCCGACCAAGTTGATACCAAAGAACTTGGCGTCCTGCTGCGGGAGCTGGAAAAGGTGCTGCAAAGCGGCGCGGCAGGAAACATCGTCGAGTTTGGCTGTTACGTCGGCACGACCAGCTTGTTCATTCGGCGACTGCTGGACGCCTATGATTTTGCTGGCGAGTTTCACGTTTACGATTCGTTTGCCGGGTTGCCAGAAAAAACCCAGGCCGACGCCAGCGCTGCGGGCGAGCAGTTCAAGGCTGGTGAACTCTTGGCGCCACGTAAAACCTTCATCCAAAACTTCAAAAAGGCTGGCTTAAAACTGCCGACTGTTCACAAAGGTTGGTTTGCTGATTTCATTCCTGACGATGTACCGGAAAGTATCATCTTTGCATTTTTTGACGGTGATTTTTATGAGTCAATTGCCGATTCATTTCGCCTGTGCGACGGCAAGTTTCAGGAAACGGCAACCATCATTGTTGATGATTACGCCAATGAAGCCTTGCCGGGCGCGGCGTGGGCGGTCGATGAGTGGCTGAGACGCCACCCTGCTCGGCTGACAGTCGAGGCATCCTTGGCGATCATTCGAGAATGAGGCATATTTGACGATAGCTAATTTTTCCTGCATAATAATTAAGGCTATGATGGCATTTTTTACTACATTCTCCTCGTCATTTCAGCTGGCAATATCATTCTGGCCATTTGCTGCACTGCTCTTGACATTTCCGCTGCTCGTCGTACAGTATATGCGATTACGACGGCTAGTAGTCGGCAGGATGGTCATGGTGTATCTGGTTGTATTGTATGCACTGGGACTCGTGGCGTTTACGCTCTATCCGATGCCAGATAATCCAGCATGGTTCTGTGCGCATCATGCAGTCTCACCACAACTACATCCGCTCGCATCAATTATGGACATACAGGCTGAAGGGTTGCGGGCTGTTCTACAGGTAGTGATGAATATAGTCTTTTTTATGCCGTTCGGTATGTTTTTGCGAGTGATGTACCCTGTACGCTGGTACATGGTTGTACTATTAGGACTCGTTCTATCACTAACGATTGAAGTGACCCAGCTAACGGGTGCGTTTGGCTTGTATCCATGTAGTTATAGGCTGTTTGATGTTGATGACTTGTTGCTCAATACTGGAGGTGCTTTGGTCGGCTATTGGTGTGGTCGGTTGCTGCCAGATCTGCGCAATGTAAAGCATGGCGAGACCGTGACAGCACAGCCGGGCCTAGTGCGGCGATTAGTGGCGTTTATACTTGATGTGGTTGTGGTGCTTGTAGTGAGGACGTGCATCGGTATTATATTGTATATCACGATGCCGGGTTTGGCGGGAAATACTATTGCGGGACTGTCATATGGTATTCTCGCTGGCGGTGAGTTAGTAGTCCAGCTGATCATGCCGCTCATGATGGGTGGGCAAACGATTGGCGGCTGGATGACGGGAATATCATTGGATGATCGTGAACGTTCTTGGCCTCATCGATTGACAATGTATCTGCTGCGATTGGGGTATATTGGCTTGTTCATGTATGGCATTATACTGGGGCCTAGGGCCGGTATGCCTATTGTCATTGGCTGGCTTGGGGTGACATTAGTTAGCTGGTGGCGATACCGGCGTTTGCCGTATACGATTATTGATGCAGTTTGGCCTCGTAGGCGGTAATTCACCGGCTCGCTAAGTGATGCTTGTGTTCTTGGGCGTATATGCTATATTGTTAGTATAACCATAAACAAAAAGGGGATGGGGGTATGGATCCATTACATATTACATCAGAAATTGGCCGACTCAAGGCGGTGCTGTTGCATCGTCCGGGCGAAGAATTAGAAAACTTAACACCAGACTACTTGACTGATCTGCTGTTTGACGACATTCCGTATTTGCAGGTCGCCCAAAAGGAGCATGATGCGTTTGCTCAGGTATTGCGTGATCACGGTGTCGAGGTGTTGTATCTCGATCAGCTGGTGACCGAGGCGCTATATACTGATCAATTACGCGAGCAGTTTGTTGATGAAATGTTGGCAAATTCGAAGCAAGGGTCACGCCGCGTCACCAGGGTGCTGCGCCAGTTCCTGCTAGACCTACCAACGAACGCGATGGTGCGTAAAATTATGGCCGGTGTGCGCAAGGACGAGATTACGCTGCCACCAGACCAGCACCAGCAATTGCATAATATGATCGAGAAAAATCATTATCCATTCTATCTCGATCCGATGCCAAATCTGTACTTTACCCGCGACCCGGCTGCGACCATCGGTCATGGTCTGACGATCAACAAGATGCACTGGCCGGCGCGTCGTCGTGAGTCGCTATTCATGCGCTACATCATTGATCATCATCCACGGTTTGCCGGCAAGAATGTACCGGTGTGGTATGATCGCCACGAAAAGTTCTCAATTGAAGGTGGCGATGAGCTAGTGTTGAGCAGTGAAGTGATGGCTATCGGCGTATCGGAGCGCACCACGGCTGAGGCGATTGAAAAGATGGCAACCAAGCTGTTCGCTGGCTCTGGCTTTAAGAAAGTCGTTGCTATGGAGATTCCGAAGTCGCACGCCTTCATGCACCTGGATACGGTGTTTACGATGATTGATCGGGACAAGTTTACCATTCATCCGGAAATCCGCGATCGCGGCGGCAAGATGAATTGTTTCGTATTGGAAAAGGTTGAGGGGCAGCCGTTCCCACGCATTACGCATGAGACGGATCTCGAACATGTCTTGCGGGTGGCCTTGGGGCTGCCGAGCGTTACCTTGATCGAATGTGGCGGCGGCGATCCGATCGCAGCAGCCCGCGAGCAGTGGAACGACGGCTCGAACACCTTGGCGATTGCGCCGGGCGTGGTGGTGACGTATGACCGCAACTATGTCACCAACCAAAAATTGCGCGAGCACGGCGTTGAAGTTATAGAAGTCAGCGGTGCTGAGCTTGGCCGCGGCCGCGGCGGTCCGCGTTGTATGAGTATGCCGCTAGTACGGGAGGATGTATAAATGGCACAAAGTTTGAAGGGGCGATCATTTTTGACACTGGGTGATTTTACCGCGGGTGACATTCGGTTGCTACTAACGACGGCGAATGAGTATAAGCGGATGAAGTATGCTGGTACGCCGCATCGGATTCATGAGGGCAAGAACATTGCGTTGTTGTTTGAAAAAACCTCGACGCGGACACGCTGCGCCTTTACGGTGGCGGCCAACGACCTCGGTATCGCGCCGGAGTATCTCGGTAAGGACGATATTCAGCTTGGCAAGAAAGAGACGGTCGAGGACACCGCCAAGGTGCTGGGCCGGATGTTTGACGGTATTGAGTTTCGCGGTTTTGCACACAAAACGGTAGAAGATCTAGCGAAGCACGCCGGCGTGCCAGTATGGAATGGATTGACTGATAAGTTCCATCCAACGCAGATTCTAGCCGACTTTATGACTATCGAGGAGCACCTCGGTCGGCTGCACGGCGTCAAGCTGGTGTTTGTCGGCGATGGCCGCAACAATATGGCTAATAGCTTGCTGCTCGGCTCGGCAATCATGGGGCTGGACTTTCGGATTTTAGCGCCGCGTGAATTGTTCCCTGAGGAGGGCCTCGTCCATCACGCGCATGAGCTAGCGCACCAGAACCACGGGCGGATTACTATCACTGATAATTTTGAGGAAGCTCTGCGCGGTGCCGATGTCGTTTACACCGATGTCTGGGTGTCGATGGGCGAAGAGGATAAGTTCGCTGAGCGCATCAATCAGCTGCGTCACTTCCAGGTTAATCGCGACATGCTGAACCTAACTGGCAATCCTGAAGTCAAGTTCATGCACTGCCTGCCGGCCTTTCATGATGCATTGACCACGACCGGTCAGCACATCAGGGACGACTTCGGGCTAGAGGCGATGGAGGTGACGGATGATGTCTTCCGCTCACCGAATTCGATCGTCTTTGACCAGGCGGAAAATCGTATGCATACCATCAAGGCGGTTATCGCTTTGACGCTGTAGATGTCTAATACAGGAGTAAAGGAGGCTCCGGACATGGTAGAAAAAATGAAAAAAATTAAGAAAAAGCTGCGCTCGCCCTCAGCCTTTACCGTGCTATTTGTGGTGATTGCCTTGATGGCGGTCCTAACGTGGATTATCCCGTCTGGTGTGTACAACACAAAACCAGATCCAAATGATGCGGAAAAGACAGTGCGCATCGCTGGTACGTATAAACAGACTGATAAAGTCACTACTAAAAAAGCCGATGACGGCACCGAGACAACCACTGATTCCCGCCAAGGTTTGTGGGATGCAGCACTTGCACCGATCAAGGGCATGAGTGAGAAGCTCGACGTCATCGTCTTCGTGTTGATCCTCGGTGGCTTCCTCGGGGTGACGATGAAGACTGGTGCGCTGGATGCGACGCTTGGTGCCATGCTGCGCAAGATGAAGGGCAAGGAGAAATGGCTCATCCCAATTCTCATGACGTTCTTCGCTATCGGTGGTACCACCTACGGTATGCAGGAAGAGGCCGTGGCCTTTTATGCGCTGGTGGTGCCGATCATGATGGCGGCTGGCTACAACGCTATGACCGCGGTGATGGTGATCGTGCTGGGTGGTGGCGTCGGTGTGCTTGGCTCGACCTTGAATCCATTTTCAACTGGTATCGCCGCCAAGTCGGCTGACGTGCCGCTCGGTAATATACTGGGTCTTCAATCAATCATTTTACTGCTCTGTTTGGTAGCAGCTATCGTGTTCACCATGCGATATGCCTCAAAGGTAAAAGCTGGTAAGTATAAAGACGATGTTCGTTATAAGCCAGCCACCACCGCACTTGATATGAGCAACGTGCCAGAATTTACCGGTCCGCGTAAAGCCGTGATGGCGGTCTTTGGCGTCACTTTCCTACTGATGATCATCTCGCTTATCCCGTGGGGCAACTGGGGGATCACACTGTTCGCCGATATCCATAAATGGTTTGCAGGGCTACCGGTCGTTGGTGCTATCTTGGGTCTTGATCATGTCTTGCCATTTGGTGAGTGGTACTTCAACGAAATCTCGACCCTATTCCTACTGTCAACCTTAGTCATCGCAGCAATTTATTATCGCCAATTCAAGAAAGAAGAAGTCTTTGTTGTTGACACCTTCCTCAAAGGTACAGCTGATCTACTGAGTGTGGCGCTGATCATTGCGGTGGCCGCCGGTGTCGGCGTGGTAATGCAGAATGGTGCCATCCAGGACACCATTATCAGCTGGGGCGAATCTGCCCTGAAGGGTGCGGGTAGCTTTGTTGGTATTCTCGCTTATATCTTCTACTTGCCGATGAGCTTTATCATTCCGTCGTCATCAGGTCTAGCGGCGGCGACTATGCCAGTCATCGCGCCGGTGGCTGATCTAGTCGGCTCCAGCAAGGAGATCATCGTTGTCGCATTTGCCGCGGCATCGGGTCTGTTGAATATGATGGCCCCAACCATTGCTTCGTTGATGGGCGGTCTGGCTCTAGCCGGCGTGTCGTACCGCGCATGGTTGAAGCGCTCAATGCCAATCATGGTGGTCTTTGCGATAATTAGCCTCGTAGCTATCATGGTATACGGAGCCATCGCCTAATGAATCAGCAGCGAACCATTGTCGTCGCACTGGGAGGTAACGCCCTGCAAAAGCAGGGCGAGGCCTCGTCCCAAGCACAGCAGCGAGTGGCTGACGAGACAATCGCCCAGCTCCTGCCGCTGATTCAAGCTGGCCACCGCGTAGCCATTGTCCACGGCAATGGCCCGCAGGTCGGCAACATTGTCCTACACGAGGAAGCAATTAACACTGAGGCGGTGCCGAGCTTGCCGCTGGAAGATTCTGGTGCGATGAGCCAGGGGCTCATTGGTTTTTGGCTGCAGCAAGCGATCCACGATGCACTGGCAACTCGCGGTGTGCATGATAAGTATGCAGTGAGCATCGTTACCCAGACGGTGGTTGATCAGGCTGATCCGGCATTTCAAAATCCGACCAAGCCGATCGGGCCATTCTACTCAGAAGAAGAGGCCAAGAAGGTACAGGCCGAGCGCGGTTATACGGTGCGCGAGGACTCGGGTCGTGGCTGGCGGCGCGTTGTGCCATCACCAAAGCCTCAGGAAATTGTTGAGGCTCCCGTCATCAAGGCGCTGGTTGACGCCGGCGTACTGGTGGTCTCGACTGGCGGCGGCGGTATTCCGGTGCTGCGTGATGCATCGGGCCAATTGAGCGGTGTAGCGGCGGTGATCGACAAGGATTTTGGAGCTGCCAAGCTGGCGGACACACTCGGAGCGGACACACTGCTAATCCTGACGTCGGTTGATGCAGCCAAGATCAACTTTGGTCAGCCAACAGAACAGTCCCTCGGTGAGGTATCGGTCGAGGAGCTGCAGCAGCATATTGATGCTGGGCAGTTTGCGGCTGGTTCAATGCTACCAAAAACTCAGGCGGCACTGAGTTTTGTGGCCGGTGCTTCGGGGCGCACAGCGATCATTACCTCGCTGGAAAAAACTGCTGACGCCATTAACGGTGTCGCCGGTACGCGCGTCAAGAGTTAGCTCTCATATAAATAAACACTCAAAACCACCAGTCGGGTAGCTCGGCTGGTGGTTTTTGATGATGGTCTCCGCAAGCTTATTGTCATCTAACCGGTACCAAAATATTTCAAATGAGCTATACTGATAACATGATAGAATACCTGCATTCAACAGGCGAGGCGATCGCACCGATTCAGACATTGCGTAGCGGCAGTTGGCTGCGCTGCGAGCGACCGACCGAGCAGGAAGTATCCGAGTTGCTGACGCTGGGGATGGATGAGGATATGATTAGTGACGCACTCGACCCGCACGAGGTACCGCGTATTGAGTTTGATGATGAGTGGACGTACTTGATCGCCCGGCTACCGGATACGGATGATGATTTTAATGATTTTACCACGCCAATTTTGTTTGGCATTCACAAAGAGTATGTGGTGACATTGTCGCGCGATAGTCTGGGTCGGCTGTGGCAGCCGTTTATCGATAAGACACGGGTGCGGACATCGCGGCGGATTGAACTGGTGGTGGCGATGATCGAGGCGGTGTCAAGTCAGTACCAGCGGCGGGTGGCGACCATCAATCGCCAGATGCGGGCGGCGACTGACGATATTCACACCTTGCGGGCGCGTGATATCGTTACCCTGACTGAGTATGAGCGCAAGTTAAATGATTACCTCGATGCGCTGCTGCCGATGAACTGGGCGATTGAGCGGCTGATTGCCAATCGCAGCTTGCGGCTCAAGGATGACGACAAGGATGATGTCGAAGATATTTCCATTGATCTCGAGCAGGTAATTAGCCGTTGTAAATCGCTGCTGCGAACCATCACCAATGTGCGTGATAGCTACCGGGCGGTGATGGATACGCGGTTGAATGAGACGATTCGGCTGCTGACGGTGATCACGGTGGCGCTGACTATTCCGACGATGGTGGCCGGGCTGTATGGCATGAATGTGCCCCTGCCGGGTGCAGAAAGTGCGGTGACTTTTTGGGTGGTGATCGGCGGTAGTGCGCTAGCGGCACTGGCGATTGGCTATTATTTTTTGAAGCGGCGCTGAGATCCTTGGGTGGGATGGCGCTTGTGCTTACCGTTGTTTTTGGGTATAATAAAACGACATGGACATCAAGAAACTAATTCACTTTTTTAAGGATAAATTAGCGCAGCTACCGGCTATGCGCGAGCTGCACGACCCTGAGAATTCGCGGTTCGTTGCCTGGTGGAGTGAGGTGATGGCGACTGGCGAGGAAATGGGCGATGCCTATATGCACCGAGTCATGCGGATCGAGTTTTTGCCGGCGATCGTTTCCGAGGGTGGGGATAATTCTGAGGAGTTTGCTCAGGCCTATCAACGCGGCATGGACGAGGCGGAGGCCTTGATGCGGGCAACCATTGAAGGCCTCGAAAACCTCCAACGCAAAGCTGAAGCCGCCAAGCGCAGTCCCAAGCACGCCCACGAAGTGGTTTCGCCCTACGTGGCACTTAGCGACGAGCAGGTCAAGCAAGTCACTCAGGCGATGCGCCTCGATCGGTATGATGGGCAGACGCAGCGGACGGTCAAGCGCCTCCTTGATGAACTCAAAAACGGTGGCACAAACAAGGACGCTATCATTGATGCGGTGACGTGGCTGGCTGAGCAGCAGCCCGACGCACTGGTGGCGTTTCTGCTAGCGGCAAGTCACGCGGCGTAATGCGGCGACTCGATTAGGCGTGGCGATCCCGCACCAGACGGGCCAGGCCTATTCTGCCAGTACGCCATATCCCAGCAGTCCATCGTAGCGCTTGTCGTGGTTGACGAACACGCGAATGCGGTTCATCTCATTACCGCCAACCGTCGTGAGAACGCCACTGTCATTTTTCAGTACAATATTAGTGTGGTCACCAAACACCGGTGAGCCACGATAAATTGCCACGTCGCCAGGACGCGGTTGATAGCCAGAGCCGGCGGGCTTGAATCGACCGGCCGCTTCGTAATATTCACGCAGGGTAAACGTTCCCGGAATGCGCCAGCCGCCAGTGTGCGGATTCTTCAGCGGCGCGCCCGCCTGCTGCATGATCCAGCTCACAAAATCGGCGCACCAGGCTTCACGGACGCCCTGGCTGAACTTGGTGCCAGCGGATTGTGCCTCGAATTCGGTTTTGGTGAGGCTGATAATTTTTTGCCGGGTCGGGTGTAAATTTGTCGTATCAATCTGCGGGAATGTCGCCTCGCCGCGTGATGAATCAATGCTGCCAGCCACCCTCAGCGAGTGAAGTTTATGAGTAATTTTTGGCCAATACAGCGCGCTGAGACTGATACAAACAGCCGTCAGCGGTACTAGCACCAACGCGAACACATACCGTTTCTTGAGACGACTGTGCGGCCGCGTGATAGAGAGGTGGGGCTTCTTTGGCATGTGGTTAGTATAACGGCATCGTGTCGGTTTGGCTAGCCCTCTCGGGTTGCATACCCCACGCAGAGTGCTATAATAACTAACTAAAGATAGGCTGGCAGGGAGTCATTCTATCACTAAGGTATGCAGTGCTGAAACAGAGCGCGGAAAGGAGTTTGTATGGCTCAACCCGAACCAATCATAACAGTTGACCAACTCGTCAAGACGTACGATGGCAAGAATGTCGTCGACAGCGTGTCGTTTGAGGTCAAGAAAGGCGAGATCTTCGGCATCCTCGGCCCGAATGGCGCTGGTAAGACGACGACGCTAGAAATGCTCGAGGCACTGAGGACGATTGATGGCGGCACGGCGACCATCGACGGGATTAACGTTGCCAAGCAGCCGAAGCACATTAAAAACATCATCGGCATTCAGCTGCAGTCGACAATGTTTTACGACAAGCTGACCTTGCGCGAACAACTGAAAATGTTTGCCAGCTTGTACGGACAAACGGTCGACGCCGATGCGCTGCTGGCCAAGGTGCAATTGACTGACAAAGCCAAAAGCTACGTCGAGCAGCTCTCGGGCGGGCAAAAGCAACGCTTCGCTATCGCGTCGACGTTGGTTAATAATCCGACGGTATTATTCCTCGATGAGCCGACGACCGGGCTGGATCCGCAGGCGCGCCGCAACTTGTGGGACTTGATCAAAGAGATTCGCGATGAAGGTATCACCATTCTTTTGACCACGCATTACATGGATGAGGCTGAACTGCTGTGCGACCGCCTGGCGATTATGGATGCAGGCAAGATTATCACCATTGATACGCCGCACAATCTGATCCAGCAGCTGCTGGCGCGCGGTTTCAAGAAAAAGCAAGTTGTCGAGCAGGCCAATTTGGAAGACGTATTTATTGACTTAACAGGAAAGGCGATTCGGGATTAGTATGAAAAAATATTGGACTGGTGTATTCGGGCAAGTACGCGCCCAGCAAAAACGTTTCGTCCGCGATAAAATGTCGCTGTTCTTTACCTTCCTGTTTCCGCTCATCTTCTTGTTGGTGTTCGGTTCGATTTTTAATAATCAATCGACCAGCTTTGACATCGCGATTATCAATAATTCGCAAACAGAATTTGCTAAAAATTTCGTCAAAGGCGCCAAAGACAATGCCAAAGACTCGATTCTTAAAATCAAAGATGTCAAGGATATGGACGAGGCTCGTGAGAAGCTCAAGCGTTCAGAGCTGAACGGTATTATTGAACTGCCCAGCGATTTTGGCAAAGTAAAGGGAGAAGGCAGAGATGCTCGCCCGACTGGCACAATCAACGTGCTGTACGCCAAAGGTTCCGAGCAAACCGGTAGCGCCCTAACGGCGGTGATGAACCAGATTGCCAATGAACTAAATAAGCATTTGGGCCAGCCAGAAGCACCGCTCAAGGCTGCGGGCAAAGCGGTCGGCGACGAGCGGCTGAAGCCATTTGACTATACATTCACTGGACTGCTGGCATTTAGTTTAATGAGTATGGGCATCTTTGGTCTAGCCAACCAGATGCCGGCCGAAAAACAGCGCGGCTCCTATCGCCGACTGCGTGCGGCGCCGTTTACCTCGGGTCAGCTGATTATTTCTATGGCGATTCACTACACGATTATTTCGCTGCTTAGCTTGACTATGATGGTTGTCGTTGGCATGTTGATGTTCCAATTTAATATGCGCGGCGATTGGGGACTCTTTGTCCTTATGGCGGTGCTGGCGGCCTTTATGATGGTAGGTATGGGTCTCATGATCGGCGGCTGGGCGAAGAATGAAAATCAGTCCGCACCGCTGAGCAACTTACTTTCTTTCCCGATGATGTTCTTGTCTGGTGCATTCTTCCCGCTGTACATGTTCCCAGAGTGGTTACGCGGTGCCGCCCAGTTTATCCCGATGACGCCGATTACTGATGGTTTCCGTTTGATCATGACCGAACATGCCAGCTTTATTGAAGCCCTGCCGCAAATCGGTGCTATCGCTGCTTGGGCTCTCGTTATCTATGTCGCTGCGATTAAGCTGTTTAGGTGGGAATAAAGCGAGTTCTATAGTGTATAATAACACATATGAAGTGGCTTGATGATATCGTAGATCAGTTTCGAAATGTGGATAAAGAGGTGCTCGTTTCTTCGGGTGCGTCGCCGTCGGGGGTGTATCATGTGGGGCATTTACGTGAAATTGTTATCGCTGATGCCGTAGTACGGGCGTTGAAGCAAGCAGGTATTCGGGCGCGCCACGTTCACGTTTCGGATAACCTGGACGCCTTTCGTAAGGTGCCGGTCAATCTGCCGGCCAGTTACGAGCAGTACTTGGGTATGCCGCTCTATACGGTGCCATCACCAGATGATCGGTATGATTCGTGGGGGGATTTTTGCCTGAAGCCATTTCTCGACAGTGCCAATAAAATTGGCATCACCATGGACGTGGTCTATGCTAGCGATAAGTATCGGAGCGGGTTTTTTATGCCGGCCATCGAGCGCTCGCTGAGCCGCATTGACAAAGCCAAGTCAGCCATCCAGGAAGTATCGGGCCGGCAGCTGGATGATCAGTGGTCACCAATTCAGATTATGGAGCATGGTCGGCTGAAAAACCGCCGGTTCATCAGCATGGATAGCGATGCTAAAACGATCACCTATCGTAGCCACGATGACTCGGAGCACACGGTTCGGTACGATGACGGGCAGGTAAAGCTGGACTGGCGGCTGGACTGGCCGGGGCGATGGTGGTTGCTCGGCGTTGATGTTGAGCCGTTTGGTCGTGACCACGCAACGAAGGGCGGCTCGTATGATACCGGCAAGCGGATCGCCCGCGAGGTTTATGACATTGATGCGCCAATGCCGGTGCCGTATGATTTTATCAATCGCACCGGCGATACCAAAAAGATGAGTGCCAGCAAGGGCACTGGTGTGAACGCGCACGATGTTGTCGATATGTTGCCGCCTGAAGTGGTGCGCTATTTCATGCTCCGGTATTCGCCGGCCAAGCGGCTGTATTTTGACGAGACCGATAGCCTGGTGCGGCTGGTTGACGACTTCGCGGCGATGAAGCAGCATCCGCAAAATGAGCTCGACGAACAGCTATTATTCTTGTGTACCGATGGGCTGAGTTGTCCAGCGGTCAGCTCAATTCCATTCTCGCATCTGGTGATCTCATACCAAGCGGCGCTGTGCGACACGGCAAAAACGGTGGAAATTTTGCGGCGCAGTCCGGAATACGCTCGCATCGTCGACGAGGAAGAGGCGGTGATTATCACGGAACTAGGCTATGTCAGTCGGTGGCTGGAACAATGGGCGCCTGAGTCATTGAAGTTTCGCCTAGCGGACGAGGTACATCCCGATGAGTTTTCGCCAGAACAAAAAGAATACCTGCGGCGATTAGCTGACGATATCGCCGGGGCGCCAGCTGAGGCTGATGGTAATTGGTTTCATCAAGCAATTTACACCTACAAGGAAAGCGGTTTGCTGCCGCCGCGGGAACTATTCACCACCATCTACCGTGTGCTCATTGGCAAAGATTCCGGCCCGCGCGCTGGCTGGTTCTTGTCGATCCTGCCAAGAGACTGGCTGATTGAGCGACTACGGCTGGTGAAGTAAGAGTTTTGGTGAGGCTGGGTTGGGACTGAGCTATCAGTAGCACCATAAGACGTGACAATAGATAAAGGAGACAGCATGACATTTGAAGAAGTACAAAAGTTAGTAATGAGTCACGTCTGTGCTCGTCAGTGGGATAAGACGAAGGATTCGCGTGGTTTGGCGATTTCGTTATCATTGGAGGCTAATGAGTTATTAGAGTATTTTCAGTGGAGCGATACGCATATTGGTACCAAAGACGACATGGCAAGCGAGCTGGCTGACATCATTATCTATGCGATTCAATTTGCCGACCGATTTGATATCAATATTCCCGAAGCGGTTGCTGCAAAAATTGCTAAACTAGATGAAAAGTATCCAGTTGAAATTTTTGAGATCAAAGATAAAGTTGAACAAAATCGCCGCTTGCTAGAGGCTAAGAAAAAATATAAAAAGGATACGACGCTATAAGGCTACTACCGTAGGATGTCGTTGCGGCTTTTTGCATTGATTGCAAGTATCAGGGCTGTTTGGGTGATAGGTTTAATGGCACGGTGTCACTTGTGGCGGCTCAGCTTGACACCAACCGCCCATCCGGCGTAAAATATTACACCTGGGTGCAGGTGTAAATCATACTGGGTAGTTGAGACTTCTTACATTTATGGGCTACTGATACTTGAATAACGTGAAAGGTAACAATGCTACACGAATTATCAATCAGAAATAAATTAATCGTCATGAGTGCGGTGATGAGCGCACTGTTTTTGGTGGCGCTGGATCAAACGATTGTCTCGACGGCGCTGGCGGCGATTGTCAAGGAATTTAATAGCTTCTCATCGCTTGGTTTTATCGTGACCGCCTATATGTTGACCACCACGGTGACCGTGCCGCTGGCTGGTAAGTTGAGCGACATGTATGGCCGCAAGCCGCTGTTACTCGCCGGAGTGAGTATCTTTACCATCGGCTCGCTACTGAGCGGCCTCGCGCCGACAGTCGAGTGGCTGATTGCGTGGCGGGCGCTACAGGGCATCGGCGGCGGCATCATCACTGCGAATGCCTTTACCATTGTTGGTGATCTCTTTCCGCCAAAGGAACGTAGTAAATGGCAAGGACTGTTTGGTGCGGTCTTTGGGATGAGTTCGGTAGCCGGGCCATTAATCGGTGGTTGGCTGACAGATGGTGTGTCGCTGTTTGGCATGGTCAGTGATTGGCGCTGGACGTTCTTGATCAATGTGCCGATCGGCGTGATCGCTACCGTGCTCATCATTCGCTACTGCCCGCAGATCAAGCATGACCGCACGCACAAGCCCGATTACCTCGGCGCGCTGTTTATCACCATTGCTCTGGCGACGCTGGTGCTGGCGGTAGACAATACAGAGATGATCTTTAAGGGACTAATCGAGCGTGGTGTTAGCCTAGTGCTGATTCAGGGTGTGCTGCTGACGATATCAGTACTGGCGGCGCTGAGTTTTGTGCTGATCGAGCGGCGAGCCAAACAGCCGATTCTGCCGCTACGGTTCTTTGCCAATCGGACATATAGTTTGATTATGGCGGCGGCTAGCCTGTTTGGCGCGGCCTTTATGGGGGCAATTTTATATCTAACACAGTTTAACCAGCAGGTGTTTGGCGCCACTGCCTCGCAGGCTGGGCTGATGCTGCTACCGATGGTAGCAGGCAGTATAACAAGCTCGATAACTATCGGTCGGCTGGTTGCTAAAACCGGTGCATATAAACGCTGGATAGTGGCCGGTTTTGGGCTAACGGCGGTCGGTGTCGCCGTGCTAACAATTCTACAGCCAGAATCGCCATATTGGCACGAAGCTATCGTGGCGGTATTTGTTGGGCTTGGATTCGGCGCGGCGATGCCGATCTTGACCTTGGCGGTGCAGAATGAGTTTACGCAAAAAGACCTCGGTGCGGCGACCTCCAGCGTGCAGCTATTTCGTGGGCTGGGCTCGACAATTGGTGCGGCAGTGTTATCGGGCATATTAACCGCTGGTATCCTAGCACATGTCGGTGATCCGCATCAGCTGCCGTATATTCAGAGTTTACAGCGCTCACCGGCTGCGCAGCAGATGCTGTCCGGTGAGCTGAACGCTGACGTACTGCTGCGGCTGAATGCCCAAAAAGAGACGATCGCTCGGGCGGCAGCTCAAGGGTTTGAGCGGCTACCAGCACCAGCTCAAGCTCAGGCAAAACAGCAGTTCAACCAGCAGCAGGATGAATTTACTAAAGTCATCCTCCATGCGTTTACCGATGGGCTGCATCAGGTATTCCTGATCAGTTCGGGGCTGATGGTTGTTGCGATGATTGCGGTAATGCCGGTCAGGGAAAAGCGACTGCGCGGCTAATTGCCAGAGAGGTGTTTTCTGGGGTATAATCTTTCTCATGACGGTGGGCTACTTTGAGCGGCGATGTATGGGTGATTCGTTGGGGCGAACGCATCAGTTTCATCGTGGCGTGTGGACGCATGTCAGCGGCACGCTATGTCCAGATGAATTAGCCGAGCAGTTTGGTCTCGATGAAAATATCGTCCGTGACGCCGCCGATCTGCGCGAGCTGCCGCGGATGGAATATAGTGGCGGCATTGAGTATGTTTTTGTACGGCTGCCGCTGGTTCGGGATGATACGGTCAAGACTGCGCCGCTACTGGCTGCGGTATCAAAAACACAGTTTGTAACGATTAATCCTGCCAATAATTTCTCACCACAAGCCGCCGAGCCATTCCTCACGACCACGACCGACAAGCCCGGCGCGCTCCTCGCAGCAACTATCGCCTGTGCGGTGGCTGCGTATGAGCAGCAGATTCATGACCTCGCTAGTAATATCGCTGCCGCCAGGCACCGGCTGTCGCGCCACGAGGTGAAAAACGCTGACTTCATCGAGTTTGTGGCCATCGAAGATAGCCTCAATGAATTTCATTCGAGCCTCGAGGGCTTAGCGAGCGTGCTCGGCCAATTAGCGCTTAATCGCCGCGGTCTATTCACAGTGCGCGACCTTGAGGCGCTGGGTGATCTGGTGCTGCACGTCAAGCAATTACTGGTCATGGTTGCCGCCAACAGCCAGACCATCACCAG
Organism: uncultured Candidatus Saccharibacteria bacterium; assembly: GCA_963553465.1. Taxonomy (GTDB): domain Bacteria; phylum Patescibacteriota; class Saccharimonadia; order Saccharimonadales; family Saccharimonadaceae; genus Nanosynbacter. The sequence goes on along the minus strand of CAUVOB010000001.1, from coordinate 149,405 downwards.
CATCCAGAACGCTTATTCAACCATTGCCAATAATGTCCTCAACCAGCGGATGAAAGTCTTGACCGCCATCACTATTCTCCTGGCGATCCCGAATGTGTTTTATGGTATGTACGGCATGAATATTGCCTTGCCGTTTCAGGGAGAGGTGTGGGCCTACCCGGTGATTACCGGGTTTACGGTGCTGCTCATCGGTATTGTGTATATCCTTGCCAAGCGGTTGCGCTTGTTTTGAGGCTGGTATCAGGGGTCAGATCAGGGGTAGACCTGGCTTGACGTTCGTATCAGTCTTTGTTATGATGGCTGATGTGTCTCGCGCCGAAGCATATCGCTGCTTATCATAAAGTGGGCAATAAAGGTCGAAGCGCGTGAGGCTGCACTAGTACAAAGGAGTACGAAACACATGCCAATAGCAATCAATGTTGTGTCGACCAGTCGACGCAAAAAGGTCGCAGTGGATGTGGTGCCTGCCAAATGGCAAACATACATAGCACAATAAGTGCGCATGTCCTAAAAAGGGACGGCATAAAAATCACCCCACAGGCACCGGGGTGATTTTTACTTGGGCACTAGTTAATGCTTTTGATCAATTTGATGTTATTTTTTTGCTTCATCAACTGCGACGCCGGCTTTTTTCAGGGCGTCTTTGACAGCATTTTCGATAGAGCTAGCGTCACCGAGGTTAAGCTTGTTGCCATTGATGAAAAAGGTTGGTGTGCCATCAATTTGTAACTGTCGCCCGACCGCCACATCAAAGTCAATTTTCTTTGTGACAGCGCTACCGGCTAGGTCAGCATTGAATTTATCAACATTCAGCCCCAGCTGCTTAGCGTAGCCACTGAAGACGTCGGTGCGTTCTTTGGCGCGGGCATTACTCCATGCGCCTTGGTTGGTGTAGAGTAGGTCGTGCATTTCCCAGAACTTGCCCTGCAGCCCAGCTGCCTCGGCGACCGCCGCTGCCGCTCGGGCGTTTGGATGGAGCGACGGGATCGGATAATTACGAAAGACCAGCGCGACGTGATCCTTGTATTTCTCGGCCACGCGCTTGGCTTCTGGTGCAGCGGTGCGGCAGCCCGGGCACTGGTAGTCGCCGTATTCGATCATCACAACTTTGCCGTTGGTATTACCGATCGTGTGCTCGCTGATGTCACCAGTGCGCGCTTCGGCCGGTATGATGCGCATAGCTGCGTCATTTGAGATATCACTGACATTCAAGCGATTCTGTGTTGACAGATAAATCATACCGCCGACGACAGCCGCGACAACGATTGCAAAGATAGCCCAGGTTTTTCCGTTCATAGTTCCTCCAAATTAACTCTGGCTATTATAGCATAAAAAGTATACAATGAACAGCATGAGCGATATTTTGCTAGGAATCCTGTATGTCGTAATCCTCGTACTGCTGCTCATCGTGATGGGTGTCCATCCGCAGGCCTCGTCACACAGTAAGTTCGAGCTGCAGCGGCGAGCGCGTCGTGGTGATCAGGATGCGCAACATTTGTTGAAGCGGCACGCACTGATGCGGGATATTTTCTCATTGCAGCGGGTGATCGCAGCGGTGCTGCTGGTGACGCTCAGTGTCATCGGTGTGGAGTTGTTTCATTGGCTACTGGGTATTATTATCTCGCTAGTGATCGCATTGGAGATAGGAGCAGTGGCGCGGATTTCATTATGGCAGCAATATTCTCAGCGGCTTTACGAGCGGTATGAGGGGCGAATTTTGACGCTGATCGAGAAGTTTCCGACGTTATTTGCGATGATTCGCTCGGTGGCGCCAATGCCCAATGACGGCTATGATATTGAGTCAAAAGAAGAGCTCGTCACTATGGTCGAGCAGGCGGGCGAGGCGCTTAGCGAGGATGAGAAAAAGATGGTCATCGGCGTGCTGTCGTTTGATGCGGTGCCGGTCAAGGAAGTGATGACGCCGCGTAGCGTGATTGATACGGTGGATCAGGACGAGGTATTGGGGCCACTGGTGCTGGACGCGCTGCACAAGACCGGGCATAGCCGCTTTCCGGTGACCAAGGGCGATATTGATCATATAGTGGGGATGCTATATATTCAGGATCTACTGACAATTAACCGTTCGTCGACGAGCAAGCGGGCACGAACCGTCATGGAGAAAAAGGTGTATTACATCCGCGAGGATCAGACATTGCAGCACGCGCTGGCGGCGTTTTTGCGAGTGCGGCATCACTTGTTCATCGTGGTGAATGAGTTTCGCGAGACGGTTGGTATCGTCAGCCTGGAGGATGTGATTGAGCGGATGCTGGGGCATAAGATCATTGACGAGTTTGATGCGCACGAGGATCTGCGGCGGGTGGCGCAGCGTAATCCACGCCATAACAATCGGACAAAACATGCCCGTGACGTCGCATAATCCGGCCGATATGCTATACTAGAACTAATGAATCCGAACCAGACTAATCCTGAGCCTGACTACACCCAGCCGGTTGCTTATGATTCTGACGGCCGGCCACTGTATCATCATCCGCCGGCTGACGTGACACCGCCACCGGTGACGACTGCACCGCCAATCGAGCCACAGCCAACCTCGCACGTCACCATCCAGCCAGAGATGATTGAGGGGCAAAACTTCAATCCACAGATTCGTGCCCAATACGCTAACGAACCAAATGTTGTTCATGCTGCGCGGCCGCTTGAGCCGACCGTTCCCGCAGTTAGCCCAGAGACCAAGGCGCGTCACGACCAGTCCGTTCGCGATTATCCGCAGCTTAATCTCAGCGAGGGCGAATACGTCATTCTCGACATCAAGCGCCACCCGATCGGCATGGTCATTCCTACAGCCATCACCCTCCTGTTGGTCGTGGTGCTGCTGGTATTTGCGGCCTCGTTCTCGTCGTTAACTGCCAATATTCCGCTGTTTCCGGCGGTGAATCCGGGAGCAGTGCTAGGTATTGCGCTGCTGCTCGTTGCCTTGGTGGTGCTCGGCGGCGCGATCACTCTGTGGGTGTATCTACAGAATCATTTTTTCATGACCAATGAAAGCGTCATCCAGGAAATCCAACAGAGCCTCTTCGTTCGGCACGAGCAGACAGTCAGCCTCGGTAGTATCGAGGACGCCAGTTTTTTCCAGGCCGGCATCGCCCAGACGATCTTTAACTACGGCACAATTCGCCTCAGTACTGAGGGTGAGGAGACGACCTATATTTTTCATTACGTGGCCAATCCCAAGCACCAAGTGGCCATCCTCAATAACGCCATTGAAGCCTTCAAGAATGGCCGGCCAGTCTGTTACGATTAGTTTGGTTATGATTTAGCTATTTATGGCGGCTGTCTTTGACGAAATCTGCCTCACCATCAAGCATGGCTCTGAGCGAATATGATTTGCATTTACCGCCGGTACAGTTTGTTGGCTCGTAGCGATAGGCGCTGCCATTGTCGCCAAGCTTTTTACCACTCGGATCTTTGAGTAATTCCTTGTCCATGGTCGGTAGTGTCTCGTCGGTAATTTTTTCCGGATAAGAGCCGTGCTGTTTGTAATAGGCTTCTTCGAGGCTGTAATGCATGGCATTAATAGCGGTTTTTTTCCGGTCGTTTTGGTGCTCGCGTTGGATCGTCACCAGCTGGGTGAACGCCACCGCCGTGGCCACGCCGAGAAATATAATCGCCACCAGCACCTCAATCACCGTAAAGCCTGCTTGTCGTTTCATGTGGTCTATTATAGCAAAGTTTCACCGCTCGCGGTAGGCGCTTGATTTATGGTATACTATACAGCATAAGATAACGGAGGGAGAGGTATGGCTAGCACAGCGAAAACCGATGACAAACATCAAACAGACGCCGCAACTGGCACAGCTCAGGCACCAGAGAAAAAGGCTGATGACGGCAAGTTAAAAGCGCTGGGCCTGGCAATGGATCAAATCACCAAGCAGTTTGGTGATGGCTCGATCATGAAGCTGGGCGAAGCTCATAAAGTTGATGTTGAAGTGATTCCGTCGGGTTCGCTAAGCCTCGATTTGGCGCTAGGCGGCGGCTATCCAAAGGGTCGTATCATTGAGATTTATGGCCCAGAGTCTAGCGGTAAGACGACCTTGACACTGCATGCTATTGCCGAAATCCAAAAGCAAGGCGGTACGGCAGCGTTCATCGACGCTGAGCACGCGCTTGACCCTGCCTACGCCAAGCGATTGGGCGTGGATACCGAAAACCTGCTGGTGTCGCAGCCAGACAACGGTGAGCAGGCGCTGGAGATTACCGAAACCTTGGTGCGCTCAAATGCGGTGGATCTGATCGTGGTGGACTCGGTGGCAGCACTGACACCGCAAGCAGAAATTGACGGCGACATGGGTGATTCGCATATGGGTTTGCAGGCACGGCTGATGAGTCAGGCACTGCGTAAATTGACTGGCATCATCAACAAGTCGAAAGCGACGGTAATTTTCATCAACCAGATTCGCATGAAGATTGGCGTGATGTTTGGTAATCCTGAGACCACGACGGGCGGTAACGCGCTGAAGTTTTACGCCTCGCAGCGGGTGGATATTCGCCGGATTGGGCAGATCAAGGTTGGCGATGATATCCTCGGTAACCGCACCAAGATAAAAGTGGTGAAGAATAAGATTGCGCCGCCATTCCGCATCGCTGAGTTTGACATTATGTATAACGAAGGTATCTCTAAAACTGGTGATATTCTGGATTTGGCAGCTACACATGGTATCATAGAAAAGTCAGGTGCCTTTTACAAGTATAACGGCGAGACTATTGGCCAGGGCCGCGATAAAACTAAATTGTATCTGAAAGAAAACCCTGAGGTTTTGGCAGAAATTGATCAGAAGGTTCGGGAGAAAGTAAAAGAAGGAGAAAACTAATGCGCGCAGCAGAAACCGCATATCCAGTCGAAAAACATATGGCATCAGTCAGCCTCGTCTTTGATGATAAGCAGAATGCGTATCTTCGAGAGCTGTCAGAAAAAATGAATCTTGACTTTGGTGAGTTTATCCCACACGTGACACTGATTAACGTGACCGAGCAGGACATGCCACGCCTCAAGTCGGCCGCTGTGGCACTACCTGTCCTCGATAAGTTGGTGCTTGACGGTGTTAATTTCTTACCAGACGAGGCTGGTAACTGTGTTTGGGTTGAGCTACGCACGCAGAAAAATGCCTGGATGGCTGAGGCGCGTCAGCAATTGCTCGCAGCGCTGGATGGTATTCACCCAGGGCTGGATGTTGATGGGTTCCGCCCGCACATCACGCTTGGTTGCGTCGAGGCCGGTACGCTGGACGACGTTAATATGAGCGCTATTCCAGGGCAACTACCGGTCATCACCGAGCCGCGTGCTGCTGCTTGCTACAACGGCGTGCATGGTAAGGTTGTCGAAGTAGTCGAGTAGCCTCTGCTAGTAGTTAGCCTAGCGGCTTCGCGGTATAATAGCTTCATGAAAATCACTGACATCTCTCTCCAAACTCGCGACAAAAACCGTGTTAATGTGAGTGTTGATGGCGTCTATCGCTTTAGCCTCGATGTCTTTCAAGTGGGCGAGCTGGGGCTGAAGGTCGGGCGCGAATATAGCGACGACGAATTGACGGCGCTAGAGGACGAGAGTCAGTTTGGTAAGTTGTACGCCCGGGCCATGGAGTATTGTTTGACGCGGCCGCGCTCGGTTAAAGAACTGCGCAATTATTTGTGGCGTAAAACCAGGCCGACCAAAAAGCGCTCGCCAAAGACCGGTAAAATTACCGAGCGTCCGGGCGTGAAGCCGGAAATTACCGAGCGGGTGCTCGCACGGCTGATCGAGAAACAGTACCTTGATGATGAAAAGTTTGCCCGCTTTTGGCTGGAACATCGGTTCTTGCAAAAAGGCGCGAGTGTCAGGCGGCTCAAATTGGAACTAGCGCAAAAGGGAATTGAGCGCGAGACGATAGAGCAACTAATCAGCGAAAATATCCGCTCTGATGACGAGGAGCTGCAAAAAATTATCGCTAAAAAACGCTATAAATATGCTGGCGATCAGCAAAAGTTCATGGCGTATCTAGCCCGTCAAGGATTTTCGTATGACGATATCCGGGTGGCGCTTGGTGGCGAGTCTGACGAATAGGCTGGCTACTTGTGATCAAGCGCTGCGGCCTAACTGCTCGCGCAGCCACCCGTCGATTGTCCCGGCACCCATACCGAGTACCAGCGCACCGCGTGCTCGCTGCTGCTCAATCGTGTGCCACAGCGCCTCATCCAGCTGCGCGATATGTACCTTGTCCGTCGTTAATTGGCGCGTTAATCCCTCCGGCGTCAGCACCGGCAGGCTCGGGTCTTCGCGGGTCAAGTACGTCGGCAGCCAATATATCTCGTCAGCATGGATAAAAATCTCATCAGTGTAGCGCTCACGAACCTCGTGCTGGCGAATATTTTGGTGTGGCTGGTAGACGAGCACCACGCGGTCATTTAGCTCATGAGCCAGCTGCAGCGTAGCGGCAATCTCCGACGGATGATGGCCGTAGTCGGTATAGAGATTGTCAGCCAGTTTTTCAAAGCGCCGGCCGGTGCCCGGAAAGGCATTGAGCGCCGCGATAATCGCCTCAGCCTCAATCTCGAAGGCAGCCGCCTCTCGCACCGTCATCACCGCCCGTGCTGCCAGCGTGCCGTTACGCCGGTTGTGTTCGCCAGCTAGCGTTATCTGGGGATCAGTCTGTTCAAGCACTGTTACGTTGGCCGGCGTAAACACGTCGGCATCTTCTCGCCACGCGACTATCTGCGTCGACTGCTCACCAAATTGCCGAAACGCCGCCCGGTAATCGTCTGGCGTCGGAAAGGTGTCAGGATGGTCATAATCAACTGAAGTAATGAGGCCTAGCCACGGCGAAAAGTGGAGGAAATTGCGGTCAAATTCATCGCATTCATACACCAAAAACTGGCTAGCTGGATCAAACCGACCGCTCGGGCCAAAACTAAGTGTCGAGCCAACCAAATAGCTCACCGGCACGCCAAGCTGCTGCAACATCCACACCAGCATGCTGGTCGTCGTCGTCTTGCCGTGCGTACCGGTGACGGCAATGAGCTTGAGCTGCTTGTCGGCGATAATCTGAGCGAGTAGCTCATCGCGCTTGCTGGTGCGAATCCCTAGCTGTCTCGCCAGTACCAACTCTGGATGATCCGCTGGCAGGGCCGCCGTATAGACAAACCAGTCAAAGGGCGCCTGCTGATGTTCGCTGCGCAAAAACTCGCCCGACTGATCAAACGACACGGTGATCCCATCCCGTCTGAGTGCCTCCGTCATCAAGCCGGCCGCCCGGTCAGAGCCACAGACCTCGTGTCCAGCGCCGATGGCCATTTCTGCTAGTGGCCCGATCGCCACACCACCAATTCCCGAAAAATAAATCCTCATAGCGTCATTATACCACTGACGCCATCCCCGTGTCGCATTCACCCACTATCTTTGGTATAATGGATTTGAGAAAGGTGGGGAATGGCAGATAAGCGAGGCACCCGTCGGGCAATTCGGCGACTAGAAGAAATCAAGACATGGCAGCTGGTCATTTTGCTGGTGATGGCGTCGTTTGTCAGTGCAACATTCCTCAGGCTAAATAATATTGGCATGATCGAGCGCCGTGACGCCGTCATCAACGCCGACAAAGAGGGCGACGAGGGGGCGCTGGAGCGGCGGGTGTATGACTTGCAGCGCTATGTGGTCGCGCACATGAACGCCGATCCGGGACGCATCGCGCTGGAGCACTCGTACAAGCGGGCCTACGAGGCGGCCTGGAAAGAGTTCGAGTCAAAGTCAGCTTCTCGCTCCAGTAACGACACGGTCGCTAAAGTCCGCCAAGTCTGTGACGCCCGAGCCCAGGCTGGCGGCTGGGGGCGATTTTATGCTACGGCCGACCCGCGCTACGTCAGCTGCATCAATGATGAATGGGCGAAGTACCCGGCCGCCTCGTCGCTTGACCTCAAATTTACGCCGCCATCCACCGCGCCGTATTATCAGACATTTGTACCGCCACTCTGGTCATCGGACTTGGCGGGCTGGTCATTGGTGGTAACAGGGGTAATTATGCTGATTATCATTGCTCGACTGGTAGCTTTGGCGGTACTGAAACTACTGCTTCGGTATCGTCAAAAACCGCTTTAGGCTTGACAGGGGTCAACAGAGACGCTAATCTAGAATAGTATAGTACTAACAGGAGGTATACGAATGGCTTATAAGCACACAAACTCAAAAGGCATTACATACTACTTGCATAAAACCGAAGTCACGCTGCGCGGTGGCAAAACGCAGACGATTTATTTTTTCGCCAAGGTTGAGAAGAACGCCAAGGGCGAGCCATGCGATTTGCCAGATGATCGGATCGTTACCGAAAATCCACGCAACGGCTTTTTGACGATCAAGAAGAAAAAATAAGCACTTGCATTATACACCTCGTTACCGGTACAATGGTATCAAACAAACAGGTGCCTCAAAGACTCTCGCTCATGCGGGAGTCTTTTTGTGGTGAGGGGCTGTGGAGTTGAGATAGTATTGCTTTTATGGGCAAAATGTGATATTTACTAGTTATGAGTGAACTATCGCAGACTGGTGAGCGGGGCCGTGAATTGACCGCGGAGGAGTGGAAGAAGGTTGATAAGCTTGTCGATGAAATGGGCTGTTCATATTATGGAGCGCGATGGGCACTTGGGTTTGAACCGCCGGCTGATCAGAACGCCCATGCGGTTGATGAGCGACTATCTGATCAGAATATCCCCGCGGATAAGAAACTACGGCCTCATCATAGCCCTACGGTTTTAGGTACACGTACTAGGGAGGCTCATGCCTTGTGGGGACAAGGTCCGTTAACCGAGGAACAAAAACAGACAAATAGGGACGGAATTGCGAGGGCGCGCGCTGCACTCAAGAAGGCACGAGCGGCTTGCCGGCCAGCAGTAGGGTAAATTGACGGCACTTCTCACTCGGCTGCTTTTACGGTATAATATCGCTCATGGGGGTGTAGCTCAGCGGTTAGAGCAGCGGGCTCATAACCTGTTGGTCGCTGGTTCGATCCCAGCCACCCCCACCAAAAGTGTCATGTTAGAACCTCCGGCCATTGGTCGGAGGTTTTTGGTTTTGTCGGGGGTGGCGGTGTCCTGCTGCCTCTTGGCTTCGCCTTCCAGGACTGTTGGGAGGTTGCTGTCGAGGAGGTTAAAGGATGATCTCCCCACAGGAAGGAGGTGCTCCACCATGAATCTTACTAGATCGTGAGCCATTGTTGCCCATTCATCACCCTCCGCATACCAATGATCGGCTCCCGGAATCTCCAGCATCGAACCATTTGGCAAGATTCGCAGCAGGTCTCGTGCATGCCTAATAGGTACTGATGAATCGGCAGTTCCATGAACAATTCGGACCGGTGCTTGAATTGAGGCGGCTGCGGCGTAGGTATTTAGAAGAAGTGAATCCAGCACGATATCGTAGGTGTGTCCAACCTCTGAAAGAAACCCGTCCTGCCCCCATTGGCTCATTTTATCGTGACCCAGTTCGAACTCATACCCTTCGGCTAGGAAGGTGCTGGCAGATTTGAGCCCGATGGCCTTGATCTCTGGAAACTTGGCTGCCTCAAGCAAGATTACGTTTCCTCCGAAACTGGATCCGATTGCGCCAAGGCGAGATCGATCGTGAGATCCGTGGGATTGGGCGTAGTTCACCGCAGCTCGAAAGTCACGGCATCCTCGGGACAAAGTTAGGCTGGCATAATCCCCTGGTGAGTAGCCGAGCCCTGCAAAGTCGAAAAGAAATGTTCCGATACCAACTTCGTTCAGGATAGGGACGAGTTGTTGCCAAGTTTGTCCTTTGCTGCCGTTAGGGCCATCGCCAGTAGCCAAGATGACCAAAGGATAGTTTTGGGTGTTAGGGTTCGGGGGACTCCACACTCCATGCAGGTCGTTTCCGTCCTCCGTGCGAAATGTTACGGTTGATTGATGGTTCATTCTTGCGTCCTCCCTTTAATTATATTAATTTTAGCATGTCGATTGCGGTGCGATCTTCCTAGGCCTGTTTGGCTATTTATCAGTCCCCGAGAATTCAAATTCCGTCTTCTCTTTCTGCTGTTGGCTTCCCAACGGGGACGCTATCCCTTCAAGCGCAACCATTTCCGGAAGTATCTTGGTAAAAGCATCTATGTGAGTTAAAATCGTCCTAGGAGAATACGTAAGTCGATGCACCTGAGAACAAACTTGCAGTGGGCAGAGCGCCTGTTTGGTGAGCCAGAGCGCCCGTTTAGTCGAGAACGAAGTCTCGTAGCTGCGCTCGATGTTGAGTGGACAAAGAATTTCCGGGTTCGGGGAGCATCAAAGCCGTTTTGCTACTCATGGGCCATCATTGACCTTGCACATGTTGATTCGCTGGAGGATCAAAGTCTGCTTGAATTTGGATTCAAGTCAGTCTATCTGGAATCAGAAGACGAGGTGCCGCGGCTTCTGGAAATGATCGAGTCAGATATCGCTTCCTCGCAGACATTGTCCGGCGTGACCTTTGCGGGCCACCAACTCTGTGCCGATTTATCAGTGCTGAAACGATCGTCACCAGTTGCAACAGAACAGGTGGATTGGCTGTATGACAAGTGGAGAGAGCGGCGGCAAAATCAAGCGGTCATTGATACGAGGTACGATGTCGATCGTCTGACGCCGATAGCCAGCCGGCGCCTCGTCGATGTGGCTGAGGATCTGGGGCTTGACGTGACGCAGCCAGAACTCGCGAAAGGCTCGATGACTAGGCTACACAAAACCTACCTCGAAACGCATCAGGCGGATATCTTTGAAAAGCTTGCCGTACTCAATCTTCGCCACAGCTTATCGACGGCGCTCATTGCCGCCATATATCTCGGTGCTGCGGTGCCACGTCCCTTGAATGTTAACAACCTCCTGAGTGACCACCTGGCACATGATTTTGAATATATGAACTCTTCCGATTTTATGGAACTGGTGCACTGAGTTTACTGCGGGCGGTCGGAATGGACTGGTAATTTCGCTCGATTGCTACGAGCTGACTCCTCCTATTTTTAACCATCCATGCTATAATCAAGTATTATGATAGAGCATTTACAGTCAGCTCAGCCATCAGAAGAACAGCCCGTGGCGTCAGCGGATGGAAGGGCGGAGGCAATATGTAAAGGATGTGGTCGGCCGTATTCGCGTGCGCGCAAGAAGAAGCTCGGGAAGAGAGCCTTGAAAATGGACGCAGGGGAGGCGCCTAAAGTGCCAGAACGACGGTTCGAGACAGCCGAAGAACTCGTGCATGATTTTTCTACCAGATATCCAGACATAGCGGCAAAAATTCGACGAAAATTGTCGCCTGAATGGGAAGCTGAAACATGGGAGCGTATCGACAAAGATTGGAATTTGCGTACTGTGGATGACCTTCCATAGGGTACTATCATAAAACTCCTCTGCACACTCGCTCACTTGACTAACCCCACCCGACCCCTCATAATATAGCCATACCTTCTGATAAAACCAACATGAACATGCTGAAACTCAAACGATTTTGGTACCACGTGCGTCACGATTATTTGACGCTGAATAATGTTGTGGTTGCGGCGGCGGCGCTGATCGCGCTGAGTTGGGCGTGGGGGTCGATCGAGTCGATGCAGCGCAATTATGAATTGCAGCAGATGGTCGATCAAAAAAAGTACCAGCTGACGGTTGAGAAATTGCGCACTGAGCTGCTGGCATATGAGTCAAAATATTATGAAAGTGACGAATACCTCGATCTCGCAGTGCGCCAGCGCCTGGGCCGCGGCTCGCCCGGTGAAAAGTTGCTGATCGTGCCGTCAACCGACGCGGCCAAGCAGCAACCAACCGCCCAAACCACGCCGCAAAAACAACCAACCAGTAACTTCCAGCAGTGGATTAATTTCCTCTTTGGCGCGCGGCGGACGAGTCAGAACTTGCAAAAATAATTCGTGTTTGCTAAGATGGACAATGTGCCGCGGGGTAGAGCAGCCTGGTAGCTCGTTTGGCTCATAACCAAAAGGTCGTAGGTTCAAATCCTACCCCCGCAACCATGTTTCATTGATTTTTCGGCCTCATGAGTTGAGGTCGTTTTTGTTTTTGATACATATAAAGTTATGGTGTAAATTGGCTGGGGTAGCCACGTCTAGCCTTTTTGATCTGGTCATGCTATATTAGGACATTATGACAGAGCGTCTAAGTTCATTGCCTCAACTACCCGCTAGACAGTTTCCTTCAGAAATCGATGCCCAGTGGAGGAGCCAGATTGATAGAGATTTTAGAAAGAGTTGCTCTGATGGTTTGAGGGATTCGAGGTCGCCAGGGTATCAGATGTACCTCGGGGCAATTGCACGTGCCAATGAGGCGAGAAATCAACTCTTGAAAGAAAATCAATTCCTGACGACAGAAGAGGCGGTCAAAGAACTTGGTGGTGGGGAGTATACTTCCAGCATCACACTTGCTGCGGTGCGCCGCGGTAGCGTTCTTGCAGTTCCTGATCACGGATATCACCTTTATCCGACCTTTCAGTTTGATAGTAATAGAGTATCGCCGTTGGTAGGTTTACTCCATGATGTGCAGATGCAACGTTTGGACGGGGAGAAGCCCGATCCCTGGGACTTATTAACTTTTTTCAGTGTTAGAAGGAAGCTTCTCGGGGGTGCGGCCTTAAAGGATTGTCTGTGGAAAGAGAAATTTGCGGAAACCTCCCGATATATCATCAAGAACGCTCTTGTTTAGATACGTATCAGTATTCATCTACAGGTTTCGTCGATCCAGTCAAGATACGGCTGTGATCCAGCGGCGATATCAAACGAGATTATCTCTGCCACGTCATAGCTATGGAGTGACCTGACTACTCTTTCAATTGCTGCAAAGTCATCTTTGCGCGACTTGATAAGCATCAAGATCTCTGCATCGCATTCAAATTTTCCTTGCCAAATGTAGGTTGACTGAATCGGCAGCAGCTGCACACACGCGGCCAGTTTTTGCTCGACGAGAGCTTTGGCGATGCTCTTCGCTTCGCTCTCTTTTCCTACTGACACCATGGTCATGGAGTATTTACTCCTTACCATCACGCTGCCAATTTCCCTGCTGCAATGCGCACTGCCTCTGACCAGGCAACGAAGCAGTTTGGCGTGCTCATCAGTTGTTTGGCGGTTAGGCCGTGACGGATGGCGAGGCTGAGGCCGGTCATTAAGTCGCTGGCACCTGGTGCGACGATGGTGGCGCCGAGTAGGACGCCTTTTTTGTCGCTGATCAATTTGACAAACCCACTGCGCCGGTCGGTGATGTTGCTGCGAGCGGTTAAGGTCAGCGGTGCTAGGGCAATACTTACTTTCAAATCACGGCGCAGACAGTCGTCCTCGTCTAGTCCCGTTCGGGCGATCTGCGGGTCGGTGAAGGCGATCGTCAAACATGGCCTATCGTCAAGCGCGATGAAATTACGGTGTAGTAAGTTGTGTGCAGCGGTGCGGCTGTGGCTGAGGATGGTGTGTGTCTGTGCCTGAAGGTCAACGACGCTGCCAGCCGCAAAGATGTGCCGCGCCGAAGTCTGCATCGCTTCGCTGACTTGAATGCCATGTTCAGTATACGCTACGCCCGCATTTTCTAGGCCAATGTCAGTTGTCGGTAGGCGGTCGTCGGCGATGAGGATTTCATCAACGCGCACTGAATGCTGCTGGCCGCCACGAGCGTAGGTGACGCGCTTTGCGATGCCGTCTTTCTGGACGGCGACCAGCTTTGTCTGGGTGAGGATGTTCATGCCGCGCTGTGCCTTGGCGTCAGCGGCGATCAGCTCGCCAACTTCCTGGTCGAACTCGGGCAAGATGCGTCCGGCGGTTTCGGCGATGTACACCTTGCTGCCAAAGGTCGAGAACAAATATGCCAACTCCATCGCTGTCGTGCCAGAGCCGACAACGAACAGTGTTTTGGGTGGGCGCTTGAGCGAGAGGATGGTTTGCGGCGTGTGATAAGCCACTTCGTCGAGGCCCGGGATGTGATCATCGCGCCAGGTTGAGCCGCTGGCGATCAGGAATTTGCGCGCTGATAAGTGGCGGCGGCTGACGGTAATCTCGTTGGGACTGAGAAAGTGGGCGCTACCGGTAAAGACGCTGATGCCTTGTTTCTCGTAGTAACTGCGGTTGCCGCCGGTGCCGGTGCGCTTGATGGCGGTGTCTTTCCAGGCGAGTAGCGACGGATAATTATAGCCGACCGTGCTGGTGCGCAGGCCAAACTTGGCCGCTGTTTTGGCCTCGTGATAAACGTCGGCGGTATAGAGCAGGGCGCCCGTCGGAATGTCGCCCCAGTTTGGGGATTCGCCGCCAAAGGTACCGCGCTCGATGATGGCGACTTTCTTACCAGCGCGCGCCAAGACAGTTGCGGCTGGTGAACCGCCAGCGCCGCTGCCGATAACAATTACATCATAATCAAAAGTTGGTTTTTGTGCCATGTGCCCCCTACATGATCGTCTTATGGTGTTGATAAACAAATGCTGCGTCGGTGTGTAGTTTCTGCAGTAACTGCGCTGCGCGGTGTCGGATGTCGTTTGTGGTAATTTCTGGCCGGGTCTCGCACCAGCTCATCACGCCCAGGGTGACTGACTTGGCGATGTCATCAGCTTGGCCTTCGGGTGTGCGGATACTCAGGCAGGTTGCCATGATAGAGTGGTGGAGTTTTGTCGGATCAAACTCTTCGCTCGGCCGCTTGCCGCGCTTGATGACATCGACGATTGGTCGGCTTGCATGCTCGCTTGGCATTAAAAACCTCCATAGCTGACGATGCCGAGCACTCGATCAACGAACAAAAAGCCGCCCAAGATGATCAAGCTGCCGCCAGCTGCAAATTGCAAGAAACGTTTATGTGCCATCCGCCACTGTTGTAGGTGGGCGAGGGAATGGCCGCTACCGACCAGCACCAAGACGACGACCAGTGATAGCAGCGATATGACGACATAAAGGGCGATGGCGATGAGCCGCCACTCGGTTGATGGTAGTAGGACGGTTGCGAGGCCCGCCGCCGCCATTGGCCCGATGATGAACAGTAATTCGGCCACCACGCTCGCCATCCCGAGACTAAAGGCCTCGGCGCTGTGACGCGTTGCTTTTGAGCGCTTTGATAGATAGGTCGTGAAGCTGCGCGGTAGCCACAAGGCTGTACCTTCGCCCCGTCGGTAGTACACCGCCCAAGTCGCCACACCCAGCCCAACCATCAGCCCGCAGACGATGGCCGCCACTAGTTGCTCAGCCTGCGCGGCATGATGAATGACGAGTGATAGGTAGTAGACGATCGCTGATATCAATAGCGCGGTCAGCACCAACACTCCACACACGAATCCATTCATCAGTCGCAATACTTTCCGGCGGGCGGTTTGCTTGCCGAGGGAATGGCCGCTGAGCAAGGTCAAGACGCTGACGCTGAGCTGAAAACTAGCGTGGATCAGTGCCGAGAAGGCGACGATGGCGAGTGATGAAATAATAGCCGGGGTCATGTTTGTGTAAAATCCTCTCCCTCCAGTTTATCACAAGCGGTTTGCCGAGGGAAGCCGATGGGGGTATTGGGCGGGTAATGATGCGAACTGTCATACTATTGCACTTATGTCAAATGTGTGCTATAGTAAAACTACAGTTTAACAAACACAGAAAGGCAACAACATGGATATCGCTGAGCACGAGCTTGGGCAGTTTTTAGATGCGGTCAATAATGATCGGCTGCGGACGTGGCAGCGCCGGCGGACTTGCGAGGAGCTACGTTCGTTGGTGATGCGGCGACTGGAGCTGCTGGACGAAGAAGGCGTGGAGCTGGTGGCCTAGTCGCCGGGGGCGAAACTTGCCTGGTCTTATTTGATTAGCAGTTGAGGCCCCGCCTGATGAGTAGGCTTTCGAGGCGGTTGAGATTTTGCGCCTCGTTTGGTACAATTGGTGACGTGTGGCACCGTAGCTCAGCTGGTTAGAGCGCAGGACTCATAAGCCTGAGGTCGGTGGTTCGGGTCCACCCGGTGCTACCAGAATTGTTTTTATCCGCGGTTTGTATAGACCGCGGTATTTTAATATGTGGATGACACATTGCGCACGCTATTGCAAGAGTTGACGATAGGATGATATACTTGTGAAAATAATATTGAGGAGGATATAGACAAACTATGAACGAAATGATGCCAACTATGCCGACGAAGGAATTACCACCTCAAGAACATGGGGGGTGGGACACTCTGCGTCAGCCCGAGGCTTCTCCGGCTGACGCCAATATTAGTGAAGTGGCAAAATTTATCCTGAGTCGTGCCGGTAACGTCGGTATGAAAAAAGCTGATTTTTTCAGTAAACCGGCCTTTAAGGGGCTAACAGAGAAACAAATTTCCTCAGTGTTAGCGGCAGCGGCGGCGCCTATTTTTGAGGCTGGCGGTCGAGTCTATTGGATGGGGCCATCAGAATCGAAAACCTCAAACTAACTGACGTTTGAGTATTCTGGCCATCTCTCGTAGATACTCGGACGATTGTTCGCGACTTTGCAGTATGTGTCATAATATCCTCATGAAGCGACTGATTGCGGTATCGGGTGGAGTGGACAGCGTGGTGCTCCTCGACAGCGTATTACGGCATGGCCAGGACGAGGTGGCGGTGGCTCACTTTGATCATGGCATTCGGGCAGAATCGGCGGCGGATGCGCGGTTCGTGGCGGGGCTTGCCTGCCGGTATAAGGTGCCGTATTTTGCGAAGCGTGAGGAATTGGGGGCGGCAGCCAGTGAGGATACGGCGCGCTGGCGGCGGTATCAATTTCTCTTTGATGCGGCGGCACGGTGGGGCGGGCGCGTGACGACGGCCCATCATCAGGATGACGTGATCGAGACCATAGCACTCAACCTGCGGCGTGGTACGCGCTGGCGGGGCTTGGCGGCTATGGGCGATCAGCGGATTGAGCGGCCGCTGCTGGAATGGACGAAGCAAGACATATATGGTTATGCACTGCGCCACCGGCTGGAATGGGTGGAGGATGCGACGAATCAGTCGGGTGTCTACCTGCGTAATCAGCTGCGTCGGCAGCTTCATATGAAATTGACTGATCAGCAGCGGGCGGCGCTTGGTCAGCTATGGCACCAGCAATGGCGGCTGCGCCAAGAGATTGACCAAGAAATAATGCAGTTGTCACCACGCCTCAGTAGCCGTTATTTTTGGACGCATGTTCCGATTGAGCCGGCGCGCGAGCTGCTCCACCAAGAAGTGCAGCGACTGACCGGCGTGTCGCTGCTCTCAGCACAGCTGGATCGACTGCTGATCGCCATCAAAACTGGTCGCGCAGGAACGGTGTGGCAGCCGGCCGCTAATGTGCGGGTGAAATTATCCGTAAAAAGTGTTACAATAAAACGAGTGACTCGCTAGGACGAAAGAGAAAGGATTATGTGACGTATGGCAGGAAAGACGCCAAAGAATACTAAGAAAGGGGTCGGGCAGGTTGCTCGGCTGGGGTTGTTTTGGGCAATCATTATGTTTCTTGGGCTGGCAGTGTATGCGGCGCTGTCGCCAAATAGCAACTTGAAGAATGTGGCGTTGACTGACGTAGTGCGCCGGGCAAATGCCGGGGAAATTGCCAAGATCGACATCCAGGGCAACGATCTGAAAATTACCCCCAAAGGCCAAAAACAGCCGACCGAGAAATCGGTCAAGGAATCCGGTAGTACGATTTATGAACAGGGTCTGAATAAGGACGCCAAGGTTGAGATTAATGTTCTACCGCCATCACAAACCGGTGAGGTGCTATGGAATCTGACGGTGATGATCGTGCCGGTGGTGATCATCGTGATCTTCTTCATGTTCATGATGCGTCAGGCGCAGGGGCAGAATAATCAAGCGATGGGCTTTGGTAAGAGTAAGGCGCGGCTGTATGGTGAGGACAAGGAGAAGGTGCTGTTTGAAGATATTGCTGGCAATGACAATGCCAAGCAGGACTTGCAAGAAGTTGTCGATTTCTTGAAGCACCCGAAAAAATATAAGGAGCTGGGTGCTAAGATTCCGAAAGGCGTCTTGCTGGTCGGTAATCCGGGTACCGGTAAAACCATGCTGGCCCGGGCGGTGGCTGGCGAGGCGGGCGTGCCGTTCTTCTCAATTTCTGGCTCGGAGTTTGTGGAGATGTTCGTCGGTGTTGGTGCCAGCCGGGTGCGCGACCTTTTCTCAAAGGCTAAGAAAAATGCGCCGTGTATCGTCTTTATCGATGAGATTGACGCGGTAGGCCGCAAGCGCGGTTCGGGTATGGGCGGCGGCCATGATGAGCGCGAGCAGACTTTGAACCAGATTTTGGTGGAGATGGACGGGTTTGATGGTGACACTAATGTGATTGTGCTGGCGGCAACGAACCGAGCGGATGTGCTGGACCCAGCCTTGCTGCGACCGGGGCGGTTCGACCGGCGAGTGACAATTACCCTGCCAGAGCGCAAAGACCGCGAGGCAATTCTGAAAGTTCATTTCAAGAAAAAGCCGACCGACGAAACGGTTGACCTTGATAAATTAGCGGCCAAGACAGCCGGCTCATCGGGGGCGGATCTCGCTAATATGGCTAATGAAGCAGCAATTATCGCGGCGCGCCGCAACAAAAAGAAGATTACCAACGATGAACTGACCGAGGCATTTGAGCGAGTGGCCATCGGGCCGGAGCGCAAGGCCAAGGTGATGAACGACCATGAGAAAGAGCTGACGGCGTATCACGAGGCGGGCCACGCCATCGTCGGTCATGTCTTGCCAGATTCTGATCCGGTTCACAAAGTGACGATCATTCCGCGCGGCGGCACTGGCGGCGTCACCTGGTTCCTACCGCCAGAGGACAAGAGCTACACCAATGTCTATGAGTTCAAGGATATTTTGGCACGGGCGATGGGCGGCCGGATCGCTGAGCAGATTATTTACGGTGATGACGGCATTACTACTGGCGCTGGCTCAGACTTGCGTAAAGCCACTGAGATTGCCCGCGATATGGTGATTGAGCAAGGTATGGGTCAGAGCCTACGCGATCAAGTATTCCACGAAGACAACGGCGGCCTGATGTTTGACAAGATGACCCGCGAACGGCCGTACTCGGACGAAACAGCCAAATTGATCGACCAGGAAGTGTCGCAGCTGATCACCGAGGCCAAACAACGGGCGATGCTGGTGCTCAAAGCCAATCGTCCGTTCCTCGACAAATTAGCTGAGGCGCTGCTCAAAGACGAAACGCTGGAGGAAGCGGCGGTGGACGAGATTCTTTCAGGAGCGAAACTGCCAAAGGAAGCAAAATTGCACGCATAAATTGCTATGGGGCGTGTTCGTAATGTTGTCAACAAGATTAATCAGCGGCTGACAGTCAAGTTGGCCGCCACGATTTTAGCAAGCTCAATGTTGCTGTCGAGCCTGCTGGGGCTGCTGCGCGATCGCTTTTTGAACGCGGCGTATTTCCCGAACGAGAAGGCTCACTTGGCTGGCTATCCGGTCGGGCTGGATGCCTATACCGCAGCGTTCATGGTGCCGGATTTTATGTTTGCGATTTTGGTGTCGGGGGCGCTGAGCGTCACTTTCATCCCGGTATTTAACGAGCGCTGGATCAAGGGCAACAAGCAATCAGCCTGGCAAATCAGTTCGAGCATGATTAATTTGATGGCGCTGGTGACGCTGGTGACCAGTATCTTGATCATCGTTTTTGCTGATCCGCTGATGAAATATCTGATTGCCCCGGGGCTGAGCGAGGCAGGCCACGCATTGGCAGTCAGTATGATGCGAGTGATCGCGGTCAATCCGCTGATCTTTGCGGTGGCGGCGGTGATTGCTAGCATCCAGCAAGCGGTTGGTCGCTTCACTTTCTATGCGCTGGCGCCGATGCTGTACAATGTCGGGATTATCATCGGTACATTGTGGTTCACCAACGGTATCAACCTGTTCGGCTGGCAGATCTTTGATGGCGGCATTATGGGCGTGGCGCTCGGCGTGGTGCTCGGGTCGGTGTTGCAGCTCATTGTCAGTGCGGTTGGATTGATCGGCCTCGGTTTTGATTATGATTTCAAGATTTATTGGCGTAATCGCGGCTTTCGTAAAGTCCTGTCGCTGCTGCCGGCGCGCTCGATTGACCAGGGAATGGATTATGTGGTCAGCCTGGCTGAAGTCAACTTGGCGTCACGGATGGGGGATGGTGTCATTCGTCGTTATAATCAAGCGTTGACGCTACACATGATGCCGATCAACCTCATCGGTGTCGCTATCTCCAACGCTGCCTTTCCACAACTAACTGAACGCCTCGCCTCAGAGCGGCCGGATCTATTTCGTAGAGATCTGCGGTCATTTCTCAGGACGGTGATTTGGATGATTATCCCGATCTGTGTGGTGACGTTTTTCGCTCGCGGTTACGTGGTGCACTTTATCAATAATAATGGTGACCCTGTCATGGCGAATATTCTTGGCTGTTTGGTAATGGCGATTTTATTCAGGACGGTGTATCACATGGTGGCGCGCGGATTTTATGCGCAACAGGATACCAAGACGCCGATGTATGTATCAATTTTTGCGATTGTACTGAATGTGGCGCTGGCCGTGATACTTGGCTACTACGCGAAACTTGGCCCGTATGGTCTGGCGTGGGCGCAGTCAATTGTTGCCTTTGTTGAGGTGGTGATTCTGTGTGTCATCCTAGGTCGGCGCATGCCACAGCTGTTTGACGCGACATTTATCAAGGCAATTGTCAAGATGGCGCTGGCCGCAGTGCCGTTGGCGGTGGTGTGCTATGTCAGCGTGCTGGTAATTCCATTTCGGGCCTCAGACGATAGTTTTTGGGGGGCACTGCCGAAATTTGGTGTAATCACAATTATCAATTTTGTCGTGTACGGTGCATTGTCCAAGTGGTTAAAGCTGCCAGAAATCGACCCGGTCTTGGCACGAATTAAACGGCTGCTGTTTTCGCGATTTGATATGAGCAAGTTGAGGCGCTGATGAAACCGCTGACTAGTATTCGCAATTTTTGCATCATCGCTCACATCGACCACGGCAAATCAACGCTGGCGGACCGGATGATGGAGATGACGGGGACGGTGGAAAAGCGCGAGATGAAATCGCAGTTGCTCGATAGTATGGATCTCGAACGTGAGAAGGGGATCACCATTAAGCTCGCGCCGGTGCGGATGAAATATGAATATCAGGAGGTGGAAGTGAGTAGCACATCACCGCTCCCATCGTCGAAGACTCTTGCAGAGTCTTCACGTCGGTCGCTAGACGCGGGTCCTGTCAGTCGATCCGCCCCTTCTTCTGAAAAATCAGAGATTTCTTCAGAAGCGGGCGCTACCCCATCGACTGCCACCCGCTTAGCGCAGTCTGATTCTCGGGCTTGTGTAGATGTTGGTGTGAATGGGTTGGCTCAGCCAACTGTCTATGACCTCAATCTCATCGACACACCTGGTCACGTTGATTTTAGCTACGAAGTTAGTCGCTCGTTGCAGGCTTGCGAGGGCGCGGTGTTGGTGGTTGACGCCAGCCAAGGCATTCAGGCGCAGACGCTGGCGAATGTGTACCTGGCGATGGAGCAGGACCTCACGATTATCCCGGTGCTCAACAAGGTTGATCTGCCGGCCGCTGATGTGCCGCGGGTGTCCAAGCAGGTGATCAATTTGCTGGGCTGTAACGAGAGTGAGATTATTCATATTTCCGCTAAAACCGGGCAGAATGTTGACCAAGTTTTGGAGGCGATTGTTGAGCGAATTCCAGCGCCAAAAGGCCAGCCGGACGACCCAACACGGGCGCTGATTTTTGATAGTTATTATGATGATTATCGCGGGGTGATTTTGTATGTGCGGCTGGTTGATGGGCGGATCAAAAAAGGTGAAGCGATTCACATGATGGCGACTGGTGCGAACGGCTTGGCGCTAGAAGTTGGCCATCTTAGTCCTGGCATGATCCCTGACCCATCGCTGGATACCGGTGAAATTGGCTACATCGTCACCAACTTGAAGACTACGCGTGAAGCACGGGTGGGTGATACGGTGACGTTGAAAAAGTATATGACATATGACAAAGGAGTGAGATAGTGGTGAAGCAAGGTAGTCGGCGTATTTCGTATATTGGTAGTATCGTATGGTTGATGGGTTTTGGTTTGCTTGCCGCGGCCTGCATCAGTATTGCAATGTCACTGCCGATACCTTCGGCAGACGTTTCGGGTGTGATGGCGTGGGCGCAACAGTATCAGACTCTTCTTCAGTTGGCGGATGAAATGCTGGCATGTGGAGCATCAATATTGTTAGTGATCGTTGTAGTGCTGTACGGTAAGCTTAGGAAGCGACATCCTGTGGGAGTGAGCGTCTTGCTTGCTCTAGGTATTGTTGTGGCAATTGGCGCATTTTACGCAATGATGGCGCTTGGTCGACTCGTTTATTCGGTAAATGGATTACCCATTGACTCAGCAACAAGTGTATTATCGGCGAGTCAACTGTTTGCGGGACTGCATTGGATGGCATTGGCACTTGCTGCATGTGTTATTGCGGTAGCAATTATTACGAAATCTCGGCTGATCATCCTAACGAGCGCGTGTGTTGCACTACTAAAGGTCGTCGGCACATACTATGCGGGCGAGGTTTCGGTGCCATTGACGGTAGTGTCGGAGGTGACGTTATTTGGCTGGTCTATCATGATGGTCGTGTGGATATCTCGTAAGGAAGTTGAAACGTAAGTAACCCTGTGGATGTCACTCCATCTTTGTAAGATGCTATACTGAATGAATGACGTCCTTCTTCAGAGAATACAACACGCATTTGGCAGTTGCTTTCGCAGCGTCGTCGGTCGCGTTTGTGGTACCGGAGTTTTGGCAGCGGTGTCATAATCAATCTCAGTCAGGGTATGATCCTAGCCCATCGCTGGACACCGGTGAAATTGGCCATATCGTCATCAACTGTGAAGTGCGGGTGGGCGATGCAGTGACACTGAAAAAGTCTCGAGAGCGTATACATGTCGCGTAGTCAGCTAGCTCTCACTGATCAAGACTGGCACCATCTTCATGTGCTGTGGGAATATCTTTGTGTTGAGAGTCGGCTACCGGTGCGGGCGGATGCTATCGTGATCGGTGGCGCGGGAGCTATGATCGATAGCGCCGAGCGAGCGGCCGAGCTGTATCATGCGGGCGTGAGTCAACGGATCGTGGTGTCAGGATTTGCTAATCCCTACCATGGGGCAACAGAAACCGAAGCAACGCTGCTAGGACGACAGCTCCAACGTTTGGCGGTGCCGAACTCGGCAATTCTGTTTGAGCATCAAGCCGCCAACACCGGCGAAAATATCACTCGTTCGGCTCAGCTGCTGGCAGAGATGACGATTCAGAGCAGGGACATTATTCTGATTCACAAACCATATATGACGCGTCGATTTTTGGCAACTGCCGAGGCTCAGTGGCCGCACCCACGGCCGCGACTGTATGTAACGAGTCAGCCGACAACATTAGAGGCATATTATCGCTTATACGAGGCAACCTACGGGAGTGCCGCTATGATGCTGACATTGATGCTGGGTGATTACGAGCGGATAAAGACCTATCCTGCTAAGGGATTTTCAACGCCTCAGCCATCATCTCTCTCGGCGGACATGGCTTGGCAGGCGCTCGTGGCGCGCGGTTTTTTGCCGAAAGCATAGTGAGTTAAGAATGAGCTGCCATTATTTATAAAATAGAATAAAATGCTACAACATTATGTATAGAGCGATTGGGGCGACTGAATATTCCGGAAAGGAAACACTGCTACCCGGCTACATTATTACCAACCTCAAAACCACTCGTGAGGTGCGGGTAGCTGACACGGTTACGTTGAGAAAATGCAGAGTAAACTGTGATTGATACTTCAGACGACCCGGTCAAAGTGTCTGCCAGCCAATATTTTCAACTGAGAGACCGGCTGGAGGCTTCTCAGGTTATAAATAGGGATTCTTCAACAAGCTAGGTTCTGTGAAAGTAGTGTAGAATATTAGTTATAGGGAGGAATTATAATGAGCAAAGGCATCATCTACGTCATGACCACCGCAGTGTCAGGCCTTATCAAAATCGGCAAGACGCAAACCAAGCAGTACCCAGAGCGGATGCGTTTTCTCGAGGCGAACGGCTACTATAATGTGGTTGGTTTGAAGCGGTTGTTCGCGATCGAGGTGGCTGACTATTCCGAAAAAGAAACGCTACTGCATGAAATATTTGCCAAGCATCGAGTTGGTAGTAGCGAGCTTTTCGCGCTTGATGATGATTTGGTGAGACAACTGTTGCTGTCGTTTGAGGGCGAGGTGGTCTTTCCGGAGCAGAAAAATAAAGAAGCGGAATTTGATAAAATCACCAAAGCCAAGCACAGTAATCAAAAGTTTAGCTTTTATCGAAAAGGCCTCAAAAATGGCGATGAGGTTGTCTTTCTCAAAGATAAAACAATTGTAGCAAAAATTGTTGGCGAGCGCGAAGTTGAGTACGGCGGGCAGCGGTGGTTTTTGTCGCCGCTGGTGCGAAAAATATTTGAGGATAAAAATCAAGTCAACAACAGCGGTGCCTACCAGGGCGCAGCATATTTTTGTTTTGAGGGCAAGAAGCTGAAAGACTTGCCGGATGTTGAATTATAAACGCAAGCCATTCGCGTCGATAGCGAGATAAGTAGAGGAGAAGTATGAATCCACAAACAACCAGCCTAACTGAATTACAAAAACACCTCGATCAAACATGTAAAGAAAAAGTATGGGATAAGAATTCTGTCACTGAAGTATTCTTATTATTCGCCGAGGAGGTTGGCGAGCTGGCGAAAGCGATTCGCAAAGAGACGGGATTTAAGGGAGAAAAAGCCTGACAATCACGACAATCTGCGTGAGGAGTTTGCGGACGTGTTGAATTATTTGATGGAATTGGCAAATCGGTTTGATGTTAATTTGGCGGAAGCTTACTTTGAGAAGCACGAGATCAATAGCACGCGGCGGTGGAAGTAAACTAAATATCTTGATAAATCAAGCTGATTGAAAAACCAGACCCCTTACGGAGATATTTACAAATATAAACTATTGTGGTATTATTCATTCATGATTAAAGACATGAATAATCACATAGAGCAGCAGCGAGCACGATTAGACGTCCCCCTTGAGAATATTATACAGGATGAAATTGATAATGGCTTTGGCTTTGGTTTTAATGATAAGATCGCCGGTTATATTGCTAGTAATCCCGATTTTTACCGTGATGGTATTGCTGAGCAGATGGTGTTGGCTATTGATTATTTGGAGGCACATAGGCCAGAGGTGTCTGAAAGCAGCTATGATCATACGGATACCCGAGTACTATCCGTGCTTGACCAGTTCAGGAGTAGACCGCTAGCTGAATTAGAGGCATTCTTAGATGATCCATTGATTCAGTCCAGTGAACTTATCCAGAATGATCATTTTCTCACCGTAGCCCCGGTGCGCTATTTTAATGGAGGGGGATCCAAGGAGGGTGTTTACCGGCTATTTCAATATGGGATTAATCGAGTCGAGAATCTAACTGAATACGTTAATAATTTGTGTAGTAGATTTGATGGTGATATTGAATTGCTGCAAGCCTTAGTTGATAATGCTAAGGACGGTCTATCCCCTGAGAACATAGCGGGCGTACGTCGTGAAATGAATAAATTAGCGCGGGCTATCGAGAAAGAGAATCGAGCCAGGGAAGAAGCCGAGAGGGCAAGGGAAGAGGCCAGAAGGATAGCGTGGCAAAACGAAGAGAAGGCACGATTACGAAAGCAGGCGTTTGACAAGGCGTTTACACAACTGACCCCAGCTATTATCGCTAATCCAAATGAATATTTTAGTGAAGCTATATGCGCAGGGTTTATACTGGATGCTCCAGATGCAGAAAAGCATGTCGAAGAGGTTAAGAGACGCTGTGCAAGTACATATCTAAGGGTAACGGCATTTGGTAATTCAGATCCTGAACTTCGCGCTTATGCAGTGGCTGCCCTATCGGATACTTTGCATAATTTATTAACGACTGTTGGGCGGAATGGGCGTCGTGGTAAGGTTACGCAACGACGTGATTATCAATATATTCGTGATCATTTAGTGCTGCTCATTCCAGACGTTGAATCATATAAGACACTTGTTCAAGAACATCCCGGTCTCGGAAGTGACGGTGAGTTTTATGATGATTGGAAGAACTCGCTGATTGACCAACGTCTGAGAGAGTGTGCTTTGGAGTTGGTGGATCCTTCTATCGTTGCAGAGCTGAACAAAGCCGATGTTCGTGAGTTTACGATTAATATGGGGCCAATGTGTGTCAAATATACTAGCAAAGAAGAACTTTATGATGACTTAAGGAGGTACTTTGTCGATTCTGAGGGTGATATGTCTGGTGCTGAGCGAGCGCAAAAGCGTCATTTACTTGATGACAGAAGTGGCACGACCACCTCTTTGCTTGAGCGGTTTTCTCGTAGCAATGATACAATTCTTCAGGAAGACGTAATTAACCCGTTTGATCAATTTATAGAGGACCCCGGTATAGATAACTTACAGCCAGGACAGTTAAAAAGATTTATGACTGAGGAAGCTCAGTGTGGCGGTACTCCCTATAAATATGAGGTTACCTCTTTCTCGGGCTGCGCGATAGCTATTGATGTTATAAAACAATCAGACAATAGCTTCGAGTATGTGCTATATATCCAAGGAGGCGGGTATGCCGCAGAGCGATATAGCGGACAGAAGGTTTCTCAGTTTGCTGCTTTTGTTGACAAGCAGGTTGAATTGCCGGCACCATCTGAGGCTCGGGTTCGCACAAAGACCTTTACACAGGATAAGCTAGCGCGAGATAGGTACGAGGAAGACAGCAATGACCGCCTAATGGGGCTATATAAGACGCTAAAGCTAGAGAGAATCCCTGATATAATTCGATACCAAGACGAAGAGGTATATAGCTATTGGCAAGTACCGTACGATGGCAGGCCAAATTATGCAACGGCACGTCTACTGCAGAATGTAGTGGGTCCGAATTTACAATTTCGTATTAGTGAAATTTGGTCGTCAGATGAGGAACTCGTGTGCTCAGACCCATCTAATTTACCAGAGCCAGAGCAGGGGCTGTGTACTATAGCGAAAAAAGACTCAGAATTGCCTACAGATTTGAGATTGAGGATCGATGATGCGGGTTTTGATATTCTTGGCAATGTCCAACCGGATCAAGCTAAGGTGCTGAAGGCTCTTGAATATATATCACTGAATATGCCAAGGTAATTTGGTAATATACATTGCTAAGGTATTGCTTTTTGATAGAATAAGCATGATAGCTGTACGGTTTGTTGGGTTATATTGGATGCTGTATCTGTAAAATGGTATAATATCACTAAGTCATGTCTGAAGCCATTACCGTCCAACCATTGCCAGGCTACAAAGAAGTCAAACCCTTCGTCTACGCGGGCTTTTTCCCGGTTTCCAACGAAGATTATAATGATCTCAAGGAGGCAATCGAGAAGTTGAGCCTGAGCGATTCGGCGCTGCAGTTTGAGCCAGAAAATTCGCCAGTGCTGGGCTATGGCGTGCGGATTGGCTTCCTCGGCTTGCTCCACATGGACATCATTCGCGAGCGGCTGGAGCGCGAGTATAATCTGGATCTTATCGTCACCAATCCGAGCACGGATTATCAAGTCAGCTTGACAAACGGTGAGGAGTTGGACATCAAGTCAGCCAGCGAACTGCCCGATCCAGCGCAGATCACCGAGGTTCGCGAGCCGTGGATTGACGGTGAAATTGTGGTGCCGCAGGACTACATCGGTGCGGTGATTCAGCTGATTGTCGCCAAGCGCGGCCGGCAGAAAAACCTCAGCTACATCGACGAGCGGGCACTGATTTCCTTTACCGCGCCGCTGGCCAATTTGCTGACGGATTTTTATGATCAATTGAAGTCGGTGACTAGCGGCTATGGTTCGTTTAACTATGAGCTAGCGGGCTACCGGCCGGAAGATTTGGTGCGGGTGGATTTCTATGTGGCAGGCGAGATGGTCGATGCACTCAGTGTGATGTGTCACCATTCGGAGGCACCAGGCTTGGGCCGCGAGATCGTCAAAAAGCTCAAAGAGGTGGTGCCACGCCAGAGCTTTGAGGTGGCACTGCAGGCAGCGATTGGCGGCAGATTCATCGCCCGTGAAAACATCGGTGCTTACCGTAAAGATGTCACCGCCAAGCTCTATGGTGGTGACGTGTCGCGCCGTAAAAAACTCCTCGCTAAACAGGCCAAGGGTAAAAAGCGCATGAAGAAATTTGGTAATGTTGAAATTCCGTCAGAAGCATTTACAATAATGTTGAGGAGAAATTAGTGAAAGTAAAAGGATTTAAGTCGCAAGAATGGCTAATTGATAACCTGCATCAGGCTTCAACGTTGGCTGACAAGAATGAGCGCCCTTATGCTGATAGCAGTATTTCAGTTGAGGAAGTTGAAATTAGTGGTCTCAGACCAACCCAATATTATGCAATCGGATCAGGGGTAGAGAATCAATGGTGGTTGCGTAGAGCAACTCTTGAAGTTGGTGAAGACACGCTGCGGATGGAAAATGGGGGAATCATCATAGATGAGAAAAAAGGGGGTGGAGTGATGCTTCCGCCTATCGTTGAAGAATATGAGCATGAGGGCCTACTGCTTGTTGATGGGATGCATCGGACAACATTGGCGAGCTGTTTAGGTATGAAGACCATCTTGGCTGTAGTGGTGAGAGACATTAATCCTAAATTTGCCGTTCTACAGCGTCAATTGCCAAACGAATGGAGCGAAGTGGTCATGTTTCCAACACTTGAAGCTTTAAAGCATGCTCGCCAGAATGGTTTTGTTCATCGCAGAAAAGGCTATGCACCGGAGAAGAAAGATGTAGCATATCGTGACTTCTCATCGTTCACTGGCAGAGGTAAAGATGAACGAAAATAAGAAACCAATTATCTATCTTGATATGGACGGTGTGCTGGTTGATTTTATATCGGCCCTGATGAAGGTTCCGCCTGAGATGCTTGAGAAGTTTGCGGGTGAGTATGACAACATTCCGGGCGTTTTTGCGCTGATGGATCCGATGCCGGGCGCCCTCGAAGCGGTTGATAAGCTGAAGGAAAAGTATGATTTATACATTCTCTCGTCATCACCATGGGAAAATCCGACGGCGTTGGGCGACAAACTGGCGTGGGTGAAGAAGTATTTTGGCGGCGATGGGCCGGAGAATATTTTCTTTCGCAAAGTTATATTTTCGTCGGTCAAACAGCTGAGCCGCGGTGATATCTTGATCGATGATCGGACGGCCAGGGGTGCTGCTGAGTTTGTTGGCCGGCACATTCATTTCGGTACTCCGCAGTTTCCTGATTGGCAATCAGTGCTGGACGAGTTGCTCTAGCGGCTCCGGCGGTTGGCTGCTTGAAATCACTGAGCATAACCGGTATAATGGTGACAGAATCAATCGGAGGAAGGAGAGTCATATCGACCAGCTGACCGTAATCATTTTCGGTATCGACGTCTCCCAGAGGATGGGGTGGCACTGATGAAGTTGATGAAGCTATTCAAAAAAGCCCGGCTTGGCAAACGTCGTAAGGGCGAGGTGTCAGATGTCGATACTGAAGCCCCAGTGCCGCGTCAGCGCCCGGTGGCTACTTCAGTGCCCGCCGCATCTCCCACATCACCCGCGCCACGTTCTCCTCACTCCGCTCCGGCTCGGCGTCATAGTGTTCAACGGCAAACTGTAGCCGCGCAGCCGGCTCGTCCTTCGGCTGCGTCTCGCGTTGTGCCGCCACAACCTTCTACTCAGTTACCTCGCTCGCGTTCTGTCGCTCCTCAAAAGACTCCCGCTCCCAACCCGCCGGCTAAACCTCACCCTAAAAAACCAGCAGTCTTTCATGACATTATGCCGCCGCGTGGCGTCCAGCGCTCGCGAAGCGCATCATTTACCAAGCCGTCCATCAAGCCCCAGCCGCCAAAGTATGCCCTCTCACCGTCACGCGCTTCACTGATCAAGCCCACTGCTTCGGCGCCGGCCCCGGCCAAGCGCCCGCTCAACAAACTTTCTTCCGTCAAGGCTCAGCCAGTTAAACCGCTCTCATCACATCCGCCGCACCCGCCGCTGACGAAGCCACCGCTTTCATCTCAGCCTTCGAGCCCGACTCGTCCGCTCAATCCTGCGGCTGCTGCATCAGCTCGGCGTCCAGCGCAGTCATCGGTCACGTCGTCCCAAACGACGGCCCGATCATCCACCGACCACCCAAAGACCAGTCCTCGCGCCACCCCAGCCGCGCCAGCCAAAACGACGCCCCAGCCGCCAAAGCACGCCCTCTCGCCGCCCCATACCCCACTCAACAAACCTACTGCTGCGCTCTGTACCGACAAACCTATTACCAAACGCCCACTATCATCCCAGTCGCACCAACTGCCAACCCAGCCAAAATTACCGCCGCAGCCAAAGGAGCCGACCCACCCGCAAGTCACTGCTCATTCCCGCGCTCACATCGCTGTGCCGTCTCGCCGCCATCCTCAGCTAGCGCATCGTCCGCCGCATATTCGAGCGATGGACATGGTGCATAGATAGGAAGTCGTAACTGCCCGGAAGCTTAGTCAATAATCTGGTATAATACTCATATGTCAGATCTTGAACGTGTCATTAGGGAGTACCAGCCGACCGAAGCGGCCGTAGCGCTAGTACGAGATACCAAAATTGCGCTACTGACCGGTATTTCCGGCGCGGGCAAGGATACTATCAAAAGGCGGTTATTGCGATCGCCGTCATTTCGTGATATCGTGTCGCACACCACGCGGGAGCCGCGGGCAAATAACGGTCAGCCAGAGCGCGACGGCGTCGATTATCATTTTATTGATCAAGCGACGGCACTGACTATGCTCAAAAATCATCAGTTCATTGAGGCCAAGTTTGTCCACGGCAAGGTGTATGGCACCTCGACAGCCGAGCTACAGTTGGCGCACGACCATCACCAGACGGCGATTACCGACATTGACGTACAAGGCGTGGCTGAGTATGAGCAATTAGCGCCGGGCTGTATCGCTATCTTTATCGTGCCGCCGGATTATCCGACATGGCTGGAGCGATTAAAGCAGCGGTACGTAACGGAAGCAGAATTTCAAACGGCCTGGCCGAAGCGCCGCCAGTCGGCCATTGCCGAGCTCAGTCATGCGCTGAAAGTGCCGTATTACCACGTGATTATCAATGATGATTTGACTCGAGCGGTGCGGGTTTGCGGCGAAATTATTGAGCGCGGTGACGTATTCAACCGGCGCGATGATGAGGCGCGGTTGATAGCACGGGATCTTCTCGATTATTTGATAAGTGAGGACGCAGCCTAGATGGCGA
Organism: uncultured Candidatus Saccharibacteria bacterium; assembly: GCA_963553465.1. Classification (GTDB taxonomy): domain Bacteria; phylum Patescibacteriota; class Saccharimonadia; order Saccharimonadales; family Saccharimonadaceae; genus Nanosynbacter. Next base: position 118,180 of record CAUVOB010000001.1, on the reverse strand, counting down.
CGAAGAAGTCGTCGTTTTCGCTGAGACGACCGTTTTGGTCGTTGTCGGGACTGCTTGACCAGATATTTTTCTTATTAGCCGGTGCGGCGTCGTTCTGGCTGGCGTGGCTCGTGTGGCGCGAGGGTTGGCATTCGGGCGGCTGGTGGATGGTCGGGCTGTTTGTAGTGGTGTGGCTGATTACGGCTTACCTGGCACTGCCGCGGCTGCATCGTATCCTGAGTAGCTTGTACGTACCAAATTATTTCATCGGTCGAACACGGACGGCAGACGGGCTGCTGGGTGATCCAGTTAATCTAGCCTTGCGCGGCTCGGAGGCACAGGTCCATCAAGCGATGACCGCGGCTGGCTGGACCTTGGCAGAAGAGATCACGGTGCGCTCATCGTGGCGGATGATTGTCGCTATCTTGACGCGACGTAGCTATCCGCAGGCGCCAGTCTCCTCGCTATTTCTATTTGGGCGACGACAGGACTTTACCTACCAGCAGGAAGTTGACGGCAATCCCGGCAAGCGCCATCACGTGCGTTTCTGGCGCTGTCCCCAGGGCTGGCTGCTGCCGGGCGGTCATCAGGTGGATTGGCTGGCGGCAGGAACATATGACAGAAGCGTTGGCTTTAGCCTGTTTACCCTGCAAATTACCCATAAGATTGACGAGAACACCGATATCGAGCGGGATTATATCGTCCAGTCAGCCTTGAAAGCGCGCGCCTCGATCGAGGTGACCACCTTGAAAGACTTTTCCACCGGGTACCATTCGCGTAACGGCGGCGGCGACACCATTCAGACCGATGGCGACCTGCCAGTGCTTGAGGTCGGGCGCGTGCGTGCCAAGTCCCTATTAGAGGAGCGCGACGAGGTGATTCTCGATGCTACTTCGCACGAGGTGATGCCAGTGGCGCACGATACATTGATACAGCAATTTTGGAGTCGGCGGCCGCCACAGATCGCGTTTGGCGTGGTGGCGATGTTTGCGGCGCTGGCGGTCAGTATCATCAATACCGTTGTTGAATTACTTGCGATTGACCAATTTCATAGCCAGACGGTGGCTGAACTGACGGTGGATGGTCAGGTGAATGACGCGGCGATGATTGCTAATTGGCTGATCGGTTCGTCAATTGTCATCGGCGCCGTATGGGTGATCATTACCATTGTGTTGGTGAGTCGGACGTTTCGTGGCAGTAATCGATTGCGGCTGGTATTGATGATGATATCCGGGTTGGCAGTTATCGCTAATTCATTCACCTTGACCATCGGCAAGATAACCTGGTCGACAGCCAGTACGCTGCTGTTCATTGGGCTGAATATTGTAGCGGTGCTAATGTTTTCGTCAGACGCCGCTCGGCGATTTACGCGGGCGCGTAGCCAGGCCAGGCGCGCGGCAAGGTCGCATTAGCACTCGCTTGCGATGAGTGCTAGATTCATGCTACAATGAGCCTATGACCGAACGTCAACAGGCGATTTTAGCCGCCATCATTGAGCAGTATGCCGAGATTGCGGCGCCAGTTGGCAGCGTGACGCTAGCCAAGTTGTTTGGCGTGTCTAGTGCCACCATTCGCAGCGAAATGGCCAAGCTCGAGGAAATGGGGTTCATTGAGGCTCCTCATACCAGTGCTGGTCGCATTCCGACTGATAAGGGCTATCGCTTTTATGTCAATGGCATCACCAATGCGCAGATGACGGAGCTGCCGAGTAGCATCGATCGCAGTGCGAGAGCGATCGAAGCGCATGTCAATTCACACATTGATACGTCTGATCGAGCGATTCGTAGTGCTGTCGATAGCCTGGTTGAATTGACTGGTAATTTTGGTTTCGCCTCATTTGGCGATCATCTATACATGAATGGTATGACGCAGCTGTTTAGTCAGCCGGAGTTTGTCGAGGGCGACCATGTGCAAGCGATTGCCAGGTTGATTGATAATATCGAGCCGTGGCTGCATGAAGCGGCACCGAACCAGCCGCTGAATGTGTTTATCGGCAGCGAAAACCCGATTGGCAAAAGTTCTGGCGCCACGTTGATCATCAGTAAGTTTCGCTCACAGTTTAGCGATGATAGCTATATCGGTGTGATCGGCCCGACTCGGCAAAATTATCGCCGAACGATGGAGCTGGTTAGGCGAACAGGTGCGATGTTAGAGGAGGTATTGTAATGGCTGAGTGGATCGGCGGATTACTGAGCGGCTTGCCAACGTGGTTAACTGTGGTAATTTTGGTTATTATGTTTATAGTTATAGCGGTCGGCGAATTAATAATTTCGCCTTCCATGTACCATAAAGAGCCGTTTTGGCCGTTCAGAAGGAGGAAAAAATGACAAAGAATAAAGCTAAGAAAACTGAAGATTTAGAACAGCAATTGGGCGAGTTGACGCTAGATTTGCAGCGGACGCGGGCGGATTTTGAGAACTATCGCAAGCGTGTGGAGGCGGAAAAGCAATCAGCGCATCAAATGGGTCAGGCCAAGTCGGTGATGAAACTATTGCCAGTGATTGATACGATTGAGCGAGCGATTGCCAACGTACCAGAGGAATTGCAGGATAACGCGTGGGTCAAGGGCGTGGCGGGCCTGAATAAACAGCTCGATAAGCAACTCAAAGAAATCGGCCTTGAGAAAATTGACGCTAAACCCGGCACATTATTTAACCCTGAGCTGCACCAAGCCGTTCAATTTGATGAAGAAGCCGAAGGTGACAAAGAAGTGATCGCCGAGGAACTGCGAGCCGGCTATATATTGGACGGTGCGGTTATTCGCGACGCGATGGTTAAGGTGACGCGCCAATCGTCAGCGCCGGAACAGGCGGAAACCAGACCGAACGCTGCCGCACCGGCGGAATAATTAGCAACTAGTAAAAACCTGAATTAGCACTCTTGACACGGGAGTGCTAATTATTTATACTGAAATAGTTGGCACTCGTGAATAAAGAGTGCTAAAATGAATATAAGAAAAACCAGATGTGATCAAAACAAGAAAGGGGAATCATATGGGTAAAATTATCGGAATTGACCTCGGTACAACCAACAGCGCCTTTGCATACATGCTGGCAGGCAAGCCAGAAGTTATCGCTAACGCCGAAGGTAACCGTACCACGCCATCAGTGGTAGCGATTAACAAAAAGGGTGAGCGCTTGGTTGGACAAGTGGCGCAGCGTCAGCGTGTGACTAATCCAAAGAACACAATTTATGGTGTCAAGCGCTTTATTGGTCGTAAGTTTGATGACAAAGAAGTCCAAAAAGACCGTGGCCTCATGCCGTTTAAGATCGTCAAGAAAGGTGCGGGTGTGGCCGTGGAAATGGGCGGCAAGGAATACACACCAGAAGAGGTCTCGGCAATGATCCTCAGCAAAATCAAAGCTGACGCTGAGGCGTTCCTCGGCGAAAAAGTCACCGAAGCGGTCATCACCGTGCCGGCCTATTTTGACGATTCACAGCGCCAGGCCACCAAAGACGCTGGTAAAATTGCTGGCCTGGAAGTCAAGCGCATCATCAATGAACCCACGGCTGCTGCCTTGGCGTACGGCCTGGAAAAAGGCAAAAATGACGAAACTATCGTGGTATTTGACCTCGGTGGTGGTACCTTTGACGTTTCCGTCCTGGAGCTTGGTGACGGTGTGTTTGAGGTGAAGGCAACGAATGGTGACACTCACCTGGGCGGTGAGGACTTTGACAACGTCATCGTTAATTACTTCCTGGATGACTTTAAGTCTAAAGAAGGCATTGATCTGCGTAAAGACAATGCAGCTATGCAGCGCCTAAAGGACGAAGCCGAAAAGGCCAAGAAGGAATTGTCGACAGTTACTGAATACGAAGTTAATATTCCGTTTATCACCGCTGATGCCGACGGTCCAAAACACTTTGAGCTGAGCTTGACGCGGGCCAAGTTGGAAGATTTGGTGAAGGATTTGTTAGATCGCCTCGATGTGCCAGTCGAGAAGGCGCTCAAAGACGCCAAACTCTCTAAATCAGACATCCAAAACGTGGTGATGGTCGGCGGTATGACCCGCATGCCGGCGGTGGTTGAGCGGGTGAAGAAGTTGTTCGGTAAAGACCCAATGCAAGGTGTCAACCCAGACGAAGTGGTGGCGGTTGGTGCGGCCATCCAGGGTGGCGTGCTGGCTGGTGACGTCAAGGATGTGCTACTGCTAGACGTGACGCCATTATCTCTTGGTATCGAGACGATGGGCGGTGTGTCGACTAAGCTGATCGAGCGTAACACCACTGTGCCAACCAGCAAGTCGGAAGTATTCTCGACGGCCGCTGACAATCAGCCGCAGGTGGAGATTCACGTCTTGCAGGGTGAGCGCGAATTTGCCAATGATAACAAGAGCTTGGGTCGCTTTGTACTTGACGGCATCGCGCCAGCACCACGCGGCGTGCCGCAGATTGAAGTGACGTTCAATATTGACGCGAATGGCATCCTCAACGTCACCGCCAAAGATAAAGGCACCGGCAAGGAGCAATCGATTACCATCCAAAACTCAGGCAACATGAGCAAGGAAGACATTGAAAAAGCCCAGAAAGAAGCTGAGCTGCACGCTGACGAGGATAAGAAAAAGCGTGAAACCGTTGACGCTAAAAACCAGTTAGAAAACGCCATCTACCAGGCAAAGAAAATGCCAGATGAGTTCAAGGATAAGATTTCTGACGATGACAAGAAGGCGATTGACGAAGCGGTTAAGGAAGCGGGAAAGCACAAAGACGCTGATGACAAAGACGAGCTGGAAGCAGCAGCCAAAGCACTGCAGGATGCTATCATGCCGATCGGTGCCAAGATGTACCAGCAAGCCGCTGAGGACAACAAGGCGGACGAGTCTGCGGACGATAAAAAGTCTGACAAGGACGAACCAGTCGAAGGCGAGGTGGTTGACGAGAAATAGTCTCGGCGTCAGCTCATAACATAAACTACCCCCTTTATATCGGGGGTAGTTTTATATTCTCATGAGCTCAACAGGCTTACGCCGCCGCTAGTCAATTGTGCTAATGTGAAAGAGCCGCACCCTCTAACAAATCACTATACGAGCCAACGACTAAATCCGTATCCTGGATACCAAGTTCACGCATGTAGTGTGAGCATTGCTGCTCCAGTTCCTTGGCATTTCGTTTGCCGTCGGTATCAATAGCTTCAATTTCGACAAAACTCCCGAGACCCTGAACAGTGTCAATGTGAAACTTGACATTGTTGATGAAGTAAATCTCGCGCTGCTTATCGACAACCACACGTACACCGAGAGCCGCCGTCAGCACCTCGCCGATGGTCGAGTCCGGCGCCACGGGCGAGAGATTAATGGTCGATTGCTTCGGCCCGTCGGTGTCCGCCCGCTGATAAAAGATAAGGTTATTTTCGATCGGCCCTTGACGTAGCTTCAGGCGCCCCTCGGGTACATCAAAATACGTATCAATTTGATGATCAGTCCCCTTAAACTCCGCGCCATGCTCGCGTAGATATCGGCGCACTGCCTCTTGATCGGCACACCGAGCCTTAATTTCTGAATTGATAATTGCTGTCTGTTTCATAACACCTCCTCTATGCTCAGTATAGCACGGCCAAGGCTAGCACTCTTGCATGTCGAGTGCTAAAAGCGTATAATGAACACATATGAGAAAGCGCGATTATTATGAAGTATTAGGTGTGGCGAAAACTGCGTCAGAGGATGAGATCAAGAAGGCTTTTCGTAAGGCAGCGGTGAAGTACCACCCCGACAAAGAGGGCGGTGATGAAGCTAAATTCAAAGAGGTCAATGAGGCATATGAAGTCCTAAAAGACAAGCAAAAGCGCCAGCGCTACGACCAGTTTGGCCATGCTGGTGTTGGCGGTGCAGCAGGCGGTGGCTTTGGCGGTAATCCATTCGAAGGATTTGGTGGTTTTGGTGGGCAAAACGTGCAGTTCGACTTTGGTGGCGATGGTGGCATGTTTGGCGATATTTTCAGTCAATTTTTCGGTGGTGGCGCGACTGGTTCACGGGGTGGTGCGCGACGCGGCCGTGATGTTGAAACTAATGTGACGCTAACCTTTGAGGAAGCGGTGTTTGGTGCAGAAAAGAACTTGAGCATAACCCTAGACGCTGAGTGTGAGCATTGTCATGGCGATGGCGTCGAGCCGGGCCATAGTCTCAAGACGTGTCCAGACTGCCAGGGCTCTGGTCAACAGACTCGCGTCATGAACTCGATTTTTGGACAAATTCAGCAAGCAGTCACTTGTCCGACCTGTCACGGTCGCGGTAAGATTCCGGAGCAAAACTGTTCAGTCTGTGGCGGCAAGGGTACGACTCGCCAGCGCCAGGATATAACCGTCAAGATTCCAGCTGGTATTGATGATGGTGCGACGATCCGCCTGCGTGATCGCGGCGAAGCTGTTCAAGGTGGCCCGCGCGGCGACCTGTACGTTCACATTCGTGTCAAAGCGCATAAGAAGTTCACGCGTGAGGGCGATATCATCCTTTCAGAAGAGCATGTCTCGATGGTCGATGCGGCGTTGGGAACGGAAATTGATGTGGAAACCGTGGACGGTATGGTGCGGATGAAAATCCCGGCTGGCACCCAGTCGGGGACAGACTTTAAGCTATCAGGCCACGGTGTGCCGCACTTGAGAAATGATGAACGCGGCCCGCACATCGTTGGCGTCATCGTCGATACGCCAACCAAACTGAGCAGGAAGCAGCGGGAACTACTGGAACAGTTTGATGGCGCAAGGAGGCGCGGACTGTTTTCGTAATATGTATTTGCTTTTTCCATAAATATGTTATCATAAAAAATGAGTATGGCGCCTGAAATAGCACCGCACCAACCGCGAACGATCGAAGAGATTATTAATCCTCACAATCTTCCTGAAGCTGGGTTTCAGTCGTATACAGAGCTTGTCAATAATGCGCTTGATCTGCGAAAGTCTTTTATCACTGGCGAGTTTCGCAACCCCCGCTTTGAACACTCGCATTTTCACGATATGTCGGCACTGGATAGGGGTATTATAGCGCTTGGCCAAGCTCGTGAAGTGGCAACTGATCGTGAGTCTAACTCGGTATTTCGTGGGGCGATTGATTCGTCTCTTGGGTTTCGTATGGCGGAGATGGAATATGTGAAGTTGCTCGGTCAGCTAGAGTTTTTGCATCATGAAGAGGGTAGCCAAGAAGAATTGAGCGAGGTGCAGGAGCAGGCTCGACAACTCGGTCATGAACTGTATGGCCAGCCGCAGCCAGAGATTCGTGATGCGGCACTTAATGAGCTGTGGAACATACTAGACGGCAAAGCCTATCACCCGACCGCCCAGGTTTTGTACGATGAGTTGGCAAATGGCTTTACCTGGCAGGGTCAAGAGATGCCGGCAATGCTTCGTGCTGAAGATGGTGAAGCACGACTCCCTCGTTTTGAGAAAAATGAGGCACTAGAGTGGGCGGGTGAGCAGATTATTGAGCAAAATGCTGACATTCAAGCCTTGGTGCAGGAGTTTTGGGATCAGAAAGTTGAAGAGAATGGCGAAGGTTATAAATGTAGCCCAGCTGATATCGTCGAAGCGTTTCAAGCGGTGATCAATCTGCGCGACCCTGATCATACCAGCGGCGTAACAGTGAAGCTAGTAGAAGGCAAGACCGCGCTATCTTGGGAGTCTCCTGAGATGGCGGTGGTGGTCGGTGGTAAGCGGGCGCCGATCGCGACAAGTGATCAGCTATTTCGCAAGGTGCTACACGAATTTGGAGTACATGGACAACGGTCAATTAATGGGCTTAAGACAAAACTACCAGTCCTGGGAATGGGTTTATTTACCGACACTCCGCGACCAGATTATCTGACCTTTGAAGAGGGACTGGCAACGACGGTTGAAGAAATGAATGGTAATGATGCACCAGAATGGACAACCGCAAAACTCGGTCACTATATCAATATCTCACTGGCGGAGCAGGGTGCAGATTTTCGCACAGTATTTGAGACAGCGTGGCGGTATCGTCTACTCGGGAAGCTAGAGAATGACGAAGAAGTGACCCAGGAAATGATAAATAAAGAACAGCGAATGGCATATGGGTCCTGTGTAAGGATATTCCGCGGCACGCAGCCTGATATGGCGGACCGCCAGCCCGGGGTAGCACCGCTAACCTTTAATAAAGACCTTGCTTATCTTGAGGGCCGTGTTCTGGCGATGCGACATTTGGAGAGTTTATACGCTAATCAGGACGTTGATGGGGTTACTCGTCTCTTTGCTGGTAAGTATGATCCAACCAACCCCAAGCAGCAAGAGTTGATGATGGGGGCGCTTGCGGCGTAGGTACAAGAAGGGTATTCTTATACAAGATAATAGAGGTACTATCACTGTATGACAAATCAACTACAAGGGGCATCGCTTGCAATCTATAATGAGCTAAAGAAGCGCAGTATCCCGGTAGTTGGATATAAGTCTGGGGGAGTGTCGTGTATCGCATTTCGTTACGCAGGTCGCATGCGATTTATAATGGGCAGCTCACCAGATATGTCTAATGGTACTGGTCGATCAATTTCTGATAACAAAGAGCTGACCGATAAGCTTTTAGTGCAGTCGGGTGAATTTGATCGGTGGTTAGCGCCTTCGGTGGTAGTGGGCGACGCGGCTACTGCTGAGCAGTTTTTAAAGGAGCGGGGTGTGGCAGTGGTGAAGCCTATTGATGCCGCACATGGTGATGGGGTAACGACAAATCCGCCATATAGATGAATTGCGACAGGCGGTTAAGCGAGCGCAACAATATGCAAGGAAAGAGGGTGTACTGCTGCAGCGTCACATTGAGGGAAATGATTATCGGCTTATTGTGATAGACGGTGAGGTGGTTACAGCAATTCAGCGCTGTCCCGCAGAAGTCTGGGGCGACGGGATGCAGACAGTTCGTGAGCTGATTGATCGGGATAATGCGACAAATCCTCGCCGTGGTCAGCTACCTCATGAAAAACCATGAATCTAATCGACTTGGAGGCTGTGCGGGCTTTTTTGAGTGATGCTGAGTGGCTGTACAAGTTACTGAATACTTCGGTCTGTTTATCTGCGGCGTTGATATTATGGCTCCCGATAATTTTCGAGGGGCGAAGTTAATTGAAATAAATGCGTCCCCGGGCCTTATGCCGTACTATGATCCGCCTGTCGGCATGCCCGCTAATGTTCCGGCTGTTTATGTTGACAAGCTTCTGGCTGCCTACAAACGAACTGCTTCGTAGCTTGACTGATGTGGGTTTTTAGATTATAGTATATGGTGCATGACAGCACAAAAAACCATCATTGGTCGAAATGTGAAGGTGGACTTTGGTCGGCGAGCGGTTAATGTGCCAGCTAAAGTTGACACAGGTGCAGACAGCTCATCAGTGTGGGCAAGTAATGTTCGCGTTGATAAAGATGGCGTGTTAAAGTTTTCGCTATTCGGCAAGGGGTCGCCCCACTATAACGGCAAGGTGTTTCGGCGTACCGATTATTCGGTAGCGATGGTTAAGAGCGCCTCTGGCCATGAAATTATAAAATATCGGACACATTTTACCATTATATTGGCCGGCAAGAAGATTAAAGCATTATTTAGCCTGTCTGATAGGGCTGTGCATAATTTTCCAGTGCTAATTGGACGACGGACATTAAGCGGTAAGTTTTTGGTTGACGTAAGTATGAATGAAGTAAAGAACCCGAAGAAATCACAGACTATAAGGCTAAATAAAGAACTAGCTAAAAATCCTCACAAGTTTTATAAAAAATACCATAAACCAAAGGATAAGTAGTTATGAATATTGCAATCCTATCTAACGGTAATATCAACTACTCTACGCTTCGCCTTAAAGAAGAAGCTGAAAGGCATGGTCATCGGGTTAAAGTTATCAAGTATAAAAATTGTTATGTGTCAATTGATGAGCGGCACCCAAAGGTTATTTATCGCGGCAGGGAAATCGGTAACTTTGACGTGTTCATTCCGCGGATTGCTAGCTATATGACGCGCTACGGGACGGCAGTGGTGCGGCAGCTGGAGATGGCGAATCCACAGGCATTTTTTATGAATCGGTCAATCGCCATTACGCGGGCGCGGGATAAATTACGCTCGACGCAGCTATTAGCGCGGGCTGGCGTGGCAATCCCGAAGACAGTGTTCTCGCGCAATGAAACGGATATCGATGTGCTGCTGGATGAGATTGGCGGCACGCCGGCGATTATCAAGTTGGCGCGCGGCACGCATGGCAACGGCGTGGTACTGGCGGAGACAATTAAAGCCGCTAAGTCGGTTATGCAAGCGTTTTACCTCAGCGATTCTGACGGCACGAACGTGCTGCTGCAAGAGTTTATCAAAGAGTCGGCTGGCACGGATATTCGAGCATTTGTGGTTGGCAGCCAGGTGGTGGCTAGTATGAAGCGGCAGAGTTTGGATGATGATTTTCGCAGTAATCTGCATAAGGGCGGATTGGGAGAAATTGTGAAACTGACTCCTGACGAGCGAAAAACGTGCATCAAAGCCGCCAAAGCGATGGGCTTGACGGTGGCTGGCGTCGATTTTATGCGCTCGAACCGCGGCGCGCTGGTGCTGGAGGTGAACGCCAGCCCAGGATTTGGCATCGAAAAAGTGACGGGCCGCAATGTGGCTGGTCGGATTATTGATTATATTGATCGCAACGCCAAGCGCGGTAACAAAAAAGATAAAGTCGGCGCCTGACGATAAACTTGCTATAATGAGGGTATGAGTGCAAAGTCGGCGTCGATAGTGCAGCGGATCATCGTTTGGGTGATCGTGCTCGGTGTGCTGGCCGGGGTCGGCTATTGTGTCTGGGCGGTGTCGCGCCAGATGAATAAAACGTACACGACTGTTGACATCGGCAAGGGCACATTTCGAGTAGAGGTCGCTGATACGGACGAGACGCGGGCGCGGGGCTTGGGCGGTCGGCAGGAGCTGGGTAAGAGCGAGGGGGTGTTGTTCGTGGCCGAGAAAGACGGTGATATACCAATGTGGATGAAGGATATGCGCGTCCCGATCGATATCATTTGGCTGGATGCCAAGAAAAAGGTCGTGCATGTCAAGCGTGATGTCTGGCCTGACAATGAGCCGCATGAGGTATATCACACGCCAGTGCCGGCGCGGTACGTGTTAGAGCTGCCGGCGGGTAGTGCCAAGGAGCATGGTATCAAGCCGGGCGTCACTGCGCGGTTTAGTGCGGGGACGCAGCGATGAGCATGGTGTTGTTGTTTGGCGGCGTGGCCGTGGTGGTGACGGCACTAGCGTTCGTGTTGAATCGGCGATTTGGCATGTTGGCGCTGTCGCTGGCGGCTGGTGCACTGCTGGCGGAGTTATGGGCAGAGTGGTTGGCCGGGGTGATCGGCGGGCTGGGCGTCAGTAACGTAGCAGGGCTACCGAATGGTGTCGTGGCGACGATTATCCTCACGGTGGGGCCGCTGGTGCTATTATTAATTGCCGGGCCAAAGGGACCTGGCAAGTTACTGCGGCTAATCTCGGCGGTGCTGGTCGGCGTCTTAGCAGCGGCGGTGCTGGTGCGGCCACTGGGCAAGTTTATGACCTTGGACGCGGAGGCGATGCAGACATACAAATTGCTGATCGATTGGTGGCGCTATGCGGCGACCGTTGGACTGGTGGCGGGGCTGCTTGATATGAGCTTGCCGCTCCAGGCCAAGGCGCCCGCTACCAAGAAAGCAAAGCGTTGAAAATGCTACTCCTCTGTGATAAAATGTGAAAAGTCGCGTTCTCGCTTTGTTGCGCTGCGCGTCATACGCGGGCCCATAGCTCAGTTGGTTAGAGCACCTGCCTTTTAAGCAGGGTGTCCCGGGTTCAAGCCCCGGTGGGCCCTCCAAGTGGAGAATAATCCTAGTTCAGAACTAGGATTTTTTAATTCGCGTATTCATTTCAGGTGATTTGATGTAAGTCTGGCCACACTTCGCGTATACTAACAATATGAAGTCTCTCGGCCTCACTCAGCGTTTGCATGTGTCGTGGCTGTTGGCGGCAGCTGGCGTCGGCATCGTCATCGGCGTTATCAGTGTGATGCGAGCGCCGTACGGGTTGTTTGCTGGCTGGATGTGGTTGGTGGCGGGAATGGTATTGGCCCTAGCGTCGCTCGTCGGGGCGCGGCGCTGGCTGATCATAGTGGCTCTAGTCGGCGGAGTGCTCATTGGGCTGTGGCGAGGTAGTTTTGGACAGATTGGCCTAGAGCACTATCAAACGCTGATCGGTCAAACGGTGCGGCTGAGCGGACGGGTGCTGGAAGATCCTGATGTCGATAAAAAGGGGCAGACAGTGCTGCGCCTGGGTGACATTGTGAGTAATGATCGGCGGCTGCCTGGTAGTGTCTGGGTGGTGACGAGGCATGGTCAGGCGATGAAACGCAGCGACGTGGTCACCGTGCGGGGTGTGCTGAGCGATGGGTTTGGGGCGTTTGCGGCGCGGATGTCGCGGGCAGCGGTTGAACGAGTGACGCGCGAGCAGCCGGGCGACGTGGCAGTGGGCGTGCGTGATTGGTTTGCGGAGCGGGTGCGACGGTACGTGCCGGAGTCGGAGGCGGCACTGGGCCTCGGGTTCTTGATGGGCTTGCGGCGGGCATTACCACTGGAATTGATGACGGCACTGCAGGTGGCGGGCTTGACGCATGTGATCGTGGCGAGTGGCTATAACTTAACAATTTTAGTGCGGCTGGCACGGCGGTTATTCGTTCGGGTATCGAAATATCTGGCAGCGCTGAGTGCCGGCGCGATGATCATGGGCTTTATGGCGATGACCGGCCTTAGCCCGAGCATGTCGCGGGCTGGGTTAGTAGCGGGCCTGAGTTTGGCGGCGTGGTATTATGGGCGTAAAATCCATCCACTGGTTTTACTGCCGGTGACAGCAGCGATTACCTTGCTGATCAATCCGCAGTTCGGCTGGAATGACCTTGGCTGGCAATTGAGCTTCGCGGCGTTTAGTGGGGTGATTATCCTGGCGCCGCTATTGCAGCGATACTTTTTTGGTGCGAAGCCGCCCGGGGTGATCCGGCAGATTGTCGGCGAGACGGTGTCGGCCCAGATCATGACGTGGCCGCTCTTGGTGGCGTCGTTTGGCGTGATCAGTAATGTGGCGCTGATCGCGAATGTGCTAATCTTGCCATTGGTACCGCTGGCGATGCTACTGACTTTTGTGGTTGGCGTGTGCGCGGATGTGCCGCTGGTGGCTGGGCTCATCGCCGCGCCGACGACGTGGCTGCTCCAGTATATGGTCGGCGTTGCAAAGTGGCTGGCGGGGCTGGACTGGGCGCAGCTGGAGGTGAACTTGAGCTGGCTGTGGGTAATCATTACCTACCTTATCATTATCGGGGCAATGTGGTGGATGCGGCGACAGACCGGCCTGCGGCTGCGCGAGAGTAATGTGGTTGAGTAGCCGTGGACGATTATGGCAGGCTGCCGATCCCGCTCATGCTTGAGGAAACCTGATGGATATACTACTATGGGTTCATTCAGCTAATCCCTCGGGGTGAGTGAGCGCGGGTTCGGGTTCGGTCCTCGGGCGGCGGCTGGTGAGGCAACTATAAATCACTTATTTTGGAGGAGTGAAATGGACGAGAGAAGCACACGAGAGATTCTGAGTGAAATGCATGCTGAAGTTACATGTATTAACAAGAAGAGCGAGGATTTTCAGCAGGAATGTGAAAATGATAAAGCGCATCGTATAGCGATAGGGAATAAAGCGCTACGGGGTGCGGTGACAGGTGAGCTGATACCTAGGCATGAGCATTTTAAACTTGCTCTAGATGAGATAGATATGAAGATCCTTAACGTAATTGATGCATTATCAGCGCTAAAATATGAGTATGAGGAAGGCAAGACCAGTGAGCAGATCAAACAAAAGGAAGATCGCCTATATGTTGATTTGTCATTTTGGAGGCTTGCGCGAGGTATTACCGAATACGCAAATTATCAACGGATACCGCTAATAAAAGATCTACTTCAGGGCATGGAAGAAAGAGACCTGGCTTGGTATAATAATCCTGAGAAAAATTGTTCAAAATATACTGCGGTGCTAACAAATAATGAGAGTGATCGCGGCATGAAGAATCTACGTAATCTGGCCGACGGTTCAGCAGTTGCTATACTCTATCTTGGTAAAGAGTTCAAAGAGCTTGACGACGAAAGGTCCGGAAAGTGGGAGAAAGACGAGGATTGTATTAAGGTTAAAGAAATGATTGCCCGTAAGTTAGGAGAATTTACTGAGCAGGGCTTGATACCACCGGTTTCTATTAGGCTATACCCGGAATCGACACACGAGACTGTCGATTACTGTGCTCTTGAGCGTTATCTTAAGAACAGGGCTGTACCATATTATAGTTTCATCGTAGTCATCGAGGCGGAATGCCTCTGACGCCATACGGTTCAATAATTTTGGGAGGAGAGCAGTGAGTATAGATAGAATAGATGGAAATAACGGCGATCAAGGTCCAATGGATTTATGGGGGAGGCTAGCGGCCGTATCGAATAATTATGGTGAGCAACAGCCTAGCGGGGCTGAAGTCAATGGGGATATGCAAGGTGGTGACGAGACGCAGGGGGAGCAAGGAGTAGCCGCTCCGATGACACTTGAGGAGTTTTGTCGAATATATACGACAATCGACAATGTATATAACGAATACAGCGATAAAACGCATGAGACCAAGCGAGGCGATCAGCGGCAACGCGCGGAAGTTTTAGCTAACCAAGAAAGACAAATTAAGGAAGCTCGGAAGGAGTTCGACAGGCGGTGTAGGGAAATTAGAGAAGCAGCGTCTGTGCAGATGCAGCAAATTCAGGAGTCAACGAAGGTCGCCCAGACCTTGGCTGTGATTAAAGAAGAAAGTTCGAAACGCATGAATGAGGCGATAGCACCCCTCGTTGCAGCCGATAAGGCTAGCGATGAGACGTTACGTCAATTTATTCATGACTTTGATGAGCAGCGGGAGCGAGGCGAGCTGACACCTGATGACGTAGAGTTATCGTATTTTGTGATGGCTATTGCCAAAAGGAACTCCCGACATCGAAAAGATGTCCTGCAGACCAACGCAGACCTTGAATGTGAGGAGGTTACTCCTCTGGATGCGGAGTTAGGCGAGGCATCTCCTGGGGTATATTTAACAAATAATTGTGAAGCTTTGTCAGGGGAGCGTCAGTACCCTGTTCTACAACCTCCGCTGGATGTGTTGGAGCGGAGGAGTGGGAATATGATCGAGGGATATGTCAGAGGTATACTACAGAAATATGTTGATAAGGGGATTATCTCTCGTCAGTATGGTGTATATATCAACAAAGAAGAATATCACGATGGTGTGCATATCTGGGAGGTACGCATAGAATCAAATTGTGGTGGCTTCGTTCTCTCAGAAGACACCACCAACCAGGTCGATAGTTAACCCCTCGCCCATTTTCTGCTATACTAAAAGAAACGAATTTTCTGGAGGCATACATGGCAGGACACAGTAAATGGGCGACGACGCACCGACAAAAGGCGATTGTTGACGCGAAGCGCGGCGCGATTTTCACGAAATTAGGTAATCAAATTGCCATTGCGGCACGTGGTGGTACTGACCCAGCATTGAATGCAAGTTTGGCAATGGCGATTGAAAAAGCCAAGGCTGCTAACATGCCAAGCGCTAACATTCAGCGGGCGATTGACCGCGTGGCGGATAAGAGCGCGGCGGCACTGGAAGAAATTACCTATGAAGGTTACGGCCCGGGCGGTGTCGGCATCATCATCGAGACAGCGACCGACAATCGCAACCGCACCTTGCCGGAAGTGAAAACCGCGCTAGTGAAGAACGGCGGGCGCATCGCTGACGCTGGCAGCGTGGCGTTTCAGTTTACTCGTAAGGGCGTGATCACCGTGGCGGGTACGGGCGAGGAATTGCTCCTCCAGATTTTGGATGCTGGCGCTGAGGATGCGGTCGAGGAAGACGGCGAGATCATTGTTTACACGGAGCTGAAGGATTTGGCGAGTGTTAGGAATAAATTAGTCGAGCAGGGATTGAACGTAAAAGACGCCGAGCTGCGCTACATTGCCAATACGCCAGTTGAGATTGCCGACTCGGAAACTGCGCAGAAATTGATGAAGGTGGTTGATGCGCTGGACGACCTGGACGACGTGGTGAATGTGCACACCAATGCCGATATCACTGCGGAGTGACCTGCGCTTAGGCCATGTATTGACTATGTATTGAGCGTCCCCGACGGCGCTCTTTTGCGTTTGGGAGGAATTTCTTTTACAATATAATCAGTCAACATAAGCCAAGCAGGGAGTTCACAATGAAGGTTTTGACCCGCCTACTACTTATGTCAACGATAATTGCGCTGGTGTTTCAGCCGGTGGTGGCGTTTGCGAGCGACTCCCCACCAGAAGCCGCACCTCCTGTTGGTGACTCGACACCGGTTGCGCCAACGGATACGCCTGCGCTGCGCCCAGCCAATCCAGCGCCCAGCCCGGCAGCTCCGACTGGGCCATCAGCCCCAGCAGCAGCTACACCGGACACAGCTTCTGGCGGTACGTCTACATCTACGTCTACGCCCGCTCCGTCAAGGTCGACTACAAATCCATCAACGCCCGCGTCAGTCAAGCCAACGCTTTCCGAACCTCCTGCACCGTCAGCCGCGGCTCGCGCATCAGCCAAGCTCTTGATCACCAAAGTCGGCCTCGATGCAGCGCGCGGCGCGTACGTCGAACTCTACAATCCGTCACCGGGGCCAGTCAATATTGCCAGCTGGACGCTGCAGTATGTTAACCAGAAGGGGCGTGTGACGACGCTCAAAACAATGTCGACTGACCTAATGGTGCCGGCAGGCGGGGCGTTGGTGGTCGGTGATAGCCAGCTAACCGATGAGCAGGCTGACCTGCGGTTTGATAGCAAGAAAGTGCTGACAAAAACCGGCGGCTCTGTCAAATTGGTGATGAGTGATGGGCGGGTGTCGGATCTGGTCGGCTGGGGTGCGGCGTCAGAGCGTGAGGGTAGCCCGATTAAGCTGGGTGGCAAGCTACACGCCTGGCGCTGCCAAACAAATGGCGTGGTGACTGATACGGATAATAACGCCAGCGATTTTTCGGTCGGCGGGGCACCGCACTTGCGTGAACTGCCAGCCTGTACCGAGCCTGACGAGCCACGTCCGCCAGTTGATCCGGCGCCACCGAGCAATCGCTGCAGCGGCTTGAAATTACATGAGATCGCGACCAATGTTGACGCGCCGTTTATCGAGATTATTAACACCGGGACCAGCGACCTCGACCTCACGGGCTGCACCATTCTCGTGAAAGGTCAGGGCAAACATAAGGACACGACGCACACGTTCAGGGGTATTGAGCTGGCAGCAGGGGCGCTGCATGTCGTTCGCCTGGCAGAAACAAATCTCAAACTGACAAAAACCGGCGGCGGCGAGGTGTACGCACTGGATGCTGGCGGCAATGAAATTGACCAGACATCGTTTGCCGGCCTGGCCAAGGACTCGTCGTGGAGCCTGCTTGACGGGGAATGGAAGGTAACATTTTCACCGACACCGGCTCAGCCCAACGAATTCAAGCGGTGGCCAGATTGCAAGGCGGGCTATGTGCGTCACGAGCTCACGGGCCGTTGTGTCAAGGAGCCAGTGGAGCCAGTGCCGACGCCGTGCCGTCCGGGGCAGTACCGTTCACCGACAACGGGCCGCTGCCGTAATATCGTGAACGAGCCAGAACTCGCGCCGTGTAAGCCCGGCCAATATCGTTCACCAGAAACCGGTCGGTGCCGCAACATCAGCAAGCTCAAAACCCAAACGCCGTGTCGTGAAGGGTATTATCGGAGCGAGATAACCGGTCGGTGCCGGTCAATTGCAGCCGCAGCCGCCAAAACCCTGAAGCCATGCCCCGATGGTAAGTTTCGTAATCCCGCCACTGGCCGCTGCAAGAAAATTGCTGCCGCAGATGACATTCTAAAAGACTGTCCGGAAGGATTTGAGCGCAACCCAAAGACGAAACGTTGCCGCAAGGTCGCGCTGGCTACTGCACCGAAAACTGGCTTTGCGCCGGAGCAGGTCAAGCAGGTGACGGGCGCGACGTGGGGCTGGTGGGTGCTCGGTGGCGTCAGTCTGCTGGCGGTTGGTTATGCTGGCTGGCAGTGGCGCTGGGAAATCGACCGGGCTGCTGCCTGGCTGAAACACACCATCACGCGCGGCAAGCGATAACTTGGCGAGGAGCTTATCGAGGCGACCGCTTGCATTAATGGTCACCGCCGCCGGGTGCTATAATAAACTCATGAGAATTATTGGCATTGATCCGGGGACTGGTATCTTGGGCTTTGGCGTGATTGACGCGAAGCAGGGCGGCTACCGGCTGGTGACGGCCGGTGTGATCAAGACGCCGGCGCACACACCACTGGACGAGCGGCTGGCGGAGATTTTTGATGGCCTGACGGAGATTATTGCTGAGACTAAACCCGAGGTGATGTCAATTGAAAAATTGTTTTTTGCACGCAACGTCACCACCGCTATTTCTGTGGCTCATGCTCGTGGTGTAGCAATGTTGACTGGGCATAAGGCAGGCCTCGCGATCAGTGAATACACGCCGCTACAGATCAAACAGACGCTGACTGGCTATGGCAAGGCTGACAAAAAACAAATCCAAGAAATGGTGCGCCTTAACTTAGGCCTCAGCCAGGCGCCCAAGCCAGATGACTGCGCCGATGCACTGGCGGCGGCCATCACCCACGCAGCGATGACGCGCCCCAGCGTGGTATAATTGATATATGGTGCAATTAGGCAAGGGAAAACGAGCTCCGATAAAGAAGCAGCCGCCGCACATGGGTCGGTATGCCAATCTCGGTCAAGTCAAGGCGAAATCCGGTAAATTACCGCGTCAACACAAACACTTTTTGTGGTTTTGGCGGCTGAGTCGGCCGAAAAAAATTATGGTGTGTCTGCTGCCGATTTTACTGTTTTTGATCATCGTGCCGATTGCCAGCTATTTTTATTATGCGCGTGATATCGGCGATCAGGAGCGGCTAATGAACCGCAACAATACCGGCATCGTGCTGACTGACGCCAAGGATAAGGTGATTTATAGCGTTGGTAATGCCGAGCGGCGGAACTTGGTGCAGCTCAAGGATATCTCTGAGAATATGAAAAAGGCACTGATCGCCAGCGAGGATAAGGATTTTTATAAGCACAGCGGCTTTAATATCTTCAGTATTTTCCGGGCGGCGATTACTCGGCATGGTGGTGGGTCGACCTTGACGCAACAGTTGGTTAAGAATAATTTACTCAGCAATGAACACAGCTTTATGCGCAAGTACCAAGAGCTATTTATGGCCATCGCCATTGAACAAAATTACAGCAAAGAGCAGATCTTGATGATGTATCTCAACTCGGTGTACTTTGGTGAAAATGCCTTTGGTATCGAGGAGGCGGCCAAGGTGTATTTCAATAAGTCGCCGAAGGATTTGACACTGGCCGAGAGCAGTATGCTGGTTGGTGTACTGCCGGCGCCAAGCCGCTATTCACCGATCAGCGGTAATGCCGAATATGCCAAGCAGCGCCAAAAGACGGTGCTCGGTCGGATGCAGACCGAAGGCTTTATCACCGAGGAACAGAAGCAGCAGGCGGAAGCCACACAGCTAGCATATACTGGTGGCGGCGCGGCTCACACGAATTCCGCAGCGCCGCATTTTGCCGAGATGGTCATCAAACAGCTCAGCGACAAATATGGCTACGAAAAAGTCATGCGCTCGGGCTACCGCGTCAAGACCTCGCTGAATCTCGACACCCAACAGCTCCTCCAAGAGAATATCGCCAAACAAATGAAGCAGATCAATCGCCTCGGTGGCACCAACGCCAGCGGTATCGTCATTGATCCAAAAACCGGCGAGGTGCGGGCACTGGTCGGCAGCGCTGATTATAATAACGCCGAGTGGGGCAAGGTCAATATGGTGACCACGCCGCGTCAGCCCGGCTCGAGCTTCAAGCCGCTGTATTATGCGCAGGCGATGGCTGATGGTGCCATCACGCCGGCGACAGTTTTTGATGATAAATTGACTGACTTTAATGGCTACGTGCCGTACAACGCTACCCGCCGCTGGAATGGCAAGGTGACGACGCGCAAGTCGCTCAGCTGGTCACTAAATATCCCAAGCGTTCTGATCATGCAAAAGTATGGCATTAATCGTTCCATCCAAGCGGCTAAGAAACTCGGCATTAGCACCCTTGATGAAAATAAAAATTATGGGCTGTCGCTGGCACTTGGCTCGGCCGAAGTGCGCCTGAGCGAGATGACCAATGCCTATGCGGCCTTTGCTAATGGCGGCACGCAGTACGAATCGCTCAATCTCATCACCGAAGTCAGGGACAAATTCAACAAAAACGCGTCGTGGAAAACAGCCAATACGCGTCAAGCCATTAGCCAGGGCGGCGCCTATCTCATCTCTAGCATTCTGTCGGATAACGCCGCGCGGGCGGGGATATTTGGCAGCAGCCTGACGGTGGGCGGTAAAACAGTCGCGGTCAAGACAGGTACCACCAATGATAACCGCGATGCCTGGACGATTGGCTATACGCCGCAATATGCGGTCGGCGTGTGGGTTGGTAATAACAATAATAAAGTCATGAACAGCGGTGGATCGGACGTGGCGGCGCCAATTTGGCGGGCGACGATGACCAAGCTGCTGGCGGGCACGAAAACTGGTTTTGACGTGCCAAACGGCGTTGTCCAGCGAAGTGTCTGTAGTAGTAATGGCGGCCTCGCTGATGATTCCAGTCCCGGTGCTTACAAAGAATACTTCCTCTCGAGCGCCATCCCAACCGAGAAATGTGACCAAACTAAGTCAAAGATCGAGGTATGTAACCTCGCGACCAAGCAAATAGAGTCAATTTTTGAAGATCAGTTTGATGCCGCTAAATATTCCAAGAACGCTGCTGATTGTCGGCAGACGTCCACTACTAAGCAGATCACCGTCTGTGATCTAGCTACTAGGCGTCTCATCACCATCAGCGAAGACAAATTTGATGCGACGAAGCATTCGCGAAAGACTGCGTCGTGTGGCAGTACTGGCGATGACGACCAAAATCCAGGCGGCGGCAATGGCAGTGGCGGCGGTAGCGGCGGCGGTTCAGGCGGTGGCAGCGGCGGCACTTCGCCCGGCCCGACCAATCCTCCGGGCGGCGGAGACAGACGACCGTGATCGCCCATCTCTCTGGTATGATCGCTGAGAAGTTTGGCGCGGGCAGCATCGTGATTGACGTTCACGGCGTCGGCTATGAAGTTAGCGTATCGGCTGGTGATTTCGAGGCGGTGACGCTGGATCAAGACGCTAAGTTTTACACCTATCATCATGTGCGCGAGCAGGCGGAAGAATTGTTTGGCTTCTCGAGCCTGGCGGCAAAAAAACTGTTTGAAATGCTCATCACTGTTCAAGGGGTGGGGCCGAAGGCAGCGCTGGCCATTCTCAGCCTGGGCGATGCAGAACACGTACGTAACGCCATCGCCAATGCTGATCATGCGTTTGTGCAAAAAGCTGCTGGCGTCGGTAAAAAAACCGCCGAACGCGTGGTGGTTGATCTGAGCGATAAAGTCGGCCTACCGACGCAGTACGGCCGAGCGGTCGCGCCAGTCCAAACTGAATTGAATACTTCCGACGAAGCGTTAGAGGCGCTGATGGCGCTGGGCTACACCTTGGCTGACGCCACTAAGGCGCTAGAGAACGTTGATATTAATCTACCAACAGCACAGCGAGTGACTGAGGCGCTGAAGAAATGATCTTATCACTTAAACGCTGTCATACGCAGCACAGCCTGCTTATTGACAAGCCGTGCGGTAACGCTGATGTCTAGCATACTATCATTGTAGATATATTGCGGTTTTTCACCAAGTAATTCATCTGATACTGTTGGGGAGTACGCCAACTCTTCAAATTTCGGTGCGTCTATCTCAATGAGGTTATCGTCCTGATCAACGGCAACAACATACGTTGTGAAGCCTGGGCTACCGTTGATGGCCGAATAATATAAGTGATCAACGCCAATGATAATATGGGTGACTGACTCGCAGCCACGAATGTGGCGGATTGGATGATCTTCTGGCACAGGAACGCGGATACCTTGAATATTGCGCGCCTCAGGAGACACTACGAGGTCAACGGGAGTCTCTCGCAATGTTGCTGGGTCAACGTCACGGATCGGGAATTTTTCACCGTCGAGCTTGTTTCTTTCGGGTCCATTATAGACGTGAGTACAACTTCCATGCGTAAGACACCAGCTGTTAATTTCGTAATGATAGCCCATGACACTTGTTTTCCCGGATGCTGGATCGATGCTGCCATTTGCTTGCATAGGGAATTGACCGTAACCATTTCGCAAATCATTGGTAATATCGTAATCTTCTGGTTTGATATTATGCCATTCCTCATTTTTTAGGTCTGGGTGTTCAATTCTCAACCTTCTTACGTGTGGCAGTCCAAACAAATGTCCGGCTTCGTGCATAATAACGCCAGAGTTGATGATATTCATATTGTCTGATCTTGTGACGATGTCTCGTGTGTGATATTGGGCGTAGGCGCCGAACTGATTGTTGTTGCATAAATGAGGTGGCAGGATAAAATAGCGAATCGCTGTACCGCCGAGGGAGGGGATTTTATTGGCTACTTCTCGTATCTTTTCGACAGGGGGGCAGGGCTTTTTTGTTTCTGGGTCAATTGGCTGTTCATGTTCATCCATTGGCATGGTTACTGCTTCATAAACGGTGCTCTTGGAGACGTCCATGGTGGTAGCTAGGATGTCTTCGGCTCTATCAAGCTCTGCTCTTGCGCGTTTGCTCACCTCAGCAACATGTTGTTCTGTTGTTGAGGAGTCGGTGATGATAACAGGTTGAATATCAGGCAGGCTAAATGGCCCTTGTGTCTCTAGTGGCTCAGCCGGCTGAACGGTTTCGGTTATTATTGCGGTTGCAGTTGCAGGTTGAGGTTTAGGGCTACGATGAGCTATATGGTTATAACCCACAAAGCCCGTCACTCCTCCTATTATCCCGCCTAGTATTACACATGGAACTCTTACTCGTAATGGCAGTTCTTTCGGTTTATCACTAGTCGACACGCTGCTCTTTTCGCTCATGGTGATACCAATTCTACAATATAATTTATAATTATGCAATAATATGGTACGAATTATAAGCAGACACTCCTTGCCAAGTGGTATAATCCATACCAGGAGGTATCATGAATACATGCACGACACAGAAGGAATGTGAAATCTGTCCGCTGCTGGTTGGTCAGACGGCGGCTGACGACAATGTCATATTGCAGACTGAACGTTGGGTGGCGGTGCTTGACAAGAATCAGTGCTATTTGGGTAAGTCATTTATCACCCTGCGCCAGCACAAGGAAACGTTGTCGGAGCTGGACGAGGCAGATTGGACAGAGCTCCATCAGGTGATTCGTCAAATTGAGCAGGCAGTCAAAGCAGCGTTTGGCGCCGATGTGTGTAACTGGGAATGCCTGATGAATAATGCAGTGAAGGCTGGCCGGCCAACACACGTGCACTGGCATTTGTATCCGCGCTATCTTGGTGGTACCACATTTGCTGGTGAGGAATTTCCTGATCCAAAATGGCCACGACACCTAGAGGATGCGGTGCATATGGTGAGTGACGAAACGTTTCGCGAAATTATGCAGGCGCTGCGTAGTCGGCTTACGAGAGATTAGTGCGCTCCGCTGTGGATGATATAATTAGTTTATGGCAATTCAAAGAATAGTCGATACTAGTCCGCACGATGACGCCGAGGAGCAGCGGATTGAAGTCAGTCTGCGCCCGCAGAGTTTTAATGAATATGTCGGCCAGGAGCGATTGAAGCGTAATTTGCGGTTAGCAATTGAGGCGGCAAAGAAGCGCGGCGAGCCGCTGGATCACGTGCTACTGTATGGCCCGCCAGGGCTGGGTAAGACGACGATGGCGACGGTGATCGCTAATGAGATGGGTACAAACTTACGCATCACTAGCGGCCCGGCCATTGAGAAAGCTGGCGACTTGGCGTCAATTTTGACCAATTTGGCAGACGGCGATATTTTGTTCATTGATGAGATTCATCGGCTCGGCCGGGCGGTGGAAGAGATTTTATATTCGGCGATGGAAGATTTCAAGCTGGATATCGTCATCGGCAAGGGTCCGGCAGCTCGGTCGATTCGGCTGGATTTGCCGCGGTTTACGGTGATTGGCGCGACGACGCGGACGGGTAGTTTGGCGGCGCCGCTGCGCGATCGCTTTGGGCATATTTACCGGCTGGAGTTTTACGAGCCAGAGGATATCGCGAAAATTGTGACGCGGAGCGCGGCTATTTTAGAGTCGTCGATTCGGCATGAAGCGGCGAACCTGTTATCAACGCGGGCTCGCTTGACGCCGCGCATCGCCAACCGCCTGCTCAAGCGCGTGCGCGACTATGCCGACGTCAATGGTGATGGCATAATTGATGTAAAAACAACAACAAGCGCCTTGGAAATGTTGGAAGTAGACGAGCTGGGATTGGACCCAGCCGACCGCAATTTACTACAATCAATCCTGGAAAATTATGGTGATAATCCGGTGGGTCTAACCACCATTGCCGCCCTGACTGGCGACGAAGCAACAACGATAGAGGATTTTTATGAGCCGTATTTACTGCAAATTGGCTTCATCGAGCGCACGCCGCGCGGCCGTCGGGTGACACCAAAGGCGAAAAAACACATCAATATGCTATAATAACAGATATGAAAAAGAGAATTTTGGCGATACATACCCCTGATGAAGTTGGGAAAAGTGTTACGGTGGCTGGCTGGGTGCATTCTCGGCGTGATCACGGCGGGCTGATTTTTATTGACCTGCGTGACCATACCGGCTTGGTGCAGTTGGTGATTAATCCTGATAGGGCGGAGGCCTTTCGTCTGGCGGAAAGCCTGCGCGATGAGTTTGTGATTCGTGTCAGCGGTGTGGCGACCGAGCGCGGCGAAGGTTTGAAAAATCCAAATATTGCCAGTGGTAATGTGGAAATTGTGCTGGAAAACTTGGAAATTCTCAACCGAGCTGAGACCCTGCCAATCCAGCCCTTTGCTGAGGAAAACCAGGCGGGTGAGGACTTGCGTTTCAAGTATCGTTACCTTGATCTACGCCGCCCAAAGATGCAGGACATGCTGAAAAAGCGTGCCGAAATGTACCGACGGATGCATCAATACATGGACGACCACGACTTCATCGAGATTCAGACGCCGATTTTGGCAAATTCTAGTCCCGAGGGTGCGCGCGATTTCCTGATCCCGAGTCGTTTGCAAGAGGGCAAGTTTTACGCGCTGCCGCAAGCACCGCAGCAGTTCAAGCAATTGCTGATGGTTGGCGGCGTGCCGCGGTATTATCAGTTGGCGGCGTGCTTCCGCGATGAAGACCCGCGAGCCGACCGACTGTACGGCGAATTTTATCAGCTGGATCTGGAGATGAGCTTTGTTGAGGACGGCGAGGAAGTTCGCCGTGAGGTCGAACCGCTGATGCAGCAGCTCGCGACCGATTTCGCGGGCAAGAAATTGCTGGATTTGAGCGACTTGTCTGTCGGTGATGGCAGTCCAATTCCGCGCATTTCCTACCGCGACGCCATGGAGACGTATGGCTCGGATAAACCAGATTTGCGCTTTGGTATGGAACTGATTGAACTAACCGATGTGTTTGCCAACACCGAATTTGGCGTGTTCAAGAATGCCGAGTGTATCAAGGCGATTTGTGTGAAAAACGGCGCCAGTCTCAGCCGTAAGCAAATCGACCAATTCACTGACCTTGCCAAGAGTGAAGGTGCGGGCGGTTTAGCTTACATCACTTACCAAGATGGCGAGGCAAAATCACCAATTGCTAAGTTCTTGAGCAAAACAGAGCTTACGGCGATTCAGCAAAAAACTGGTGCGGCTGATGGCGACGCAGTTTTCTTTGGTGCCGACACTCGCCCGGTCGTCAACGCCGTGCTTGGTCGCTTGCGAAACGAATTTGCTACTCATTTCAACCTGAAAGACCCGAGCGTGGTGGCCTTTGCCTGGATTATCGATTTTCCGTTCTACGAATGGGATGACCACGGCAAGAAGCTTGACTTTGGCCACAATCCATTTAGTATGCCAAAGGGCGGCCTACAGGTGCTGGAATCGGCGACGACCGATGCTGAAAAACTGGCTATCGTGGCTGACCAGTTCGACATGGTGATGAATGGCTACGAAATTTGCTCCGGTGGCGTGCGCAACCACAACCCAGCAGTGCTATACAAAGTGTTTGACCTACTTGGCTTTAGTGAAAGCTACGTCGAGGAAAAGTTTGGCGCCATGCTAAACGCCTTCAAATACGGTGCACCGCCACATGCTGGCTGTGCCTTTGGTGTTGACCGTATCCTCATGGAGCTGACTGGCGAACAAAACGTCCGCGAAACCTTGGCCTTTCCAAAGAATGGCTCCGGTGTTGACGTGATGATGGATTCACCATCAACGGTTGATCCGGCGCAGTTAAAGGAATTGGGGCTATAGTATGTATATTCGCCCAAAAGAGGGCAGCGGAGTGACATTTTAATATATCAAGCAGCCTCATCGGGTGGATATACAGGCGAGGTAGTCGAAGTGATTTGCTGGCTATAGCTCGTGTCTGATATACTATAAATGGACGTTATAAACGATAATGTCCATCTAAAAAGCAATATAACGAAGGGGGGGCAAAGATGCTTTGGAGCTGGTAATGACAGCGATGCGACTATCGGTGATTGTTGAGGTTTGAGGCTAGTTATCGGTCAATCACCAGTGGTCGTACTAAGCTTTAGGGCGGTCAATTACACGTTAGCCACGCTTTCGGTATTGACCGCGTCTTGGTATGATTAAGTTTTGATATATAATGTATGATCGACACGAAGTTAGCGTAAAAGTAGCGCTGTATAGTAGTGATGGCAAGCGGGCGCTGCTGATGTATTATCCGCGCGATGATGGTTTTGGCCTGCCGGGCGGGCATATTGACGCTGGTGAAACGCCTGACGTGGCATTAGAGCGGGAGCTGCGCGAGGAGCTGGATATCACAATTGATGCGACTCCAGCTGATTTTTATGTGCGTGATCCGCAGGGCAGTACTGTCAAAGACCATAAAATTATTCTTGGCTACACGGCCATAGTTGACGGTAACATTGAACTACCGGACCGAGCGTGTGATGGCGGCGAGGAGCGACCAGTCTGGTTGACGCGGACAGAAGTTGAAGCTACCGACAAACTCGCGCCGGGCTACCGGGATTTTTTATTGAAGTGGTGGCCTCGAGGCTATAATTGAACACCCAGCCACGCTGCCAATACATCGCCGGCAAAGTACGCCAGTCCAGCGGCGACTGCTCCAAGGAGCAGAGTGATGATTGCTTCTCGCCATGGTGACTGCTTGCCAACTTTACCCTTGGTGAAGCCAATTGCTAGGAACGTCACCGCCGTCAGTGCGGAGCTGACGTAAAACAGGGTGGTGCCTGGTACTTTTGAGACTGCAACGATGTCGACCAGATAAGGCAACACCGGTACGCTACCGACTACGACAAAAGCTAGGAAGGTAACCGCGCCAATAATTTTGGGGGAGGCTCGCTTTTGGGTGTTGCGGGCTGACTCTTCATGCTCGGCACTGGCTGCGAGGTAAGCACTGGAGCCCATTGAAAAGCCGTCGGCGATCAAATTTGCAACCCCCAAGATAAGGATGATCGCGCTGGAAATCCCGGCGCCAGCCGAAGCTGCCACCACGGCAAAGGTCGTCACCGTGCCGTCCACCGCACCATACACAAATTCTGAAATGTATCGTCTAAAAAATATTTTCATAACCATACCAGTGTACCATACGTGGTGCGATAAACAGAATAATTATTCAATGTTGCGTACCTGGACATCCTGCCAGTCGCTGTTGTGGCGCAGTTCTGCATTGGCGCCAGCAAAGACCGCCTTCGCCTTGGTGTCATCTGTCAGTGTCCACAAGAACCAGGCAGTCATATATGCATCACCGTATTCTAGCACATCTTTATGACCAACTGATTTACGCCGCGCAATGACTCCTGGCTTATCCCCCCGTAATACATCAAAATTGTGCTTCAAGTCGTCGAGTGGACTGATGGCAATACTATCACTAGCACCAGTTCCTGCCATCATGAACACTGCTGTGTTGAGGCGTGAGACGTCATAGGTCCATTTATTATTGTTAGCAGTGCCACGACCCACGGCGCTGGCGGTGTAGAGTGAAGAGTACTTGCTGCTGTTATTGTACTTAGTAGCGGCGTTGATCGCTCCTGCGCCGCCCTGCGAATGTCCAGCGATCCCAATTTTATTAGTGTTGATTAGACCACGTATTGGACTGTCTTGGGCGGTGTTGTATTGCAGAGCAGCATCAAGCATAGCGGAGGCTGACGCACCGGTACCAGCCCAGCCGTCCTCATTGCCGATTACGACGAAGCCCCAGCTGGCGAGGTGCTCAAGAATTGGTGTGTAGGCGCTAGCTGGTGTTGCCGTACCGTTTACCATTACAATCAGTGGAAAAGTCTGGTTAGTGTTCTGGCGATCAGGGTAATAGAGACGATAGGCCTTAGAACTATCTGTATTATTTTGAATATAATGCGCTACTTTGTAGGGTCCGGTCTTGGTGTAATGTTGTTCGAGGTTGCCACTAGGGCTAAGTTTATCAGCGTAGCCAGCCGCTACACCATCATCTCCGGTAATACTTTGGTTGAGATATTGCATGACCAACAGCAGAATCCCAAAGCAGATAATAAGAATGATAGTGATAATCCCGAAAACCTTGAATAATTTTTTCATAATTGCCCTTTCGCTAGGTGAATTACTATAATAAGACTTATTATACACCAAGTGTATAGTTATAGTAAACTAACTATACACTTGGTGTATAAGGATAATAATTTAATCAGGTCGCCGCTCAGACTGATCATGTAATGATAAATGCTCAAGATCAGGTATACTGGAGAGAATGAATGATAGTGATAAATGCGTCCACTTTCAAGCATTGATTCATCAAAAGAGTCGTGAGCTATATCGACCGATGCCGTGGCGTGACCAGCCAACGCTCTATTATGTACTAGTAAGTGAGCTGATGTTGCAACAAACGCAAGTTGCTCGCGTCTTGACGAAGTTCATGGAGTTTACCGCGGTGTTTCCGGACATCGAGTCACTGGCAGCGGCCGAGTTGACCGAGGTGCTCCGCGCGTGGCAGGGGCTGGGCTATAACCGTCGCGCTCAGTATCTTCACCGGGCGTCACAAGCCATCGCCGCTGGCGCCCCGGTGGTCACGCTAGATGACCTCGTTAAATTACCGGGTATTGGTATCAATACCGCTGGCGCCATCATGAATTACGTATACCAAGTGCCAACGCCGTTCATTGAAACCAATATTCGTACCGTCTATCTCAATCATTTCTTTGCGGGTCAGACGGCGGTAGTGGATCGTGACATACTGCCTATTGTCAAGCGGACGATGGACCAGGCAAATCCACGCCAGTGGTTTTGGGCACTGATGGACTATGGTAGTGAGCTCAAATCTCAGGGAAAGGGTAAATTGTCCGCCAGTCGTCATTACGCCAAGCAATCACAATTCACCGGTAGTCTCCGCCAGATGCGCGGTGAGATTTTGCGTCGGTATATTGGCGGGCAGTCGCTGGCCGAAATTACCACGGAATTACAGAATGATTCGCGGTTTATGGCGGCGCTGGATGGGTTGCGGCGAGATGGTCTCATCAGTCGATAATACAGTATTGACATTTTAAACCGTCTATGCTATCATAGACACAGTCAATACGACAAACATAAACAGTAACAAAGGAAAGGTATGGAAGACATGCAAACAGTTATTATACTGATGACCGTAGTGATCATTATCCACTCGGTGACGATTATCGTCTTGTTCGGTGTAATAATTTCACTGCTGACGAAGCTTAAGCGCCTCGTCAACCAAGCCGAAGCGGCGGTGTCCAACATCGCTCAAGCAACTGAGTGGCTGTCTCCAGTAAAATTATTTACTGAAGTCGTGCAACTCTTTCGCAAAAAATAATCATCTGTTCCATATATCAATTTAATAGAAACAAACAAGGAGATATATATGAAAAAAGTATTAACAGTTCTCGGCGCCGCAGCGGCTGGTTTTGCGGCTGGTATTTTGACCGCACCAAAAAGTGGCAAGGAAACTCGTGCTGATATCAAGAAAAAAGCTGGCGAGCTGAAAACGGCTACCGTCAAGACCGCCAAAAAAGCCCAAGCTGCCGCCAAAGATAGTGCTGAAGCAGTTAAGACTGGTGCCCAAAAAGTTGGTGATGTCGTCGCTGGAACTGCTCGTACGGTTAAGGCTGATACCGAGAAGCATTTCAAGAAATCATAGTGGCAGTTTGACCTAAACGCAAAAACGCGAGATAATAAAAAAGATGAAACATCTTCGTAGTCTCGCGTTTTTTGTGTGCGGCATTGGTTTGGCTGGCGCAACGGTGTGGTCAAGCCTCGCCGTGGCACAGGTTGCACCAAGTTCGCCACCACTCCATCTGATCCGCAGTCAGTGTCAGTCCATTCGTTCGACATTGCAGCGGATTCAGCATAACGATGCTCTGTTGCGGGTTAACGCCGGCCAAGCATACAACACAATCTCGACTAATCTCATCGCCAAACTAAATAGCCGCTTGGCATTGGCGCAGATTGATAGCTCGCGAATGGTGGTGATTGCTCGCGACTACGAAGAAGCGCGCAAGGCGTTTGCCCAGCAGTACAATGAGTATGAGTCCAATTTGACGGCGCTGGTCAGGACAGATTGTACCGACAAACCGGGCGAGTTTTATGCACAGCTGATCAAGACGCGCGACGCACGTCGACAGGTCAGTGAGTCGGTGACGACGATGAGTAAACTGGCAGCGGATTATCGTGTGGCGGTGGAGCAGCTCAAGGTAAAGCTATCGAGCGGAGGTAGTCGTGGATAAGTTCAAGCGACTCGGTCGCCGGATGGCCAGGTTAATTATGCAGCATAAGCTACCGACGATGGTAGTTAGCGTGATCGTGGTGTCGATCGTGCTCGTTGGTATTTCGATGCACTTGTATTACTCGTCAGACGCTTTCCGAGTGGACTTGAGTCGGCCAGATTATGTACCGTATCGAGCGCAGATTGATAATTCCAATAATCACAATCGAGACATGTTTGAGGCGCAGGGCGAGGTGACGGGTAAGGTATTGAATGATTTTCTGCAAAAATACAAGCAAGAAGAAAAAAAGGCCGACGGTGCGCGGGCGTTTGCTAGCAATGTGTTGAGTGATGATCAGCTGGGCGTCAATGGTAGCAGCAGCGCCGCGGGTGGTGCGACAACACAGGGTCAAGACGGTTCGTCAGAGTGAGTTATGATTATTTTTTATGCGTTATCGCCGTTGGGATAACAGCTAGCTCAATTTCTTGTTTTTCAAATTCTTTGAGGAGCCGGCGGCGCATCTCCGAGGTAACCGCCCATTGATCGGATGGCTGAACCTTACCAGCAACGATCAATTCGACCGAGCGGCCGGTGATATCGCCGACGGAGACAAATTTTGGCGGTTCAATGATCTTCTTGTCCCAAGATTTTTCCTTGCTCAGTTGCTGGCCGGTCTCGTTGATGATATCAGCGGCGCGGCTAATGTCGCTGCTTGGATCAAGCTGCAAGGTAAAGCGCGACATGCTATATCCCATCGTTTTATTAATAACATGCTGGATGGTGCCGTTTGGTAGGTAGTGTACATTACCATCAGCATCGCGGAGTACCGTTGACCGGGTACCGACGCGTTCGACAGTACCGCTCGCTCCCATGACGTCAACGATGTCGCCGACGCGATATTGATTTTCAGCGATGATAAAAATGCCAGCCAGAAAATCTTTGACAAGTGACTGCGCACCGAACCCGAGCGCTACGCCGATGATGCCGGCGCTGGCAAATAGTGGCGACAAGTCAAAGTAGAATAACTTGCTGGCGACCATGGCGGCGATGTAGGCAATGATAGTGATGCGCCAAAAACTACGAATCAGCTGCGTCAGCGTATTTTCGCGCTTTTCGATATCTTTGCGGTGCCATGAGCGGTGCTTGGCGGTGGAGTGGATCGCATAGCGAATTGCCCAAGTAATGAATATGCGGCCAAGATAATAAACGATAACCGCGCCAATGACGACACTGACCGTTTCAACCATCCGCTCGCTTACCAGCCAGCCTAGTCCATGCTCAGTCATCCATTCATCAAAGCGCGACGAATTTAACAGTTGTTTGATAAGCGTATCCGTCATGAGTTTAGTATAATGAAAAGTATGAGTTTTGTCGATCCAAATCAATTCGTTATCACTCGGCGGCGCAAGAAGTATAAATTTGCGCTATTTAACAATTCGCCGCTTTGTTTTGAGTATGATGAGTGGACGCCGCGGCCGATTGATGTACTGGAGATTGGTGCTGGAACGGGACTGTTTAGTGTCGAACTGGCGGCACGCCATCCGGAGCAACGATTTTTGGCAGTTGACGTCAAGGCCGATCGACTGCAAAAAGGGGCACGCGCGGCCGAGCAGTGTGGCCTCACGAATATCTGGTTTGTGCGGGCACGGGCGGATCAGCTGGGTGAGTTGTGCGAGGCTGGATCGCTCAGTCAGCTGTGGATTACCTTTCCCGATCCGTTTCCACGCCAGCGCTCCAGCGGTCGGCGTTTGACGCACCCGCATTTTTTAACGCAGTATGCAAAGTTGCTTGATGAGGGCGGCGAGCTACTACTCAAGCACGATGATCACGACTTTTTCTGTTGGAGCTTGGAGCAGCTGGTGGTGGCTGGCTGGCAGCTTCGGGAGCTAACGTTTGATCTGTACGAATCGGAGCGACTTGATGAGGAGAGCGATGCCCGGATCATGACAACCTACGAGCAGCGGTGGGTTGGCGAGGGGAAGGCGATTGGGTTTGTGCGAGCAGGGAAATCCGTTAGCCGAGCTTCATGAAACCATGTTGCATTGAGGCGAGGGAACGGTTTTTATATCGCTTGTCTTCGCTGACGTCATCACCAAACCACTCTGGTGGCGTGAAGGCATTCGCACGAACCGATGCATCCGTTTCGCGACCGCTAAATTCAATCTCTGCTGTGACTAGTCCTGATAAATGTCCCGCATACACATCAAGCTCAATCGTGTGCTGGTTATTGTTACTGTCAGTGAAGGGTATGTAGTATCTAGTTTTTTCAACACGATTGCCTTCGGTCTGTGGCCAGAGTGCCTTGAACATCTCACCAGTTATCTTAATGTTTTGCTCGCCGCGGACAACTGTACCGGCAGTCTTGACAGTTAGCTCAAACCGCTCACCATCACCGAAGCTACGAATACGTGTTTCGGATCCATCACCACTAACTGCTAAATATCCTTGCTTAAGATCGGCATGAGGATAGTTCTCTAGATCATCAGGAAGATTATCTGGGTCGATGAGCCACTTTCTTTCAACTTCTTTTAGTTGGTTTGGTCGTTCCGGTATGTGAGTTTCTTTTTGCTCCTGACGTTCTTGTTCATACTTATTTTCAAAAAGATAGGCAAGGACAGCGTAGAGTTGTTCAAGTTCAGGGAATTCGTTATGGAACATGTCTCGCCACTTAATGGCTAGTTTATCGTGGGAATTACGAAGGTCGTCGATACTTGCGACGCCGAAGTCTTCTTCGACAACTCGAGTACCCTGACCAGTGATGTCAACGACAGCCGGAAGAAGTTTGTCAACGAGGCGGACAAAACGAGCCTCTGGTGTATCCTGCTTCTCATATGACTCTAACGCTTCGGCTTCAAGTGGCGGTAGTTCCTTTAGTAATTTTTCTAAGGCTATCTGTTCGCGACGTTCTTTCTCGGCCTGTTCGTCTGGTGATAGGTTAAACGTTGCGACATCACCGACCTCAATCTCTATCATGTCGTGAACAAGGCTGTAGTGGCGGATACGATCTATATCAAGATCAGGGTAGAGCATTTGTGCTAGATTTGGAGCTAGCGTTGCTAGTAGAAGACTATGCTCTACATCCGTTTCACGATCTCCGTTTTTTCGTCGAGGTATGCGTTCAACGCCTGAAAAGTTATCCACTAAGCAAGAGGATTCAATTGCCAGACTTGACATTTTCAGAAGCAGTGACCATCGCTCCCTATCATGTAGAAGCGTATCGAGAGCCTGACCATTTGATGACTCTGCTGATGGATATTTTTCTTGGCGTAGCGCCTCTAGCAATTCCACAGGTTTGATATTATCCACCCCAGCTTGAGCTTGTCTTGCTTCGCTAGTCATTTTTCCTCCTTACTACTAACAATTATATCACTCATTAATTGTATTTACTTGCTAATCATAATTCTAGCAAGTATAATTTGACTCAACTATGATTGACCAATTTATCCCCGAGCATCACATTCAAAAGCATATCCTTGGTATGTTGATGCATATGAAATATGCACGGTTTCGGGATATGCGGCCGCCAAAAGTGGATACCAATCTCTATACCTACCACTTAAATCTATTGAAGAAGCGGGGATTTGTCATCAAGACGGATGATGGATACTGCCTCGGGTGGGAGGGGTTGTCGTATGTCGATAGAGTTAGTATTAAATCGCTCAAAATTCGCACGCAACCAAAAATTATTACTATGATTGTCATCCAAAATACCAATGGCGATGTGCTGCTCCAACGGCGCACCAAACAGCCGCATATCGATACCTGGACGCTGCCGTACGGCAAGCTGCATATTGATGATGAGTCGGTCTTGGCCGCCGCTCAGCGGGAAGCGCGCGAGAAATTGGCGGTGGATCAGCTGCCGCTAACCCATGCAGGTGATTGTTATATTCGCGTCCTGATTGAGGGGGAGATATTATCGTCAACGCTGGCTCATGTATTTTATAGTGAGACAAATGATATTGTGCCGGGCGAAGAATTTGCGTGGGCTCGTCCGCATCGCTTGGCGGAGTATGACCTGGCGCCAGCGGTTGAGCAAATCGTAGCGCGGACGTTCTTTCACGACCCGTTCTTTTTTGAGGAATTTGTGGCAGAATTAAATTAAGTAATTGAAAGGAGAAACTATGACAATTGATGAGTATGCCAAGAAGGCTATCGCGACACTAATTGGTACGCATGAATATGGGGATGTTGATGCGCGACTGATGGCACAAGTGCTTGGACTGGTTGGCGAGTCGGGCGAAGTGGCTGAAAAGTTCAAAAAGCTGGTTCGCGATAAACAGGGCATATTAACAGACGATGACCGCACAGAAATTCTCAAAGAATTAGGCGACGTATTGTGGTATGTTAATGCGGTGGCGCACCTACTCGGTTCTAGCCTCGAGGAAGTTGCCCAGATGAATAACCAAAAGCTCGCCAGCCGCCAAGCCCGCCAGCAGCTGCACGGGCAGGGCGATAATCGCTAATATTTCTCATTGAACTCCCATACAATATGCGCTATACTCAAGCGTAAGGGTAATTATGCGCATTTCTGACAGTAGTATTGAGAAGATTTTGCGCCAGGGTGAGGTAATTTCTGAGTCACAGCTGGCTGAGTTAAAAATGGAGGCGGAACGTACGCACCATTCATTGCAGACGATTATCTTGGAGCACAGGGTTCTGAGTGAGGCGCAGCTCGGGCAAAAAATTGGTGAATACATCAATGTGCCGTTTGTGACCATTGAGCCAAAGGATATTCCTGACGACGTTCTCAAGCGTATCCCCGAGCACATCGCTCGTCAGTACAATGTCGTATTGTTTGCGGTTGATGATAACGGCGTCTTGAGTCTGGCGATGGAAGACCCGGATGATGTACAGGCGCTGAACTTCATCCAGAAAGAGATTGGTTACAACATCAAGGTATTCCTGGCGACAAAGAATAACATTCTTGATTGCCTGGAGAATTATCGCGGTAATATTACCGATGAGCTGGATGAGGTGGTATCAATCCAGAGTGGCGCTGAATCAGACTCACAAAACGTCTCCGAGGAGGAAATCTCTGAGAATTCGCCGATCGCCCAGACGGTTAACTTGCTGCTCGAGTATGCTATTAAGTCGGGCGCTTCGGATATCCACATTGAGCCGCGTGAGGATTTCGTCCAAGTTCGTTACCGGATCGACGGCGTGCTCAAGGAAGTGAATAAATTACCGCGCAATGTTCAGGGTGCGCTGGTTAGTCGTATCAAAATCTTGTCAAACCTAAAAATTGATGAACGCCGTGTGCCGCAAGATGGTCGCTTCAAGATCAAGGTTTCTGGTAAGCAATACGCGCTGCGTGTGTCGACGCTGCCGATCGCTGATGGCGAGAAAATCGTCATGCGTATTTTGGACGAGTCCAACCAGGCAGTTGCCCTGGATAGCCTCGGCTACTGGGGGTTGTCACTGAGTACACTTAAGGACGCCATGGCACAACCAAATGGTATGATCTTGGTGACCGGACCAACTGGTTCGGGAAAATCGACTAGCTTGTTTAGTGTGCTATCAGAACTTAATACGCCAGATGTGAATATCTCGACCATCGAAGATCCGGTTGAATACAAGATCCCCGGGGTCAACCAAACCCAGACTAATTCGAAAGCCGGCATGACCTTCGCTTCAGGACTGCGCGCACTGCTCCGTCAAGACCCGAACATCATCATGGTTGGAGAGATTCGCGACGGTGAGACCGCCAACCTGGGCGTGCAGGCAGCGCTGACCGGGCACTTGGTGTTCTCAACCCTCCACACCAATAACGCAGCGACCTGTCTGCCGCGTCTATTGGACATGGGAATTGAGCCGTTCCTGATCGCTTCGACGGTCAAGGCGGTGATCGGCCAGCGCCTGGTGCGGCGACTGTGTATGCATTGTCGTCAGCAATATGTGCCGGACGCCGGGGAGCTCGCCTACATCGTTCAGATGTTTAATCTCAAGCAGGGTTCGATGCAGCGGCTGCACGCACTGGAGCAGCAGGCGGCGGCTGATAAGATTGGCGGCAATACACCGCTCGGCTCGACTGACGTGACGATTCAATATTTATGGCGACCAAATCCTGAGGGCTGTGACGAGTGCGGCCATAATGGCTTCAAGGGGCGCGTTGGTATCTACGAGGTTCTCGGTATTTCGATTCCAATCCAAAAAATGATCACCGCCAATGCCACCAGTAATGAGATTCAGCAGCAGGCGATCAACGAAGGAATGGTAACGATGCAGACGGATGGCTTCGTCAAGTCGCTGCGTGGCGTGACAACGCTAGAGGAAGTTTTGAGAGCAACAAGGGAGCAATAAATGACAAAATTTAAATATATCGCAACTAAAAATAACAATCAGCCGATCAATGGCGAGCTAGAAGCCAGTAGTCGCGCCAGTGCTATCCAGCTCATTCAAGCTCAGGGTATGAAGTTGGTCGATCTCAAGGAAGCCGGCGATGAAAAGAAGGGCTTTCGCTTTGGGGGTGGCAAAAAGTCAGTACCGACCGAGGAGCTAGTTAGCTTTACCAGACAGCTTAGCACCATGGTGTCTGCCGGTGTACCAATCCTCAGGTCACTCAACTCAATGGCGCAGCATGCCGAGAGTCCGCATTTTCGTGAGATTTTGAATGCAGTATCTAAGGAGATTGAAGGCGGTACCTCGTTCGCTGATGCGCTGAGCAAGCATCCTGAGGCGTTTAGTGATGTGTATGTCAACATGGTGCGCGCCGGTGAAGCGGGCGGTATTCTTGATGATATTTTGAAGCGGCTGGCCCTGCAGCAGGAAAAGAACTCATCAATGAAAAAGAAGATCAAGAGCGCCATGACCTATCCAATGGTACTGATCGTGATCACTATCGGGGCGTTCTTTGGTTTGATGATTTTTGTCCTGCCGATGATTGGCAAGACAATTAAGGATCTGGCGGGTGAGGACGCGGAGCTACCAGCTCTGACGCAGGCGCTGATGAGCATTAGTCAGTTTATGGTGAGTTTTTGGTATATTATTTTCCCGTTGCTATTTGGCGGTGTGTATGCGCTGCTTCGCTACATCAAGTCGCCAAAAGGTAAAGTCAAGTTCCATCATTTTGTCCTGAAAGCACCGATCGTCAGTAAGATTATTCGCAAGGTGGCGGTGGCGCGGTTTACGCGTACCTTTTCGGCGCTAATCGGTGCGGGTGTGTCGGTACTCGAGGCGCTGGAGGTAACGGCCCG
This sequence comes from uncultured Candidatus Saccharibacteria bacterium, assembly GCA_963553465.1. Lineage (GTDB taxonomy): Bacteria > Patescibacteriota > Saccharimonadia > Saccharimonadales > Saccharimonadaceae > Nanosynbacter. The sequence continues at coordinate 80,130 of CAUVOB010000001.1, read as the reverse complement.
GGCAGTCGGTAATACGGTGTATCAAGATTCATTGCTTGATGCCGCCAAGCGCATTAAGAATGGCGAGGTTTTGTCGCGGATTATCAATGAGCGCGAAGACCTCTATCCGCCAATCGTTGGCCAGATGCTGGCGGTCGGTGAGGAAACGGGGCAGACGGATAAGGTGCTGGTTAAGGTGGCGGATTTTTATGAAGAAGAGGTTGATGCGGCGATTAGCGGTTTGAGCTCGACGATTGAGCCGGTGATGATCGTCTTTATGGGTGGTATGGTCGGCTTGATCGCGGCGGCGGTGATGATGCCGATTACTGGATTAGCAAATCAAATTAAAGGATAGTTGGTTTTTCAAAATGCTTATGCTATACTTAACAAAAAGAAGAGATGTGGGCAAACGATAGTGGCAAATATTTTCTACAAGTCAAAGCCGATCATCGGGCTTGATATTAACAAGGCCGGCGTTCGGGTAATGTCAGTTGACATGGCACGGATGACGGTGCACGGATACGGCGCAATTGAGCTGGATCCGGCGAAGGATGAGAGTGACGATCGAGCGGAGTATCTGTGTAGTAAAATTAATCAAATGTTTGAAAAGAATATTGTCGGACGGCTCGGCAGTAACCGCGTGGTGCTGGGATTGCCAACGACCAAGACGTATGCGCGCACCTTTGCGCTGCCGATCAAGCAGGAGAATAAGATTGAAGAGGCAGTGAATCTTGAGGTTGAACAGTATGTGCCGATGCCGCTCGACTCGCTTTATGTTGATCATCAGATTATCAAGCGCGGCAAAGAGAACTTATCAGTCTTGATGTGCGCGGTGCCGCAAAAGATTGTTGACGAGCAGCTAGCGATTGTTGAGTCATGCGGTATTGAGGTGGCGATGATTGAGCCGAGTATCAATGCGGTGGCGCGACTACTTGAGCGAACCAAAGAGGGGTCGCTACCGACAGTTATCGTTGACATCGGCCCGGCGACGACTGATATCGCTATTCTTGATGCGGCAATTCGCGTGACCGGTGGTCTAAACATTGGTGGCAATACATTGACGCTTGATATCGCGAAAAAATTGAACGTACCACTCGAGACGGCGCACCAATTCAAGGTGCTTAACGGCCTCAACACTGGCCCTCGTCAGGAAAAGATTACCGAGGCACTAAAGCCGAGCCTGCAGCGGATCATCGGTGAAATCCAGAAAGTTATTCGCTACTACACTGATCGCTTCCCGGATGAATCACGCCTTGAGCAGGTGCTGATCGTTGGTAGCGGTAGTAGTGTACCGGGGCTTGGTGAGTACTTTACGGGCGAGCTGACCTTACCAGCACGAGTGGCTAGTCCGTGGCAGTCGCTGAACTTTAATAATTTAGCACCGCCGGCCAAACAGCTACGACCACGGTTCATGACGGCAGCCGGTTTGTCGCTGGTGCGAGCGGAGGAGATTTGGCATGATTAATCTATTACCGCCGAAAGTTAAACGCGAGATTATCGCCGGCCGGTCAAATGTAATATTGTGGCGCTACTGCGTGGTGTCGTTAATCCTCGGCTTCTTACTCATCGTGGCGACAGTAGGTATTTACTTGATCATGGAGCATACAAAAACGACTGCTCAACAGACGATTGAGACGGGTAATCGTCGGGCGCTGCAGTATCAAAAAGTCCAGCAGGATTATGATTCGTTTAGTGCAAACCTCAAGATTGCCAAGGCGATTCTCGATAAAGATGTGCGATATTCAAAGGTAGCGCTCAAGATCGCTCAGGCGATGCCGTCGGGAACAATTTTGCAAACGTTGACACTGGATAGCAAGAAGCTCGGCACGCCGATGACTATCAACGCGCGCGGCAAAACGTATGGCGATGCACTGCGGCTCAAGGACAGTTTTCAGCAGTCGAGCCTCTTTAAGGATGTTAATCTCGCCTCGGCGGTGGCCGAAAAAGAAAACAAGGACGGCTACCCAATCAATATTACAATTAATGTGACGATGGTGCCGGAGGTTGCGAAGCAATGAGTGAGAGAAAACGAGAAAAAATGACACCGGCGGTGACCATGCGGATCGTCTTTGCGCTGTCGCTGGTAATAATCTTGGTTGGTATGGGAGCGATCGTCTATTTTGGCTACACCATGCTGCAAGGTACCGCTGAGGAAGTCTCTAAGATTCAGACCGAGGCAAAAGCAGTCGACGCCAAGGTCCAAAATCTGGCACGGCTGGAAAAAGAGATGGAGAAATATAAGGATAGTGTCGCCAAGGCTCGGCAGTTAGTGGCAGAAACTCAGCAGTATCAATATCAGAATCAGATCATCAGTGACCTCACTACTTACGCCAATCAATCAGGCGTTGGTATCGAAGGGTTCACCTTTGCATCAGGCTCAGCCGGATCTAAATCGAGTTCGGGCTCATCGGGCGCAAATAGTGGTGCTGGGCCAAAAAGCATGAAAGTATCGGTTCGCCTCAACGAAAAAACAGACTATATGGCGCTGCTTCGGTTTATGCATTTGATCGAGCAGAACTTGACACGGATGCAGATCGCTAGTGTCAGCATGTCCAAGGCTGAGGGGGTAGGCCAAGTGAGTACGCAAACTCTGGATGTGGAGGTATATGTTCGATGAAAAATTCACCTGATATTTCACAAATTGGTACACTGGTGTCGCGGTTTTTCCATCGCTACCACGTTATCCTCTATACATTGACGGTGGTGGTTGGTGTGTCTGTGGCAATTTTCCTGCTCTACAGTCTGCTCGCCTCGTCAAATCCAAAAGAAGATACCATTCAGCAACAGACGACGCGATTTGACCAGAAGACAATTGACCAGATCAACAGTTTCCGTACGCGCGATACCGCCAACGCCAATTTTAGTCTGCCGGCAGGGCGGACGAACCTGTTTGCCGAATAGCGTGGATACCGCTATAATGTGAGAAGTATGCTAATTTCTGCTGAACGATTTGATAACGCACCGGTGATGAGCCTGCAGACTGGCTCGGAGCTGGCACGGACATCGCGGGCGGTGATCGACCCGCGCAATTTATCGATCGTGGCGTATGAGCTAGAAGGGCCAACACTTGATCAATCACCGAGTTTACTGCGGATCGCCGATGTGCGGGAAATTGGGCCGCTGGGTCTGATCATTGATTCGGCGGACGAGCTGATTATGCCGAGCGATGTCCTGAAGATCAAGGAAGTGTATGAGTTTCAGTTCGCACTAGTTGGTAAGCAGGTCATTGATGAAAAAAAGCATAAGGTTGGTAAGGTCATCGGCTATACGCTAGAGGCCGGTAATTTTGTCATTCAGCAGCTCCGGGTGCGGCGACCGCTACTCAAGAGTTTTGGCGATACTGAACTGCTGATTCATCGTTCGCAAATTGTTCGTGTGACCGACGAACATATCGTTGTCAAGACGCCAGAGATCCGCCACAAGGAGCCGGTCGTGCAGCCACAAGCAACGTTCGAAAATCCATTCCGAAAGGCGCACCCTGCGGCCGAAGCTGACGGCAGCGACAGCAAATGAACCAAATTATTACCAGCACCGCAGCGATGCAGCGGCTGGGTCAAGTGATTGGGCGCAACCTGAAGGGTGGTGAGGTGATTGAGCTGGTCGGGGACATCGGCGCTGGCAAGACGACGCTAACAAAAGGTGTTGCCAAGGGGCTCGACATTACTGAACCGGTGCAGAGCCCAACGTTTACTATTTCCCGCGTGTACCAGTCGCCGGGCGGCTTGACGCTGGCTCATTATGATTTTTATCGATTGGGTGAGGCGGGCATCATGGCGGAGGAAATTCGCGAGGTAACCATGCAGCCACAGACCGTGACAGTGGTTGAGTGGGCTGGTGCCGTCGAGCAGGTGCTGCCAGCCGATCGACTGACAGCGAGGATTCTAGCAATTGACGAACAGTCGCGGCGTGTCACGCTGAGTGCTGGCGGGCCGACGAGCCAGGCACTCCTCGCGGCAATCAGCGCGGCTGACGAGGAGTTGGGGTGATTATTCTGCTTGATACATCAACGATGACATGCTATCTGACAGTTGTTCAGGGTGATACCTGGCGAGAGGTAGCGTGGGAAGCGGGTCGTGGTTTGGCCCGAGGGTTGCTACGATTTTTGGACGAGCAGATCGGCGATATTCACCACATCAGTGGTATCGGCATCATGCGGGGGCCGGGTAGTTTTACGGGACTGAGGATTGGCTGTGCGGTGGCAAACACGTTGGCGGAGGGACTCGGCATTCCGATCGTTGGCAGTAGTGGCGATCACTGGCGAGATGACTGCCTGGAGCGGCTGAAGCGCGGCGAAAACGACACGATTATTCTCCCCGAATATGGCGGCGAAGCTCACATCACGGCTCCGCGCAAATAGTGGTATTTTCATCCGCAATATCGTACAATAAAAGTAAGGCGGCTTTAGATTAGTGGCTTGGGCCGTTTTATTGCATCAGTTGAATATGGCTAGTCGTTGATACATTTCTCGGGGTGTATACCCGGGGCGACTGGTCAGAAAAGAAAGGAAATCATATGGTAGGAATAGTTATTGGCGGCTTGGTTGGCGCGGCACTTGGCGTGGGCGGTTTTTACGCCTATCAGCGAACAAGGCAAGCTAATGGCAAGTCGCAAATTGAGCGTGACATTGCCGAGGCAAAGAGTAAGGCCAGCGACATTGTCCTGAAGGCTAAGGACGAAGCCTTAAAAATCGAAAATGAGCGCCGCCGCGAATGGCAAAAGACCGAGAACCGGTTGGCGGATCGCGAGCAGACGCTGGATCGGAAATTGGACGAACTAGACAAGCGGGCGGAGAAGCTGCGCGCACACGAAGATGAGGTTGACAATCTCAAGGAAGAGATTCGCACTATTCGCACGCGTCAGCAGGAGAAGCTCGAGAAGATTGCGGGCCTAAAGAAAAAGGATGCTGCCGACAAGCTCATGCAAATGACCGAGCGCGATATTAAGAACGATCTGGTTAGCTTGGTGTCGAAATTACAACATGAGGCTATGGATGATGCCGAGGAACGGGCGCAGATGATCTTGCTCACAGCGATGGAGCGGATGAGCAGCGAGGTGACGGCTGAGCGAACAGTCACGGCTGTCAAACTGACTGATGATGAGATGAAAGGCCGAATCATCGGCAAAGAAGGTCGCAACATTCAGGCGTTGCAGCGCGAGACTGGTGTCGATATCTTGGTGGATGACACGCCGGGTATGATCGTGTTGTCGAGTTTTGATCCGATTCGCCGGCAGGTGGCTCGCTTGAGTCTCGAGATGTTGATGAAAGATGGTCGTATCCATCCGGCCCGCATCGAAGAAGTCGTCGCCAAGGCGAAAAAGCAGATCGATAAAGAAGTCAAGCAGGCTGGTGAGGATGCCATGCGCGAGACGGGCGTTGTCGGCATCCCGAAGGAAATGCAGCGACTATTAGGTGAGCTGAAATTCCGAACGAGTTACGGGCAGAACGTATTGAAGCATTCGACCGAGATGGCTCAGATGGCGGGGATGATCGCTGAGGAAATTGGCGCTGATGTGCGCATCACGAAAATTGCGACACTGCTGCATGACGTTGGCAAGGCGGTGACGCACAAGATCGAGGGCAAGCATCACCACATCGGTGCCGAGCTAGCGCGCAAATACGGCATGGACGAGCGGATCGTTCACGCTATTGAAGCGCATCACGATGATATCGAGGCGACGACACCAGAGGCATTGATTGTGCGAGTGTGCGACGCTGCCAGCGCCGCTCGGCCAGGAGCGCGCAATATTTCGGCTGAGAACTTTGCCGAGCGGATGCGCGATCTAGAAAATGTGGCAACCAGCTTTGACGGGATTGATAAGGCCTATGCGATCTCGGCTGGGCGTGAGGTGCGGGTGATTGTCCGACCAGAGGATATCGATGATCTGAGCGCATTTAAGTTGTCGCGCGATATCGCCACCAAGATTGAATCGACCATGCAGTACCCAGGCACCATCAAGGTTAACGTTATCCGCGAAACACGGGCGATCGAGTACGCAAAATGATAAAAAGTGGTTGGTTGCCGCATGAGGAGTGGCTGAAGGCGCAGGACACTCGGATCGCCAGTGCTGCACTACTGATCGAAAATCCCGCGGGTGAGCTGCTCGTGGTCAAGGCGTACTACAAGACACACTGGAGTCTGCCTGGTGGTATGGTTGACGCTGGCGAAACGCCGCTACAGGCAGCACTTCGCGAAACCCAGGAAGAGGTCGGGCTGGTCGTTACCGAGGATGAGGTTTCATTTTTTGCGGTAGCCTCACGCTCCAGCGACAAAGGACTGGCGCATCAATATATCTTTCGGGTGGTTCTGGATGATGCGCGACTGGAACGAATTGTCTTGCAGCAGTCGGAAATTGATGCCTATCAGTTCATGAGTCGCGACGCAGTGCTGGCAAGCAATGAAGGATTCGCGTGGTCAATACCACATTGGGCTCATCATCGGCCAGGCGGCTATGTCGAGACGCTAATCGTTGACGGCGATGACGAACGTCAAGAGGCGGTCACGCAATTCGTGGGATTTGGTTTGTAGGAAAAATAAACGGAGGAGGAATGATGGGAATATTGGTTATTAGTCGACACGGCGAGAGTGAATGGAATCTGCTCGGCAAGTGGACGGGCTGGACGGACGTGGGGCTCACGGAAAAGGGGCGAGCTGACACAGTGCGGCTGGGTGCGCTGCTGAAGGATATCAAGCTCGACGAGGCGTATACGTCGGCACTGCAGCGGACGCACCAAACGCTGGACGCATTGCTTGAAGGGTGCGGTATGGGTAGTTTACCGACGACACAGGCGGCCGAGCTGAACGAGCGTGATTATGGTGATCTGACCGGTAAAAATAAGTGGGAAGTCAAGGCCGAGATTGGCGAGGAAGCGTTCAATGGCATCCGACGCGGTTGGGACTATCCGGTGCCGGGTGGTGAAACGCTCAAAGATGTTTATGCGCGGGTCGTGCCATATTTTGAGCAGGAGATACTACCAAAATTACAGGCCGGTGAGAACATTCTATTGGTGGCGCATGGTAATTCTATCCGCGCGCTGATGAAGCATCTCGACCACGTGCCAGAAGCAGACATGGCACACGTCGAGATGCCGTTTGGTCAGTTGTTGGTCTATACCTTTGAGCCGACGTCTGATTTACCGACGAATAAAGACGTGCTGTCGGTGGAGATTGAGGCGGTGAACGCGTAATTAGTCGCGTAGAATTTCATAGGCGCTCAGTGCTGATAAGAATTGTTGAAATCTAACCGTGTTCTCGTCATGATATGGCCAGGTGGCATGATTTAGCCAGAAGCCAATGAGCTTTAGACAATGGTTTAGATTAATCATGTCACGATACAGCGAAATATCGTGACCGCTTTTATGTAAATCAATCAATAGGCTTGTCATATCGCTGCCTGGTTCGCCCGGTCCAGACCAACTCCAATCAACTAACTTGCTGCCATGTTCTGGATGCCAGGCAATATTTGACTGTCTCATGTCGTGATGACAAAAGGCTTGTAGATGAAATCGATTCGGCTGGATGTCAGTACGCTGCAGAGAAGGTAGATCCGTCAGTAAATCCCGGGTGACGGCTTGGCTGTGTAGTGTCATTTGATTCAGAAAATCCGGCAGCATCTGATATAGTTGAGCAATCATCTGTTCGTCAATTGCCTGCCAGCCCTCTTTGATAAAACTGATACATGATGGTTCAATGGCGAATGAGTCAGCTGGTAGTGGAATAGTCTCTAGTTTGGCAAATTTTTCTGCAGCCGCCCAGACGTAATCATCAAGAGTCTCGGCTTCAGCTCGCCATCTCCAGCCATCGTCGGGCCGCAGCGCTTCCATGATGATTGCATCACCACACAAGACAGACTGTGCGGGAACGCCATCATAACCACTCTGTCGCAAGTGCGCCATAGTAAACGCCTCTTTATCTAAATATTGCTGTAATCGCTGCCGTTTTTGGACGCTGTCATATTTGGCTGACAGTTGTTTGATAAAAGCGGCGTGATGATCCTTTGTGGCAATTGCTTTTTCGTATTGCATATGACCGCCATCAACATGGTAGAGACATTCAGGATTCTGCACCGATTCAGCCAGTGGTCGGCACGCCAGATGATCAAGCGCTCTTGCTACAATCTCGTCATGTGAGGCATATAGCTCAGGTAGGTGATCAAGCGAGTGCCAGCCGGCGTCAACCGCATCATCACGCCCAGTTATTGCCGTTAGGTCGGGGACCGTAAATAGATAAGCACTGGTTTCTATCCAGGCAGTCTGGGTATTGCGCGAGTCGTTAACCAGTCCACAGAACACAAGGGTCGGATCACCGCCAATAGTTGCACCAGTCTCTTCCATTACTTCACGATGGGCTGCCGTGAGTGGTTCTTCTCCTGGATCGATAAAACCGCCAGGTAGCGCCCATTCGCCGGTTTTCCGTTTAACCAACAGAACTTGTCGTGATTCCGGATGAATAACAATACTATCAGCGGTATAATTTGGTCCATCATACCACAGTTTCTGCTCTGTGGTTGACATCATTTCATTCATGCGGCGACCAGTTGCCTTAACGCTTGACGACCAATTTTTGCTTTTACATGTGTTTTATATTCTTCAATTTTATCAATCGGACCTGTGTGCTTGCCCTCAACGTCACTTAGCTTAACTGTCGGCACACCGTCAACTGCCGTGGCTTTCATAACGAAATTATTCGCCTTAACTCCGAGGTCGTTTGTCAGTGTTGTGCCCCAGCCAAATGTGATCTTGATACGATCCTTGAAATAATCAGCCAGTTTGATAATTGTCTCGACGTCTAGCCCGTCGCTAAAGACAATTGTCTTTTCGCGCGGATCAATGCCATGCTGCTCGTAAACGTCGATCACTCGATCGCCAAATTCCATCGGATCACCAGAGTCATGACGTAGAGCCTGCCACGAAGCCATTTGCTCGGGCGTGAAGTCGGCGAAAAAGAACTCAGTTGTAAACGTATCAGTTAGGGCGGTTGATAAACCTTCGCCATATAGCTGCTGCCAGTCTTGGAGTACCTGATGGTGGCCATCTAACGGATTGTCACCAGCCTTGTCGGCCAGCGCCGCGTAAACCATCGGTAATTCATGTGCAAATGTACCAATCGGTTGCAAGCCAAGCTCATGCGCCAAATAAATATTTGAAGTGCCGACGAAATTATCAGGAAGTTCACGTGCAACGCGCTCGATGACGTGTCTCTGCCAATCGTAACTAAACCGTCGTCGCGTGCCAAAGTCTGAGAATTTGATGTCTGGGCGATGTTGTAATACCTTAATTTTCTCGCTTAAGCGGCGATCTCCTTCGGCGTATAGTTCTTTTAGCGAGCTACCTTCGCGGGCAAGTTTATTCTGGAAATATAATTCGTTCAGTTCGCTCATGACTACCGTTTCCCAGAACGTGACCAGCGGCCATTTACCCGTAGCACTAACTGCTAAATCGCCGCGCTCATCGTAGCTAATGTCAACAGGCGGCAGGGGATTGTCACGTAAAAAGTCAAGGTATTCTGGCGTGAATTGTGCTGTGCCGTCTTGATTTTGTAGGCTGGCGAGATGGGCGATCTCATCAGGCTGCCAGCCATTTGCTAAGCTACCGAGTCGGTCACGTAATTCTTCTGCGCTTACAAATTCCGATAGCAGGGTAGGGGCGCGATTCTTCAAGGTAAAGGTGACCTCGGCATCAGGATGCTTGTCATACTCTAGCTGGCCCATGGTCGCCTTATAATAATCTAGTCCTTGTGATAATTTCGGTTCACGGTTCATTGAACGCTCCTTTCGATCATCATTTTAGCCTCACTGGTTGAAACCGCGAGAATGCGGGCCTCTCTCATGGCGGCTAAGGCCTCTTCTTCGGCAGTGGGCGTGAGACCGACAGCACGAATAGCCTCTCGCAGTAGATAGACGGACACTTGCTCGTTACCCTGGAAGTGCTCGGCAATGTCCAGTGCAGTTGCCTTCACACAAAAGTCAGTTGCCAGTCCGCCGAGAAATACTTTAACCTTCTCGTGAGGTGTTTGTGGTGTGATGATGGTCTCCAGCGTCTCGCCTGTGTCACTTTGACCCTCCCAGCCAGAGTACCCGTCAGTTTGACCCATGCCTTTGTTGATAATAATGTCATCAGGCTGCACGTCAAGCTTATCATGAAAGGCAGCGCCGGTAGTGCCAGCCACACAGTGGACTGGCCACTGGCCGCCAAAATTACTAAAATGTGGTGTTTTAGCAGGGTGCCAGTCGCGAGTAAAAATTACCTGTCCATCATGGTGCCGCACCGTCTCGGCGATGGTATTGAGCGGGGCAACGACCTGCTCACCCTCGGCAACTGCTAGGCTGCCATCGATAAAATCATGCTGCACATCAACGGCAACAAGTACATTTCGAGTTGGTTTTACTGTTTCCATAGATTGCCTCCTTACTTAATGTATAAACTACACTTACTGTATAGTCTAGCAACTAGTTATTGTGTAGTCAACACTAATTGGTAAAATAATATAAAAAATCGATACCCTATCCTGCCCCTGGCTTGGTGATATTAGCTAATCAAAGCTCCGCGATAACGTCTCGAGATTCTGGGAATTAAATTCGTATAGTTTTGCTGGACGGTGTGCGCCGTCACGCCACAGCTCGTTGGTTTCATGAATGAGGTTGAGGCTGAGGAATTTTTTGCGAAAATTACGCTTGTCAAATTCACGATCAACGATAATTTCATAGGCGTTCTGCAGTTGGGTCAGGGTAAAACGCCGCTCCAGAAATGCCGACACAGCATTCGTATATGTTAGCTTGGCGATCAGCCGCTCTCTAGCGTATTCAATAATACTGGCGTGATCATAAGCCAGTGGCGGTAGATTGTGTACATCAAAAAATGTCGCGTGTGACTTCGCCTCGTCGAGCGGGATAGTACGCCCACACCCGAGGTATGTCACCGATACAGCATGTCCTCGTGGGTCACGGTCAACCGTGTCAAAGGTGTAGAGTTGCTCAATGTAGCTCAAATCATTCTCAACATCCACGCCCGTTTTTTGGGTAACGATACGTCTCAGTGCGGCTGTCGTGGTCTCGCCCTTGGCGTTGTATCCGCCGGGTAGCGCCCATTCACCCTTGAACGGCTCGTTGGGGCGCTTTAGGAGTAGGACTTCTAGCGCGCCGCTATTAATCTGAAATATCACTGCATCAACGGTTAGCGTCGGTGGGACGTATGGTTTCGTGTATTTCATACAATATATAGTACCCCGAAGTAGCTAGTTTGCCAAGGCGGATTTACTGACTACTCCTATATGCTACCGGTAGGTTTCGTTTGTGTTGAGTCTTGTCGTAGCGTTCTTCTATCTTCTTAGCAATCTTGGAGTCGACTTCTTTGCCCTCGAGATAATCATCAATATCGTCATATGTTAGATCCAGTTCTACTTCATCAGGTTGGGCCGGGCGATCATCTAATAAATCAGCAGTCGGCACTTTGTGAAGGAGGTGTTCGGGAACGTGTAATGCATTCAGCATGGCCCAGCCTTGACGTTTAGTTAGGCCAGATAGGGGCATGATGTCGGCAGCGCCATCGCCAAACTTGGTGAAAAATCCCGTGACTGATTCGGCGGCATGATCAGTGCCAACTACCAATAACCCGCAGGCACCAGCAATAGCATATTGTGCCATCATACGGGTACGAGCCTTGATGTTGCCTTTGTCGAAATCACTAATTACTTGACCATCGGTGCATAGGTCTGCAACAAGTGCGTCGACGCTAGGTTGTATATCAATGTCATGTTCTATGACGCTCGATTCGCCATAAGACTTAATAGTCTTAACAGCTAGCTCAGCATCCGCGCGGTCATGTTGATCACCGTAGGGCAGTAGCATAGTGTGGAGGCAGCAGCTTTGGCCGCTTTGGCGTCTCAGCTTGATGGCGCGCTGTGCTAAAATTCCTGCGAGCAGTGAATCCTGACCGCCAGAAACCCCCAACACAAAACCGTTAAAGCCAGTTTGCCCCAGATAGTCAGCTAGGAATTTATTACGCTTCTCAATCTCTTCCATTGGCTGGATAGTGGGTTCGACACCGAGGGCGGCGATAATCTCTTGTTGCTTGGCTCGCATATTATAACTCCTTTTATTATTTCTGCAGGCAGCCTGGGGCTGTACATAGAGTGTAACATAGTTAGTGTTTGTTTAACAATAAGCTACAAAAAGCATGTGAATACATCAATTATTTGTTAAGCTAATTCTTGTGGATAGAGACACTATACCGTACAATGTGCGTATGATAGATCAAAAGGAGACGATTGAAGTTAAGTCACTCGCTCAGCCTTATTTGGTTAAGCAGGGTGTTGATTATTTTGAATATCAATTACCAATTTCTGTTAAGGCCGTTATCTCCCTTAATGGTCAGATTCCGCTCTTGCGAAATGAGCGTGACGAATGGGAGCTGCCGGGAGGAAAATTAGATCTCGGGGAAAGTCCAACGGCGTGCGTGCAACGTGAAGTTCATGAAGAACTGAACATTGATATATCAGTTGGGATGAACGTTCACAATTGGGTGTACACAATTTTTCCGTATCGTCACGTTTTTGTGGTTACATATTTTGCGAAAGCGGTCGAGGGTGCAATGCCGCACTTTAGTCATGAACATAAAGAGTTGGTGCTTATTTCTCCGGATGAGGTCAATAAGCTCAACATGCCTGAGGGGTATAAGGTTGCCATTGGTCGGGCTTTGGAGCTTGGTTTGTTCAAGCAAAAATAGTGTCTGCGCTCCAACGTGCATGAGGGACGTATCGGTCTGTGTGGATGAGCTTGTCGAGGCGATCTCGCTCTTCGAGAACGAAAGTGCAGACTTTTAGCAAATCTTGATACTTTTCTTCTAGTAGATCATACTCACTTTTTGATATTCTCTTGGTAGTGCGCTCCTCGTAGGCCAAAGTCATCGCTTTGAGGGTTCCGAGCTGATCGATTAAATGAAAATACAAATCACTCCAAGCATCTCTTCGCTCCTCCATCTCTTCGCGAGTTGTTTCCGATTGCTTTAGTCCCGGAAGCAATTCCGCCGGAAAAGGGTAGCGATAAAGCGAGTCATCAAGGTTGATGTACGGGTACTGAATATTCTCTTCTGACGAATCTGAATATTGCCCAGTCGCATTATCAGCTAGATTTTTGACCCTCCCGCGTAGGGCGCGCTTTACCGCCTCAGGGGAAAGCTCAGGTATTTGCTCACGCTTTTCCTTCTTGCGCCCAAGCAGGCTACACATTGCTTGCACCGCCCATCGTGCTAGTCGTAGTGCTCGATTCTGCTGTGCTTCGCAGTCTGGCTGTGGTTCTTTTGCTTCTGGTCTTGATCCTTGTTCCATCCCTCTCATCTTGTTTACTATTAAACAAAATGGGGGGATGACTTGTCAATGTTAGTCGATAATCCCCAAAGCGATCGTCATCACACCAAGTACCACGTGGCTTATCGTTACGCCGATGATGTTTGATGAGCGCTGGTACGCTCGGTACCAGAAAAGGCCAACGATGCCCATGATAACAACAGTGAGTATGTCGCCGTAGATGATATGTACGTAACCGAAAAGGGCGGCCGCTACGCCAAGCTCTAGCACTCGGTGTAGCCGTAGTTCTTGCAGCATACGGCTGAGGATGCCGCGAAATAACAGTTCTTGCGCCGGGCACGAGATGAGAATATAAAATACATAGAACCCTATTCCTTCGGTTGGTGAGAATCGAGGTTTTTCGAGGAGTAGAAACAGCCCAGCCGCGATAATGAGAGCTATAGTTATCGGTAGCACGGTTTTGAGTGAATAGATGGTACGTTGCCGCGTAATACCGATGTCACTATGCGTATGGTCGAGAATTCGCATCACTATGTACATCGCCACTGCGCCGACGACGAGTGCCACGAATTTCATATTCCAAGGAATAATGCCGATACAAATCAGGATGGGCAACATGAGATACACGCAGACAATGGCATAGAGATATATCATTTGTCGGCGGTGAGTTGTGCGGGTGGTGTGATTAGTATTAGGCATGATTATGAGAGAGTGTCTTCTATATATTAACTGAAATCGCCAACTATTGCTGTATTTAATGTGTAAAGTGTGGTAGAATGGAGCGGAGTGAGTATTGAGATTAGCTTCTCGGGGTGTGGCGCAGTTGGCTAGCGCGCGCGGTTTGGGACCGTGAGGTCGAAGGTTCGAGTCCTTTCACCCCGACCACAACACTCATCTTGTTCAAATACGCGCCCTCGGAGTTCCGCTCCGGGGGCGTTTTCGCCGATGTAGCAGGGGTGAGATAAATCGTCTCAATGAAATCCTTAAAGGCAGGATTCTTGCTAAAGGAGAGGGCGTGTCGCCCCTTTGTCATCAGATTTCTGAGGGGTCGATGAGCATACTACGTGGCGGGGGCGGCGCCTGTCTTGATATGTAATTCTTTGCGATGTCTTCGGCGGTAGTAACACCGACTGGAACACACCGCTCAGGTGTAGGCTTAGAGACTTTTGCGGCCCCACGTGCTCTCACGCGTTTAGAAGGCTTGGTCACACCGCTCCTCTTGGAGAAATGTCGACGTTTCACGGAACCTTCCATAATAATTCTCCTGACCTCTTCCGCTATCTGTTTCTGTAAAAAGGAACGTCGCCCAGGCGACAGAGACTTCAACACCTGTTCACTTATGGCAATATCGCCTAATTCTCGTGCCCGCGGGCGCCCCCCACAAGCCTCCATTTGTGGAGTTTTTTCTTCCGATGGTTGTGGTGATGAACGTCGCTGTTCCCTCATGCTGCTTTTAATATAGCACGGGAGTTCGAAGATTGGTAGATGTGGACTCGTCTCCTGAGCGGTGCAGTCGGCGGGAGCGGGATCCATGCTTACCTCTTGGTTGGCTCAAACAGTCAGGAAAGCGCGGGTGATGGGACGAAGTCCAGTGTTCGGGGTGACCAGGGGTGAAGTGAGCGGAGAGAGGGAGCGGGGTGGGTGGGATAGTCTGGAAGGCGGCCCCTTGTTTGCTAATAGCAACCATGATTAAATAGATATAAGTAGGATATTACATGGAAGAAATATTGGCGAAGATTGATACATTAACGGAACAGATGAATAAACAGTTTGAGGGTGTCGACAAACGCTTTGAAGCTATGGACAAGCGCCTGAACAATCTCAAGAAAGGCCAAACCGCTATCCGCAAAGACATCAAGAACAGCGACGACGTCTTCCAGCTGTTTGAACTGAAGACCGATCATAATTTCAAGAAGGTCATGGCAACCCAAAGTGATCTCAAGGCTGAACTGGCTTCGCTACGCACCCGCTTATTCCTCGAGGAAAGCTCTCGCGAGCACGCTGACACAGTTGGCTGGGACACCCAGGACAAGAAATGGCGAGCGCTGGACAAGCGGCTGCATGTGGTTGAGGCTCACCTGGGGCTTGGTAGGTAGCTTAGGGACTCTGTGAGGCTTGGTTCATAGGCAGCGTTTCGGTCCGAAACCCTTAGTCAGGGTACGTTTGAGGGTGACTGTGGGTGAGTCTCAGCATTGAACTTGAAGACCGGTTCCAGCGATTACCCAAGGGGTGAAAGCACTCAACAAGAGAGCATGTGTCCAGTCTTATCTACCGCTTAGTCCACCCGTCCTTTATATCAATGACATGCTTACTAGGAGGCCTTCCTACTCCAAACTCCACTCGCGCTGCGGGCTCCACATAAACGTCCATACGGACACTGTCGGGCTTGGTTTTCTCATGCACAAGACTCGAAGAGTCACCAACTCTGAAGGTATTTTCATACTTATATGTTCCCCAAATGATATTGACAGTATGTTGTTTTCCCTCATTTGCCGAAGTTGGAATAATATTGATCCATACTCTACCAGTATACTCTTTATCATGTTTATAGTAGTGGGGATTTTTTAGTTCATCAACGATCGGGGGCGTTGAAGTTTCGGAGGGAATCGAACTAGGAGTATCAGTCGCCCTGTCTAACGAAGCTGTTGTTTCGGTTTCGGTGGGCTGTAAAGTTGTTGCCGAGGGCTCAACGGTCGCCGGAGAGCTAGTTGGCGTTCCGCCCCCTTCTTTGCCGGGAGATAACGGCGAAGGAACTGCGACGGGTCCCTGACATTTATCAGGTTTATCCAATCTGAGAAAACATCGACCCTCTGGCACGACAAAGGTTGCGAGTATGCCAATAACGGTTACAACTACGCTTAGCACAGCGGCCACTGTGCTAATTTTCATATGCCGCGCATTATCCATCATTTACCACCTTTTTGTATAGACTTTTCGCAAAAATAGTGTATAATAACAATCAGGAACATCTTCTCGCGTCGGGCTACTGGCTGCTTACAGATCAGGCCATCAGTAGCCCGACACAAGAGTGTTGAGTATCACACCAGAGATTGGGGCTACTCATGTTCCTCCGCGTAATCTACTTCTTTTCTCTCCTCGCACTCCTGGTTGGAGTCTACGTCGGACTCCTCCTGTCAGATTTTGGCCGCGGGGAGTGCATTGCCATCGGCTGTCTCGGTTTCATGATTTTTTTGACAGGCAGCTGGGTAATCATCTTTGGAGATAGGAAGTGATTCCTCGCCCCGGACTAAGTCCGGGGCTTATTCACAAGCAGCACGTCGACCGACGAAGACTTTGATTAAAGCACGCTTGAGAATAACTATACATAATCCCAACTAGTTTCCTACCTCCTCCTTGAGATGTCAGCCAGCAACAAACCTGCTACATCTTCCGTCACGTGTCCGCCGTAAGTTTGACGTCACTCCGATAAATATACCTCACACCCCAACCCCCATCTTCTGGAAGTTCCGTCTGAGTGCGGTGCGCGAGACGCCCAGCTGCTCCGACACCTGACGCATCGACATGCCACGCTTGTGCAAGTGCATAGCTTGGGTGACAACCGCGGTCGGCAGCGACTTGGTACGAATCTGCACCCCTTGCTCACGCAGCAGTTTGAGCATGCCGTTCTTCGACACACCATGCTCAGCATCAAGCTCCGCTGCCGTCGCCCCCGTCTGGTAGCGCTCCACAACCTGGGCAATGGCCTCAGGCGAAAGCCGACGCCGCACCCGACGGGAAGCCGAGGTGCCGTCCCGCTGTCTGGACTTGACGCAGCAAGGATATTCATCCATAGCAGCTATTACCGGTGTGGACGTCACAGCAACATCATTCGGTACACGCACAGCATCACGCTCCGCCTCATGGGGCGCCAGCTGAGCCACCGACTCGGTCATCCTGGCAGCGCTAGCAGGTGCGTATATACTCTTGTGGTCGCTTCAAGCTATGTCGGGACAACTAATCAGGCTGTGCGAATGCTTGACACCGACAAGAGCCGAGGGGAAACTTGAGAGGTGTATAAAGCATGGTGACCACGCGAGAAACGATACTTGCCGGGAAAATAGTAACGAGCATAGCGGTTGAGAATTTGGTCAATATGTGGAATAATGGACTCTGCAATGGAGCGAGTAAATACGCAACCAAAATTGAATGCACCGCCCTCACAAAATTCAGGGGGCCATTGGGCTATTTTACACCGAAAGGCCAGAACTAAGAACATGAGCGCCACCACCGAGATACGTAAAGATCGCGAGGGGTCAGACGATACACTTGAACTTCAAGGGAAACACGGCTCCTATCCTTTTCCAAGAAAAATTTTACAAAAACTAGATCCCCACGAATACTCTCAGGGGGAGCTTCTGGCTACCGTTGAAGCACATGATGAACTTTATTTTCATCTAATTGATCAATACACGCTGTTATCGCGTTCTCTAGAGGATCTTTCGGAGACTCCCTTCAAGGATTCCACAACCCAAGAACGCCGCCAAGACGTCATGAATAAAATGCAAGATCTAGAGGAGCTCTGCGTTCTTGTAAAAATTAGGCGAGAGGCCTTTGCTGATTACGAGAATTACCTGCGTCTAACCTCGGTACCTACCCGCTGGCATCTGCCGAATGCGTTTGGGTGATAAGATGCTCTCAGATTCTTCCAAAAAGTTCGCACATCTAGGTCTGTATTTAGCACGCTATTATCATGAATTATGGAATTTTGAGAAACATATTCGCAGACGCGTTTATACGAACGAAATCCTTGATCGAGCAGTACTTAAACAGCAAGCAACCATAGATTTAGATTGGGCGCAAACTAAAAAGGTCTGGGACACACACTTTTCGCATATTCTAGCATCCTCCGTCTATGACTCTAGACGAACAGGACTCGCCAAGATTTTCCGGTTGCACTTTACTCGGCATAATTATGAATTAAAGGAATACCTAACCGAGCTTATCGCCCTCGTTCCATCGCCACCCGCTGGGCATGTTCTGCGGTGCGGTCGATGGGCAGTGCGCTGAGTGTATCGGTATAGCCTTTTCGCGTGAGTGCCGCGGTGATCAAAAAATCAGCGAGTCGTGGATTCTTTGGCAAGATTGGCCCGTGCAGGTACGTTGCCACGATATTGTGCAGCCTTGCGCCCTCGATTTGGCCAGTCTCGTCATTACCAGCGCCCCGCACCACGTGCCCCAGCGGTGACACTCCATCATCGAGTAGCGTCTGGCCGCTATGATTTTCATACCCAACGATCTGCCCAAACTCCTCGCTCTCGAGCGTGATGTTACCGATCAGGCGCTCTGCCTTGGCATATGTCTCCAGCGGTAAAATCCCCGCACCGCGAATCACGCGTCCATCATGTGTGGTGAACGCTCGGCCAAATAATTGATACATACCGCAGATCATCAACATCGGCACGCCGCCCTCTGCTAGGCGCCGTAGCTCATCCGCTCGCGCCAGCAAATCGTCTTGGATAATTTCTTGCCCAGCATCCTGACCACCGCCGCCGATGAACATATCTCCCGCCATAAAATCAGTCGTATCGCCCGGATTATGATCAATAATGCGTACCGTAAAGCCGCGCCATTCCAGCCGCTTTTTCAGTGCCAGCGTATTGCCCCAGTCGCCATATAGGTTCATGTCGCGCGGATACAATTGAATAATTGTGATCGTCATCGGATAGCCTCCACATCGGTTTTGATTGATAATAATTTGCGCAGCCGCATCATCGCCGTGTAGGTACAGTAAATATGTTTTGGTTTGCGTGGATGATGGGCTAGCAATTTCTCCAGCGCCGCCGCCAAATCCGGCTCAATTATTTCTGGCGTGATATCGTCATACTCCAGCCGCAGTGCCATATCGTGAGCGCGCACGCCGCTGACTACCGCCACCTGCTCGAGGCGTGAAACGTCCACGTCCCACAGCCAACTAACGTCGCGTCCGTCAGCGTAATTATCATTGATAGCAATCATCGTATCCGCTGTTCCGTCGGCAAATGACAGCAGGCTGAGCCGAAAGCCGCTCGGGTTTTTCACGAGAATTAGCTCAATCGGCGTGCCGTCAATCACGATGGTCTCGCCTCGGCCAAATGCCGGTGCTACGTCTGATAGGGCGCCCAGTAGTGTCGTTAGCTCGGCTTTCTCTCCCATAATTTGTCGTACCAAACTCAGTGCCGCCGCCGCGTTCAGCAGATTATACACGCCATTTAGCCGCATTCGCACCGCGTGCTTGGCATTGTCAATGTGAAAGGTCGCTGTTTGCCCGTCGATGTCCGCGAGCAGCACGTCGGCTGGGGCCGTCTGGTTGGCCTGAGCGCGACCAGTCTTGAGCGCATCGTCAGTCGGCATCAGTTTCAGCAGCTGGTCGGTCGTGCCAAAAAACGCTACGTCTGCCGCCGTTTTTTGGTGCAGGCGATAGATGCGTGGGTCGTCGCGATTGAGCACCACGGTATCAGTGGTTGCCTGGGCGATTTTTGCCAAGAAACCAGCCGCCGTGTCGATCTCGCCAAACCGATCCAGCTGATCGCGCATGACGTTGAGCAACAGGCTGTAGCGCGGCGGTACCAATTGAACAAACTTGACTGCCCAGGCCTCGTCAAGCTCCAGCACCGCGATGTCGGCATCCAGCCGCCCGCGCATATCTACCTCGCCGAGCAGCGCTGCCGCCACACCGCGCGAGAAATTACTGCCCGTGCGATTGGTAAAAACCTTGAGGCCGGCCGCCTCGAGCAGTTCAACGACGATTTTAGTAGTAGTGGTCTTGCCATTCGTGCCGCTGATAACCACCACGCCGTGCGGTATTTGCGCCAGGGTACGAGTGATAAAACCCGGGTCAATCTTTTCAATCACGAGCCCCGGGAGCGCCGAGCCACCGCCGCGCAGGCGAGCAGCTTGTTTGACGGTTTTGCCGATGAGTGTACTGAGAATCTGTCGTGACATATTTGGTATTATACCGCGCCCAAGCAGTGTGCTACAATAGAACTATGTTTTTGGTGGGTATTTTCCAGTGGTGGTATGGCGCAGGCTGGCGGCGGCATATGCAGCGCGTTGGTCTCGGTGTGCTGCGGACGGCCGATTTTTTCTCAATCGGTTTGTTGGTGCGGACGCTGTTTGATCCATTTCGCCAAATTTCCGCAGGGCAAATTCGTGCTCAGGCGCCGCTCGCTGTCAAGATGCAGGCCTTTTTTGACCGGCTGTTCTCGCGAGCAGTTGGTGCGGTAGTGCGGCTTTTGGTGCTGTTTGCGGGGCTGGTAGTTATCAGCCTGCGGGCAGTGTGGGCGGTCGGCAGTATTGTGGTGTGGGCGCTGCTACCCGTGACGCCGGTGATAGGAATTATCTTGTGGCAGATGAGGATTTTGGCATGAACGAGGTACGGCCGGAGTTTCGCTATCACAGTTTGCGGGCGCAAAAGGCACGGTTCACGGCGCGGTTTGGTACGGTCTGGCATGTGTTTGTGGTGCTCGTCGCTGTTGCATTGGGTCTGGGTGGTGTTTGGCTATTGATCAAGCACGGGCCGATTGGCTGGTTGATGATTGGCCTGGTGGGGCCATTGGCGATGCTCAGTGTGTGGTGGCAGGGCGATCTCAAGACGATGGCGGTGAGTGCGCGGGCAGAGACGATTGATGATGTGATGGCGGCAGATGTGCTAGGCCGCCTGAGTCAGCGACCGACGCCAAAAGAGATTGCGCTGGCAGTTGGTCAGTCGCGGGCCGGGCAATTCCTCGGGGTGCGACTAGGGTTAACGCCGAACTTTTTGGCGAATATCGCTTCGGATGATCCAAATAGTACGCCGGCCGTGTGGCAATCAGCGCTGCGAATTTGGCGTGACACCAATAGTCCGAAAGTAACGGGTGCGGTGCTAGCAGCGGCGATTGTTGAGCAATTTCCGAATCATGACGCTCTGTTAGCAAATCTAAAAATTGATTTTCGTGATGTGCTGGGTGGTATTATGTGGTATGAGCGCCTCAAGTCATTGATCGAGCAGTTCAAGCAAAAGCCGCTTCACACCGGTGGTATCGCTCGCGACTGGTCGTTTGGCTATACGCCGCTCTTGAGTCGGTTCGCTCAGAACCTCAGCCTGCAGGTATCGGGCGGGACGATGATCTCGCAGCTGGACGCTCATCAGGCGGCGCTGGATCAATTGATGACAATTTTTGGCTCAAATGGCCGGCAGAATGCAGCGCTGGTCGGGCTCAATGGGGCTGGCAAAAGTACGGTCGTGGCGGCGTTCGCCGAGATGCTCATTGACGGACATAAAACTGTGCCGGCATCGCTGCTCTATCGGCAGATTTTCCTCTTGGACGCCTCGTCACTGATCTCGGCGGCGGCTGGTCGGGGCGAACTGGAAGCATTGGTGACGCAGATTCTCAACGAAGCATTTTTATCAAAGAATGTCATTTTGTGTCTCGATAATGCTCAGCTGTTTTTCGAGGAGGGCGTCGGTTCAGTTGATCTGAGTAATTTGTTACTGCCGATTTTGGAGGCGGGCAGGCTGCGGATTATCCTCACTATGGATAGCCAGCGCTACTTGCAAATTTCTCAGCGCAACGCCCAGCTGGCGACGGCGCTCAATACCATCGTTATCGAGCCATCCTCGCCCGAGGAGACGGTGCGGATTATGCGTGATCAGCTGCTTGGTCTTGAACATCGCCATAAAGTGACCTACATGTATCAAGCCATCGCTGAAGCCTACCGCGTCGGCGAGCGGTACGTCCAAGACGTGGCGATGCCGGGTCGGGCGCTCAAGGTGCTGGAGGCGGCAGCTCACCATGCGTCGTCCGGTCTGGTGACAGCTCAGTCGGTCGATGACGCGGTCGAAAAAACCATGGGCATCAAGATCGCGACCGCCTCGACTGATGACGAGCGGGAAAAACTCTTGAACCTCGAAGACCTGATTCATCAGCGCATGATCAATCAAACGCGTGCCGTCAGCGTCATCTCTGATGCCATCCGGCGAGCACGGGCTGGTGTACGCAATCCTGATCGGCCGATTGGTACGTTTCTGTTTCTCGGCCCAACTGGTGTTGGTAAAACTGAGCTGTCCAAAGCGCTAGCGGATATCTACTTTGGCGGCGAGGGTAATCTAATTCGGCTGGACCTTAATGAGTTTGTGCGGGCCGAGGACGTGGCGCGGCTGATCGCTGATGGAGCGAATGATCCGATGAGCCTGACCGCCCAGGTGCAAAAGCGACCATTCTCGGTGGTGTTGCTCGATGAAATTGAAAAGGCCCATCCGCAGGTGCTCACGACGCTTCTGCAGTTACTGGACGAGGGAATTTTACGCGACGAAAAGAACCGCGACATTAGTTTTCGTGACGCCATCGTCATCGCCACATCGAATGCTGGGGCCGAGAGAATTCGCGAATATATCGAGCGTGGCTACCAACTGGAGCAGTTTGAGCAAACATTTATCAACGAGCTGATTAATGCCAATCTGTTTCGTCCGGAGTTTCTCAACCGGTTTGATGAAATCGTGCTATTTCGTCCTTTGGGTAAAGAAGAGCTGCTGCAGGTCGTTGATCTCATTTTGGCCGGTATCAATCGAACGCTGGCACCACAAAAAATCCAAGTCGCCGTCGAAGAGGCGGGTAAAAAATTACTGGTCGATGCTGGCTACGACCCGCGCCTCGGCGCTCGTCCGATGCGCCGCGTGGTGCAACGAGCTGTCGAGAATACCGTCGCCAAACAATTGTTGGCTGGCACCGTTGCGCCGGGTTCAACGACGATTATCACGGCGGAGCAGATACGGGCGGTGGTCGGCGAGGCGGCTAATGGTAGCAGTATGGTGTCCCCGGGCCCGGGCGTGCCGCCGATATCACTCGGACGGTAGAGTTGCCAATATAATTTAATATTGTACAATGGGCACATGACTAAGAGCGGTATGGAGTTTTCCGGGCGCAGAAGTGAGATTAAAGCGCAATCGCCCTACTCAATTGAGGGGCTTGTAGAGAGTGGTTTTATTGATGAAAGTGGGCAACTAACCGCGCGGACACGTCGTGCCATACCGCGAGGGGGTGTGGAGATATTAACACCTATTAAGGTGCTAGAGGATGGAGAATTGGTTGACCCGAAGCTTTCAAGAGAGGTGCAGGATTCCTGTTTTGTTATTGCGGACGGGGTAATTGTAGGGGGGGTGTTTTCTTGATCTCCCCGGGTCTGAGATGGTTGAATATAACGGCCGCATCTCCAACCATGGCTTTGTTACCATATGCCAAGATCCTATGCTCGTGAATATTGTCGAGCAACTTGAAGATATAGCTCGGGAAGATCAACATACTAGGCTAACACTACGGGACATGGGTGCTCTCGGATTTGGCGGCTTTGTCGCTGGTGGAGGTATGTCATGGCTAGGTTCTGGCGAGCCATTTCTGACGACAGCTGGGACTGTTGTGGGTGGTGCGGTTGGGTCGATTGGCTTTCGACTGACTGAAAGAAAATGGCTTGAGGGGCAGGTAGAACAACTTAGTCGGGTAATACATGAACGCCCCGACAACATTACCATTAACCTCGACCTTATTGACAAGGCGCGAGCGAGCAAGCCGTCACCGGTGGTATCTAGTCTGCAGTGGTTTTGGGAGACGAGCAGAGTCGACCCTAACTTTAGATTTGATGCACAGATAATAACCATCAATAATATTATTCGGTTTATATTTAGAGATCCGCGATATAACTCGGACGCCCTTATGTTTGCCAAGAAGTGCCAAGAGTGCCAACAAGAGTATGACGCAATACAGCGTGAGCGAGCCGCACTGGAAGTTCGTACTGGCATGGGCATAAAAACTAACAATGGTCAATTGGACGCGCGTGAGAGCCATACTGATGAATATTTGGCGGACTGTTTCTTGCAGCTGTTTGATGGTGTAAAAGAGACATACGATCGACTAAAGCGGGAAGAACAGCAACGACAATCGCGGCGCGAGTTTGATGCCACGATAGAACGCCTCACGACCGTTACCGAAAAAGAAATTGAGTGTTCATCAGCGAAAGTATTTCATGATGAACTGATGCGGTCACTGAGCGGAGAAACGCTGATAGGTTTTAGTGGAGGCGAACAAGGCGTCTATACACCAGCAATAATATGGGCAATGGACTTCATCCGTAAATTACCGCGGATGATAACCCCCAGCCTGTCGGTATATAAGGCGTATGATCATTTTCAAAGTAAAATCAAAGACATGACAGACGGCAAGTTGACATTGCCAACAACTGAGGAATTCCAACAAAAATACCCCGTCATCGACCAGGGTATCGTCTAGTATAGTGGTACCCCGCACAGGAATCGAACCTGCAACCTTTGGTACCGGAAACCAACGCTCTATCCAGTTGAGCTAACGGGGCATAACTAACGCGCTGATAGGAAAAGGTCCGGTAGGAAAGCGCGAAATTTATGGTACACCCGGCAAGATTCGAACTTGCGACCACTTGGTTCGAAGCCAAGTACTCTAATCCACTGAGCTACGGGTGCACACGAGGATATTATACCACGCACCGCGCCTAAATAGAAATGATATAATGTATCACATGGAGATACGAACAGAGATTCCGTTGCAACAATATACGACGATGCGCCTCGGCGGCACAGCACGCTTTATGGCATCGGCGACATCGGTGAATGAAGTCAGAGAGTTATATAACAGTGCCAAGGTGCAGGGTATTCCAATTTTTGTCTTGGGCGGCGGTAGTAATGTCATCGCTCGCGACGAAGGGTTTGAAGGGGCGGTGTTGCTCAATCGGATCAAGGGATTTGAAGTGCTGACTGATGATGGTCAGGCGGCAACGATCAAGGTTGGTGCGGGTGAAATATGGGATGAGGTGGTCAAGCGTACGGTCGCCATGGGTCTGAGTGGTATTGAGGCGATGTCGGCCATTCCTGGTACAGCCGGCGCCGCGCCGGTGCAAAATGTTGGTGCATACGGCCAGGAAGTTGCTGATGTGCTCACTGAGCTAGAGGCGTACGACTCGCTGACTGACCGGGTGGTGACCTTAGGCGCAGCGGAATGCGGGTTTTCATATCGGCATAGTATTTTTCGTGGTGAGGCGAGCGGCCGCTACTGCATTCTCTCAATTACCATCAAGCTCCATTACGCAGCACCGAAACCGCCGTTCTATGCCGGCTTGCAGCGGTATTTAACCAACATGAATATCACGACCTTTACGCCGCAGGTGATTCGTGACGCAGTCATGGCAATTCGGTTTGATAAGCTGCCTGATCCGACCGAGCGACCCAACGCTGGTTCATTCTTCAAGAACGCGCTGATCGAATCATGGCAGCTGAATGAACTTC
The DNA here is from genome assembly GCA_963553465.1 of uncultured Candidatus Saccharibacteria bacterium. Classification (GTDB taxonomy): domain Bacteria; phylum Patescibacteriota; class Saccharimonadia; order Saccharimonadales; family Saccharimonadaceae; genus Nanosynbacter. Next base: position 54,585 of record CAUVOB010000001.1, on the reverse strand, counting down.
GTGAACAGTATCCAGATGTCCCGTGCTATGACATGCCGGACGGCCGACACAAGGTACCGACGGGTTGGTTGATCGAGCAGGCTGGGCTCAAGGGGGCGTTGCTTCACGGCATGCGGGTGCACGACAAGAACGCGCTGGTATTGATCAATGAGTCAGCGACCAGCTACCATGATCTGGCGGCGGCACGTGACGCCATCATCCGGGCGGTGTACGATAAGTTCCACATCCAGATCCAGCAAGAACCGTTGGAAATTTGAGCGCCAAAACGCTTGCGCTTATGCATATTTCCGAGTATGATGGGGGTATGAAGGGACGGGGGTTTACGCTAGTCGAGCTGATCATTGCTATTGCCGTCATGGCGATTCTATTGGTGCTCGCGACATTAAGTTTTCGTAATTATCAGGCGGCGGCACGCGATAAGGAGCGTGAGGCCGATGTGCTAGCCTTGCAGAACTATCTCGAGAGCGTCTATCCACGGGAAATTCGTGACAGTGCCGGTAACGTCATCAAGCCTGCCGGCGGCTATCCGGCGTACGTTTCTGGTGCTAGTGGCGCTGGCAAGATGACTGCGGCGCAGTTTGCGGCAGCATTTGACGAACTGGGTGGTGCCGCCAAGACCGGCCCACTGGATCGAGAACGCCTCATTTCGGCGATTAACGGTACATTCGGGGTCAATCCAATAACTAATATTAGTCAACTGCTTGCCAAAAAAGACGATTACGAAAACACCAAGATCACTAACTATCCAAATGGTGCGTACATTTACGTTGCCGGCGCTAAGGATGGTGTATGTGATGAGGCGGGCGCAGCCTGTCGGCGCTATACGATTTTTTATCATTTAGAAACGAAGGAGCCGGGTAAATGGCAAGTACTCAACAGCAAACGCCTCTAAGGCATAAAGGCCATAAAAACGGCTTTACCGTCATTGAATTGATGATCACCTTGATTATTGCCGGGATCTTTTTAATGAGTGGCTACCAGTTGTACGGGGCGGTATTGGCACGTAATACCGAGGCTCGCCGCACCTCAGAAGCTGCCAATCTCGGCTACGGCATCCTACGTGAACGTGGCTTGTATAAAACAGTATCTGAGGTTTGTGGCAGCGGTGCGGTCAAGACTGAACACGTGACACCACCGACCACGCCAACATTGCCGGATCCAGTACGTGCTCGAGTCGAATATTGTAAAGTGCCAAATAGCATCGCGGTCATTCGTGTTGCGGTAATTATTACTTATGGAACGCCAGCGCAGGAGGTGGTGCATGCGACGTATATTTCGGGCTAATTCTAACTGGCAGCACAGTCAGGGCTTTACGCTGATCGAGATCTTGGCGATTGCGCCAGTCATTATCTTGGTGCTGGCGGGTATTATCGGCCTAATCATCAATCTCACTGGCTCGTCAATGGTCACCAGTGCCAAGTCGCAGCTACAGAGTGATGTGCTAACGGCGCTTGATCGAATTGAGGCGGATGTACGGCTCAGTACCACGCTTGAGGGAACAACGTCCTCGTATGTGCGTATACATAGTCTCGCTACCAGCGAGAACCCCTATAGTTCGACGCGGCGCCTGATCCAAAAAAGTGATTGCGGCGTGGCGTGGGGGGCGGTCGCCATCGCTGACGCCAAGACCTATACGACTGAGTATTTCCAGAGTGGCTCGGAACTCAAGCGCAAGACGATGTACGATGGCTCATGTCCGAGTGCCACCGACCGTATTTGGCAGTTGGACGGGGCAGTCGAAACGATCATCGACACCAGTACGGTGCTTAATTTCAATGTTTGCAAGATTAACGACGGTACACTTAAAGTCAGCCTCGGGGTAACCAAGACGGTTGCGGGTCAGAATATTGAATATTCCAGTCAGCGCTTCGTCAAGTCAATCAATGTTCCTGTAAACGGCACTGCCGGCGCCTCGTGTCCATAGCGGGTTCGGGTGGGTTTCTCATAGTTGAATAGCGCCCCAACTCGGGGCTTTCACCTCTGTATTTATGGTTAATTGGGGGTAGCAATAGGTAATTATGTATAAAATGCTTGCGCTTTTATAATCGCTTTGCTACAATCAAGTTACAATAATAACTAACTAAAAATAGGGGGCAAATCAGAAATGATTTCTTCAAACAAAACTAAAGGTTTCACATTGGTTGAGCTCTTGATCGTGATCGTTGTTATCGCGATTTTGGCAGCAATCTCAATCGTTGCCTACAACGGTGTAACACTAAAAGCACGAGATGATAAGCGATCTTCAGATGCGCGCAATGTATTGAGTGCAATTTCATCATATCATGCGGATCAGGGTGAGTGGCTTGATGCTACAAACGCCACAAGTAAACTCGCGACCTTCAATACAATAAAGGTGCCATCTGATGTTTTAAGTCGGGTAACGGCTGACGAGCCTAGTGGTGCAAATGCCGCAGAAAAAGATAGGATTCAGGTAAAGACTTGTGGCACTCCTGTTTCTGGTGTTGAGATTGTCACTTGGAGTGAAGAGAAGAACGCTAAGAGGGAGTCTATTAAGGCGGGTAACTGCTAATCTTAGTATAGCGGATACAAAGAAGACCCCCAGCATTGTAAGGCGGGGGTCTTTTATAAAGTATTCCAATATCTATTGCTGAGTCTGGTATAAATTTAGTACAAAAGTGGAAAGCTTTTCGCCAAAGATTCAGTCTTTTGCTTGATCTCAGCGTGAACACTTGGGTCATCGGTTTGAATTGCCGTAATGATCCATTCAGCAATTTGCTTGGTTTCATTTTCTTTCATGCTACGCGTTGTCACTGCTGGCGTACCGAGGCGCAGGCCGCTTGGACGGAATGGCGGCAGGGTATCGTTAGGGATGGCGTTGGCGTTGGCGGTGATGCCACTGGCCTCTAGCCGCTCCTGAGCAGTCTTGCCGTCAATGCCGAAGCTGCCATAGACATCTGCCAACACCAGATGGTTGCTGGTACCGCCTGTTACCAATTTCAGGCCGCCGCGTTTCAGCTCATCTGCCAGCACGGCCGCATTCTTTACAATTTGCTGAGCGTATTCTATGAACTCTGGACGTAGCGCCTCGCCAAAGGCCACTGCCTTGGCAGCGATGGTGTGCATGTGCGGGCCGCCTTGGGTGCCAGGGAAGACCGCCCGGTCAATCAGTGTTGGCAAATTTTCCAAGGTTTTTTCTGGCCGCTTCAAAGGGTTGCCGACCACGCCTTTTGACAGAATTAGGCCGCCGCGCGGGCCGCGCAAGGTTTTGTGCGTGGTAGTGGTGATAACGTGAAAGCCATAATCGAACGGATTTTTGGCTACGCCGCCGACGATCAGCCCAGCGATGTGGCTCATGTCTGCCATCAGCATGGCGCCAACTTCGTTGCCAATCTCAGCAAACTTGGCATAATCCAGTTCTCGTGGATAGGCCGAGAAGCCTGCTAGGATAATCTTTGGCTTATGTTCCAGCGCCAAACGGCGGATTTCCTCATAGTCAATTTCGCCAGTCTCGACATCCTTGATGCCGTAGCGGACGAAGTTATATTCGCGGGCTGAGCGGGTGACTGGAGCGCCATGCGTTAAGTGTCCGCCGTGCGCCAAATCCATCGCCAGAATGGTATCGCCAGGCTCGCACCACGCATAATACACCGCCCCGTTGGCCTGGGCGCCGGAGTGCGGCTGGACATTGGCGTGATCAGCGCCAAATAGTTTTTTAGCGCGGCCAATCGCCAGCTGTTCAATTTGGTCGGTGTTTTCTTGTCCGCCGTAATAGCGTCGGCCAGGGTAGCCCTCAGAATATTTGTTGGTAAAGACGCTGCCCAGTGCTTTGAGTACACTAGTTGAGACGTAATTTTCGCTCGGGATCAGTTCAATACCCCGTTGTTGTCGTTTTATTTCTGCCGCAATTAAATCGGCTATCTGTGTATCCTGCATAACACTCCCTCCTTTTCCTTTATTATAGCACTTTACATCATATATCATGTGTGATATATTGTACGCTATGAGCATGAATGACTATCTCCAAAAAATCGGCGTTATTATCAATGAAAATCGTAATCGTAAAGGCCTCACGCAGACGCAACTAGCGGAGGCTATTGGTACATCACAAAGTGCCATCAACCGTATCGAGAACGGCGGTCAAAATATCAGTGTCGAGATGCTAATGAGGATTAGTGATGTACTCAACTGTAACATCGTGACGCTCAATCACTCGGGCAAGATGAACTTTCGGGTGCATGGCGGTAAAAAACTTTCTGGTGATATATCGGTCAAAACGAGCAAGAATGCGGCCGTGGGGCTGCTCTGCGCCAGCTTGCTCAACAGGGGAAAAACGACGCTACGTCATGTGGCGCGTATCGAAGAGGTTAACCGGATCATTGAGGTGCTCAACTCGATTGGCGTTAAAACTCGTTGGCTGCGAAAGAACGACTTGGAAATTATACCGCCGGCGCGGCTGAGGCTGGAGGATATGGATATCGCTGCTGCTAAACGCACGCGTACCGTGATTATGCTCCTTGGCCCGCTGCTTCATCAATACCATAATTTTCGGCTGCCGTTTGCTGGTGGCTGCAACCTCGGTAAGCGCACGGTAGAGCCACACTTGTCGGGGCTGAAGCATTTTGGGATGCAGGTAGAGGCTGAGAGTGAGTATTATCATGCGCGCGTCGAGCCAACAACGGGCGATCGGATAATTTTATTGACTGAACGCGGTGACACGGTGACGGAAAACGTTATCATGGCGGCGGCTCTGTCGCCAGACACCACCATCATCCGCAACGCTAGTCCGAACTACATGGTGCAGGATGTGTGTTTCTTCTTGCAGAAATTGGGCGTGACCATCGAAGGAATTGGTACAACGACGTTGAAAATCACGGGCCGGTCGCACATCAATACAGCGGTTGATTATTACCCGTCTGAAGACCCGATCGAGGCGATGAGCTTTATCGCGGCGGCCGTGGTGACTGATTCAGAAATTACGGTACGCCGGGCACCAATTGAGTTTCTGGAAATTGAGCTGGCAACGCTGGCGGAAATGGGTTTGGAATTTGAGTTGAGTGAGGAATACGCAGCCAACAACGGTCGTACTCGCCTGGTGGATATCACGCTGAAACACTCCAAGTTGATTGCGCCAAAAGACAAGATTCACGCGCTGCCGTTTCCGGGGATTAATATGGACAATCTGCCGTTTCTAGGACTAATTGCGACCGTCGCTAAAGGCCGGACATTGGTGCACGACTGGAGTTACGAGAACCGAGCGATTTATTTCACCGAGCTGAGTAAATTGAATGCGCAGATTGAGCTGGTTGATCCGCATCGGGTGTATATCACTGGCCCGACCAGGTGGAAGCCCGCTGATGTTGTGGCACCGCCAGCGCTGCGGCCGTCGGTTGTGGTACTGCTCGCTATGTTAGCGGCGCCGGGCGTATCAATCCTGCGCGATGTGTATTCAATCAATCGCGGCTACGAGGAACTAGCACAGCGGCTCAATTCACTGGGTGCAGAGATTGAAGTTATCACCGAGTAGCTACGCAGTGTTCTGCCATCGGCTCTATTTGGTTGTGTGGCGGGCGGGAAACAGAAACTTGAGATAATCCTTGAGCATTCGTGCACCTGATATGATCGGTAGATAGGCTGTGAGCTGGCGATGAATGTGCTGCATCAGTAGCTCATCGCTGGCGATAATTTGTGCCGCCCGCCGCATATTAGCGTAGAGCGAGGTGGTTTCGTCCTCTGGACTTACACCGCTCACCTCGAGACAGGCAATTGGTTTAATGTCAGCAACGCCACCGTCACTGGTGGAGATAAGCAGCTTGAGATTGGCAATGTCTTTTTCCCATGATGTGCCGCAGGCCTCGAGGCCAATGATCGGCACGTTGATAGCAACATCTGAGCCAATCGCCAGCGCTCGCCCCAGGGTCTCGTCGTAATCTTGAATGTAGTGAACGCGCTCACGCAGTGCAGGGTCGCTATCGACGAGTTTGAGGATGGTCAGGAGCTGCTGATACATATCATGATCGCCCTGATGAACTTTACCAGCAAGAATGTAGTGAGCGTTGCTATCGAGCAGAATCTGCTTGAGCACCTCTGGGCGCTCAAATGGTAGATGTGGTCGCTTGTAATTGGCAAATCGCCGCTTGAAGTCGAACACCAGCGCGTCTTCGGGCAGGTGAACTGGATTATTGTATTGATCCTTGCGCTTTACAAGGACTCGGTTTAGCTCCAGTCGGCCTACGCGTTTGAGCGAGCGAATGGTGCTAGCGGGTAACGTGGCGATCGCCTCTTGATACTGCTCTGTTGGCAAGCCAAATTTATCAAGGATGGTATGCTCACGATAGGCCTGCAGAATTTCCGGCAGCACCCATGTTTCTAGGTCAATGCCGTTGGTGATGGCATGGAATTTGACCTTGTCATTGTTGCGGTCGCGGAAATTTGCCACACGGGCGTGCAGTTTACTGACGCCATTTTTGGCTTCGGTTAGTTCAATTGCTAGCAAGTTTGGTCGCAAGTGGTCTCCCCGAAATTGCTCCATCAGCCAGCAGCGCACGGCGTTGCTTTTGAGGTTTGGCAGTACTAATTTTTCAAATTGCGAGCGGTGGAATTCTGGTTCAGCTGCCTGGAGCAGGGTGTGGTTGGTGTAGAGCGTGTGTTTGCGGACGTAAACAATTGCTTCATATAGGTTCATGCCATTGGCGCATAGTTCATCCAGCCGAGCCAATGCCGCAAAAATTGTCGCGGTTTCGTTGAGCTGGATGACAGCTGGCTTGATGCCGAGCAGCTTCAAGGCTTTATAGCCGCCAAACCCGAGCGCGACTTCTTGGTACAGCCGGTGATCACCCGAGCCTTCGCCTTCGTACAATTGTCCAAAGTTTGGCTCTGAGATGGTGACAAATTGCGTTGAGCCGAGTGTCTTGCGAAAGACGCTGAGGCTAGCATCGGGAAAGCCAGCGGAACTAACCGAAACCTCATCAATATAATGAAAGCCATACTCCTGGGGCGATACCTTCTCAACGTATTCAGTTTGTGCGAGGTCGGTAATTTTTTGGTGCGACTCACTGCGGTAAAACGGTGTCACTACCACAAATGGTACCTCTAACTTTTCGGCTACCCGCCGCGTGTCGGCCGCCAATACGCCCAGGCCGCCGCCGCCTTTGATGCCGTTGGCTTTGTCATAAATTTCCATTGTCCAGTAAACGTACGGCCGTGACTTAGACAGTTGATGTGTTAGGCTGCTACGCTCAATCACGTCATAAAATTCGGAGGCGTCTTCAATGTCCTGTGGCTGGTATGGTGACGTGTTTGTGTATGAATATGGATCCATGATGCCCTTTTCGCGGATTGAAAATATCTAACATTGGTGCGGGTGGGGAGAATCGAACTCCCATCTCAAGTTTGGAAAACTTGCATACTAGCCGCTGTACTACACCCGCGAGCTTGCACTATTGTACCAGAAAGATGCTATAATGTGAACATGCCCTGATAGCTCAGCTGGATAGAGCAGAGGACTTCTAAGCCTAAGGTCGTAGGTTCGAATCCTACTCGGGGCGCCAGGAATGATCAAAGGAGGGTCGTATGGATGCTAGCGGTAAGCCACGAATGTCGCGTCGGTTGATTCAGCGCCTGACGGCACATCAGCCGCGAACACAGGCGGCGTTTGGTAATACCGGTCGAAGTCGTCGAGTGAGCGACCGTAACTGCGATCGCCAGCGGATCGGGAATTATCAGTCATCAGCGCTGGGTGCGCGCGGCTATGTACCATCAGCAAGCACCGACGATACAGCAGAAGACCATAATACGACTAGCGACGTTCCGCTCTCTAATCGTACCTTTGTGGGCAATCCGCTGCGCCAGGCGGAGCCATCGTCGCCATCACAAAATATCCCAGGCGGTGCACCGCTGGGCGGTCCAACCGGTGGCAATAATACCACTCGCTCACAATCATCGCCTCGATTTCAAGAGCCGCCTTCGCGTGGCCATGATCCATTTTCGTAAGCAGTACGATTTATTATGCATACTAAAACCCCAGAAAGCTGGGGTTTAATAATTCCTTGGAGGGCCAGGAGGGGCTCGAACCCTCGACACCCTGCTTAAGAGGCAGGTGCTCTAACCAGCTGAGCTACTGGCCCAATCAGTCCAGATTATAGCATAATGAGTGGTGAAGGTAAACATAGCGTCGCACCTTTTGCTACGGACAATGCTTGGGGCGAATGATGGGGCTCGAACCCACGGCCTCCGGAGCCACAATCCAGCGCTCTAACCAACTGAGCTACATCCGCCAAGCTTCCCGATTATACCACAGGCGGCTACCATCCTCAAGGCGCTCGACGCGCTCATGCTGATTTGCTACAATCAAACAATGAAATCTCTCAATGGTGCAGAACTCGCGTCGTTTATCAAGCAGCGTCAGGCCAAGCAAGTGCGCATGCTCCGTCAAGCGCACCACATTCAGCCGCGCCTCGCCATCGTCACCGATTCGGACAATCCGGTCATCGCCACCTACATGCGCCTCAAGCAGCGCTACGGTGCGGATATTTTGATTGAGGTAGAAATTTGTCGTGTGGCGACTCGTCAGCTACCGGAGACAATCACAGCGCTGAATCAACGTGATGACGTCCAGGGAATCATTGTCCAGCTGCCACTAGCCGAGCCAGGGCAGACCGAGCAAATTGTGCGGTTGGTGGCACCGGAAAAAGACGTCGATGGCCTCAATTCTGAGCGAACGCTGTTTGACCCGGCGACACCGATGGCCATCAATTGGCTGTTGGCGGGCTATAGCGTGGAGCTGGCTGGTAAAAGGTTGGCTATTGTCGGGCGCGGACGGCTAGTTGGTGCGCCGCTCGAGCGGATGTGGCGAGCGTCGGGACTGGACGTAACGGTATTTAGTAGGGGTGATGATTTATCGCGACTACACGAATATGATGTCATCGTCACAGCAACCGGTGTGGCAGGACTGATTCAGCCGAATATGATCCGACCTGGTGCGGTGGTGGTTGATGCAGGAACCGCCTCGGAGGATGGCAAGATTGTTGGTGACGTGGCACCGGCAAATCGGACACGCACCGATATTCACTTGACGCCAGAAAAAGGCGGCGTCGGGCCACTGACGGTGAGCGCGTTGTTTGACAATGTGATTACGGCGTGTCTGCGCCGGGTTAATATCCGGTAGAAACTCACGGCTTTGTAGTGACTGATTTGACCTGGGCGACAACTTGGCGTGGGGTGAGGTTGGCCTTGACGATGTAGCCTTGGATGCCGAGTGAGCGCATCTCGCGCGGAGCTTCTTCTTCGCCGAGGTTGGTCAGTACGATAACCGGTATGGTCTTGCCCCACGCGTGTGAGCGAATATGTCGCAAGGCCTCGGCTCCATTCATCTCTGGCATCTGGATATCAAGCAAAATAACATCTGGACGAAACGATTCGACGAGCGCCACGCCAATTGTGCCATTACTCGCTAGTCGCACGTCAAACCCATCTGCCTCGAACTTCATTCGGTACATCTGACTGATCGTCGCGTCATCTTCAATGATAGCAATTTTAACCATAATTGTATTATAGCAGGCAGTGGTGTATTGTAAAACTAGCACTAAAAGGTGGGCAAGATGACAATAGAGCAGCGTGAAAGCGTAACTATTCAGCCAGAGCGGTATGGCCGGGTTGAGTTGTCAGAGTGCGGGGCGGAACTTGAGATGGATCGGTGGCGGATTCATCCAGTGCCAACGTGTGACCGATACCAGACGTCATCTTACAGGAGGATAACAGCGGAGCTAGAAGAGTTAGCTGGTATGGGCTTTCATGGTGATTGTGATCTTAACGCAGCGATTGGGCGCCAGCGAACGAGGATTGATGATACCAATCCAGCAACATGTGAGTTGATCGCTCGGGTTCCTGGCGTTGAAAACTGGTTGGAACTGATACCGACGGCGGCGGCACTGGACCTGTTGTATGATCCGATTATTGAGCGATTAGCAAATGGTAAGCCGGTTTCACCAGAGGTGCGCGACTGGGCCTGTAATATTTTGGATGCTCAGGGTATTCGCAGTCGCGGCAAGATTGTTCAGGATATTCTTGCTGGGCATGTCATTGATCAGGCATCTCTGGGTGCCACAGAGCAGCAGTGGGTTAGTCTAGCTTGCGGCGCTGCTCAGCCAGTTTGTCATGCACTCCGGCACATCAAAGAGAGTGGTCATGCTATGCCGCAAGTCACACTGGTTGATCTTGATCGGTCCGCTCTCAGGGACGCAAAAACGTATGCTCAGGCGAAGGAGGTTGGGCAGTTTACTCACGTTTGCTGTATGAATATTCTGCGTGCTCAGGGTGTAGCCCTGTCCGTATTAGACGCGCAAACGAATGTGGCAACTCAGGCACTGCGGCGGCAGGTTGGTCTTGAGGCGGCTGCATATGATGCAGTCGATGCCGTTGGAATTTTGGAGTATGTGCCCGAGGCTCTTTCAGATGAAAGTCCGACGGCGCTACAGGTTAATGCCGCAACCTTCCTAGCTAATGCTGCTCAACTGGTGAAACCCGGCGGGTTGCTGCTCGTTGGCAATATGCGTGATACGCATCCGCAGCTGGGCTTTACGCTGAATGTTGTGCAGTGGCCACATATCCAGCCTCGGTCAATCGAAACGATGCAGCAGATTGTAAAGGTGGCGGGTCTGGGTAATTGGCGGGTCGATGTCTATTGTCCTGATGATGGCGTCTATGCGCTATATGCTATGCATAGACCGAAGGTTGGTGATACACTAGAAATATGACGAGGGAGTGGGCATGGAAATAGCGGGGCTGATTATTGCTGGAGTGATGTCGCTGGTGTTTGGCCTCATGGTCGTGGCTAATCAGCCACGCCAGCCGGCAACCCGATTCTTTTTTGTGCTGACGGTCGGTATCGCGCTGTGGGCATTGGGCATTGCAGCGTTTTTAGCGACTAATGTGCTGGCGGCGGCATTGGTATATCTGAGAGTATACTATATTGGAGCAGCGCTGATCGCGGTAGCCATGATCTCGGTGGCGACTCACATCGGTGCACGGCGAACAACGAAATACGTGCCAGTCATCGCCTGGGTACTATTTGGCATTATTGCTTCGATGATTATCGTGCGAGTTGACTGGCTGATAGTGCAGGTGGTGCTGAATGACCATACGGTTGTAATCCATCCGATCGGCTATTTCATCTATATGGCGTATTTCATGCTGTTGTTTTTGGCAGCACTCATCATCCTCGCTTATCAAGCTCGTCGTCGCAGCGCCCTCTTGGTGCGCTCTCAGCTACGACTTATTTCCTATGCCTATGGAATTGCTGGCAGCGTAGGTATGGTATTTAATTTACTGCTGCCGGCTGTCGGTCGCTATGACCTCATCTGGATTGGGCCACTGAGCACCTTTATTTTTATACCGTTGGCGTACCTGACGATTGTCAAGCATCGTCTCTTCGGTCTGAAAGATGCAGCAGTACGAACAATTGCGTACGCCATGCTGCTAAGCTTACTAACGATCGTATACTACGTGGCAACCTACAGTATTTCGGCAATTGTCAGTGCATTGAGTGGTCATGATGCTAGCGGGATATCAGGATTTTGGGGTGTACTAGCGGCATTATTTTTAGGATTCCTGTTTCAGCCAACCAAGCAGTTTTTTGACCGGCTAACCGACAAATTATTTTATCGCCAAGGCTATACTATTGAAAGCTTCGTTGATGAAATTGGTCAAATCTTACTCCATACGATGGGACTGCGGCTCCTGACGACTCGACTGGCAGCGTGTTTGACGCGACTTATCAAGGCGCGTCAGGTGATTTTTGCGGTGTATGATGATGGCCGGTTTCGGATATTTGGCTCGCATGGACATACCCGTCCGCCGCAGGTAGATCTAACGGAGTTAGCAGTGCAGTATCAGCTTGAGCAACTTGATGACGTAGCGGTCGTTGAGTCACTACCAGATCGCTTGCGACGGACGATGAAGCTACAAAAAATTGCTATTATCATGACACTATCATTGCAGGATGATATAGTTGGTTTTGTGTTGATCGGTGAGAGTCAGAAGAAGAACTACGTCGAGCGTGACCTCTCGATGCTTCGGGCAGTTCGTGGTGAGCTAGCGATTGCCATTAAAAATGCTCAGTCGATGGAGGAAGTGAATGAATTGAATACTGAGTTGCAGCAGCGTATCGAGGCGGCAACGCAGGAGCTGCGGATGAGCAACCAGCAGCTACAGCGGCTGGATGAGGCAAAAAATGAGTTTATTTCTATGGCATCACATCAGCTACGGACACCACTAACTAGCATCAAAGGCTATCTCGATATGCTGCTGCAGGGTGATCTCGGCCCAGTTCGTCCGACGCAAAAAGCTGTTCTGCGCGAAGCCTTTTCCTCGAGTGAGCGCATGGTGCAGCTGATCAATGACTTTCTCAGCATCTCTCGCTTACAGACTGGGACATTCACTATGAATCGCCAGCTGGCTAACCTCGGTGATATTGTACAAAGTGAAATGGCTCTGCTGAAGATTGTGGCCAAGCAGCATAACATCACCCTTTCGGTGCATATTGACGATGATGTTCCGACGTTGCCGATTGACGCCGAAAAACTCCGCCAAGTCATCATGAACATGATTGATAACGCGATCTTTTATTCTAAAGAACGAACGACCGTCAAGGTGTCGCTCTGTTGCGATACGCGGGAAGTGGTGTTTACGGTCGAAGACCAAGGTATCGGCGTGCCAAAAGCTGAGCAGTCTGGCGTGTTTGGTAAATTCTTTCGCGCCTCAAATGCTCGCAAGCGTCGTCCTGACGGTACGGGCGTTGGCTTGTTTTTGGCGCGTAAAGTTGTGTTGGAGCACGGCGGGGTGATGATTTTTACCTCGAAAGAAAACAAGGGCAGCACGTTTGGTTTTCGTCTGCCACTCGATAGGCCGGCCGCGAACAAGAAAAAGGTGACAAGTCGCTAAGAAATATTGATTATCGGAACAGACTAATAATACCCGTGATAATCACAATAACGATGAGGACTATTACTACGCCGATGCCGACACCACGCAGTAATTTTTTGCGTTCATATAGCCACTGACCGGCCGACGAGCGGCTGACCGCCTGGATGCGCGTGACACTGGGTCGAGTTGTTGCGGCGTCAACACCAGAGTATTTCTTGGAGCGCTTTTTCTTCTGCTTTGCCATAATATTATTGTACCATGAAATACCCCTCGGGGTGCGAGGGGTATCCACGTTAACCAGATTTATTATTACACATGACGTCGGCTGATGAGGTAGGCGACTCCAGCAGTGAGCAGGGCGCCAAGACCCAGTCCACCAACGAGCATGTCAGTGGCGTTACCGGTCCGTGGCAGTTCGCCAACGGTCGTCGGTGCGGCAGGTGGGTTCGTGGTTTGTACGCTGCCTGATGTTGAAGGTGACTGCTGATTATCGTTGGTCGATGGCTGCTTCGACTGGTCTGGCGTTTTTGGTTCAGGCACCGGTGTAGTCGGCCGAGTCGGATTTACTGGTTGGGTCGGTGTCGGCTGTTTCGGATCGGTCGGCGCTGGTTTTGGTTGCGGCGTTGGCTGTGGTTTTGGCTGCGGAGCTGGGGCCTGCGGCTTGGCCACCTCTATAGTAGCACCACTGCAGTTGTTATGGCCCTCGAGCGAAATTTGATCACTCTTGATGCAGGTTGTACTAGTCAGTGTGCCCGCGACATATTGCTTGACAATAGCGTCGACAGTAAATGTTTTCGATTCATTTGGCTTGAGCTCACCAATCAGCGTCTGCCAGGTATTATTTTGAATTGTACCAGCGGATGCCTTTAGGTAGGCTACCCCTTGTGGTGCGGTATTGGTAACATACGTGTCATGTATAGTGGCGGTCCCTGTGTTGGTAACGGTTACTCGGTAGGTAAAGGTCTTGTTGACGGTGACTTTTTTGTGTTGTGCGCCATCAACAGTAGTTTTGACGGCAAACCCCAGTGTAATTTTTGGTGGTTTATCTGGGATTGGTTCAGGTTTCGGGTCAACTGGTTTCGGAATTGGTGTTGGCTTTGGTTTTGGATCCGGTGTTTCGCCAGGGACTGTGGCCTGCTTAGTGCAGGTATCGCTGGTCACCATTTCTTCTTTACCATTCACATCAACGACAATAAAGGCTTTGACCGTGTATGTGCCCGGTGTGAAGCCCTTGAATTCGTTACCAGTTTGATACACCTCTTTACCCTTGGCATCGTAGACTTTGTAAATTGTTGTCTTATAGATCGCGCCGCCATGAGCGGAATATTTGACTGAAAACTTGAAATTAGTAGTTGAAAACTGATCAACGCTGAGTGCATTACAGCTATAAACTGGCGTAGGTTTTGTATTCGTCGGTGTTTGCGCATTGGTATTAGCCGAATGATTGGAATCTAGTGCCCATAATGTGGTTGGCACCACTATCGCTACCGCAACCATCGCTAGAACTGCATAATGGCGCAGCGACAATGAACGGAATAGTGACGACAAGTTTTGCATGACTTCCTCCTTTATCCTCATAACTCTGTGTAGAATACACCAAAATGATGAAAAAGTCAATTTTCGCATGACTGGATAGCTAGACATAATATTATCAATCTGCTACAATACGACCTGTTTAATGGCCTCATCGTCTAACGGTTAGGACACCAGGTTTTCATCCTGGCAATCGGAGTTCGATTCTCCGTGAGGTCACCAATTTTATAGGGATAGTTGTCCCCTTCGGATTTGCGACGGCTCGCTCGCTTATAGTGGTGAGCTATTTTTTGTTGGCCAGCCATAAGAAGGTGTTTTGATATAATTAGATATGAGTTACCCAGTAAAGAACACGAATGGATACTACATGACAAAGACGCCAGTCACCAAGGAGAAACAGAAGAAGCAGGCTGCGCCCGCTCAAGAGCGTAATATTCGATACGAGACAATTATCATTATTGAGGCGGCGATACTTGTTCTCTCGGCAGCAATATTTATATGCTGGCTGCCGGTATATTTTATAAACGTCCACATGTCATTAGCTTTGATTATTGTCGACATAGCTATCGCGTCGCTCCTCGTCCAAGGCCTCATTCTACTGAAACAGTCTCGTCGAACCGATCAGTACCAGCAGCGCATCGCTGCACTCGCTATGACTGTAGTGTATCCGCTGGTGCAGTTCATTGTATTGGCGCTGCTCTATATCTCTCAAGTTGGCCCATTTAGTTCGGCATTTCGAGAAGCTGCTCACACGGCGTTCGGCGCTATCCTGGCTTTTAATGGCTCGCTCCCGGTTATTTTGCTGATGGTGGTATGCACGACTATTGGTTCACTGTGGCTGTGGAAAATTATCGTGATGGCTAAGGAGGCGCCATATTGGCAGCCACGTTCAGCCGATCAACTATCTGAGGCGGAGAAAATCAAGCAGAAGCGGGGACTGCGTTATCGCAATATTGGCTTGACCTTGATGGTGCGGGTACCGCTTGCGCTCATAGGTGTGTTCGTGCTTGTCGTGACGCTTTTGTATATTGTTCGTACTGCCATCCTCTTTGCTATAATGATGGCGATGTCTGCGGTAGTGCCATATGCAGTTATTTTGAGCTTTGTTGTTGGGCTGGTGTATATGCTAAAGAGTAAGGTGTATTATAGAATAGAGTAAAGCATTGACAAATAACGAGGTGGTCACGTATAATAAAAACAAGCTTGCGCTCATTATGTGGCACACGCCTCGTAGGCGCGCGGGCCTACCAGAACGGTCGCACGGATGCGGAAAACTAATCGTTTAGCAATATTAACTAATTATTAGGTCGACAATGCATCCTGTTCTTGTGCGAGAAGAAAGACTTAGTACGGTAGTCAGCGTTGATGGAGACATTGACACGGGAGAAGCGTTATTCGTAACCAAGCATCTGCCCATCGGGGCAAAAAACTCAAGCTAAGCGCAATATCGGCGTACGGTGGGATTTTTCTATTAGTTATTTCATTTCTGGCACTGAGCTACCAGACGGGTGGCGTTGCCAGCCAGCAGGGCTCAGTCTCGGCCTCTCAGCCAATCGCACCGTCTACTGGTGTGACACATGAGACAAATAAGGTTTCAGTGGATCAACTGGCGGCTGCTAATGCGGTAACTGATCTGGCTGAGACGGTCAATCTGCCAACTGCCGGTGATTTACGTGAGGCGACGGCAACGCTGTCAATCAAAAAAGAGTTGGCTCAGGGTGATACGGAGGTTATTTCTAAGCCACAGATTATCCAGCCTGAGAAATCAGCTCAACGTGGCATTAAGACTTACGTCACTAAGCAGGGTGATACGATGAATTCTATCGCCAAGAAGTTTAATGTGACGGCACAGACGGTGCGCTGGGCGAACAATACGACATCTGATGCGGTTGAAGCTGGCAAAACATTGATTATCCCGATGGTTGACGGCGTGGTCTACACTGTTAAGGACGGCGACACCATCGAAAAATTGGCAGAAAAGTATAAAGCAAATCCTGAGCGAGTGGCATTGTATAACGACTTGGCAAATGGGGCGGCACTAGCCAAAGATACACGAATTGTTCTGCCGGGTGGCGTACTGCCAGAAAATGAGCAGCCAGGTTACGTGGCGTCCCGCTCTGGCCGTCGGGGCTATGCAGGGCGGACAACGGGCGGCGCAGTCAGTGGTATCAGTTATGGTTACGCTCGAGCATCAGTTGGCAACCGATACGCTCTTGGCAACTGTACGTGGTATGTGTACGAGCGGCGGGCAGCACTTGGTCGACCAATTGGTAGCTTCTGGGGCAACGCGACGTCGTGGGCGGCAAGTGCTCGGGCGGCAGGTTTTGTCGTTAATCATACGCCGGCACCAGGGGCAATATTCCAGACAACATGGGGTGGTGGTGGTCTTGGTCACGTCGGTATGGTCGAGCGGGTTGAAGGTGGCACGATCTACGTTAGCGATATGAATTATGCGGGGTATAACGTCGTGACGCATCGAACGATCCCGATGTCTGAAGTTGGTCGGTATAACTTTATTCACTAGGATGCTCTAAGGCAATAAAGCGCCTCCGCTATCTCTTGGGGGCGCTTTTTGATATACTAAAATTATGTTTGTAGATACAGCGAAAGTATTAGTGCGAGCTGGCAAGGGTGGCAACGGCGCAGTCAGTTTCCGGCATGAGAAATATGTTGATAAAGGCGGTCCTGATGGCGGCGATGGCGGACGCGGTGGTGATGTGGTGTTTTTGGCGACTAAAGATCTTAATACACTGCTGAATTTTCGCTACAAGCCAGAGCTAAAAGCAGAGAATGGCGGTGACGGTAGTAAGCGTAACAAGCGCGGCAAAAGCGGTTCGCCACTGGTCGTCAAAGTGCCAATGGGCACGTTAGTCAAGCGTGAAGGCAAGGTAGTGGCAGATTTGACAGCAGACCAGCAACAAGCGGTCGTTGCCCGGGGTGGTGACGGTGGCTTTGGCAATGCCCACTTTACGTCCAGTACGCGCCAAGCACCAAAGATGGCTGAACTTGGTGAGGCGGGTGAAGAATTTGAGGCTGAGCTGGAATTGAAATTATTGGCCGACGTTGGTTTGGTTGGCTTTCCGAATGCTGGCAAATCGACGTTCCTTAGCGTGGTTTCTAATGCTCGTCCGGAAATTGCTAATTATGAATTTACGACGTTGACGCCAAATCTGGGCGTAGCAGATGTTGATGATGGTTCAGTGTTGATTGCCGATATTCCAGGGCTGATTGAAGGCGCCTCCGAAGGCAAGGGTTTGGGCGACCAGTTCCTTCGCCACGTTGAGCGGACGGCCGTGTTGCTCCATATGATTGATGCGTATAGTGACGACCCGGCGGAAAAATATCAAACCATTCGCCGCGAGCTGGAAAAATATTCTGAAGAATTGGCGGCGCGTCCAGAAGTCATTGCTTTGACGAAGTGTGAAGGGCTGGATGATGAGATTATTGCCATGCAGTCGACAGCACTGCAGAATGTGGCGAACGGTTCGCCAGTGGTGGCGATTTCGTCGCAGACACATGCCGGCGTGACCGAACTCCTGCGTTTGCTGCGCCGGGAAGTTACGGAATATCGGGCGCGTGAGGCGGAGTTGGCTGAAGAAGAGGGCGATGATCTGCCAGTAATCGCTCTGGACGCGCAAGCAGCGTCTGATGCCTGGACGGTAGAGCGGGCGGTTGGCGTTGGCGCGGAGCCTGAAAATACGGACGAGGAAGATGTGGTTAGTTTCATTGTCTATGGTGCTAAAATTGAAAAGTTTGCTCGTCGTACTAACTTTGATCAATTTGAATCGGTCAATCGCCTGCGGGACATCATGCGAAAGATGGGTATCACTCACGAGTTAATTCGTCAGGGCGCAGTTGGTGAGACCGTAGTACAGATTGGCGAATCGACGCCGTTTACGCTGGTTGAGCAATAAATTTAGGTGTCGTCTCGTCGCTTTGCTATACTATAATCATGGCACAAACGTTTTTCTTCTATGACCTGGAAACCAGCGGATTAAATCCGCGGCAAGACCGAATCATGCAGTTTGCCGGGCAGCGAACGGATATGAATCTCGAGCCAATTGGTGAGCCATATAACCTGCTGGTGATGCTGAATGATGATACCTTACCGAGTCCTGACGCGCTGATGGTGACTGGTATCACGCCGCAAAAAACAGTTGAGGAAGGCTACACCGAGGCACAATTTGCCCGGATGTTGAGTGAGGAAATTTTTACGCCTGAGACTATTGCGGTTGGTTTTAATAACATTCGGTTTGATGACGAGTTTATTCGTCATTTGTTGTGGCGCAATTTTCATGATCCGTACGAGTGGAGCTGGAAGGACGGTCGCTCGCGTTGGGATTTACTAGATGTGGTGCGATTGACGCGGGCGCTCAGGCCGGAAGGAATCAATTGGCCGCTTGATGACAAAGGTGAGCCAAGTAACCGCTTGGAATTAATCACCAGCGCCAACGGCATCGCTCACGAAAATGCTCATGACGCTTTGGCGGACGTGACGGCATTGATTGCCGTGACGAAATTGATCAAGCAAAAACAGCCGCAGTTGTATGACTATTTACTAAAAATGCGTGACAAAAAAGTAGTCCAGCAACTGGTCAATGTCGACGACAAAAAACCGTTTATCTATGCCAGTGGGCGTTACGATAAAGAATTTGCCAAAACCACGGTAGCCTTTCCGCTGACAACCAGTCGAAACGGCGGCGTGGTTGTCTATGACTTGCGCTATGATCCGACGCCGTTTGTTGGGCTGGATACGAACGAGCTAGCGGCGAAGATTTTTGCGTCGTGGGAAGAGCGGCAAGCTGAGAATTTCGTCAAATTACCAGCCAAAGAGTTGCAGTACAATCGTTGTCCGGCGGTGGCGCCGCTGGGTGTGCTGGAACAGGGCGATGGCTGGCGGAAAATTTCGCTTGATCTAAAGACAGTGCAGAAACATCAAAATATTTTACTGAATCACCCGGACTTTGCCGAAAAATTACGGACTATTTTTGAAAACAAGCCAGCCTTCAAAAAACTGCCCGATCCAGAAGCGCAATTGTATGATGGCTTTTTGAACGACCGTGATCGTATCCGTGTAGAAGCGGTATGCAATGCTAATGAGCGAGAACTGGCAGATTTTCATCCAGAGTTTCAGGATGAACGGCTAACGCCGCTATTGCTACACTACAAAGCACGTAATTTTCCGCGTTCACTCAGCGAAGATGATCTGGCGCAGTGGGAAACGTGGCGGGCTCGGCACTTGCAGGCGCAGCTACCACAGTTCATGGCGTCTCTGCAGCGGTTAGCGCCGACAGCGACTGATGAGCAACAGTTCATCTTGCAGGAATTGCAGCTATGGGCAGAGGCAATATTGCCCACCGAGGACTAGGATGCGGTACTTAATTTATGGTGCGGGAACAATCGGTCTGACATATGCACATTTATTAGCGGCGCACCATGACGTGGATGTACTAGTGATGCCTGAGCGGTATGAAGAGGTGTCGCAAGGCGTGCCACTTGCTATAAAGGATTTGCGCCAGCGTGACAATACGTATCAGTCGACAGTATTTCACCCGCAGTGCGTCACGTCGCCAGCAGGTTATTACGACGTTATATTAGTAACAGTTAATCGCTGTCAACTTCAATCGGTACTACCGGTGCTGGCAAAGTATCAGCCGAAGGCTAGGTGGATTGGATTTATGCAAAACAATTGGAATCTGGCTAGTGATGTTGATCAATATATATCGCCTGATAATTATTTTATCGCCTTTCCTTCCAGTGTTGGCGGTGGGCGAGATAATCATGGCGTGAAGGTTATTATCTTTCCAACGCCAACGCGGGTTGGTGGCATAAAGGCGGGAGCAAAGTTGTTTATGCAGCATTTAAAAGAGGCTGGTGTGGCAACTAGCTATGATGCTCATCTGCTTGATTGGATGAAGGTTCATTATCTCCAGCAGTCAGCGACCGCTGGCGCCATAGCTAGCAGCGGTAGTTTCTCGGCATTAACGCACGACCCAGGGGCGATTCGACGGCTAATTATGGCACTTCGTGATGGTATGTCCCTATGTCGTCATCAAGGTGTTGCAGTGTGGCGAGTTTTCCCCCTTAATGTATTATCAATAATGCCACTAAGGGTGGCAACTCCGATAATGCAGCATGCACTTCAACAGCCTGATGTTGTTGATATGGTAACAGGTCATATGAAGCACGGATTTGGTGAATGGCTGGCTGGATATGACGAGGTGCTAGCTGAGGGGAGGCGATTGGGCATCCCGATGACAGCGTGGCAATTATATAATTCGGCTGTTCAGCGCTATAAGTCGACTGCTTTGGCAGAGAAACAAATAGCAGCTGGGTAAAAGCCGGCCGCTTCGTGGTTACATTGACGCTAAACATCCACTTATCATCACAGGCACTTGGTATCAATTATTGGCGTGAGTTGGCGGCGGATATTGGTGAGCACCGTTTCGCTACTTGGGATAGTCTGGGTGCAAGATGAGGCAAAGAGCAGAAGCTGACGTTATAGAAACAGATCAGATTGAATAAGCGAGGCATAGCGTATTTAATTTGTTGCGACAGCTAATCGCGCAGTTGACTGATCATCCGCTTTCGTAGCAGTGTCAGTGTGTGTCACGTAGCGTTGGGTTACCACTAACCACGCGGCAACCATCGCTAGACTAACCTGTTGCGTTGCGGTGTGACGAGCTCGTGCTGCCAGGCGGACCTGTCGGTTGATACGGCGCTGATCAAATCGTCCTAGTATCTCGATACCGCTCCAGAATGCAATGCTGATTGATTTAGCCCAGATAATACATGCTGGTACAATGATCATCCAAAAGCTCATCATGACAATTGCCGGTAGAGCAATATTAGTAAATGGGAGTTTACCAATGGTTATGAATGAAAACCACTCTTCACGAGTCAGGTAAAACAAGGTTGCGACGGCAACGGCGATTCCACAGATGACCACAAACCTCTTCATGTCTTTTACTATAACAGCTGATCCTTATATTTGCAATCATAAGCATAATATGTTGCTAAAAGTACAGCAAAGCATGATGTCAAGGGAGGTCACCTCACTCCCCGCGGCTGGAAAAATAAACGCCTATTCGGTATAATAGATCAGATATGCCAGAGGTAATTCGCGTCAAGGGCGCTCGTGAACACAATCTAAAAAATATCGACGTGGAAATTCCGCGCGATAAATTAGTGGTGATCACTGGCCTGAGCGGCAGCGGTAAGTCGTCGCTGGCGTTTGACACGATTTACGCCGAGGGCCAGCGCCGCTATGTCGAGAGTCTGTCGAGTTATGCGCGGCAATTTTTAGGCATTATGGATAAACCAGATGTTGATAACATCGAGGGGTTGAGTCCGGCAATTTCAATTGACCAAAAGTCAACCAGCCGCAATCCGCGTTCGACCGTGGCGACGGTGACCGAGATTTATGATTACCTGCGCCTCTTGTTCGCGCGGATTGGTACGCCGCATTGTCCAGCTCTCAAGCCAGACGGTACGCGCTGCCATAAACCAGTGTCGCGCCGTACGGCCGAGGCTATTATCCAGGAGATTGCTAAGCAATATGGGGGCAAGCGATTGCTGCTGCTCGCACCAATTGTCAAGAATAAGAAGGGCGAGTTTGCGCACATTCCAGAGCAGTATCGGCGGCTAGGCTACGCCCGGGTGCGCGTGGATGGCGTGGTGTATGCACTGGATGAGTTTCCGCAGTTACAGAAAAGTTACAAGCACAGTATTGAGTTAGTAGTTGATCGCCTGGCAATGAACAATGACCTAACTAGCCGGTTGAGCCAGAGTGTCGAGCAGGCGCTGGAGCTTGGCCAGGGTGTGGTTGAGGCGCTGGATGCTGATACGGATGAACTGAAGACGTTCTCACAGCGATATGCCTGTGTTGATCATCCGGATGAGGAGATTCCAGAGCTTGAGCCGCGTCTGTTTAGTTTTAATGCACCGCAAGGGGCCTGTCCGAGTTGTACTGGACTTGGTAGTCGACTGGAAGTCGATCCTAGTTTAGTACTAAACGAGAATCTGACGATTGCTGAGGGGGCAATTCGGCCATACAACCGGATCAATGTTGATAACTTTTACATGCGCAAGATTTCGGCGGTAGCCGGAGCGCACGGTTTTAGTATCCGGACGCCGGTCGGGCAGTTATCTGATGAGGCGCGCCAGAAAGTGCTCTATGGTACAGGCGATCAGAAATATCCAGTACAGCTTGGCAATGGGCGGCATTACGATACAACCTATGAAGGAGTGATTCCCAATTTGGAGCGGCGCTGGAAAGAAACCGATAGCGAATTTATGCGCAAGGACATTGAGCGGTTTATGCGCCAGCGGGATTGTTATGTTTGCGGCGGTGCGCGGCTGAAGCCGGTTGTCCTGGCGGTAACGGTGCAGGGTCTGAATATTATGGATATTTGCGATCTTGGCGTTGATGACGCGCTTGATTTGTTCACTCACAAGTTAACATTGAACGAGCAGCAAGCGATGATCGCGCGGCTGATTTTGAAAGAGATTACCGCCCGCCTCGGCTTTATGAGTAATGTCGGGCTGAATTATTTGGAGTTAGGGCGCGCCGCCAATACACTGAGCGGTGGCGAGGCGCAGCGAATTCGGCTGGCGACGCAGATTGGCAGCGGTTTGCAGGGTGTGCTGTATGTGCTGGATGAGCCGTCGATTGGCTTGCATCAGCGCGATAATGATCGGTTAATCACCACCCTGAAGCATCTGCGTGACCTCGGTAATACGGTGCTGGTAGTCGAACACGACGAGGATACCATTCGGCAGAGTGACTTTTTGATCGATATGGGCCCAGGTGCTGGTGTGCATGGCGGCGCGGTGGTGGCGCTGGGTTCTCCTGAAGAGGTAGCCAAATGTGCAGATAGCGTGACTGGCCGGTATCTGTCGGGTGCAGAAAAAATTGCCGTACCAAAACATCGCCGCCAGGTTGATGCGAGCCGCCAGCTTATCGTCCGCGGCGCTCGCGAGAATAATTTGAAGCAGATCGACGTGGCGTTCCCATTGGGCCTGATGACGGTGGTGTCAGGTGTGTCAGGTAGCGGTAAGTCGACGCTGGTCAATGATATTGTCGCCAAAGAATTAGCGGCACGGCTGAATCGGGCCAGCGATGTACCGGGTGCGCATGACAAGATTGAGGGCGTAAAGCAGCTGGATAAAGCCATCGTCATCGACCAGTCACCAATTGGCCGCACGCCGCGCTCTAACCCAGCGACCTACACTGGTATTTTTACGCCAATTCGCGAACTG
The DNA here is from genome assembly GCA_963553465.1 of uncultured Candidatus Saccharibacteria bacterium. Taxonomy (GTDB): domain Bacteria; phylum Patescibacteriota; class Saccharimonadia; order Saccharimonadales; family Saccharimonadaceae; genus Nanosynbacter. Next base: position 30,912 of record CAUVOB010000001.1, on the reverse strand, counting down.
TTTGCCAGTACCCCTGAGGCTAATGTCCGCGGTTATAAAGCGGGTCGGTTTAGCTTTAACGTCAAGGGCGGTCGCTGCGAAAATTGCCAGGGCGACGGCATGATCAAGATTGAAATGCATTTTTTGCCGGATGTCTACGTCCAGTGCGACGAGTGTCATGGCCAGCGCTACAATCGTGAGGCATTGGAGATTAAATATAAAAATAAGACCATTGCTGATGTGCTTGATATGACAGTCGAGCAGGCGGCCGATTTCTTTGATAGCGTGCCAAATATCGCCCGGAAATTACAGACACTGGTGGAAGTCGGTCTTGGTTATATCAAGCTCGGTCAGCCAGCAACCACCTTTTCGGGCGGCGAGGCGCAGCGGATTAAGCTAGCGACAGAACTCTCCAAACGCTCAACCGGCAAGACGATGTACATTCTGGATGAGCCGACAACTGGACTACATTCTGCCGATGTTAAGCGGCTGCTGGGGATTTTGCAGCAGCTGGTCGATGGCGGTAACAGCATGATTATTATTGAGCACAATCTGGATGTGATTAAATCAGCCGACTGGATTATTGATATGGGGCCTGAGGGTGGTCTCGGCGGCGGTACGGTGGTAGCAAGCGGCACGCCAGAAGAAGTCGCCAAAGTGCCAGAATCATTTACCGGTACATATCTGAAAAGTTTGCTGTAGTTGGACGTATAGCTACTAACGAGTAGCTTTCATTATGAAGGCTTATTGCTTTTTGCGGCGAGTCTTGCCGAGCAGGACTGATACTTGTTGGCGCAGTGCCGCGCGAGTATGTTCCTGCTTGAGGGCGTGAATGATCATTGGCAGCACCGACAAGAAGATGATAATTAGTGCAGCGACCTCAATATTAATACCAGCGCCGGTGAGCGCCTTGCCAGCAAAGAATCCGAGGTAGGTGAAAAGTGTGGCCCAAATAACGCCACCGAGAATATTAAAAATAATAAAAGTTCGGTAGTGCATCTTGCTAGCGCCGGCCACGATTGGCGCAAACGTACGCACAATCGGTACAAACCGTGCCAGCACCACAGTAAGTGAGCCATGCTTTTCGTAAAACTTTTCGGCTTGCACGAGATATTTCTTCTTAAAGAAGCGAGAGTTTTTGCGTTCAAATAATTTACGGCCAACTTTATGTCCAAATGCGTAACCGACACTGTCGCCGAGAATAGCCATTAATGAGAGCAGGAGCGCAAAGAAATGAATATCAATTGGCAAAATATGCTGCTGCACCATATAGCCAGCCGTGAACAGTAGACTGTCGCCTGGAAAGATAAAGCCAAAGAGTAGGCCCGATTCGGCAAAGACAACCAGCAAAATCGCGACAACACCAAAATGAACAATAAAATCAATAAACGCGTGCATCATATCATTATGCATTATAGCATACTACCTAGAGACTGTGCTGGTTAGGCGTCAATAAAGCCGCCAGATTGATGCTGCCACAGTTTCGCGTAGTGGCCGCCATGCTTAATGAGCTGTTCATGTGAGCCATCCTCGACTATCTTACCATCGTGCATCACGATGATTCGATCAAGCTTGGCGATTGTTGAAAGTCGATGAGCGATGACGATTGAGGTACGGTTCTGCATCAGTGTCTTGAGCGATTTTTGGATTAGAACTTCTGACTCAGAATCAAGCGCCGAGGTCGCCTCGTCGAGGACCAAGATTGGCGCATCTTTCACGATGGCCCGAGCAATAGCGATGCGCTGGCGCTGTCCACCCGATAACTTTACGCCGTGCTCACCGACCAGTGTGTCAAAGCCGTCCTGCAGCTTGATGATAAAATCATAAGCCCCCGCCTTTTTGGCTGCCTGTTCAATCTCAGCGTCGGTGGCATTAGCCTTGCCGTAGGCAATGTTCTCACGCACCGAACGGTGAAACAGTAGTGGCTCCTGCGGCACGTAAGCGATCTGCGAACGAAGACTGGCCTGGGTGACCTCGGCAATGTTCTGCTCGTCAATCATGATTGTGCCCGAGTCGATGTCAGCAAATCTCAGCAGTAATTTCGTCAGAGTCGTCTTGCCCGAACCACTAGAACCAACCAGCCCGACCTTTTCGCCTGGCGTAATATGCAGTGAAAAATTATGGAACAGGGTTGTGCCTTTACCCTCGTCATGCGTAAAGGTCACGGCATCAAAATCAATAACACCGCGATCGACGTGAAGCTTTTTATCACTCTTGTCAACAAGTGATGTTGGTGTGTGTAATATCTCGACCATCTCATGGGCGTCACCAATGATCCGGTTATAATTGCGCATAATGCTATTCATATTCCACAGCTCACGGGCGACACTGCTAGTGTAGGTAATGATTAAGTACACCGCTGCGACCGAAACGATATTATGCTGTGCTGCATAAATAGCGAACACGATGGCACCGATTCGGATGCTGGTGTTTATCGTTGAGTAAACACTGCTGACAGTGAGGAATCCTCGCATGGTAGCCAGGCTAGCCTTGCGCCATGCATGATTCGTTTTATCAAATCGCTGCTGCTCGACTTTTTCAGCGCCGGATGACTTGACAGCAAGTACATTTGACACCATATCGGCGAGATTGCCGCTTACCTTGTTGCTGGCCTCTGCTTCACGCTGGCTTAATTTGGCCATTGGGCGTGACCCAAAGAAGACGGCTATACCGAAGATGATCGAGAACATGAATAGAAAGAGCGCGTATTGCCAGAGTAACATCGACAGAATGACAATTGATCCGGTGAGCGAGATGACCAGCGGAAGTACTGCCCATACCAGCTCATCCCAAAATCGTTCAACACAGCCACTGAGCTTGCTGTTTTGGCTGACGAGCGAGCCGCCAAATTTGTTGGAGTGGAAAAACATGGTCTCGCCAGACAGCTTGGCGAATACCTTGTTTGCGATGTCGCGCTGCATAATGGTTTCTAGGGTCCACATCAAATATAGCGCTATCCGCCACCCAATAATCTCCGACCACAGTTGACTGAGGCCATAGAGGGTCACGAGTGTCCACACAGAGCCAGCCTGTAGCTGACCATGTTGAATCATGTCCAGGAGCTGTGCGATAATCAGTGGTCCGACAATTGTGCCTACCGCTAAGGTTAAGGTAGCTGTAATGAGCGCTAGATTGCGTCGCCATTTGTATGGACGTGACGCTCGCCATAGTAATTGTAATGTTGTTTTTGCATGTTGTTGTCGCAAGGTAAAACTCCTTAGATTTATATTTTGATACAAAGATAGGTCATCCACGACCCGCTATGGTGGGCTCGGGCGACCAAGACTCACGATAATAATACAAATTTCATTGTATAACAGGGGCGGGTTGGCTGTCAACTGATGGAAGAATGTTAGCGTACTATGGATAAAAGGTAGCCGAGGGAGCGTGACGCGTCTACGCCTCTACACTAGGGAAGTCGACTTCCCTAGTTTTTCTAACCTGATCGCGCTACACTAGAGCCAAAAGGAGGCGATATGAGTTTTGAAGCAAAGATCCATGAGGCACAAACGAAAATTTTGCGGGAATTGTTATTTTTGCCAGCAGCTAATTTCGCAACACTACAAAAAGCAAGCGGCTTGGAAAGCGATCATATCAAATTTCATATCAAACGGCTCGTTGAGCTAGGTTATGTGCAGAAAGTCGACGGCGGTTACTGCCTCTCGGTCAAGGGTAAGGAGTACGCGAATAAGCTTGATACTGATGCTGGTGTTATCGAGCGACAACCAAAGGTGGCAGTTATGCTCGTTATCGAGCGTGAGCGTAATGGAGAAAAACAGTATTTATTGCAGCAGCGGCTCAAGCACCCCTACTATGGGTTTTGGGGTGCGCCTACTGGCAAAGTGCGGTGGGCCGAGTCGATCGTCGATGCGGCCTCGCGTGAATTGACAGAGGAGACGGGGTTACGGGGTGAGTTTGTTCATCGCGGGGTGTACCATGAACGTGTGCGCCATGCGCAAACAGGTGAAATTATTGAAGACAAGATCTTTCACCTGATGTTTTGCAAGGTATTTTCGGGCAAATTGGCCGTACAGTTTGAGGGCGGTAGAAATGCCTGGCGTACACTCGATGAGATGCGTGATGAGCCAAAAAAGTACAAGAGTTTTTTGCGAGAAATCACGGCGTGTATCAACGGGTGCGGCGAGTTGACTGAAATAATATATGAATATGGTAATGCGGAGTTCTAGACCGCGGGCAGCACGTGCGGTATTGTGTGGGTCGTACAGGCGCGATATTGACGGGTTGCGGCGAGCTTACGACGAGCTAGCCGTAACCGGCTGTCAGGTATTGTCACCGCGACGAGTGGACTTTATGGACGGTGAATTTGTTGTTGATGCTGCAGAAGTTGGCCTGTCGCCTCGAGAGATAGAAAACTGGCATTTACGGGCTATTGAGCAGTCTGACTTTATCTTATTGCATGCCCCCAAAGGCTATGTTGGCATAAGTGCCGCGATGGAGATCGGTTATGCTCTCGCATTAAAGAAACCAATCTTTTCACGAACAGCACCAGTTGATATTATGCTGCGTGAACTAGTTTACGTTGTTCCGAGTGTGTATGATGCATTATGCACCTTGGGGTTTCGTAGCTAATAAATAGATTTACGTCCATAACTTGCATGGGGGTGTATAATAAAGTCTATGAACAAATCAATGACGATAGTAAGACAGGAAGTTTGCCGACTGCTTGGCGGTGATACGTCAGGCCATAGCGACGAACACGTTGAGCGTGTGGCACGACTAGCGGAGCGATTCGCGAATGAGTATAAAAAAGAAGCGGCTTCGATGGACGAAGTGCTGTTGACGGCATGGCTGCACGATGTTGATGATTATAAATTAGTTGGCAAAAAGCAAGCGGATGAACTCAATAACGCCACGTCAATTATGGTAAAAGCTGGTGTTGCGGCTGATCTGCAGGATGTGGTGCGTCATAATATTGCCCGGATTGGCTATAGTCGTTATCTACATGGTGTGCGGCCAGAGCGTTTGGCCGGTCAGATAGTGTCTGATGCCGATATGTGTGATGCGATTGGGGCATGTGGTATCGAGCGGGCACTTATTTATGCGGTTAATCACGGTAGTTGTCGGATATTTGATCCAACTGTTTGGCCTGATGTGAACATTGATGCGCATCGATATAACGCTAACGGTGGCACGCATGATGGCGATAGCTTCATTAATTATTTCTTTGAAAAGTTGTTGAAGCTACCAAAGATTATGATGACCGACCCAGGCCGAGACGAAGCATTAATTCGTCAACAAACTATGGTTACCTTTCTTCGTGCCTATTTTCGAGAAAAGAATGTACCGGAGTGGAGCGATTTCCTGGAAGAATATCTTACTTCAATGGATGAGTAGGGGTATATTGCTCTTCCCAGGTCGTTATAGCCTGCCAAATTGTTTCGTTGATTGCGCTACACAGCTCAGCTACCGTGGCGATATCCGATGAAAACTCACCGTCTACTTGCTCGGCTGACGCTGCGTGTAATTCGTCAGCCAGTTTATCAAACAGCAGCATACGTTGTTGAGTGTAGGTAACGAGCGGCTTGATATCAAGAGCGATATGCTGCCGCCGTGAACTGTCTGTTTGGTAGGAGATCATATCAAGTGTTTCTAGATAGCGTAACCCGCCAGTAATGGCTGCTTTACTAAAGCCGGTTTGCTCGTGGAGGCTTGTGTGGCTATGGTGGTACGGTGGGGCGACAAGGAGGCAATAGATGATCGTTGCCGAGGCTGGTGGGATGCCGAGTGAGGTCAAGGTAGCTATGATATTTTTTGAGTTTATATCCATGTGAACAATATATCACATAATATTGACGAAGGATAGTCTGAAGCGTGAACAGTATAGAATGATTGTGATATACTAATATGATGACTAGGCCGTTGCTATATGATGAAATCGATCAAGATAGTATGAATGCTTCGTTTCACGCTCGTGGTTGGCCGCCAGTCTATACCGCTTCACCTCACTCACGTATCGTGCTGGTTGGTCAGGCGCCGGGACGAATAGCGCAGGAAACACGCACGCCATGGAATGATGCCAGTGGTCGCACGTTGCGTCAGTGGCTGGGGGTTACCGATGAACAATTTTATGATCCTGATTTGTTTGCTCTAATGCCAATGGATTTTTATTATCCAGGTAAGGCTGCGCATGGTGATTTACCGCCGCGATCGGAGTTTGCCAAAAAGTGGCATCCACGGCTGCTAGCACAGATGCCGGATGTGAGGCTGACGATTTTAGTTGGTGCTCATGCTCAGCAATACTATCTCAACAAACAGGCGAAGCGCAACCTGACCGAAACAGTCGCGCATTATGTGGAGTATCTGCCTCATTATTTTCCACTTGTCCATCCATCACCGCTTAACTTCCGCTGGCGGGCGCGCAATCCGTGGTTCGAAATGAACGTCATTCCGATTCTGTCTGAGATGGTCAAAGAATTAGCACAGTAGTCAAGATCATGGTAGGGTATTCATACTAACATAGCTTCGCGGTCAATCTTTTTGTAGTACGAGGCCACTTCGTGCCGGTATGTATACACGTATAATGTGCTCGTCGTTATGCGGCGTCGTAAAGTAGCGGCCATTAGGATCAACCCGGCCCTGTCCGCCAAACTGTTGGTCGTCGCTGCTGAGTGCTACCCGGTATGACCCAGCCGCCGCTGGTACGCCGTAATCCGTCCACGACTGGCTGGGCGAGAAATTCATAATAAACAGCAGATTGTCGCGCATGAAACTAACCACGTGATCGTGCTGGCGAATGGTGAGGTAGTGAACGCTCGGGTCGTCAACGGTTTTAATGAGCTTCATCAGGCTCGCGTCAAATTCGCCCAGCCACTGGTATTTGAGAAAGCCGTTGTCGCGTAAACTCCATTGGCGGCGGGCGTGCTTAAACGACCAATCATTACCCTGACGCGGAAAATCTATCCACTCGGGGTGTCCAAATTCATTGCCCATAAAGTTGAGGTAGCCGCCGCCGTGCAGTCCGGCTGTCAGTAGTCGGATCAGCTTATGCAGCGCCACACCGCGCTCCACGGTCAGGTCGGGGTCGGCTTTGTCCATGTGCCAATACATTTCTTTGTCGATCAGCCGAAAAATCAGTGTCTTGTCGCCGACCAGGGCTTGGTCATGGCTCTCGGCGTAGGTGATGACTTTTTCCTCTGGGCGGTGTGAACTCAGCGTATGTGTCAGCTCGCCCAAGTCCCACTCTTCGTCGCGCTTTTCCTTCAGCGTTTTGATCCAGAGATCAGGCGCACCCATCGCTAATCGATAATCAAAGCCCAGGCCGCCGTGTTCTGTCGGTGCCGCCAAGCCCGGTAGCCCGCTCATCTCCTCGGCAATGGTCGTAGCGTCGGGGCGAGCAGCGTGAATAACGTCATTTGCCAGTCTGAGATAGACTAGTGCGTTCTTATCAACATCGCCAGTAAAATAATTATCATAGCTGGTGAAGCTTTTGCCCAGACCGTGGTCGTGATATAGCATACTCGTTACACCATCAAACCGAAAGCCGTCAACGTGGTACTCGTCCAACCACCAGTGGCAATTACTAGCTAAAAAGTGCAACACTTCCGGTTTGCCATAATCAAACAGCCGTGAATCCCAGGCTGGATGATCGTGAGCTTTGAAATATTGCGTTGGATCACCCGCGAAATTGCCCAGGCCCTCGACTTCATTTTTGGCGGCATGAGCATGAACAATGTCAATGATGACGCGCATCCCCAGTCTGTGCGCCGCGTCTACCAGCCGTTTGAAATCATCTGGCGTGCCAAAGCGTGATGACACCGCGAAAAAGTTGCTGACGTGATAGCCGAAGCTGCCATAGTATGGGTGCTCGGCGATGGCCATTAGTTGGATGGCGTTATAGCCTGCTTGTTTGATGCGTGGCAGGACATTGGCGGTAAATTCGTTGAAGCTAGCAACCTTTTCCTCCTCGCTGCTCATACCGACATGTGCCTCGTAAATCAGCGGCACGTTTGGCGCAGGCGGAATGTCATGCTGCCACTGATATGGCTCATCAGGCTGCCACACCACGGCTGAAAAATCCACCGAATCATCGTCCTGGACGACATAGGTGGCATATGACGGCAGCCGCCAACCGTCGCCACCTGGCCAATAGGCACGTAGTTTATATTTCTGGCCGTGGTGCAGTGCGTTCTTTGGCAAGTGAATACTCCACTCACCATGCACACCCGGCCGCAAGACGAACTCCTCGCGTTCCTGCCAGTCCGAGAAATCGCCAACCATCACGATGCGAGTGGCATTTGGCGCCCATTCACGAAACGTCCAGTCCGCCGCTGTCTGATGTAAGCCAAAATGATGAAACCCTAGCGCAAAGTCCGCCGGCGATTTGCCGTCCAGAACCCTCCGTAGCGTCGACGAAACATACGCCTCACGGGCTTTGATGACATCCTCATGCGGCGCCAGCCACGGGTCAAGCTCAACCAGGGTTTTCTTGCTCATGCTTCTAGTGTAGCGGAAAAAACTGATATAATCTATCAAATGAAACCGTTTTCTTTTGAGATCACCTCTAAGCTTGGCAACACGTTGGCGCGCACTGGTATTATTCACACGCCACACGGCGATATTACAACGCCGGCGTTTATCGTGGTCGGCACTAAGGCTAACGTCAAGGCGATGGTGCCCGAGATGGTGGCGGATGTCGGTGCGCAAGCGGTGCTAGCAAACGCCTATCATCTGTATTTGCAGCCGGGTCATCAGCTGATTGAAAAGGCTGGTTATTTGGGCAAGTTTATGCATTGGGACGGGCCGACGTTTACTGATAGCGGTGGCTTTCAGGTGCTAAGTCTGGGCTCTGGTTTTAAGAAAGTTCTGGCGATGAGTACTGATGTTGATGAGGAAATCGCCATCGCCAAAAAATCGTCGCGCCACGCTTGGGTTGACGAAAACGGCGTAATGTTCAAATCGCACCTGGACGGCTCGTACCATAAATTTACGCCAGAATTATCTATGCAAATTCAGGCAGGTATTGGCGCCGACATCACTTTTGCCTTTGACGAGCTGACCTCACTGATTGACCCGTACGAATATCAAGTCGAGGCCTTGGCGCGGACGCATGCTTGGGCGGAGCGGAGTTTGGCGGAAGTTAAACGTCTGCGGGAAGCTCGCCCCGACAAGCCATATCAAGCGTTGTTTGGTGTGCTGCAAGGCGCAAATTATGAAGATTTACGCAAGCAAACGGCTGAATTTTTAGGCGCGATGGATTTTGACGGCTACGGCATCGGCGGCGCGCTGGAAAAGGAAACCATGGCGCAGACGATTCAGTGGGTCAATCAAATCTTGCCCGAGAACAAACCGCGGCATTTGCTTGGCATCTCCGAGCCAGACGATATCTTTGCGGCGATTGAGCAGGGAATTGATACCTTTGACTGTGTCAGCCCGACACGCGTAGCCAGAAACGGCGCCGCCTACACGCCGTGTGGTCGAGTCAATGTTCGCGGCCAGAAATACCGCGAACTGTTTGAACCAATTATGGAAGATTGCGATTGCTATACTTGCCGCCACTACACCGCTGCTTACCTCTGCCATTTACTCCATGCCCGCGAATCTCTGGCTGGCACGCTGCTGTCGATCCACAATGAACGATTTATCGTCAAACTAGTTGATGATATTCGTGCCAGCCTAGAGAATGGGACATTTTACGAGTTTCGCAAAGTATTTCTGGCAAAGTACTATCGCCACTAGCGCGAGAGCATTATTCGACCGTCACGCTCTTGGCCAGATTGCGTGGCTGATCGACATCATGACCGCGCCTGACAGCCACGTGATAGGCTAGGAGTTGCGACACGACATTGAACAAGAGCGGCGTGAGGTGCGTCAATTTGGTTGAGACTCGGATAATGGTTTCGCCCGGCACCTTTTTCGTCGTATCGGTGATGACGATAGCGTGGGCGCCGCGAGTATTCATCTCGATCAAGTTGCTCTGAGACTTCTCGTATAGCCAGTTGTCTTGGATATAGCAGACCTCAAAGAAACGATCATCGATCAGGGCGATCGGGCCATGTTTTAGCTCGCCGGCGGCATACGCTTCGGCATGAATGTAGCTTACCTCTTTGAGCTTTAGTGCACCCTCCATAGCGATCGGATACAGCGTATCGCGGCCGATGTAGAGTGCGTGATTGTAATCAGCATACGCCCGAGCGATGGAAGGTATCTCAGCACCTTGTTTATCGAGGACTTTTTGGATCTCGCTTGGCAGTATCGCTAATTCTTGTACAAATTCATCAATAAATTGTGGGTTGGTGCCCTTGGCATTGGCGAGCATAATACCAAAGATCGTCAGAGCAGCGACTTGTGAGGTAAAGGCCTTGGTGCTGGCGACACTAATCTCGGCGCCAACGTGCAAGTACACGCCGCCATCAACCGCTCGGGCGATTGTACTGCCGACGGCATTGACGACGCCGAGGCATTTAACGCCACGTCGCTTCAATTCATTCAGGCAGGCAAGGGTGTCGGCCGTTTCGCCACTCTGGCTAACAATCATAGCGACCGAGTGTTCAGGTACGTTGAATGCGCGGTAGCGTAGCTCACTGGCGATCTCGACGCTGATAGTCACGTCATCGGTCAGTTGCTCGATAAAGTAGCTGGCTTGCACACCGGCAAAATAGGCAGTGCCGCAGCCGACGATGATGACGTGCTTGACTTGGCGCAGTTCGTCGTTGCTCATATTGAGACCGCCCAGGCGCGCATATTTTTGGTCGGGTAGTACGCGGCCGGCCAGGGTGGACGTGAGACTGGTTGGCTGTTCGTAAATTTCTTTGGCGAGGAAATGGTCAAAGCCCTGCTTCTGAATCGCCTGCATATCCATGTCGAGCATCTCGATCTTGACGTCAAGCTTTTGCGATTCTATTGTCTGTAACTCTAGCCCATTGCGGGTGCAGCGGCCAATTTCACCATCGTGTAGATATACCACTTGATTGGTGTAGCCAACCAGCGCCGAAGCGTCACTGGCGATATATGTTTCGCCATCTCCGACGCCAATGATCAGCGGGCTGCCTTGGCGAGCCACGATAATTTCTTCGGGGTTCGTGGTGTCAAGTACCGCAATGCCATACGCACCAACTACCATCTTCAATGCGCCGGTGACTGCTGTCAGTAAGTCTGGTGAGTCACGCCGCAGATAGTCAATCAGGGCCGCCAGCACCTCGCTATCGGTATCGCTCTTAAACTCGTACTCATGGCCAGAAAGCATCGTTTTAAGGTCTTGGTAGTTCTCAATGATACCGTTATGTACCAGATAAATCTCGCCAACATGGTGTGGGTGAGCATTGCGTTTACTTGGTTCACCATGCGTTGCCCAGCGGGTGTGTCCGATGCCGACCGTATCGCTCGTCTTATGTTGTCCGACGAGCTCTTCCAGCGCTGCCACCTTGCCTTTGGTGCGCAGCAGGGTTGGTGTGGCAGAACCCGACAGGGTAACAATTCCGGCGCTGTCATAGCCGCGGTACTCGAGCCGCTTGAGCTCAGCGACGAGGATATTCTGCGCCTCGCGTTCACCGATATAGCCAACAATTCCACACATACATTATTTCTCCTTTAGTATTAACTGATACACGCCTCTCAGTATAAGACATCATAGAGAAAATAACCAATAAAAAGTAATAATTACAACAATTTACTACTGTAAGAAAGTGTTGTATATAATACAATAACTACTACCACTCAAAATGAATACAGCACTTAGCAAGTATACTCGTCGCAATGTAGTGTCCACTAGCAGCGATTAACAAGACTGGAACCGGTAATGACAGAAGTGCATGAAAAGGAGCGATACCAAGTTGGTGGCAGCACCCAAGTACGGTGCCAATGAGCGCGAGGTAAACAATAACAAATTTCGTACCACTAACGCTGAGCCTATCGAGGATACGCTTAACGTAGAAAAACGTAACGCCATAGCAGACTGCGATGAGGATAAATAGAAAGAATAACAGGAAAATAGCAGACTGTCCGCTCGTTTTGATGAATAAAGTAGTGAGCTTGATAAGCATCCAAGCCATAGAGAGGGTCATTGTCAGAATAAGAGCAATGCCCAACGAAGGTAGCTTTGGTAAGTTGGTTTGACGGCGACGATCATATTCGGCATTTAACTCCTGACGCTCGTCATACGATAATCGTTTTGGGTATACACCGGCGCGAGCTGCTTCGGGTGTTACTTTCTTAGAAAAGATACTCATGCTCATAGTATAAACCCTATTTACAACAGTTTGCAAACCAGTTATAATCAAGAACATACGCCGTGAGGTCTGTTTAATGGACTGTACCCGCGTGAAAATATAATTAAATAAAGGAGAACTTCTACAAATGGCAGATGCATTTGACCGAAGCAAGCCGCACGTGAACGTCGGTACTATGGGCCACGTTGACCACGGCAAGACGACACTGACCGCCGCAATTACGGCAGTGCTCGCAAAGCGCCTCCCAAGCGCAGTTAACAAACCCATTGCGTACGACCAGATCGATAACGCACCAGAAGAGCGCCAGCGCGGTATTACCATCGCCAGCTCACACCAAGAATACGAGTCACCGAACCGTCATTATGCACACGTTGACATGCCAGGCCACGCTGACTACGTCAAGAACATGATCACTGGTGCTGCCCAGGTTGATGGCGCGATCCTCGTGATTGCGGCAACCGACGGCCCGATGCCACAAACCCGCGAGCACGTGCTGCTGGCGAAGCAGGTTGGCGTGCCAAAGATCGTTGTCTTCCTCAACAAGATGGACATGGCTGACGCAGATATGGTCGAGCTGATTGAGGAAGAGGTTCGTGAACTGCTTGCTAAGAACGGTTTCGATGAGAATGCTCCAATTATCAAGGGTTCGGCTCTTAAGGCGCTGGAAGGCGACGAGAAGTACGAAGACGCTATCATGGAGCTGGTTGAGGCGATGGATAACTACATCCCAGAGCCACCACGTGACATGGACAAGCCGTTCATTATGCCAATTGAGGACGTCTTCTCAATCAAGGGTCGCGGTACTGTGGCAACCGGTCGTATTGAGCAGGGTGTTGTTAAGCTGAACGACGAGGTTGAAATCGTTGGTATCCGCCCAACCCAGAAGTCTGTGGTGACCGGTATTGAGGCATTTAAGAAGTCTCTGGATCAGGGTCAAGCGGGTGACAACGCCGGCGTCTTGCTACGCGGTATTGAGCGGACTGACATTGAGCGTGGCCAGGTCTTGGCAAAGCCAGGCACCATTACGCCGCACACCGAGTTTGAGGCTGAGGTGTACATCTTGAAGAAGGAAGAAGGCGGTCGCCACACTCCATTCTCCAAGGGTTACAAGCCACAGTTCTACTTCCGCACCACTGACGTGACTGGTGAAGTTGAATTGCCAGCTGACAAAGAAATGGTCATGCCAGGTGACACCGTAACCTTTAAGGTTAAGTTGCTCGCCCCAATCGCTATGGAGCAAGGTTTGAACTTTGCCATTCGCGAAGGTGGCCGTACTGTTGGTGCTGGTGTGGTGACAAAGATTAACAAATAATCTTTGCACTCCAATCCTAGAAATCCTCCAGGAAACTGGAGGATTTTTGATGGGCTACATTGGCGACGGACTATCATAAGCATCTTGACAAATTAACAAGATAGCGTTACAGTAGAGAAGTTATCGCAATAAAAATTAGGAGACAAACATGAATAAACAGAAGTTGGTGATCGTCGGTGCGGGTGGCATGGTCGGTGCGACGGCGGCGTACGCCTGTGCGCTCAGGAGTGTGGTTGAGGAAATTGTGCTGATCGACCGCAACCCTGACTTGGCGTGGGGGCAGGCGGCTGATATCAATGACGCAATGGGGATTGATCGGTGTGTTGTGGTACGGTCAGGCGATTATGATGATATCAAGACTGATGATATCGTGGTCGTTACTGCCGGTGCGCCGCAACAACCGGGGCAGACGCGACTGGAGCTGCTCGGTGTGAACGCTGAGATTATGCGTGGGACAGTTAGAAATATTATGAGAAACGGTGCTCGTCCGTATATCCTTGTGGTGTCAAATCCAGTTGATGCACTGACGTATGTGGCGCTGAAAGAATCGGGCTTGCCAAAGAGTCGGGTGTTTGGCACGGGGACAGCACTCGATACCTCACGGCTCAAATCATATATTGCAGACGAGCTAGATGTGCATAGTCGGGAGGTTGATGCGTACATTTTAGGGGAGCACGGCGATTCATCATTTGCGACAATTGAATCAGCGCAAGTCGGTGAGGTGCCGCTCGCTGACTATCCGGGATTTAAGCCAGCGATGGTCGACGGCATTGAAGAGAAAATTCGTCAGCGGGCGTACCGGGTGATCGAGACCAAGCGGTCGACGTATTATGCAATTGGTTTCGTTATCTCCAAGATTATCTCGGCACTACGCTCATCGTCGCGTTCAGTATATCCAGTTTGCTCACTGGTTGAGGGCGAGTATGGACTGCACGATGTAGTGCTCGGCCTGCCGTCAACGATTTGTGCGGATGGTGTGAAGATCTTGACTGGATATCCGCTTAATGAGCGCGAGCAGGCGGCGCTACGTCATTCGGCCGAAGTGGTGACAGAAGCAATTCGTAGTTTGAAATAGCGTTCGTACAACGTAAGCTCAGTCATTCTCGACTAGTCATACACTGGACATTGTGATATAATTACCGAGCATTATTAATTTACTCCGAGAACTCGGCTATCCGCGAGGCGCGGACGTGAGCAGAGGTTACGGAGTCGCACATAAAGGAGGAGCTATGGCTCAAGATACTGGTATCAAGATTCGTATTCGCCTGAAAGCGTACGACCATAAAGTCATCGACCAGTCAGCAAAACAAATTATTGATACGGCAATTCGCACCGGCGCAAGTGTGGCCGGCCCTGTGCCGCTGCCGACTCGTCGCAGTACCTACACGGTGGTAAAAAGCCCACACGTCTATAAAATGGGCGGCGAGAGCTACGAGATGCGCACCCATAAGCGCCTCATTGACATTACCAATGCTACGCCAAAAACGATCGATAGTCTGCAAAATCTGAGCTTACCGGCTGGCGTTGACGCTGAGATTCGGATGTAATTTCCCTAGTTTTACAGCAGAATTTACCACGATCCCGCTTGATAAGCATAAGCGGGATTGTTTTTATGTAGAAAACGTAGTACGGTAGGAGTGTACTAAATAAATACCGTCTATGACGGTGGAGGGATGTATGGGAATACTAAAGAAAACAATAACGGTGCTCGGGCTGTCGGCGACGGTGTTTGGCTTGGTTCTGAGTGGCGCACCGGTTGCGAATGCTATCGAGAATGTCGCTGCTTTTGGCGATGCGATTGGCCTGAATAAAGACGGCTCGTTGTGGCTGTATCAGAATAACGCTATTCCAGGTTGGCCATTTAGTGGCGGTTCAACGAAGATCGGGCAGGGATTTGACGGGTACACAAACATTACACTTGCCGATATGGACGGCGATGGTCGTCCGGATGTTGTTGCCTATCCAAAAAATCAAAAGGCTCAAGTGTTCCGCAATAATGGCTCCACGACGACACCATTTGCTGACAAGCCAGTCGCCAGCGATATTGACTATCAGGGCGATGCAGTGTTTGCCAAGCTGAGCGGCAAAGACAGCCCGGTTTCACATGTTTATGTTGATAACAACGGTAACTTGATGGCAGGCAAAGTCTATCTACGCTACAAGAAGCTTGAAGGAGCGTATGATTTTGTGTCAGATGAAGCTCGTCAGATTGGTCATGGCTGGAAGAATTTTCGATCAATTGTCGCTGGTGACTTAAATGGGGATGGCTATGATGACATCGTCGCGGTACACCGGGACGGTACGATGTGGGCATATCTCAATCGTGGACGCGACAACAAGACAACAATGTTTGAGAGTGGTCGTCAAATCGGTCACGGCTGGAATGGATTTGATACTATTATGCTCGGTAATATGAATGCCGATAGCTTGGCGGATATTGTTGGCCGGACGAAAGATGGACGGTTGCTGCAATATACAAATAGCGGCAACATGAATTGGCCGTTTAGTAGTGGTTCAATAGAAGTTGGTCATGGCTGGAATGGATTTAAGTCAGTCCATCTAGCAAATATGTGGTAATTTATTTCGCATAACCCAAACTTAGGGCAGCCTCGCTTTGTGTGCGGGGCTGCTTTGCCACAGTGTCCATGGTATGGTATGATAAAAAAGCTTATGGCAAAACAAAAATCACGAACCTATGCTCGTAATCGCTCGAAGGCAAGTATCATCACCAATCGCAAAGGTCGGGAGCGGCTGTATGAAAATGACAGCACTTTTTTCGTAAAGTTGGTGGTGTGTGTCGTGCTGGCGGCATTGTGGTTGCGACTGAAGCAGCCGATTGAGCTGGGCGTGGTAGCGATCCAGGCGCTGCCGGTTGGACTGATTGTCGGTCTGCTTTTAGTGGTATCGGTCGAGAAATATCAATTTAATCGCAAGATTTGGTACGTGACGCTGATTTTAATGGCAATTGTGACATCATTTACGCCCGTAGGGATTATGATCTAGCCCGGGGTTATATTTAGCGAAAAACAGAGGCCGTAGAGTGCGATACCGGCCGCAACTGAGACATTAAATGACTCTTTAGCACCCTGCATGGGGATTTCGACAATGTGATCGCACCGCGCTAGAATGTCCGGCTCAATGCCATAGACCTCCTCGCCGAGGAGTAGGGCAAAGCGGGTTGGTGGCCGGAACGTATTGAGCTCTGTGCTCGACGCTGACTGCTCTAGGGCAATCACAGGTAAGCGTTCCCTGCTGGCATTCTCCGCCAACCACTGGTGAATATCAACTACGTAGCTAAAGGGCAGCATTGTTTCTGCGCCTAGCGCAGTCTTGTGAATCTGGGCGGTCAACCTTTCGGTAATGTGCGGCAGCCTTGGATCGATAGACCGGGGATCGGCTAATCGTAAATCGGGGTACGGCGTATAGCCGCTAAAGATAATTTGTCTGACGCCAAAGCCTTCGGCTGTTCTCATAATTGCACCGACATTGTACGTCGAGCGAATATTGTGCATGAGGAGGGTAATTTCTGGCATGATATCATTATAGCACTCGCCCAAGGATAAGCTTTTTGCTATAATAAGGTTGATGGATGAAGATCGAATTCAACAACAACGTCGCGATCAAGATGAAGACGCGACCCGGAAACGAGCGGCGATTTTAGGCCTGCAGTATCTGGATGCTCGCGAGTTTGAGCAGACAATTCCGCTGATTCGTGATATTTTGACGATTGAAGAGATGTATAACGGACACGTTGTGCCGCTGGCGATAAACCCTGACGAGCAGTCATATCGGTTTGGCATTACGTCACAGACACCACAATCATTAGTAGCAACGATGACTAATAACTACCGCGAGCAGGGTATTATTGCTAAGTTCTTTCTAATATCGGCCTCGGGCTTTAGGTCGTTAATGCTGCGATTTGATCCGCCAAAGAAAGTGATTTATGATAATATCGAAATTGCCAAAGAGGGTGATAGTGACACACTCCAGCAGGTCAGCCAGACATTAGCGACCGTCGGCACGAACGACGTGTTTAACTATTTGATCGATCAGGCGGATCGGCTGAATGCGTCGGATATTCATATTGAGAATCAGCGCGATACTATTCGGGTGCGGATGCGCGTTGATGGCGCGCTGCACTCGGTGGCGGAGCTGGGCCGTGATCGTTATCGAGTTATCATGGCGGCGCTGGCTTCGCGAGCAAATATTTCGACGGCGTCCAATGAGCCGCAGTCGGGGCACATGCAGCAAGAAATCCATCGTGACGGTATATCACACCTCCTTAACCTCCGTGTCGAAGCAGTGCCAACCATGTATGGTCAAGACGTAGTGCTGCGCTTATTTAATTTTGACACCTCGATGTTGAATCTCGATTTGCTCAGTATCGGTGCGGCCGAGCGGGCGCAGATTGATGAGATTATTTCCCACCCGCGTGGCCTGGTGCTGTTAGTCGGGCCAACTGGTTCGGGTAAGTCGACCACCCTGTATAGCATTCTCAACGCGCTCAATACGCCGGATCGTAAAGTGATTACACTGGAAGATCCAATAGAAAATACCATTCCTGGTATTACGCAGATCCCGATTGATACGACGGCTGGCCAGCGGTTTGACGATGGGTTGCGTAGTGTGCTGCGCCTCGACCCGGACGTGGTGATGGTTGGCGAGATCCGTGATCAAGAAACCGCCAAGACAGCAATTCAGGCGTCGATTACCGGGCATCTGGTGCTGTCAAGCTTTCATGCTAACTCGACGTCAGCGGCGTTTAGTCGAATTATTGATATGATTGGGCAGAATCCAATCTTTAGTTCAGCGGTGCGACTACTGATCGCTCAGCGGCTGGTGCGACGGCTACATGATGAGAGCAAGGAAGAATATGGGCCAGATGAGGCGACGCGCAATTGGGTAAAAGAGGTTATGCGGGATCTGCCACCACATGTTGATTGTCCTGATCTTGATACGTTCAAGCTGTGGCGACCCGTGGCGACCGACGAGGTGCCGTTTGGCTATAAGGGGCGTATCCCGGTGATGGAGCAGCTGGTAGTAACCGAAGAAATTCAGAAATTCCTGCGCGGTGATATCGCTGATGTTCATACTGAAGCGATTGAGGCTGCGGCTCAGAAAAATGGCATGGTGACGCTGCTACAGGCAGGCGTGCTGGCGGCTTTGCGCGGCGAGACAACACTTGAGGAAGTTAATCGAGTTATCTAGTGGACATCAAAGCCGTGCTGAGGCCAGCTCTTCCCAGCTCTCCGACGGCTTTCTATTATGATCGTTAGCATGTGGCGAATAGGGTTATGTGATAACGCGAGCGACGGTTGGCGCTACTCGCTCGTCAAACGGCGAAGGAATGACTTCCTCAGCAGTTGGGTTTTCGACTAGTCCAGCTAGCGCTTCGGCGGCCGCCAGTTTATGCTGGTCGGTGATTTTTTTCACACCGTGATCCAAGGCACCGCGGAAGATGCCCGGGAAGGCCAAGGAATTATTAATTTGGTTTGGAAAATCGCTGCGGCCAGTGGCGATGACTGCTACGCCCGCCTCTCGAGCGACATCTGGCATAATTTCTGGAACTGGATTGGCTAGGGCAAAGATGATTGGATTGTCGGCCATTTTTTGTACCAATTCAGGCGTAAGTAGCCCGGCGCGCGACACACCAATAAACACGTCAGCATCGGTGATGGCGTCTTCAATTGAGCCGGTTTGTGAAGCGTCGACATATTCTAACAGTGCAGTTTTTTCAGCATTCAAATCGGTGCGAGACGCACCAACAATGCCGCGGCTATCTACTGCTATGATGTTCTTCGCGCCGTATAAGTGCAACAATTTGACGATGGCCGTACCGGCTGCGCCTGCGCCAATGACTACAAATTTACAGTCTGCCAGGTTTCGTCCGGTTAGCTTTGCAGCATTAATCAGCCCCGCCAGTACCACGACTGCCGTACCGTGCTGGTCGTCATGAAACACGGGGATGTCCAGCTCAGCTTTCAGGCGCTCTTCAATCTCAAAACATTTTGGTGCAGCGATGTCTTCGAGATTAATCGCTCCAAAGCTTGGCGCAATTGCCTTGATCGTGGCAATAATTTCTTCCGTGTCGTGAACATCCAGTACAACTGGCACAGCGTCAACATCAGCAAAATACTTGAACAGCAGCGCCTTGCCTTCCATGACTGGCATGGCGGCTTTCGGTCCCAAATCGCCCAAGCCCAGAATCGCTGAGCCATCAGAAATCACGCCGACCAAATTATTCGTCCAAGTGTACCTTGGTAAATCCGCTGGGTTTTCGGCAATTGCTTGGCTGACCGCACCCACGCCTGGGCTGTAATAGGCACTTAATTTATCGCGATTCAGCTCCTCCTGGTCACGCAAACTGGTAGTAATTTTACCTTTATATTTTTTGTGCAGTTCAAGTGCTAGTGTATTGTAATCCATGCGGTCAATTATAGCGCAGTTCGGTGAACTTTTCAGGAGTTGCTATCTTTGGGCAATTGTGCTAGAATTGATAACTAATTGTATCGGTGACATTAAATATCGAGTCTTTCAGTGTGGAGCTATGGGGATACAACTATATGGCCAGCTGTTAAGATCCCGAAACAGAGGAAAACAGTATGAGTTTTGAACTAATCAACAAAGTCAATCAAGCGCAGAAAAAACAAGCAGTTGTCGATGTCCGCAGCGGTGACACCGTTCGTGTCTACCAAAAGATTAAAGAAGGTAACAAAGAGCGTATCCAGATGTTTGAAGGTGTGGTTATTCGCACCGACAACAAACAGTCACACACCTCACGCATCACGGTTCGCAAAATTGCGTCAGGTATCGGCGTGGAAAAATCATTCTTGCTGCACAGTCCGCTGATTGAAAAGATTGAAATTGTTCGGCGTGCCAAGGTCCGCCGCAAGTTCCTCAGCTTCTTGCGCAAGCGCTCTGGTAAGTCAGCTCGTCTGACTGCCAAAAACTTTGATCGCGCTGCTGTCAATGATGTCCACGATGCTAAAGCCGAGGCCGAGGCAGAACGCCTGAAAGAAGAAGCTGCACAAGCTGCCGCTGCCAAGCAGGCTGAAAAAGACGCTGCTCAGGCAGAGCTTGACGCCAAAGCTGCTGAAGTAGCAGCTCGCCACAAAGAAGCGTAAATTATTTGAGATATAATGACCGCCCTCTCTGGGGCGGTTTTCTCGTGGTATAATGCCAATATGTCGATCTTTCACTATATTTCCGTGTTTGTTCCGGTAACACTGGCATGTGCGGTGCCGTATGTGTTGCGCCATCATGGCTTTATTAATGAAGCGAAGTGTCGCTGGTTGTTGTATCTTGCCTGTGTGTTGTTTTTTGTTTCGTGGTATCTACCGTCGCCGCTGATCGAGGGGCGAGACACCAGTTTTACGACGCATTTCGTGGGCGGCGGAGTGTTTACTGGGCTGTTGTGGGTGTACCTGGTATCGGTGATGCACTGGCGGGCGCACTGGTTGGTGATGGCGTTCTCGCTGTTTGCACTGGTGTCGGCGCTCGGTTGTATCAATGAACTGGCGGAGCTGTACATGGTGAAGACAGGGCTGGCGCGTATCACACTGGACGATACTAATTGGGATATCTTAGCAAATACATTGGGCGCAGCAGCGGTGTGGTTTGGCTGGGTGGTCATGGGTTCAGACATAAAAAAGGATGTGAAAAAGAGTCGGCGGACGCATGATCCTCGGTGTTGATGAAGTTGGACGCGGGCCGTGGGCGGGGCCGCTGGTGGTGGGTGCGGTGATTTTGGGCGGTGCCGAGATTGAGGGTCTGAATGATAGTAAAAAGTTGACCAAAAAGTGTCGTGAGGCTCTGGACGGAGCGATTCGCGAACAAGCGGCTGCGTGGGCGCTGGGCTGGGTGAGCGCCGGGGAATTGGACGGCGTTGGCATGAGTCAGGCGCTGCGATTGGCAACACGGCGAGCGGTCAAGCAAATTCAGTCGCGATGTAAAGAGAATAATTTGGCATTTGATGAAATTATCATTGACGGGACGGTTAATTTCTTAGCGGATACGGCGCTAGAGCAATACGTGACGGTGATGACAAAAGCCGATGGTTTGATCCCCAGCGTGTCGGCAGCGTCGATCATCGCCAAAGTAGCGCGCGACCAGTTTATGGCTGAGCAAGATGCAGTCTATCCAGGGTATGGCTTCGCGTCAAATGCCGGCTATGGCGTGGCCAAGCACCGCGTGGCGATTGAGAGGCTGGGCGTGACGCCGCTGCATCGACTGAGTTTTGCGCCGCTACAGAAGTATGTGGAGGCGGGTTTGCTACCGTCCTCCGCCAGAGTACACTCTTCACTCACATCTCCACCGGAGATGTCTCGTGAGCGTTCGGCTGAAACGTCCGCTCTTCGCGAACGTTCCACGGCCTCTGTCGGAGGAGATAGCGAACCCGTTGCTCGCCTATTCACCACTCGCGATATTGGTAATGCGGGCGAGCAAGCAGCAGCGGATCAGCTAGTGGCGGACGGACACGAGATCATCGTCCGTAACTGGCGAACGCGGTACTGCGAAATTGATATTATTAGCATGAAAGATGATGTACTATACTTCACCGAGGTCAAATATCGCAAGAATTCCAGATATGGTGGCGGCTTGGCGGCGATTACCACCAAAAAACAGCGACAAATGCGTTTTGCGGCGGAATTATTCGTAGCGAAGCATCCGCAGTATGAGGGGTGTGATATGCGGATGCTAGCTGTAGCTGTTGATAGAGATTACAGTATTGAATGCCTAGTAGTGTAGGATATAATAATTTGGCAGTGTGTCGTTAACTGGGGTCTTGGTTGATTACTGCACTTTCGATGGAGCAGTCTTTTATGGTGGCTTCAAATATATTGTTGCCGGCCGGCGTGTCGATAACGCGTGTTTTGAAGCCTGCGTCGCCTCGTGAGCAAAGGGCAGTTATCTCAAGAGTATGTGGAAATAGCTCACCCTTTGACGCAGGATTACTGTTTGGTTCATTTATGCCGGTAACTATGACATTGCCGCCACCGGGACAGCCAACAGTAACTACTCCAAGCCTTGGTCCCCCAGTTATATAATATTCGTAAGTTTCAGCACGTTCAATCTGCGGTACTGCTAACGAATCGTGGCCGCAAGCCACGGAGACAGTCTTGCGTTCGGTGGTTTTCTTCCCCGACGAGCAGCCTACGAGTCCAAATGCGGCCGTGCCAGCCATTAAGGCCCAAGCCACGGCCTTTTGTCCCAGCTCACGCACGGTGTCAGCTATCTGGTGCGGTGTATCTCTCCGGTCTCCCTGGCTACCAATAGTGTTGTGATTTCCCATAGAATCTCCTTAAATTGAGTTAATTTATTACCTCAAACACGCACCAACTCCACTCAGTGTGGTTAATGTTTGTTGGCGATTATACCACTCAATATTAAATAAGTCAACTGTAAAAGTGTATAACTCATATTACTTATTAAGTGCATCAATAACCGCTGCCTGATCCCGTTCGATCAGTGCTACTCTGCCGGCAATCTCGCGGATGCCCAGGTCTATGGTGCGGGTTAGGGCCGGTTCGGCACGCAGTGGCTTAGTAAATTTGGTAAAATCGTTTAACTCATCGCGGGTCAACAGAGCGCTGGCGGCGTAGCGGATAAAAGTATCATAGCTTTTATCGCCGCCAAAGGTATCTTTCACCCACGACCAATTTTCTTTCAGCCAATTCCAGGCAATTTGCCGATTTTCCCGTGTACGAATTAAATAGGCGAACCAACGGCTGGCGTCTTGCGGGCGGATGGTATTAGCATCCTTGATCGCCGTTAAAATTCGCTCGGCGGTTGCTGGATTCTTCGTCGAGGTCAAGCTTAGCGCGATGTCAACCTGCAGGTCAGCTGACGGTGTATTATGATATATTGTAAAAAGCTTGTCAATCATTTCTGGCGTCTCGAAATGTCTGACATTAGCGTTGATGATAAGCGGGCGAATCTCAGCTGGTAAATTATCTAGGTCGGTCTCATCAAAGCGTTGTTTGGCCTCCGCGAGCGCTGCTGAGTCCTCGCCGTATAACATCAAACCTAGCGCTGCCGTGCGCCGCTCGCGATCATCATCAGACTCGCCATTCCACTCATCCCAGCCAAGTTCCATGAAGGTATCGCGGGCAAATTCAGCAGAAATCCGCTTGAGCCGAGCGCGTCCTACTTTATTATCGTCGACGAACTTACGCAGCTCCGCCAGATTTGTCCCGGCTTTACTGAAAACTTTTTCGTTGGTTTCATGCTGAAAGACGCGTGCTAGCGGCAGTAGCGCCGCCGAACTTTCTCGTCCAGCCCGTGTTAGCAGCGTCATGTCTTGCAATAAGCAAATTTTATCTAACGTCGGTAATTCTGCTGCCTTTTCGATTAATCGATCTCGTGTTGCTGAGTCATAGTGCGTTACGAAATGTCCATTCAGTCCACAGTTCAGTCGAACGTCGCCATTTACCGTAAATGTTTTCTCGCGCTCGGTCAGAATATCATCAAGCGGCTGATTGGCGAACAGCGGAATCGGCCACAGGGCATCGGACGGCTGGTGGTCGCCGATAAAAAAGCGCTCCTGGCGTAGCGTAGCAGTGGATTGCTCGTCAGATCTGTCCTGCTTAACTTGCACAATCGGCAGTCCTGGCTGAGAAATCCAGGCATTCATCAATGTAACAATTGGCTGGCCGCTAGCCGCCTCCAGTTCCTGCCATAAATCATTACCAACAGTGTTTTGGTAAGCAAATTTTTCAAAATATGACTTTAGCCCGGCACGAAATGCTTCCTCGCCGATCAGTCGCCGCACCATCACTAATAGCCGTCCACCTTTGGCGTAGACAATTGCTGGGTCGAACAAGGTGCTGATTTCATCTGGGTGATTAACATCAGCCTGCACGGGCTGCACGCCATCCAAGCTGTCGCGCCGCAGTGCCGCAGTGACTTCGCTTGTCGCAAACTCTTCCCACATCCGCCATTCGGGATGCAGCGCGTCGACCGCTACGTACTCCATCATATTAGCGAAGCTTTCGTTCAACCACAGATCATTCCACCACTGCATAGTCACCAGGTTGCCGAACCATTGATGGCTGAGTTCGTGGGCGATGACAGTAGCGATGAAGCGCTTGGACGATTCCTGCGTTAATTTCGGGTCAGCCAGCAGGCAACTTTCGCGGTAGGTGACGAGTCCCCAGTTTTCCATGGCGCCCGACGAGAAATCTGGCAGCGCTACGTGGTCGGACTTTGGCAGCGGGTATGGCACGCCGAAATACTCATTATAAAAATCAATTGAGCGAGTGGCGATGTCTAGCGCAAAATCCAGGGTATCCTCGCTCTGAGCTGGTGTAGCCCAGACGTTTACCTCGACGCCGGACGTGGTGTGAGCGGTTTTCTTATGTAATTCGCCGACGACAAAGGCAAGTAGATAACTACTCATGCGCGGCGTAGTGGCAAAGGTGGTTGTCAGCGCGCCGTTCTTTTCAGATGATTCAGTGATGGGCATATTGCCAAGGACGGTTAACTCCGGAGCAGTGACGAGCGTGGCGTCATAGGTTGCTTTGGCAGCTGGCTCATCAACGCATGGGAATACCTCGCGGGCGTGGTGTGATTCAAATTGGGTGGCAAACAATTGCTTTTTGACGCCGTCGTGGGTAAAGTAGCACGGATACAGTCCGTGCATAGCATCGGTGATAGCGCCAGAAAACTCAATGTGAACGACATGTTGGCCGCTGGAAAACTCTGGACGTAACAGGCGCAGCTCATCAAATTCACCATGAGAGAACTCAGCCGGCTGGTTGTCAATCAACGCCGCATGAATGGTTAAATCTTTGGCGTGCAGCGAAACTGACCCACCGGTTGACTCGCCAGAAATAACCACCGTACCAGAAAACGATTTTTCTTCGACGTGCGTCAGATTGAGAGTTAGTGTGTAATGATGTGGTATAAAGCTGTCGAGTAAGCGTGGAACTGTTTTCATACTTTCATTATAATATAGATATGACAACGAGGAAAATTAGACGGCGGCAGACAATGGTGTTGCTCGTCATGGCGGTGGCGGGTGCAGTAGTGTGGGCGGTGCAGCTGCAGCAGCCGCGGGTTGCACCGACTTCGCCGTCCATGCAGCGGAAATTGTTTGGCGATTCAAACGCTCAAGCGGAGTTAGCTAAACTAGAAGTTAAAGGTCGCGCACCCAAAACGGGCTATAGCCGCAAACAATTTAGTGATGGCTGGGGTAAAATTACCGGCTGCTCAGTGCGTGAAGTGATTTTGGCGCGGGATCTAACGGAAACAAAAATTGATGATAAATGTCGCGTGTTGGCCGGGACACTACGTGACCCGTATACCGGCCGGACGATCAAGTTTCAGCGCGGGCCAGAGACCTCGTCGAAAGTACAAATCGACCACGTGGTGGCGTTAAGTGATGCGTGGCAGAAAGGTGCACAGCAACTACCACGTGAGGAACGAGAAAAATTGGCAAACGACCCGCTGAATCTGCTGGCCGCTGACGGTCCGGCCAACCAGGCCAAAGGCGATGGTGATGCCGCGACCTGGCTACCTCCCAATAAACCGTTTCGCTGCCAGTACATTGAGCGGCAGGTGGCGATCAAGCGTAAATATCGTCTGTGGGTAACAAATGCAGAAAAAGAGGCGATGGGCAAGGTGTTGGCCGGCTGCGGCTCGACGTGATGAGTTGAGCTTCCAAGGACTTGATTGGTTGCAAATATCGCCCAAACCGCTTATACTAAACCCATGAAGATTTATCTTGGTTCAGATCATCGCGGGTTTGCATTGAAAGAAAAAGTATTTGCGTATTTGGCGAAGAATGGCTACGTAGTCGAGGATGTTGGTGGTCGTGAGCTCAATCCCGATGACGACTTTCCGCAGTTTGCGGCAGCGGCAGCGCTGCGAGTGATTGGTGATGGCGAGGATGAGCCACGGGCAATTTTAATTTGCGGCGGCGGTCAGGGTATGTGTATGGCGGCGAATCGTTTTAAGGGGATCCGCGCCAGTGTTATTTGGGATGCACATGAGGCGAGGATGACGCGGCGTGACAATAATTCGAATGTATTATGCCTGCCGGCTAGGGTCCTCGAGGATAACGAAGCTGCCTGGAAGGGCATTGTTGAAACGTGGCTCAATACTGCATACGCGGATGCCCCGCGGTATAATCGGCGCAATGCGCAACTGGATGAGATCGTATGAGTAGTGTTATCGCCCCGGCAATTTTGGCAGAAAATGCCCAGCAATACAAAGAGCAAGTCGATAGAATTACCGGCTTTGCTGAGCGGGTGCATATCGATTTGACTGATGGTGAATTTGCGCCAACCTTTACGGTCAGCATCCCAGAATTATGGGCACCAGAAGGTTGGACGATTGATATTCACGCCATGGTGAACAAACTAGATGAGTATGTACCGAAGTTAATCGCACTGAGGCCGCATTTGATTATTATTCATGCCGAGGCCGAAGGCGACGTGTTGGGGGCACTCAAAGAAATTAAGCGCTCGGGTATTATGGCTGGGCTAGCACTGCTCAAGCCAACAGTGCCGCAAACCGTCGAAGAGCTTATCAAAGAGGCAGAGCATGTCCTGATTTTCAGCGGTGAGCTAGGTAAGTTTGGCGGAACAGCCAGCCTGATGCAGCTGGAAAAAATTCGGCTCGTCAAGATGATTAATCCGAATGTTGAAATTGGTTGGGATGGTGGTGTGATGGTTGACAATGCTTATAGCCTTGTTCAGGGCGGCGTGAACGTCCTGAACGTTGGCGGGACAATCCAAAAAGCAACTGATCCACCAGCAATGTTCGCTAAACTCCAGCAGGAAATTAGCAAGACGGGTGTGCTCGGGTAGTTTACCATGAGCCAACTCACGACTGGCCAGCTAGAAAAGAAGGCGCAAGAGTTACGGCAGCTGATTATTCGCCAAGTAGCAGCCGCTGGCAGCGGTCATGTGGCGGGACCGCTGGGGTTTGCTGATGTGATGGCGGTGCTGTATTTTCGGATTCTTAGATTGCGGCCAGAAGAGCCGGATTGGCCTGATCGCGATCTGTTCGTCATGAGTAACGGCCATTATGCACCACTGCTATACGCGGCGATGGCGATGCGCGGATTTTTATCGGAATCAGAGTTAATGAGTTTGCGGCAGTTTGGCTCGCGGCTACAAGGGCATCCGGAGCGAGTGAAATTGCCGGGGCTAGGGACGACCAGCGGGCCGCTTGGCTGCGGTCTCAGTCAGGCTGCTGGCATGGCATATCATTTGCAGTATTTACAGAATTCGGAACGCTTCATATATTGTAGTTTAGGTGACGGTGAACTTAATGAAGGCAATATTTGGGAGGCGGCGATGTTTGCAGCCAAGTATAAATTAGGCCGGCTAATCACTATCGTTGATCGTAATACTATTCAAATTGGCGGCGATACAGAAAAAGTCATGCCGCTGAATGATTTGGGTGAGAAGTGGCGCAGTTTCGGTTGGCAGGTGCAGGAAATCGACGGGCATGACGTGGCGCGAATTATCGCGGCAATTGAAGCAGCACAGGCAGTACGCGAGCAACCGAGCGTGATTATCGCGCATACGGTACCTGGGCGCGGCGTTGATTTTATGGAGGGCGATTATCGATGGCACGGCAAGGCGCCAAATGCCGAGCAGGCCGCCGCGGCGCTGACACAATTGGGTTTACTGGCTAAGAAACAGCCGGAAGAAGGGGTGGGCGTATGAGCATGTTGCGGGACGATTGGCGCGCGGGAAATACCGCGTCGATGCGGCTCGGTTTTGGCCATGGGCTAGTTCACACAGCAATGAACAATAGTCAGGTTGTGGCGCTAAGCGCTGACTTGGCAGGAAGTGTTGGCTTTGGCGAATTTGCCGAGCGAATCGGTGCGCCGCGGTTCATTGAGGTTGGTGTGGCAGAGCAAAATTTGGTGACAGTAGCGTCGGGGCTGGCAGCGACGGGTAATATTCCGTTTGCGGCTAGTTACGCGGCGTTCAGTCCGGGGCGGAATTGGGAGCAAATTCGGACGACAATTTGCCTGAATAATCAGCCGGTCAAGCTGGTCGGCTCGCATGCCGGGCTGAATGTTGGCGCGGACGGCGCAACACACCAAATGCTGGAGGATATCGCGCTGATGCGGAGCCTGCCAAACATGGTGGTCTTGGCACCAGGTGATGCCTACGAGGCCGAAATGATGGCAGCAGTGATGGCAGCTGATCTGCGGCCAAATTACGTGCGATTGCCGCGAGCTGACATGCCGCTGTTTTTGGATGGCGCAGTGGCGATTGGCCAGGCATCTGTGCTGCGGCAGGGCACTGATGTGGCGCTGCTGGGCACCGGTACGATGACGTATCAACTCCTCATGGCGGCAGAACAATTGGCGTACGCCGGCATTCAGGCAGAAGTCGTACATTTTAGCACCATCAAGCCGCTGGACGAAGCAGCGGTCGTTGCCGCCGCCCAAAAATGCGGCCGTGTGGTGACGGCAGAAGAAGGGCAAATTGCCGGCGGATTTGGTAGCGCGATAGCGGAAGTACTCGGCGAGAAATTACCAGTCAAAATAAAGAGTATCGGCGTCCGCGACCAGTTCGGCGAAAGCGGCACGGTAGCTGAATTATGGCAAAAGCATGGACTTGATGTTGAAACAATCGTCCGACACATAAAAGATGACCTGTCATTTATTTAGGCTGGCGCAGACGCCAGGGAATTTCTCGAGCGTCCACAGCTATACAGGAAATTGTCACGAGTGTCGCGATCTCCCATGCTGCTGCATAAGTAAAAATACCAAGTTCCCTCATCAGAATTGACCCCATGATGAGCCAAAAGATAATATGGCTTGCTGCGGTTAAGGTTATGCTGATAATAGTGCCTATACGACTTTTCCAAGCAAAGGCTGGCGCGATGGCTAGCGGGCCGATAATAAATAGGAGGATGATGGTGGCTAGCGTCACGGTATCCATGTATTTATTATATCGCATCAGATGCGAATATCCAATATAATAATATATTACTCCAAAAAATCAAGGCCAGCATTTTGACGAAAACCGTACAAAAATAAATCGTAAAACCCCTTTGCCTCTTTTCATTTTCCGCCGCCGCTGCTATAATAACCATAAGTAGCATAAGGGATAAAGCGAGGTTATGGGACTGACAATTTCTGACATTCGGCGCAATACCACACATGCGCGGCATTTGATGCAGCGGACACGGGCGCAGCACTTTGCGGTCGGGGCGTTTAATATTGATAATCAAGAAACGCTGATCGCCGTGGCGCGGGCGGCGCAGAAGCTCCAATCGCCAGTGCTGGTGGAAGTATCAGACGCCGAGGTCAAGGCCATGGGACTGGAGAACGTGCGCGATTTGGTGGATAATTATAAGGCTGAATACGGCATCGAGATGTATCTTAATTTGGACCACGGGCCAACAGTCGAGGGCTGCAAGCGGGCGATTGACGCGGGTTATGAGTTTGTGCATATTGATATTTCCCAGGCAAATCATGACGCTTCGGATGAGGAAATCATCGCCAAAACTCGCGAAGTTGTCGAGTACGCCAAGTTTACCGGCGCGTTGGTAGAGTCGGAGCCGCATTATTTTTGGGGTTCGTCAAATGTCCATACCGAGGCGATTGACTACGAAGAAATTAAGAAAACCTTTTCCACGCCAGAAGGCGCGCGTGATTTCGTAGAGGCGACGGGAATTGACACGTTTGCGGCGGCAGTGGGGAATTTGCATGGGTTGTATCCAGTACCGAAAGTGTTAGATTTGGAATTATTGGCACGTATCCGCGAGGCGCTACACTGTCAGATTTCGCTCCACGGCGGATCAGGTACGCCACTGCATTATTTTGAGGACGCGGCGAAAATTGGTGTCTCCAAAATCAACATCAACTCCGACATGCGCTACGCTTTCCGCACCACACTGGAAAAAACCTTGCGTGAAAATCCAAACGAATATGCCATCGTTAAGCTGATGCCACCTGTGTACGTAGCCGTTCAGGAAGTGGTTGAGGCTAAGATTCAGGCCTTTGGCTCAGCCGGAAAGGCAGTGGTGTAGTGGCAAAAATTATTACTGTCGGTGCAGGTGTACAAGATGTTTTTTTAAGTCAGTCAGATGCACTAACACCCGTGTGCGAAAGTCCAGAACATTGTTTTGCCAAGTTGGAACTCGGCGCTAAGGCTGATGTAAATCAAATCCACTTCTCGACGGGTGGTGGTGCGACGAATGCCGCTGTAACCTTTGCCAGGCAGGGCCACGAAGTGATGTTTTTGGGCGTTGTCGGCCGTGATCCGGCTGGCCAAGCGGTGTTGGACGATCTGGACGCCGAGAATGTTGATACGCGATATGTTCGATTTTCCCAAAAATACAATACGGGCTACTCGGTATTGTTGTTGGCGCCAAACGGTGAGCGGACAATTTTGACGTATCGCGGCGCATCAACGCATTATCACGCGGCTGATTTTACCGTGGCGGATATTGAGGCTGATT